>NZ_JAMBAQ010000003.1 GCF_023336735.1 Moraxella oculi | reverse complement strand
TCCGTTACCGCCCACCATGTTCGCAGCGGTAGTTCAGTTGGTCAGAATACCGGCCTGTCACGCCGGGGGTCGCGGGTTCGAGCCCCGTCCGCTGCGCCACTATTGAAAAGCCCTAAATCTTTTGATTTAGGGCTTTTTACTTATCCATCGCCCACCCAAGTCGCATGTGCGATCGGTATTTATGTTATCATACTCCTTTATTCAGCCATCGATAAGACAGCTCATGACCGTTCAAACTTTTCATCCAAAACAACCAAATCATAACAAAGCAACTCATCATAAAGCCAATCACAACCAAAATCGCAGCATTGAGCAATCCGCCCAACTTGCCACATCAATGAGTGATGTCATCACACCAAAAATTGGTTTTGTATCATTAGGTTGCCCAAAAGCATTGGTGGATAGTGAACGAATCATCACCGAACTTACCAAAGAAGGCTACCAAGTCGCTAAGGACTATGATGGGGCGGATTTGGTTGTGGTTAATACTTGTGGCTTCATTGAGTCAGCAGTACAAGAGTCACTTGATGCGATTGGTGAAGCCATCAATCAAAATGGTCGTGTCATTGTAACAGGCTGCTTAGGCAAAGATGCTGATAAGATTCGCACCATGCACCCTGCCGTACTGGCAGTCACTGGCGCCCATGCTTACGAAGAAGTCATCTCGGCGGTTACGCATCATGTTCCTAAACCCATCAAAAATAAAGCTTATGACCCAAAGATTGATTTGATTGATGATGCTGGCATCAAACTAACACCCAAGCACTATGCCTACCTTAAAATTTCTGAAGGCTGTAATCATCGTTGTACTTTTTGCATCATTCCCTCCTTGCGTGGTGATTTGGTCTCTCGCACCATTGATAGCGTGATGAAAGAAGCGGTCGCCTTGAAAAAATCTGGCGTAAAAGAGCTACTCATCATCAGTCAAGACACTTCTGCTTATGGGGTGGATCTTAAATACAAAACCACTTTTTGGGAAGGTCAACCACTAAAAACCAAG
Organism: Moraxella oculi; assembly: GCF_023336735.1. Classification (GTDB taxonomy): domain Bacteria; phylum Pseudomonadota; class Gammaproteobacteria; order Pseudomonadales; family Moraxellaceae; genus Moraxella; species Moraxella oculi. The sequence continues at coordinate 172,081 of NZ_JAMBAQ010000003.1, read as the reverse complement.
TTTTTTGATATGTGTGAAGCAATGGCAAAGCTTGGCATTTGGGTTCGCTTACATTATGTGTACCCTTATCCACATGTGGATCATGTGGTACAAATCATGGCAGAAAGTATGGCAAAAAGCAATGGTCAAGGTGGCCTATTGCCCTATTTAGACATTCCGTTTCAGCACGCCAGTCCAAATGTCCTAAAAGCAATGAAACGCCCTGCAATGAGTGAAAACACCCTTGATCGCATTCATGCCTGGCGGAAGATTTGTCCAAACATCGTAATTCGTTCAACTTTTGTGGTGGGTTTTCCTGGGGAGACAGAAGAAGATTTTGAGTATTTACTCACTTGGTTAAAACAAGCTCGACTTGATCGGGTGGGTTGCTTTACCTATTCAGAGATTGACGGTGCGGTAGCAAATGATTTGCCAAACCCTGTTCCAGAAGCGGTAAAACAAGATCGCTATGAGCGATTCATGGCGGTCGCTCAGGCCATCAGCGAAGAGAAACTTCAAGAAAAAGTCGGTCAAAAATTGGTAGTGCTGGTTGATGAGATTGATGTCGAAGAAAATATCGCTATTTGTCGCAGTTATGCAGACGCACCAGAAATTGATGGTCATGTTTATGTTGACAACATTGATGACAGCGTCAGGGTTGGCGACTTCTTAACCGTCGTGATTGATGAAGCCAGCGAATACGATTTGTTCGCCAGCTTCCGTGATTGATGTTTAAAAAAACCTCAATTCAAGCCACCAAAAAAAGCAAAACCGCCATCACAAGGTTTTGCTTTTGTATTCCACTCAACTGATCAACAAAGCCCTAAAAAGCGAAATGAACTTAAATATAAAGGCAAGCTTGCCAGCCTTAAAACCACCAAACTTAACACCAAACTAGATATTAATCATGATGAAAAAACACCCATGCGGAAGCAAATTGCAAAATCATCAAACCTGATGACAGATAAAAAACAAATGCAGGAAAAAAACCAACTTCTAAAAACGCTGAACAGGTAGAGGCTAAGGCATATGGCAATACGCTAATAGCCCTTGATACAGATAAAGACTTAGAACGGTTTTTGACAAATCAACCCCCCTAAGAAATGCAAACGGCGATGTCATAAACACGATGAGGGTATTGTTATCTACTAGAGGTACAGACGCTACTTACGCCATAGTAAACACCACTAAAGGCGATACGGCTCTTAGGGCGTTGATGATACGACGCAGGTGGTTATTCCCTACAAGCAGATTATAGGGATTTTACGAATCACCCATACTGTCGATTTTAATGGCATCCTCAGCGGTACCGCACCTTATTTTGTTGCCGAACATTCAACCTCAGTGTATGTGGATAAAAATACTTTCGTGATGTCCATATACATCACTTTCCCATTTATCCGAAATGCTCGCACCGTCTTTTTCATGCCATCTTTTAGCATTGCTTTATCATCACTCAGCACAACCTATCACAAAAGGTAGGTTTTATTAACGCTTTTGTCAAGTTGTGTTTTTAAATGCCGTCAGTTTCACACTTGGCATGTTGGTCGGCGGCATATTTCTTGATGGCAAGCCTTTATCAAACATCACCACTGATCAAGTGATTTTAAAATGCTTATCACGCACCAATGAAGCATGAGTTTTCATCAGGAGTTTGATTTATATCGCATAAGAATGGTAAAATATCAACATCAAAACAGCGGTAACCCATGCCATTGATGGTCTATAGAATGCAGCTCATCGACAACGAAGATGGCAAGACATACTCAAAAAAAGAGTGTGTTGCTTGAATGCAATATCGAGTGTGGTTATATGTATTTTGATAAAAATACTAATAAAATCAAGGAGTTGAACTTTATATGATTTTAATGATTGATAACTATTGTAGTTTTACCTACAATATCGTGCAGTATTTTGGCGAATTACAACAAAACATCAAAGTATTGCGTAATAACGAAACCACTCTAGACAACATTGTAGAACTCTCCCCCAAAGCCATCATTTTAGGCCCTGGTCCTTGCAGCCCTACCGAAGCTGGGGTTACCTTGCCCATCCTGCATGACTTAGCTGGTCGCATTCCCATTTTGGGGGTTTGTCTGGGTCATCAGGCGATTGGTCAAGCATTTGGCGGGCAGGTCATCAGAGCCAGCGAAGTCATGCACGGCAGACTATCACCCATTCATCATTACGGCGTGGGAGTTTTTGAAGATTTACCAAAACCGTTCAATGCCACTCGCTATCATTCGCTTGTGATTGATAAAGCAACCCTACCAGATTGTCTGGAAGTCACCGCATGGACAGAGAGTGCCGACGGCTCCATGGGGGAAATTATGGGCGTCCGACACAAGACTTTGGCGATAGAAGGTGTGCAATTTCACCCAGAATCCATACTAAGCGAACATGGTTATCAGATTTTTAATAATTTTCTGCGACATCATGGACTTGCCAAATTAAACAATACCAACTTACCACAAGTCGCCTGACTGTTCTTAGATAAGGAATGCCGTGATTACCGTCGATAACATTCATACATTAGACGATACAGAGATTCAGCAGTTTTTGAGTCATGCCTTAAACATCTTATTACAAGGGCAAGATTTAGATGCTCTTGTCATGCGTTCGGTCATGCTTGCCATCATGCATGGGCGTTGTCCTGATGCCTTGATGGGGGCGATTTTGGTGGCATTGCGCACCAAAGGTGAAAGTATTGATGAAATCACTGCCGCAGCCACCGTCATGAAAACATTGGCTGATGGCATCACATTGCCCAGCTTGACTCATGTGGTGGATATTGTTGGCACAGGAGGTGATGGTGCCAATCTCTTTAATGTTTCAACTGCAGCCAGTTTCGTCATCGCAAGTAGCGGTGCGATTGTCGCTAAGCACGGCAATCGTGGCGTGTCTACCAAGTCAGGGTCCTCCGACTTATTACAAACCGCTGGCGCATGCTTGGATCTGACTCATGGCGAATTACTGCAATGCTTGCAAACACAGCATTTAGGATTCTTATTTGCTCCCAATCATCATCAAGCAATGAAACATGCTGCTGGGGTTCGCGGCCAATTAAAGGTGCGGACCATATTTAATGTCTTAGGACCGCTCACCAATCCTGCTGGCGTCGTCAATCAAGTGATTGGTGTTTTTGATGCTAAATTATGCAATCCGCTTGCTCATGTCTTAAAAAATCTGGGAAGTCATCATGCCATTGTTGTGCATTCAGCAGATGGGCTGGATGAATTTAGCCTAGCAGGTCAAAATTTCGTTAGCGAATTAAAAGATGGCGTGGTACGCGATCACATCATCACCCCAGAAGATGTCGACCTGACAGTACAAAATCTAGATGGCCTTGGTGTCAGTTCATCAAAAGACAGTTTGGCACTCATAGAAACCGCCCTATCTGGTCGTTCAGACGATTCACTCATTCAAAAAGCTCAATCAATGATTGCTTTTAATGCAGGTGCAGCGATTTATGTTGCTGGTCAAGCAACAACACTCAAACACGGTGTGCAAATCGCCAAAAATATCATTGATGACGGAATGGCACGACAAAAAATGAAAGATTTCGTACAGTTCACTCAAGCATTCAAAACCATCTAGTCCAATACAAGACAAGCCCCCCCCTCCAACGGAACATCGTCATGACTCAAGCAAATACCCCCAGCATTTTACAAAAAATCGTTACCACCAAGCACCAAGAGATCAGACTCGCCAAAGCGAAGGTCAGTCAAGAACAACTGCTTGACATCATCAAACAAAAAACCGACACGCCAAGAGGGTTTGCCAATGCTCTGCGTGGTGTTGCCATCTCTGCTGGTCAAGTTGGCATCATCAGCGAAATTAAGAAAGCCAGTCCTTCAAAAGGTGTGATTTGCCAAAATTTTGACCCCATCGTCACCGCCCAAAATTACGCAAAAGCTGGGGCGACTTGTTTGTCAGTATTGACCGATCGTGATTATTTTTTGGGTCATGATGACTACATGCAAGCAGCTCGTCAAGCATGTGATTTGCCTGTTTTGCGTAAAGACTTCATGGTTGATGATTACCACATTTATGAATCTTACGCCCTAGGAGCGGATTGCATTTTACTCATTATGGCTTGCCTTGATGATAAGATGGTCAGAAGACTGCATGAAATTGCCATCGGTCTTGGCATGGACACGCTGATAGAAATTCATACTCAAGATGAGCTTGAGCGTGCCTTAAAATTACCCAAAAGCATGCACAACATTTACGGCATTAACAATCGAGATCTAAACACATTTCAGGTGGATTTGGCACACAGCATCCGTCTATCTCAACAGCTATTTGATGCTCTTGGCGATGACGCATTGGTCGTGTCTGAAAGCGGTATCAATAATGCTGATGACATTCATTTTATGCAAAAAAACAACATTCATCACTTTTTAATCGGTGAACAATTCATGAAGACCGATGATGCAGGACAGGCATTGGCAAATCTTTTGGCAAGTGTTTGAGATTTAAACAATTCAAACTGCTACCGATGAATTAAAATCAAAAAACCTAAATTTAGCATTGATTGATTTTAATTCATCAAATCAAAGTCAGTGTAACAAACCAGGGAAAATCGCTCTTAACCCATGAACCAAAATCTCAATGGCAACTGCCGCTAAAAGCATGCCCATGACACGACTTAAGATATTCAGCCCCGTATCCCCCAAAAATCGACTGATACGCCCTGCCGCCATGAGTGAGGCATAACAAAACACACTGATGCACAGACCTGCGATGAGCATCATGCCCACTTGAAAAAAATCTTTTACTTGGCTGCTATAAATAATCACCGCCGAAATGCCACCTGGACCAATCATCATCGGAATGGCCAATGGCACGACCGCTGATGCTGCCAATGAGGAATTAACCTCCACCTCGTCTTCCTTTGGTTTGACAGGATTGCCCCCACCGTTCATCATATTGATGGCAATCAAAAACACCAAAATGCCACCTGCCACTTGGAATGAACCAACTGAGATTCCCAGTATTTTTAGCAAAGCTTCGCCCAGCAGCGTAAAAAAGCTGATGGTAATTAATACCGTCAAACAAGCAATTTGAGCAACCTTTTTGCGGTCTTGAACGCCATATCCTTTAGTAATGTTTAAAAACAATCCAAGCACGCTAAATGGGTTGATCAGCACCACAAATGCCAAGATGATTTTTATCAGTTCTGTATCCATAGACTTTCTTTTATTAAAAACATCATGCAAAATATTCTACCATAAGCACCACTAAAATCTCACCATAATCTGTATTTTTATGGTAAAATTTTATCAATTTTTTCATCATTTTATGCCATGAATCCTGATTTTTACGATAAAAAAGCCATCGTTCTGTTCTCTGGTGGGCTTGACTCCACCACCTGTCTTTACTGGGCTAAGGCAAATTTCAAAGAAATTACCGCCATCAGTTTTCGCTATGGTCAGCGTCATTCTAGCGAGCTTATCGCCGCACAAAAAATCACCCAAAGACTGGGGGTGAATCATCGCATTATTGACATTGACATCGCTTGGCTTGGCGGGTCAGCACTCACCGACCAAAGCATTAATGTGCCAAATTATGACGCCAACTCAAATGCCGTTCCTGTTACCTATGTACCAGCTCGCAATACGATTTTTTTGTCCTACGCATTGGCAGTCGCTGAGGTAATGGGTGCCAACCACATCGTCATCGGCGTCAGCTCGGTGGATTTTTCTGGCTATCCTGATTGCCGACCAGACTTTATTCAAGCCTTTGAGCATCTTGCCAATCTTGCTACTGTTGCAGGGCGTGCAGGAAACCAATTATCCGTAGTCGCTCCTTTACAATACCTATCGAAAGCCCAAACATTAGAATTGGGTTTGTCGCTTGGCGTGGACTATGGGCAAACCGTATCTTGCTATCAAGCTGATGCCGATGGACATGCTTGTGGTGTGTGCGACAGTTGCTCTTTACGCCGACAAGGGTTTATTGACGCTGGCGTTAACGATCCCACTCGCTATGTGTCATCAGTAAGCATCATTTAAGATGGGCAATACACCCAACTGATTTTAAAAGGTGCTCCACTCTATTTTAGATACCGACCAGTCGGACTTTTTATTTTTTCATCACATCATCAATGGATGCGTCATTCATTATGATCAGTATTGACCCACAGACGCCTGCAAATCATCACCTCCCAAGGAAACCTATATGGATAATCAATCACCCAAAACAAAACGCAAAAACAATCCGCAACTGCTTCGACACAGCATTCTCATCGCCGCCAAAAATATCATGCTAGCAGATGGCATTGCCAACATTTCCATGCAAAAAGTGGCGGATGCTGCTGGCACAAGCAAGGGCGGATTATTCCACCACTTTAAAAATAAAGATGAACTTATTGAGTCGGTTTTTGGATTGTTCATCGCCCAAATCAACACAGCCATCTTGCAGGAAATCGAACAAATTGGTAAGCAAAAAGGCGTATTTACTCATGCTTATGTGAATGTATTTTTTACCAATCAAAGCATTGGCTTATCTAGTGATTGGGCAGGATTGGTTCGTGCCATGAATGCTGAAAGCAAGCTGGTCAATTTTTGGAATGAATGGCTGAATCAAAAACTGCAAAGCCATGCCACCACCGATGATGACATACGACTATTCGCCATTCGATGTGCAGCAGATGGTGCGTGGCTAAATAATCTATCATCTGACAATTTGCCAATGCTGCATGCGTATCTGGTTGGTTTGATTGATGAGATCAGAAACACCACAAGTTTGGGGTGAGTTTGGTGGTTTATAGTTTTTAGCAATGATCATGTCAATTTATCTAGATTGTCAAAATGCCAATTAAAAATCATCAATTTGATCAGCAAATTGATGATTTTTTTTATTCAGTAAAAGCAATCAATGATATTAAATCGCATAGCCCAACGCATAAAATGCCACCAGTACCACCGCTATGATCACGGTACCAGCATTCAATTCATCAAACTCGCCTGCCATCACACGACCAAGCACCAAGCCTGCAAAACCCAACATGATGCCTGTAACGATGTTCGCAGTCAAGACGATAAATACCGCACACACCAAACCACTCATTGCACCCACAAAATCATCAAAATCCAGTTTGGAAACATTACTAAGCATGAGCAAACCCACATACATCAATGCAGGTGCGGTTGCGTAGCTGGGTACTAAAAATGCCAAAGGTCCAAAAAACAGCATGAGTAAAAACAGCAAGCCAACAACCACTGCAGTCAAACCTGTCTTACCGCCCACAGCCGTACCTGCCGCAGACTCAATATACACTGCTGCAGGTGCCGTGCCAAACAGACCAGAAAAAATGCTAGACACCGAATCTGAGGTTAAAGCACGACCACCATGAATGATTTGACCATCTTGATCGATCAAATCCGCCTGTCCTGCCACCGCACGAATCGTTCCTGTCGCATCAAATACCGCTGTCATCACAAGGGCAAAAACTGCAGGCAACACCGCTGCATTCAATGCGCCCATTAAGTCCATACTAAAAAATAATGAATCGCCTGAAACGCTGGGTAATTTAAAAATTTCTCCACCAAACTTAACATTCGAATCAAAGATAAGCCCAATCACTGTGATGGCGATGATTACCCATAGAATACTTCCTTTAATTTTTCTGCGTTCCAAACCAATGATTGCCGCTAGACCAAGTAAAGACATGATGACAGGAAACGAGGTAAACTCACCCATCTTAACAGGCAAGCCCGCTTCATTACTCACAACCAGCCCCACGCCATTGGCAGCAATCAGCAATAAAAACAAACCGATGCCAATGCCTGCACCATGAGCAATCGATATGGGCAGATTTCGCAGAATCCAAGCACGAATGCCTGTAACGGAAATCAGCGTGAACAACACACCCATTAAAAAAATCGCACCCAACGCCACAGGCACGCTGATGCCTTGACCAAGTACCAAGCTAAATGCTGTGAATGCCGTCAAACTGATGGCACACCCAATCGCCATTGGCACATTTGCCCAAAGACCAATGAAAATTGACCCAAGACCTGCCACAAGGCAAGTGGCAATGAACACAGATTCAGCAGGAAAGCCTGCGTTACTAAGCATGTTTGGCACAACAATGACGGAATACACCATCGCCAAAAAAGTCGTTAAGCCAGCCAAAATCTCTTGGCGAATGGTTGTCTTGCGTTCACCAAGTTTAAAAAAAGAGGATAAAGACATAAAAAACCCATAAAAAAACAATGATGGAAACAACAATAAAAAATTAATAATTTTACTAAATAGTGATAATTTTTACAATTTATCATAAACAAAGTTACAAAAATTTTCTACACACAACAATCAATTTTTTGGTTAAAATATGCTGATTTCTACAACCATCAAACTATTAAAATGGTGTTTTAAATGATGAAAGAGTCCCGAGAATCCATCTGCCTACCCGACTTTGATGTCATGATGGTTCAAGATGGCATAGAAAAAACCATCAATTTGGTTGATTTTGTTAAAGACAATCATCAAGGTCTGATTCTGTATTTTTATCCCAAAGACAACACGGTAGGCTGTAGTGTCCAAGCCAGTGAATTCACCCAACTAAAAACACAGTTCGGCGATAAAGGCTATCAAATCATCGGCGTGTCTCGTGATGGCATCAAGTCGCATCACAACTTTATCCATAAAAAATCATTGGGCATTGCTTTAATCAGTGATGCTGATGAAGCACTATGCCAACATTTTGATGTCATCAAAGAAAAAAAGATGTACGGCAAAACTCATCTTGGCATCGTTCGCTCCACTTTCGTTTTTGATGAACATGGGCAAATCAAAGCAAGCTTTCGCAACATTAAAGCAAAGGGACACGCACAAGCTTTACTAGATATTCTATGACGAGCCAAAAAAAGATGAAAGTACTGCATCTGTCATCATCACTCAAACACGACGAAGCCGAGCGTGGCATTTATGCCATCACTCACGCACTCATGCGCGCAGGTCATGAGTCAGTCGTCATTGGGTCAGCAGATGAAGATTGCGAACTGGTCATACGCCTAATGCGTGATGGCACTGTGTATCAAAAATTACCAATGCCAAAAAAATCATGGTGGGCATTAAAACATGTTTTCAAGCTTAAAAAAATCATTCAAACACACCGACCAGACATCATTCATGTACATTCTCGCACGCCTGCCTGGGTGCTGCACTGGACGCTAAGACTATTACCAAAAACAGAACACCCAAAAGTCATTGCCACCATATATGGCTTTTATCCCATCAATTCTTATTCACGAGCATTATTCTATTCTGATGTCATCATCACAGCATCTTTAAGCATTCATAAATATCTAAAAGACAAAATCCTGCAAAAACAAGAGATGCTTAATATTCAAAATCATCCTTTTGACATCATCTGCGTGCGTCGTGGGGTTGATGTGCGTACTTATCCTTATCGACACAATTCATCGGTATATTGGCTACATAGTGTATTTACCGAATATCCAGAATTGGAGCATAAAAAATGGCTGCTCTTCCCCACACCCATCGGCACAGAGTATGGTCAAGAATGGCTTGTGGATATTTTAGGAAATTTAAAGGAGAAATTCCCAGACATTCACGCCATCATTGCTGAAGATTTGGAAACCGATCCTACCGACCAAGATGTCGCTCACGAAGAATTCATTCAACGCATACATACCTTAGGCTTAAATGACCGTGTTACTTTCATCGGCAGACAACCACCTGATATGAAAGAGTGGCTTTCATCTGCCAATATCGTACTTGCTTTGGCAAATTATCCTGAAAGCATTGGCATGACTGCTTTACAGGCCATTCATCTTGGTACACCTGTCATCGGCTGGGCAAAAGGAGCGTTTGCCGACATTCTCACCGCCACCTATCCACAAGGATTGGTTAAAGAAGAAACTGCCATCGCTTTATGTCGCACGGTCAAATCTCATCTACAAAACCGATTACGCCCTAACATGACACATCAGTACACCATCGAACAAATGACCGCCGAAACGCTTGCCATTTATCAGTCGCTCGTACCAAACTGCCAACTGGTCAAAAGCGATCGTCATGATAATCTGGTCTGCATTCGCATTGATGAATAAAACGCAAGAAAAAACACGGTCAATCGATGACAGACAATACAGATAAAAAAATACCCAGCTTGGGTAAACTGGGCATTTGGGTAAAGCTTATCCATAAGAATCATTCCTAAGCGTCCTTGCCTATTCAATCCTTGATACTATGGCGTGCATTATAAAGGCAAAACATGTCACATACCATCAGTCATTACCATCAAAGCTTGTAAGATTTTACCGACAATCAACAATCCACCCTCATCACCACCCCAATCAAAATCATGTTTGACGGATTGTAACAATAAAGGCAAAATAATAAGGCAAATTTTGCTTAAAAAACTTCATCAAAAAACCACAAAAAAAGCTTGATTTTTCATCAATAACAGTGCATAGTTATATGCTTTCTTTTATGCTTAGTTAAGCATTCACATCGCTTAATCCAAGCGAAATTTAGACAGTTATTTTTATGACCCAAAGGTGGAAATGATGGCAAAAAAAATGGCAGTTGGTCTGGTTGGTTGGCGTGGCATGGTTGGCTCTGTACTCATGGCTCGCATGGTTGAAGAAGGTGATTTTGATCACATAACGCCTGTGTTTTTTTCAACCAGCAATGCTGGTGGCGACGCTCCCAATTTCGGCGTGGATGCAGGCACTTTAAAAGATGCAAACGACATCAACGAACTTGCCAAATGTGATGCCATCATCACCTGTCAAGGTGGCGACTACACCAAAGCCATACACCCCGCCCTAAGAGATTTGGGTTGGAATGGCTATTGGATTGATGCTGCAAGCACTCTGCGTATGGATCATGATGCCATCATCATCTTAGACCCCATGAATCGCCATGTGATTGACCAAGCATTAGCAGCGGGCAAAAAAGACTTCATTGGTGGTAATTGTACAGTCAGCCTGATGCTGATGGCAATCGGTGAATTGTTCCGCCGTGGTTGGGTAGAATGGGTGTCTGCGATGACTTACCAAGCTGCATCTGGTGCAGGTGCCGCCAACATGCGTGAATTGATTACTGGAATGGGCGTGTTGCACGATAGCGTGTCTGACAAGCTGAATGATCCAGCTTCCGCCATCTTAGAGATTGATCGGACGATTGCCAATACACAGCGTGCTGATGATTTTCCAAAACAAAATTTTGGTGCGGTATTGGCAGGCAGCTTAATTCCCTACATTGACAGCCAGCTAGAGAATGGTCAATCCAGAGAAGAGTTTAAAGGTCAAGCCGAAACCAATAAAATACTTGGAAAATCTGGTGATGAATTGATTAACATTGACGGAATTTGTGTGCGTATCGGTGCCATGCGTTGCCATAGCCAAGCCCTAACCATCAAGCTGAACAAGGACATTCCCTTATCACAAATAGAACAAGCCCTGCGTGCCAGCGACAATCCGTGGCTGGATGTTGTAGAAAATGACAAGTCAGCAAGCATGGAGCGACTGACACCAGTAGCGGTAACTGGCACACTCAAAGTTGCCGTCGGTCGCCTACGCAAGATGAATATGGGCGGCGAATATCTCAGTGCCTTTACCGTCGGAGATCAGTTATTATGGGGTGCAGCCGAACCACTTCGTCGCATGCTTGCTATCATACAAGGTCGCATTTAATAGCCAACCCTAAAAGCACGCAGTGGCGTGCTTTTATTATGCGTCATACCAACCACATCATCATCAAAAAAATTAACCCCATTAATATGCTATGAATACAGCCGTTTATCTCATTCATGCTGGTGGTACTTTTGGTTCACATGGTACGCCATTATCACCCTTATCCGCTGATGAATTCTTGCCAATCTTGCAAGCACACTGTCGCATCAAGCTACCCAACATCGACATCGCAACACTTTCAAACAAAATCATCAAAGACAGCAGCACATTAACACCCAGTGATTTTGTGCAGTTGTACGGTCTAATTTTACAAGCTTATGCTAAAGGAGGGCGAAAATTCGTGCTCATCACAGGTACGGATACTTTGAGTTTTTTGGCGGCTTTTTTAGCTCACGCTTTAAAAGATTTGACTGACTTAAGCCTTGTCATCACAGGGAGCATGCAGCCGTTACTTATCAGTGATGAAGCAATTTACACCATTGATGACCATTCAGATGCCTGGATGAATCTTGCAGCCAGTATTTCTGATGCAATGGCACACACAGGCGTGTTTGTACAATTTGCAGAAAAGTTAATGGACGCTCTTGATACTCAAAAAATAAACAACCAAGACCATGATGCTTTTGTTGGCAAGGTAATAACTCATAAAAAAACCAATCGGTCGGTTTTTAATGAAGATTTTAAGTACAACTCACCTCATCACACAATCAATGACAAGCTGGCTCAGCTACCAACTCTCTTAAATCATGCCAAGCACACACAAATCACAGCCATCTACTGCCTACCAAATGATGTCAAAAACCTAGAACATCAACTCACGCAGTTGCATGATGACACCAAGGCGGTCATCTTAATCGCTTTTGGTAAAGGCAATCTTCCTTCATCACAAACATTAAAACAACTTTTGGAAGAGCTACAGGCCAAAAAAGTGATGGTGATTTGTACCACAATGTGTGCTTTTGGTGGCATCTCTACTGATTATGCAGCAGGATCTTGGCAATATCAATACGGCGTGCAAGCAAGTCATCTTGGCATTGCAGGAACTTATGGAAAAACACTTTGGCAGGTTCTACAATGATAGAAAAAAAACAATCAAACAGCATCGAACACACTTATGCGGTAGGTATTGAATTCATTGGCACCAATTACCGTGGTTGGCAACGCCAAGAAAGCGTTATTGGTGTACAGGCAGTCATTGAAAAAGCCCTATCAACCATCGCCAATGAACCAATCGAACTGATTGCCGCTGGTCGTACTGATGCAGGAGTGCATGCCAGCAACATGGTTGCACATTTTCAGACCACCGCAAAACGCAGCGAATACAGCTGGATGCGTGGCACCAATACCTTACTACCCAAAGACATTGCTTTGCGTTGGATTGTCGCCATGCCCGCTGATTTTCATGCGCGATTTTCAGCCATCGCCAGACGCTATCGCTACATCACTCTCAACCAACCCTACCGAACCGCCATCCTAAATGGTCAAGTAACACATGAATACGCCCCACTTAATGTCAATGCCATGATACAAGCAAGCAAAATACTGATCGGAACTCATGATTTTAGTAGCTTTCGTGCCGCACAATGCCAATCCAATCAACCTGTGCGTACCGTCAGTCATGCCAATCTGATTCAGCACGGTGTCTTTTTGGTACTCGACATTCAAGCTGATGGTTTTTTACATCACATGGTAAGAAACATCATGGGAACGCTATTTGCCATTGGTAAGGGCGAACTTGAAGTCAGTGACATCACTCGATTAATTGAGGCAAAAAATCGCAGCCTTGCCCCACCAACCGCATCTGCCGATGGGCTTTATTTCATCAATGCGTATTATCCACAGCGATTCCAACAACTGCTACCAAAAATGCCGCTCACGCCCATTTGGCTAAACCTGGCAGATTGACATCAAAATATCATCACTTGATGGCCATGGCATAAAATCCACCCTAACAGGCTGATGAAAGGATGATTTGCATTTATGCCAACTTTCTACTATAATACATTTTTTTCATTTAACCCCATCTTGACCTATGGCAAAAAAAGACGACATCATCGAATTTGAAGGTGAAGTGATTGATACTTTACCAAACACCCTCTTTAAAGTCCGTCTAGACAATGGACACGAAATCATCGCTCACATCTCTGGAAAAATGCGCAAACATTACATTCGCATCTTGACAGGCGATAAAGTAAAAGTTGAAATGACCCCCTATGATCTATCAAAAGGTCGCATCACTTATCGTGGCAAATGATTACATGTTAAGCCCCGCCCATTGATTGGGCTTAATTTACATCTTTCATGAGTCATCAACCCCCCATCCTACTTGTTCATGGTCTGCACATGAGTGGATTGTTCATGCATCCACTCGCCAGAAGGCTTGTGCAAGCAGGATTCATTACGCATACCCCAAGTTATCATAGCTTGACACGCCCAATCGAAGCACATAGCCAGCGACTACACGAGTACCTGACTCATCATCATGATATTAACAAACCTTTGCATATGGTGGGTCATAGTTTGGGTGGCTTGGTCATTCGACATTTTTTGTTCAATTATCCGATGTGGCAGGTACATCGCTGCGTAACACTTGGCACACCACATCAAGGCAGCATCTGCGCCCAGTATGGTAATCGCTTATTATCCATGCTGGTACACCACGCATATCCCAACGCCCTAGATGGCACTTGTGTACACCCAAAAGACACACAGATAGAATTTGGCGTGATTGCTGGCACGCGTCCATTTGGAATTGGCTTACCGATTTTAGCCTATCACACACACCGACATTGCTTAACTGATGATGCAAGCATTCATGATGGTACGGTTTATTTGTCAGAAACTCATCTGGCATATGCCAAAGATTACCTTACTTTACCTGTTTCGCACACAGGGCTACTGACTGACAAAACCACGGCCAGTCAAACAGCATACTTTTTAAAACATGGTCAATTCGACGGGCATCAACAGAAATAAAGCACCCAAAGGACATCAGTGGTTGATGAATTTGGTTGATGTGTGTTTAGTATTGCAAGCTTAATTCATCCAAAGGCAAATCATCAAAACCTCACACCACCAACAACCATACAAATGCAACGAATCAATTACCCAACCACGAAATTAACGCAAGCTTTACCCTATCAATCACGCCTTAAACACAGTCCGAATCCAATGACCAATATCTTTAACTTGTTGCAAACAAAGCTGATGTGTCATCGGATAAGTGTTATACTTAGGCTGAAGCCCCAGTTTTTCTAGTAACGCTTTTGCTTGGTTACCTAAGATGACAGGGACGATATCATCATACTCTCCATGATCTATTTTTACCAAAATATTGCCATTTATCCCAACATCAGCAATCTCATTTTTGGTAGCAAAGTAGGTAGAAAGAGCAAGCAATCCTCCCAGCTGATATGGCGTTGTGAACGCATGATGATAAGCCACCGCTCCACCTTGGGAAAAACCTGCAATAATGATGTTTTGACTTGGAATGCCATTTGCCACTTGTTTTTCAATGAGCTTATCAATGGCACGAGCCGATTGCTGGATTTGATTGATATCAACTTTACGATCCAAAGTCATCTCAATGATGTCGTACCATGCAGGCATGACATAACCTCCATTGATCGTTACTGGAATCTTTGGAGCATGAGGAAAAACAAATCGAATTGGCAATTCACCCAAACCAAGCTCTGGCACAATAGGCTCAAAATCATGTCCACTTGCACCCAAACCATGCAACCAAATAACCGCATGCTCTATCGGTTGATTGGCAGGGTTATGCTCAACAATCACACAAGGCAGAATCTCACACATACTCACTTCCTATTTTTACAAAACGATGACGCCAACAGATGCCATCATGACAAATCATCATAGCACAATCAATCATCACACCCAAGATTTATTGAGTAAATTTTATGAAAGCTCTCAAAAAACCATGAAAAAACGCTATAATAACCCGATTTTATTCAAAAAAAGGTAACTGTCATGCAGTGGAGAGGTCGTAGACAAAGCTCAAATATTGAAGACCGTCGTGGTGGTCGTGCTACGAAAGTTGGTGGCGTGAGTGTGTTTGGTCTTATTTTAGCACTCATTGTCTGGAAAGTATTTGGCATCAGTCCTGAAACAACACTCGGCATCACTCAAAACATCACACAGCAACATCATACCGCCCAAGCACCCAGCCATGAGACCGTCGATCAGACAGAATCTCGTGAATTTGTTGCCACCATATTGGCAGATACTGAAGATGTTTGGGCACCGATTTTTCAACAGCTTGGTGGCACTTATCAAGCACCCAAGCTGGTGATGTTCACTGATTTTGTGCAGTCGGCATGCGGCTCAGCCAATTCGGCGAGCGGTCCTTTTTATTGCCCCGCCGATCAAAAAATCTACCTTGATACTTCATTTTTTAAAGCCATGCGAACGCAGATGGGCATTACAGGCGAGCGTAATCATACTCAGCTAAACCGTCAAGATCAAGCTGCTGATTTTGCTCAAGCGTATGTGATTGCTCATGAAGTCGGACATCATGTTCAAACTTTGCTAGGCATATCCAGTCAAGTTCGCCAAGCTCAAAACAAGGTCAGTAAAATTGCAGCCAATAACCTATCTGTACGCATGGAGCTTCAAGCTGACTGCTTTGCAGGTCTATGGGCAAGGCACAATCACGAACGCACGCAATTTTTGCAAAAAGGCGATATTGAGGAGGCATTAGATGCTGCTGAAAAAATTGGCGACGACTATTTGCAACATAAGGCACACGGCCATGCTGTACCAGACAGCTTTACACATGGCACCAGTCAGCAGCGTCAGTATTGGTTTTATCGTGGATTTGAATCAGGCGACATTAACCAATGCGATACCTTTACCACCAATCAACCATGATGAGTGCGTTGTCTGATTATTTTGACTCAAAACTCCTTTAAGCTCATAAAACACATATTACTAATAAAAAAGGATTGCATACGCAATCCTTTTTTAACATCAAACTAAGATAAGTTTGATGCTTGCACCAAGATTTTGGTATATTCTTCTTGTGGGTTTTTGAAAATTTGCTCTGCCGAACCCATCTCAACAACACGACCTTGACTCATGACAATCACCCTATCAGACAATGCCTGAACCACAGACAAATCATGACTGATAAAAATGTAACTCAAATCGTATTTTTCCTGCAAATCATTGAGTAGCTCCACTACCTTGATTTGAGTTGAGCGGTCTAATGCAGAGGTGGGTTCGTCCAGCAAAACAAACTTAGGTTCCAAAATGATGGCACGAGCAATTGCAATACGCTGACGCTGACCGCCAGAGAACTCATGTGGATAACGATTAATCATCGATGGCGACAGATTCACTTCAGTAAGCATGTTAGCAACCCTCTCACGGCGTTCAGCAGCACTCATCTGAGGACGATGCACTGTCAAGCCTTCAGCAATGATTTCGCCCACTGTCAACCGAGGTGATAAGGAGTTGAAAGGGTCTTGAAAGACCATCTGCATGTCATTTTTAAGTGATTGACGCTCATCATTTGAAAGAGTACGAATGTCCTTTCCATGAAAACGAATGTCGCCACTTGATTCAACGATTTGCATGATGGCACGCCCAAGTGTTGATTTGCCCGAACCAGACTCACCAACAATCCCCAAGGTCTCACCCACTTTCAAATCAAGTGAAATGCCTTTGACCGCATTAAACACTTGCACAGGTTTACCCAAGAAGTTTCGTTTGATGACATAATCCACTTTAACATCATCAGCTGTGATGATTCTAGGGGCATCATCACTGATGGCCGGTTTTTGGCTGTGTGGGATTGGAGTTAGCAATTCAACCGTATAAGGATGCTGCGGATTATTAAAAACACTTTGAGTGGTACCACGCTCAATGATGACACCATGTTGCATCACGCACACATCATCACTATAACGCTTAACAAGACGCAAGTCATGCGAAATTAATATGATTGCCATGCCCATGTCCCTTTGCAACTCACGCATCAGATCCAAAATTTCTGCCTGCGTGGTAACATCAAGTGCCGTAGTTGGCTCATCGGCAATCAGTAAATCAGGTTCATTAATGATCGCCATTGCAATCATGATGCGTTGTAATTGACCACCTGAAAATTCATGCGGATAGCAATTCATCTTTTTATCGGCATTTGGAATGTTCACTTTTTCCAAAGTCTTTAATGCCAATTCATTAGCCTGTGCTTTGCTCATGCCTGGATTGTGAATCAATACCGCTTCGGAGACTTGTTGACCAATTTTGACATAAGGATTGAGCGATGTCATTGGCTCTTGGAAAATCATTCCAATACGCTTACCACGAATGCTACGCATCTGCTTGTCAGTTTTGGTCAAAATTTCTTCACCTTCAAATAATACTGAAGATTGATCACTATGACTGACAATATTTTTTGGTAGCAACCGCATGATGGCCATTGATGTTACAGACTTACCAGAGCCTGATTCCCCAACAATTGCCAGTGTACGACCCGACTCCAATTCAAATGATAATGACTTGACTGCATGTACCAGCTCTTCATCAGTCTTCAGATAGACATCAAGGTTCTTTACTTCTAATAATTTCATCATCACATCCTATTTATCTTTTGGGTCAAGAGCATCACGCAAACCATCGCCGATGAAATTGAAACAAAATAGCGTTACAACCAAAAATATCGATGGTACAATCAGTTGCCAAGGAGCAACTTGCATTGTTTGAGCACCTTCTTGCAACAATGCACCCCAACTGGTCATCGGCTCTTGCACACCAAGACCCAAGAAGCTCAGGAAAGATTCAAATAAAATCATGCTCGGCACAATCAGTGAAGCATAGACCACAACCACACCCAGCACATTCGGCACGATATGACGCGTGATTATTTTCCAATTTGACACACCAGCAACATGAGCCGCTGTGATGAACTCTTTATTTTTCAGACTTAAAGTCTGACCTCGTACCATACGCGCAACATCAAGCCAGGAAACCAAACCAATCGCCACAAAGATCAGAAAAATATTGCGACCAAATAAAGTAACCAATAAAATCACAAAAAACATGAATGGAAATGCACTCAACACTTCTAAAAATCGCATCATCAACATGTCAATTTTACCGCCTGCATAGCCCGAGATGGCACCGTATATCGTGCCAATCAATACGGCGACAAATGCCCCTGCGATACCCACCATCAAAGAGATTCGCCCACCAAAGGCAACACGAACCAACAGATCACGCCCTAGCGTATCTGTGCCAAAATAATGTCCATTTTCAGTAGAAGGTGCTACCCCCATATTTGACCAGTCTGTATCAGCGTAGCCAAATTGCGAAAACATCGGAGCGATGATGACGAAAGCAGTGATGATTGTTAAGATTGCCATACTGGCAATTGCTGCTTTATTGCGACTGAAACGACGCCAGGCATCCTGCCATAAACTACGACCTTTAATCTCAACCGATGACTCTTCTTGTGCTGTGTTGCTAACTATTGACATAACATATCCTTATCAATATTTGATTTTTGGATCAATTACTGTGTACAAAATATCCACAATTGCATTAAACACAATTGTCAATACACCCACCAAAATCGTCAAGCTTAGCACCAAACTATAATCACGGTTTAACGCACCATTGACAAATAATTGACCGATGCCCGGTAAGCCAAAGATTGACTCAATGACGATAGAGCCTGTGATAATCCCCACAAATGCAGGGCCCAGGAAAGAAATTACAGGCAACATCGCAGGACGCAAAGCATGCTTTAATACAATGTGCGACAAAGGCAATCCTTTGGCATATGCCGTACGAATGAATGGACTATTCATCACCTCAATCATCGAACCACGAGTCACACGAGCAATGCTAGAAGTATAAGCAATTGCCAAAGTACCCACTGGCAAAATCATATTTTTGAGTGCACCATCATTCCAGCCACCAGCAGGCAACCACTGTAAAGTAACAGCGAATAACAGTACAAATAACGGTGCTTTGACAAAACTTGGCATGACCACACCTGTCATCGCTACCGTCATTAGTGAATAATCAAAAAAGCTGTTCTGTTTTAAGGCAGCAATCACCCCCAAAGTTACACCAAGCACCAAAGCAATGATGAATGCCCAAATACCGATCTCTACAGATACAGGCAAAGACTGTGCCAGCAGTTCATTAATGGTATAATCTTTATATTTAAAAGATGGGCCAAAATCACCATGCAACAACAATTGCTTTAAATAATTCAGAAATTGCAACCACATCGGATCATTTAGGTGATATTTGGCTTCAATATTTGCCATCACCGCAGGAGGGAGATTGCGTTCGCCTGTAAAAGGGCTACCTGGTGCCAATCGCATCATAAAAAAAGATATGGTGATGAGAAATAACATCGTTGGAATGGCTTCAAGCGTACGCTTAAAAATCAGCTTAAACATATAAAACCTCGTGTTCGCACATCCATCATAAAATACCCGCATTCCAGAGGGCATCGCTGGATACACTCCATGTATCAAATCGCAATAAATACGACAAAAATTTTGATCAAAACTCACAACCACCAAAGTGGTCATTGATGTTGATTATTTGTAAACTTAGCTGGCAAGCGAATTATACATGATTGATTTGAATTTGTATGTATTAATTCGCCAAAACATGATAAATTTTTATAAAAACTGGTAAATCATCAGTTTAATCAAGCATCATTATCCATGCCAAATACTTTCATGTCTTAAAAAGCAGGCTTTGTACACTAAATCTGTTTTAAAAAATTTAAAATCTCTCAAATCGTATTTAAAAAACCAATCACAAGCACCTACTTGTGACTGGCTATGACATCAGCTTCTTAGTGCTTTAATATTTTCAGATCTTTGACTTGCCACTTATTCATTGGATCTTGATCGGCAAATCCTGCCACATAAGGCTTAACTAAGCGTGGTGATACATATTGATAAACAAAAATGCTGGCTGCATCTTTATCTAACAGCTCTTCAGCTTGATGATACAGTTTGGCTCGCTCTTCTTTTGTCATGCCAGCTGCCAAAGTTTTTGCCATGATGGCATCAAAGCTTGGGTTTTTGTACTTACCATAGTTGCTTGAATCGGTCGATATGAAAGTATTTAGGAAGCTTGATGGTTCGTTATAGTCAGCACACCAACCAGCACGCGATATCTGATGATTTTGGTTACGGCGAGTATCTAAGAAAGTTTTCCATTCTTGGTTAGAAAGTGTCACATTCACAAATCCAAGTGCCTCTTTCCAAAATGAAGTCGCTGCCACTGCGATGGTTTTGTGTTGCTCACTAGAGTTGTACAGCAACTCAAAGTTTAATGGGTTGGATTCATTATAGCCAGCTTCGTTCAGTAGCTTTTTAGCTTCTTCAATGCGTTTTGCCCTGTCCCAAGATTTCCATTCTGGCGTATAATTTTCGATGCCATCGGTCGCCTCTGGGGTGAATTGATAGGCAACTTTTTGACCCTGCCCCATAACTTTATCCACGATGGTATCACGATCCAGTGCCAATGACAATGCTTTGCGTACACGCACATCATTAAATGGTGCTTTGGTGTGATTGAATTCATAGTAGTAAGTACATAACATTGGCTGCACCTTAACCTGATCACCAAGCTCACTTTGTAGTTGCTTAAACTGAGTAGGTGGTAAAGCATTGTGCGTCATATCCACTTCACCAGCTTTATAGCGTTGCACATCTGTCGTATCAGACGAGATGGCAAGCAAGGTTACTTGGTCAATCGTGGTGTTGGCATCATCATAGTAGTTTTTATTACGCTCAAGGATAATGCGTTCATTCACTTTCCACTCTTTTAGACCGTACGGACCATTACCCACAAAATTGCCAACATTCGTCCATTTGTCGCCATATTGTTCTATGACTTTTTGATTAACGGGTCGAACAGAAGTGTGGAACATTGCTTGTGGGAAGTATGGCACAGGCTCAGTCAAGGTTACTTCAAATGTCTTATCATCAATTGCCTTGACGCCGAGTTGATTAGGATCAAGCTTGCCATCAACGATGTCTTGGGCATTCAAGACTTTAAGACCTACCAGATAAGTTGAATAAGGTGATGCAGTTTCAGGATTTACTAAACGACGAAAACTATACACAAAGTCTTGTGCAGTAACTGGATCGCCATTTGACCACTTGGCATCACGCAACTTAAATGTCCATACTTTGTTATCAGGTGAAGACCACTCTGTTGCCATGCCTGGTACAGTCTTACCCTTATCATCAGTTGTAGTCAGACCGACCAGCATCTGACGCAAAATATTTGATTCAGGCACGCCGCTTACTTTGTGTGGATCAAGAGATTCTGGCTCTGTGCCATTATTGATGATGATCTCTTGTTTTTCAGCCAACTCGCCTGTTGTCAAAGTCGCTGAACCATCCTTGCTTGTATTTGTGTTTTCAGTAGTTGTTTTATCACCACAACCAAATAAAGCAGCGGTAACGGACAATACTAAAGCCGACGGCAAAAATTTTAAACTCATAACAAGATCCTTATGATAAATAAATTAAAAAGCCATACTGACGAACTCATCAATGACTGTTATATATATAATCTAATAACCCATCAAAAGTCAAGTAATTTGTTAAAAAAATGTTACCATCATTCATCAAATGGTAAAATTTCCCTACTAAGTCATCGATGTTTCTTTCTTAGTTTCAATAAAAACCCTCATTAAGTCAAGCTCAATGAGGGGGGGTGGTTTAATCATTAAACATCGTAAGGATCTCGAAGCACAATGGTCTCATCACGATCTGGACCTGTTGAAATGATGTCCACTGGACAACCCACCAGCTCTTCAATACGCTTGATGTAGATTTTGGCGTTTTCAGGCAAGTCCTCAAATTTGGTGATGCCAATCGTCGATTCGCTCCAACCTGCCAATGTTTCATAAACAGGCTCAACCTGATCATAAAACTCAGCATCAAACGCACCAGCACACTCGCTTGATGATGTTTGATAATCAGTTGCAATCTTAATCTCACTCAAACCATCTAGCACATCAAGCTTAGTCAAGCAAATACCAGACATTGAGTTGAGTACCACCGCACGGCGTAGACTCACTGCATCAAACCAGCCACAGCGGCGAGCTCTGCCAGTCGTCGCACCAAATTCATGACCCACTTTTGCCAGATGAGTACCCACATCATCAAACAGCTCAGTAGGGAATGGACCTGAACCCACACGCGTGGTATAAGCTTTGGTAATGCCAAGCACATAATCAAAATATAACGGACCCAATCCCGTGCCTGTTGCCACACCGCCTGCTGTCGTATTTGAGCTTGTTACAAATGGATAGGTGCCATGATCGATATCCAGTAAAGTACCTTGTGCACCTTCAAACATGAGATTTTCGCCTGCTTGACGGCGTTTTTCCAATTCATCAGTAACATCAACCACCAACTCTTTGAGTTCCGCTGCCCATACTTGGCACAAATCAAGAGTTGCTTGATAGTCAATCGCATCAACCTTATAGTATTGCGTTAGAGAAAAATTGTGATATTCTAAGATGGCTTGTAATTTTTGTGGCAAATCAGCACGGAATAAGTCAGCAACTTTAAGTGCACGGCGAGCCACCTTATCTTCGTAAGCAGGACCAATGCCACGACCAGTCGTCCCGATTTTAGCGTTGCCACGCTTTAATTCACGAGCCTGATCCAATGCGGTATGGTAAGGCATGATGAGCGGACAAGATGGAGAGATGCGCAAACGCTGACGCACAGGCACGCCCTTATCAATCAACCCATTCATTTCTTTTAATAGGGCATCTGGTGCAAGAACCACGCCATTGCCAATAAAGCAAGTCACACCTTCACGCAAAATACCAGACGGAATTAAATGTAAAACCGTCTTTTCACCACCAACTACCAGCGTATGACCAGCATTATGACCACCCTGATAGCGTGCCACTGCGGTCGCTTTTTCAGTCAACAGATCAACAATCTTACCTTTGCCCTCATCGCCCCACTGGCTACCAAGCACAACGACATTTTTACCCATGATTTTCCTCTTTTTCAATGATTAATCAGTTTAGTAACAAAAAAATGGTCATATGAATGATTTTTGGATAATCAGTCATCATCACCGACAAGTCTTACCACCCATTCACCACCATCAAGATGCATCACACCATCAACATACACAAATCCATCTTCAGCAGACAGTGGCTTAATGACGATACAACCTTCATCTTGTAGAGTCTTAATTTGACCAGCCAAATCCTCAATCTGCTCTTTACTGGCATTTGCCATGTCCTGATAATCTACCAAAATGACGGTGTCTTCTTGCAATTCAACAAATTCAAGCAAACGATTAATATCCATACTAAATCCGGTCGCTTGTCTGCCAATGCTGGCACAAAAACGACCACCACGCACCAATGCCTGTGTCTGTGCTGTAGATGTTTGATTTAAGTAGACATTAAACACTAGGCCCGTATGATAGTGATATCCTGAAAGCTCAGTAATGTCTACGCTCACGCTTATTCCAAGCGATTTGATGTGTGATGTCAGTGTTGCAATTTCTTGAGCAGCGTGGCAAATCGTCTCATCTGCCTGTGCCTTAGGAGATAATTTAGATAACAGATGGCTGGCGGTGGGTACGGCATCTTGTGTCAGTGTGTGCTTGGCAAGCACCAAAAAATCTGCACCACCATCAATCGTCAGACATACTTTTTCAAGCTCTGGCAGATTCTTTTTAATGTACAATTTCATCAAACCATCAGCAGTATGTACATCAACATCATACAATTTGCATAAAGCATCAAAAATCGCCACATGGCCCACATCAACATGCAGGTTATCACGACTCATGCCAATCTCATCAGTCAACGCCATCAGCAAATCGATGAGAGCAATCTCCGCCCCAACATCACTCACGCCAAAAATCTCAGCACCCAACTGCAATGGCGTGCGTAGCCCAAACAGACCAGTTGGCAGTGTCTTAACCACTTGACCAATATAGCAGTATCGACTGATGCCACGCCCATGCTGAGCATCAATACGAGTAATTTGCGGCGTCATGTCAGCACGCAGACCCATCATTCGCCCTGTGAGTTGATCAACCAATTTGAATGTCTGGCGTTTTAAGTCTTCATCCGCCCCACCAAGCAATGTTTCTGTGTATTCGATGATTGGTGGCGATACCAAACGATAGCCATGTGCCGTTAATACAAAAAGCAACGCATCTCGCAGGCTTTCTAGTTTTTGAGCATCTTTAAATAGCACATCCGCCACACCATCAGGCAATAGCCAGTTTTGAGCATCAGCACACCGTAAGTTGGTTGCCATCGTACAGGTCCGCACAACAAACCCCTAATTCATGATTGATAAATACAAGTAATTGCATAAAAATAGCAAGTCATTGCTTGCCATTTTGAAAAACAACAGAATTTCATTGATTTTTTCGTGCTTAGTGTATCATTAAATTCATCTTGCGACTAGGTTAAATTACAAATTATTTTTCAAAACCACTTACCATATCAGCATCAAAATGTCATGATCAATGAAATGACCATACAAACAGTGGCAAAATCATACTTTTTAACGCATCAATGATTGGCATGATGACTCATTTCATCATAAAGTACGGATGAAAAAGTGTAGAAATATTGCTATAATATGGTGATTTCATCAGTTCAGTTTTTAGCATTCCATTCACCAAAGCATAAGGGGCAAGCCATGCACAAGCAAGAACACAATGACAATCATAGCCCCAAACATAAACTTGACATGACCGAAAGTCAACGCCCACATGATGAAATGATCAACACCATCGAAGATTCCGATGAAGATCTGTCACTTGAAAGTCAAGATAGCTACATCTATGGTGATGCTGATGCCACAGATGAAGACACCATTGAAACGATGACGGTTTACGATCCTGATGCAGACCGTTTTGAGGATTTGGAGGACTCGGGTGATAATGAGACGATTGTTTGTTATTCATACTCACGAAAAACAGGTGAACCGATTGAACAGCTGCGTATTGATGAGGTCAGTCGTGCTTTAACGAATAACAATCAATTCATCTGGCTTGGGCTTTACGATCCTAGCATTGAGACGGTTTACGAGGTTAAGGACGCTTTTGATTTGCATGAACTGGCATTAGAAGATGCACTTGCAGACCACCAACGACCAAAAGTCGAAAGCTATGGCAATGACATGATTTTTGTGGTGGTGCGTACCGCAAAACTTGAAGACAATCAAATTCGCTATGGTACGACGGCAATATTCATGGGAAAAAATTTCATCATCAGTGTGCGTCGTGGTGCGTCCAACTCTTATTCACCCGTGCGTGAACATTATCATCGTCGCCCTGAGCGTCTGCGTTTAGGACCCATTTTTGTCTTGCATGCCATCTTAGATTTCATTGTTGATAACTACTCACCCATCACCGACCGACTGGGTAATTACCTGCGTGAACAAGAGCGGAACATTTTTTCTTCTGAGTTTAGTCGAGACACACTCAAAAGCCTTTACGAATTAAAATCGCAGCTCGTACATATGCGTGCAGTGATTTTGCCCGTACAAGATGTGTGCAATTTCTTCATCAATCATAAAAAAAATGAACTCATCTCTGCTTTTCCCACCGCAGCCCAGCCTTATTTTAGAGATGTCAATGATCATCTGCTGCGTTCTCTTGATGCCGTTAACGGGCTTAATGAAATGCTCTCTGTCGCCATGAATACTTACACCACCATGGTAACAATGGGGCAAAATGATGTGGTAAGAAAGCTTGCTGCTTGGGCAGGTATCGCCGCCGTGCCTACTGCAGTCGCTGGTATTTATGGCATGAACTTTGAATTCATGCCAGAGTTGTCATGGCGATATAGCTATTTTATTGTCATCAGTGCCATCTTGGTCATTTGTGCTTATTTATACTCCAAATTCCGTCTGGCTGGATGGTTGTAAACACAGCGATGAATCATGTCATCATGACCAAGCCTAAACACACCCCTTTTTCTCCACCAAATACCGCCAATACCGCCTTGGCATTTGAGCAATGTGATGCTTAGGATTGATACGCTCTTTTATCGTTACATGACGAAAATACGCTTGCCAAAGTCGCTGATACATCCGCTCTTTATCCGCATGCAGCTCATGACAATCCAGCAGCATTCTTTCATCAATATCGACAATCTCACACACGCCTGCCTGTGGATTGTGATGGTCATAGAAAATCCCATAGCCACGCACAACATCAAAGATTAGCCAACTTTGATCGGCAAATCGCCGAGCGAAAAAGTCTGCAATGAGTGGCAAGACATTACAATCAGGATTGACCTTAGCGAAATACACGCCTTGAGTCGTATCCTCAAAACGCACGAAAGCCTGCATTCGATGGCGTTCTCGTCGCACTTTTTTGATACACGCATGCACTGCTTGCACATCAGGATGGGCGAAGTTTGCCATGACGGATTGGTTGGGCGTTTGCAACTGGTATTCTAGCACACGAAATAGACATGTATACACTTTCTTATCTTCGGATAAAAATGCCCAAATGATCTCTTTGATGTTAAGTATGTCGCATATTTTATTCAGCACTCGCTTAGATTTATCGACATCAACTGGGACAAAAATAACTTCATCTAAAAAGTCATCATCATAGTCAGTTCTTGCCATGATAGACAAGTTTGTACGAACAAGCCGATGCTCATAAGCGTAAAACACCGCAGACAGCCAACCTTCAAAACTGCCATCAAACAACAATACCACACCAGCAGCATCACAAGACTCAAATAAAGATAATTTCATCACACATCAACAATGCCAACAATATCAATTTGGACTAAAATAATGAAAGCTGTCCTGTACGACTGTCTTTAAATTTGCTATTGGTTCGCCCAAGCAACAATTCACGAAAATTTTCACGGGTCAAGTCATTTAGATGGGGGTTTGGTACATGCAATGCGACGAAATATTTGGCACGATTCACGGCAGCACCCATCTGTTTGAGATGATCAAGCGTCAGCGTGGTGAACCGTCTGGCACTCATGATTTTTTTTGCCGTCTGCACACCTATGCCAGGCACACGCACCACCATTTCATAAGGAGCGGTCTGAATATTAACAGGAAAATGCTCACGATGGCGAATTGCCCATGCCATTTTAGGGTCAAATTGCAAATCTAAAAATGGGTGAGTCTCATTGACAATCTCATCCGCCCCAAACCCATAAAATCGCATTAGCCAATCTGCTTGGTACAGTCTGTTTTCACGGACTAAAGGTACTGGCGTACTGACATCTGGCAAACGCTTATCCGAAAGCATCGGCACATAACCTGAATAATAGACGCGTTTTAGATCATATTTTTGATAAAAATGGCTTGATAGACGAATGATTTGATGATCACTCTCTCCTGTTGCACCAACGATAAATTGCGTAGATTGCCCTGCTGGCGTGTACTTTGGTGCATGTTTATGGACTTTACGCGACTCTCTAAACTGAACAATTTGCTCCTGCACGGTCTGCATGGGTGCTTTCATGTCCTCGTGATTTTTTTCAGGAGCGAGTAAAGCCAGTCCTGATTTGGTCGGAATTTCCATATTTACCGACAGACGGTCAGCATACAAACCCGCTTCTTTCATCAATTCTTCTGAAGCACCTGGAATGGTCTTTAAATGGATATAGCCATGAAAGTTACGATCAATGCGTAAAGTCTTAGCAACACGCACAAGTCGCTCCATTGTATGATCGGCATTCTTGAAAATTCCCGAGCTCAAAAACAGACCTTCGATATAATTACGCCGATAAAACTGCATCGTCAAATCCACCACTTCCTCTACCGTAAAAGCAGCCCTAGGCGTGTCATGACTGCGACGAGAAGTACAATAGGCACAGTCATATATGCAGTGGTTAGTCAATAAGATTTTTAATAAAGAAACACAACGACCATCTTCGGTGTAGCTATGGCAAATGCCTGATTTTGAGGAGTTGCCCAACCCCCCCTTTATTTTTGCGATTGCCACCACTTGACGAACATGAAACATCATATTTGGCAGCATCAGCAAGAATGGCGAGTTTTTGCTCAATGCGTTCATGATTCATTATTTTATCAATCCCCAAAATCCATCAACCGCTCAACCAAACGACATGAGAAAGATTTGCTGGCAAAGCATGCTGCATGATTTGATCAGTTTCACCACCCTTTCTCACAAGCCATCAGTCATCAGTCGCATCATTATTATTAGTAAATGGTTGCGATGACGATGGATTTAAAGAATTTTGAGCGTATTCTTTGGTGGTAGTTTTGTAACCAAGGTTGGTTTAACCCATCTTTTCACCTCATCTTAAAAGATTTGGATGATGAATCAAGAATGTCATGCGTTCAAGTTGGACTGTTGCATGATGAAGAAAGGTAGTGCTGTAGACAATATCGCCCACAGCACCCCATAAAGAGTTTATGACCTTGACAAGTACAATCAGATCAGCATAGGTTTGGCAAATGCCAAAAATACAATGCCCACATAAGCGACCGTAGCAATGAGCAATCCTGCCTTAGCCTGACCAGATGCCACAAGATGGTTACGCTGTGCCTTAGCGGTGGCAGACGCTGCCACAATCAACAATACCAACTTGGCAATTGCCCAATGTTGTACACCTGCCACTTGGTAGAGTTGCCAAAACAACCAAAAACCCGATGCCATCACAAGGGCATACAAGAGATGATTACACACCTTCATGATTGCTGGCGACCGACTTCCTTTTTGTGTCAGTATGGGCATTGCTTGTATGATGAATAAGAACAGCAACAAAAATGCCATCAGCATATGCATGTGTTTCATTCGTCGTCCTTATTCATAGATGACTTTTAAAATCTCAAACTCCACTAAGCCGCTGGGTGTCTGAATCCTAGCATCATCGCCTTCATACTTACCAATCAAACCACGAGCAATTGGAGAGTTGACTGAGATTTTACCTGTCTTAAAATCCGCCTCATCATCACCGACGATCTTATAGCGACATTCCTCACCATCATCGATGTTTTCTAGCACAACAGTCACTCCAAAAACCACACGACCATCTTGGTTTAGCTTACTTGGATCAATCACCTGTGCACCGCCCAGCTTCGCTTCAATATCACGGATGCGTGCCTCGCACAAACCTTGCTGTTCACGAGCGGCGTGATACTCCGCATTTTCTTTTAGGTCGCCGTGTTCTCTGGCTTCAGCAATCGCATTGGTAATGCGGGGACGATCAATGGTTTTTAACTGTTTTAACTCTGCTTCCAAAGCAGCATGACCTTCTGGTGTCATTGGGTAGCGTTGCATAAGCGTTCCTTTTTGATGAATGTCAAATCAATCATGTCCGCATCAGTGGCAATCATACAAGTACAAAAAATCCTGCCAAATGACCATCTGGCAAGACTGACACGGATAAAACTTTTCGTATTTTAGCAATTTTCTAATAAAGATGCAAGACGCAAAAAATGAGGCATTACCATGAAAAACAATTTACATACATTCACAATCGCCATCCTAAACACTAAAAGGCACTCAAATAAAAAAAATCTTGACGATTTAACCATGATTAACAAGACAATAAAAAAAACACCAAGCTGACTTGGTGTTTTTTTTATTATTTTGACACAGTCATCATTGACCATGCAAATCTTGTAACTTGTACACATCAAACGGCAAGCTGATCTCATAAGCTTTCACCGATGCCAATGCTGCTGACATGGTAGTTACATGATACACTTTTTCTTGTAATGCACTGGATCGAATGGAAAACGAATCTTCGTGAGCTTGTTTGCCTTCAGTGGTATTAACAATAAAATCAATCTCACCATTTTTGATAGAATCAACAATGTGTGGACGACCCTCAATGACTTTATTGACACGCTCACAAGGAATGCCAGCATCTGCCAATACTTTTTGAGTACCACCTGTCGCCACCAATTTAAAGCCGTAATCATACAAAGACTTGGCAAGTTGTGGCAGATATTTCTTATCGCTATCACGCACAGATAAAAAGGCAGTTTTTACCTCACCTTCGGTTGGTAATCCTGGTAGGCGCTCATTTGAACCAATGATTGATTTATAAAACGCCTCCGCAAAACTTCGACCAACACCCATCACCTCGCCTGTCGATTTCATCTCTGGACTTAAAATTGGGTCAACACCTGGGAACTTGGCAAAAGGAAATACAGCCTCTTTGACTGAGTAATGTTGTGGTATGATCTCTTTAGTAAAGTCCTGATCTGCCAAAGACTGTCCCGCCATACAGCGAGCTGCTACTTTTGCCAAAGAAACACCGATACACTTTGAGACAAAAGGTACGGTACGGCTGGCTCTTGGGTTAACCTCCAAAATATATACCGTATTATCTTTAATGGCATATTGCACATTCATCAGTCCCACCACACCAAGTTCTTTTGCCATGGCAATGGTTTGCTCACGAATTTTGTCTTGAATCTCCTGACTTAATGAATATGGTGGCAATGAACACGCTGAGTCACCAGAATGCACACCTGCCTGCTCAATGTGTTGCATGATGCCACCAATAACCACTTCTTTACCGTCCGACACACAATCCACATCAACCTCAATAGCATCATCTAAGAATCGATCAAGCAATACAGGTGCTTCGTTTGATGCTTGTACAGCAGTTTTTAGATATTGGCGTAATTCGTCCTCATTATAGACGATTTCCATGGCACGGCCGCCCAACACATAAGAGGGACGCACCACCAATGGATAACCAACCTCTTTGGCACGCATGATGCCTTCATCAGTGCTGGTAGCCAAGGCATTTGGTGGCTGATTCAAATTAAGCTGATGCAGCATTCTTTGAAATCTTTCACGATCTTCAGCACGGTCAATCGCATCTGGACTTGTACCTATGATTGGCACACCTGCTTCTTCTAACGCCCTTGCCAATTTGAGTGGTGTTTGCCCGCCATATTGCACAATCACACCTGTTGGATTTTCAGTGCGTACGATTTCAAGCACATCTTCTAGCGTGACAGGCTCAAAATACAGACGGTCTGATGTGTCATAGTCTGTAGAGACGGTTTCAGGGTTGCAGTTTACCATGATGGTTTCATAGCCATCTTCACGCATCGCCAAGGCGGCATGCACACAACAATAATCAAACTCAATGCCTTGTCCAATGCGGTTAGGACCACCACCAATGACCATGATCTTATTTTTCTCGCTTGGGCGAGATTCACATTCTTCATCATAAGTAGAGTACATATAAGCTGTGCTGGTTTCAAATTCTGCTGCACAAGTATCCACACGCTTATAGACAGGATACACCCCAAGACTCCAGCGATGCTTACGGAACTGCTTTTGGCTGATGCCCATCAAATTGGCAATACGCAAATCGCTCATGCCTTTTCTTTTAAATTGGCGAATGTTTTCGGCTGTCAGATCACCGAAGCCAAGCGATTTGATTTGATTCTCTGTCTTGACAATATCTTCAATTTGCACTAAGAACCAACGATCAATCTTCGTACATTCAAATACCTCATCCAAACCAAACCCATGGCGGAACGCTTCTGCGATGTAAAAGATACGCTCTGGCGTTGGAATGCTTAGGCGATTTTTAATCTCCAAAACAATGGCATTAGCGGTTTTATTGGGTAAATCCAATACCTCATCAAATCCAATAACACCTGTTTCAAGCCCACGCAGAGCCTTTTGCATGGATTCTTGGAAATTACGCCCAATCGCCATCACCTCACCGACAGATTTCATCTGTGTTGTTAAGACATTATCAGCCTGGGGGAATTTTTCAAAATTAAAACGAGGGATTTTGGTAACCACATAGTCAATGCTCGGCTCAAAGCTTGCTGGCGTTTTACCACCTGTGATGTCGTTTTTGAGTTCATCAAGCGTATAACCGACCGCCAATTTGGCAGCAATTTTGGCAATTGGAAAGCCTGTGGCCTTACTTGCCAAAGCAGACGAGCGACTGACTCGTGGATTCATTTCGATAACGACCATTCGTCCATTATCAGGGTTAATGCCAAATTGCACATTTGAACCGCCTGTTTCTACGCCAATTTCACGCAAAACAGCAATCGACGCATTCCGCATTAGCTGATATTCTTTATCAGTCAAGGTTTGAGCAGGGGCAACGGTGATCGAGTCGCCTGTATGCACGCCCATTGGGTCAAAGTTTTCAATGGAGCAAACGATGATACAGTTGTCGTTTTTATCACGCACCACCTCCATTTCATATTCTTTCCAGCCGATTAAAGACTCGTCAATGAGCAGTTGGTGAGTGGGCGATAAATCAAAACCTCGCTCACAAATTTCAATAAACTCTTCCTTATTATAAGCAATGCCACCACCAGAACCACCCATCGTGAATGAAGGACGGATGATGACAGGAAAACCAAAACGAGACTGGATTTCAAGTGCTTCCTCCATTGTCTCGGCAACATCAGCGCGTGGGCATTCTAAGCCAATTTTTTTCATCGCCTTATCAAACAACTCACGGTCTTCGGCTTTTTCAATGGCTTCTTTGGTCGCACCAATCAGTTCACAACCATACTTAGCAAGTACGCCGTGTTTGTCCAAATCCAAAGCACAATTCAATGCCGTTTGTCCGCCCATTGTTGGCAAAATCGCATCTGGACGCTCCTTGTCAATGATGCGCTCCACCGTCTGCCAAGTAATCGGCTCAATGTAGGTGGCATCCGCCATTGATGGGTCGGTCATAATCGTGGCAGGATTAGAATTGACTAATATCACACGATAGCCTTCTTCACGCAAGGCTTTGCACGCTTGAGCTCCAGAATAGTCAAATTCACACGCCTGCCCAATCACAATTGGACCTGCCCCAATGATTAAAATGGATTTTATGTCGGTACGCTTTGGCATAGGGTTTCTCTCTTTACTAATTCCATTCAAATGGGTTGATGGGTAACTGATTGACAAATTTATCAATCTTTTCAAAATCTTTTTCATTCACATTAACCAAATCTAAATTATATCTTTTGGCAACGACATAATGAAAAATATCAAAATTATGTTTATCATTTTTCTTTTGTATATCGTCCAATTCATCTATTTTTGGCATAGCGTGAAAAATTTTAGCAGACGGATTGGCTTCTAAATCAGTAATTTCAAGTTCTATAAAGTCATCTAAAAATGCTTGAGCTTCATTAATGGATTTGCTTTTTATACCACGCAAAATCTCATAACGAATGAGTGATGTAATTACCATTTTGGCATTTTTTGACTTCAAATCATCATATAATTCTTTTGCTTTTTGATGATTTGGGTTATCTTTATTTTCGTCAAGAACCGCAATTAAAATATTGGCATCAAGTAAATAAGCTTTATCTTTCATTATCACACCTATTTATCCAATAATTCTAATAATTTATTTTTAACTTTGCTTTGGTCAATATTAGAAATATTGTCAATTTTTAATTGATTAAGGTTAATACCAAAAGCATCAATCAAAACATTGGATAAAGTTCTGGTATTGGGTGAATTGATAAGATAACTTCGCACAGTATTATCATCATCTCGTTTTAATAAATAAGCCTCACCTTCATTAAGTTGCGATAAAACCAGTGGTGAATGCGTGGTAATGTAAAAGGTGGTATTGGGAAATAAATTCTTTAAAATTGGAATGATTTTAACTTGCCATTCCAAATGTAAATGGCTTTCTATTTCATCAATTAGCACCACACCTTTGACATTTAACAAATCTTTTTCGTTGGTAAAAGCGGAAAAACTTGCAATAATGGATTGAATAATTTTTACAAGTGATAAAAATCCTGAACTTAGTTCGCTAAGTTCCAAAACTTCGCCATGCACTTTTAAATAAACATTATTATTTTCATTGATTTGCAAAAATTTATCATCAAAAGCATTATCAATTTTATGTAAGCATTGTAAAACGCTTTCTATGGCTATTTGTGAATTGTCTTTTTCAATTTGATAAGGGTTGATAAATCTTGCCCTTGCTAAAAACCAAGAATGACTTGTATCACCAATATCCACATTACTCAAATCAGACTTTAATGCTCCATCAAATAACCAAAACAATCTTTCGGATTTTCTATAATCAGAATTTTGTATATCTTTAGGAATTATAGAATTTTGTTTTGCGATAGATGACCTTTGCTTTGCTGTAACAAAAGCAAAAGCATTAAAAAATGTATTGGCACTTAAAAAATTATCTGTAATTGTTAATAGGTCTAAGTTAATATAATAATCATTAAAAGAAATATTGTTAAATGGTAAAATATCATTATCTGTTAAATTTTCCAAGTATTCATCAATATTCTTATATAATTCATTAGGAAAGATTAAACCCAATAATAAAACACTTAAAGCCTCCAAAGTCTTAGTTTTCCCAACCCCATTTGTTCCCAAAAAGGTAAAAACTCGCTGGTTGCTGTCAAGCATTAACTCAACATCGCCCACGCCTTTTAGGTCTTTGATTTGCCATTTGTTCATTTAAGCCCCACGCAATTTAATAATTAAAATAATCACGATGCCAACTCAGATAATCACGCATTCGCTCATTCACCTGTATTTGGTTATTCAATAACCTAAAATTGTCATTAACCAAGCTCTCAATAATTTCATTCTTGTATAAAATCTTTCCTTCATTATTAAAACTAATTTCACCACAATCAAATAATTTATCAAAATGAACTGAAAGTAAAATTCCATTATCAACATCTTGCCTTTCAAAATCATTGGATTTTGACCAAGGTTTTATATGACTCGCCACCAAAAATAGAGGGATTGTAATGCCAGTAAGAGGACAAGTTGATTTATATTTTTTAATTAATTTTGCACGAAAATCTCTTTGAACCAATCGCACAGGAACTGTTTGCACAACAGATGTAGCTTTATTAAAACTATCGCCATATTCTTTAAGACTTACATTGATGTCGTCTTTGGGATAATCTCTTAACCTCCAAACTCCCTTACCAGCATTAACACCATATACCGATTGAAATAAATCGGTATATCTGTATTTTTTTGAATCAGATGAATATTTTTGTA
The DNA here is from genome assembly GCF_023336735.1 of Moraxella oculi. GTDB lineage: Bacteria > Pseudomonadota > Gammaproteobacteria > Pseudomonadales > Moraxellaceae > Moraxella > Moraxella oculi. The sequence goes on along the minus strand of NZ_JAMBAQ010000003.1, from coordinate 136,418 downwards.
TCGCATCACGAACCTCTACCTCAGGAGTCTTTGAATGCTCAAAAATCTGACAATTAAGCTGAAGAACCTTTTTTATTATCTCATCTAAATGAGCTTCCCCACCATAAAACTCTAAAGCAGATACAACAAGTTGGGCAATTTGCTGATGTTTAAGTGGTTTCGTGACAGAATCAAAATTCATTTTTACGCCTTAAACTTCTCAATCTCCCTCACAAATCTATCAAACAACACCGAGCAATCGTGCGGGCCAGGGCTGGCTTCTGGGTGTCCTTGGAAACTAAATGCCACACGGTCAGTGCGTTCAATACCCTGATTTGAGCCGTCAAATAGTGAACGGTGCGTGGCACGCAAAGTGCTTGGCAAAGTCGCTTCATCAACCGCAAAGCCGTGATTTTGGCTGGTAATCATCACCGTACCGTCATCAAGATTTTGCACAGGGTGGTTGGCTCCGTGATGACCGTGATTCATTTTTAAGGTTTTTGCTCCGCTTGCGAGTGCTAATAATTGATGACCCAAACAAATACCAAACACAGGAATTTTTGTGGTATCACAGATTGTGCGAATTGCATCAATGGCATAGGTACAAGGCTCTGGATCGCCAGGACCATTGGATAAGAAAATGCCATCTGGATTATGTTTTAATACTTCACTGGCAGGTGTGGTTGCAGGCACGACAGTCACATGGCAACCACGATCAACAAGCATACGCAAGATATTCGTCTTAACACCAAAATCATAGGCGACGATATTAAAGCGATGTTCGATATCCCCCCCAAGCTCTTTAAAACGACCGCCCGTATCCGTAGTCTTGGCATTGCGACCATCATGAGCCAATAGCCACGACCCTTGCGTCCAAGAAAACCCCTCTTGATCACAGCATACTTTTGCCAAATCTTGACCTTTCATAGATGGAGCAAGCTTAGCAAGCTCAACTGCCTTTTGCTCATCAATATCCCCTTGTGCATCAGCTGTCAAGATACAACCGTTTTGGGCACCTGTCTTACGGAGCAATGTCGTCAGACGACGAGTATCAATTTCACCGATCGCAACAACATCATTAGCAATCAAATAGTCAGACAGCGAGCTTGATGCACGGAAATTGCTATGCAAGAGTGGCAAATCACGAATGATCAATCCAGTTGCCCACACCTTGTGAGTGCGTCCAGACTCCACATCTTCAACATTAAAACCAGTATTGCCAATATGCGGATAGGTCAAGGTTACCATTTGCCCTGCATAACTTGGGTCAGTCAAAATCTCTTGATAGCCAGTCATTGCTGTATTAAATACGACCTCGCCAACACTGCTACCACTTGCTCCAATACTCACACCATGGAAAATCGTTCCATCAGCTAGAGCTAAAATGGCCTTTCTTGTTGTCATGACACACTCCGAACACTATTGATTTTATTGTAAATTTCATAAAAATGTTTTGCTACTGGCAAATTTTAGACAAAATTTTTTGGCAGTGACTGCCAGCAATTCAGAAGTTTTGTCAAAACGCCATAAAAAAAGCAAACAACCAAAAATAATCAACTTAATTTTGCAAATTTAGCAAGTGTTAAGTCGTTAGTTTCATGGTCGCTCGCTTTAGCATAGATTTTCGCCATTATACATAATTTTATAAAAAATGGCTAGAATTTTTTAGTCATTATTGAACAAAATTCCAATCATTCAAACAAACACTCCCTCACCCAAAAACATAGAGATATGAACGATCACATCACCGATAAAAGTAAAGATGAGCAATCGAAAAATCATGAGTTTAATTATGCCAAGTTTTAAATACAAAAAAAATCAACAGTCATTTAACTGTTGATTTTCTATATATGGTGGGGTCGGAGAGACTCGAACTCTCACACCTCGCGGCGCCAGAACCTAAATCTGGTGCGTCTACCAATTTCGCCACGACCCCAAGTTGTAATCAAAGCATGATGCTTTAATGACGATTATTATACTTATTTTTTAAAGTTTGGCAAGAATTTTTTTTATAATTTATAAAAAATCTCACAATCTATTGATTTAAAACATCTTTTATGGTCATCAATGTTACGCCCAGTGCTTGCATTTGCATCAGCGATTCACGAAAAGAGTCATTGACATCAATCGCCACGCTTGCATCGGTGATGACGACACATTGATAGCCCAATTTTGTCGCATCCATCGCTGTCCAAGAAACACAAAAATCCGTCGCAATACCCACCACAAATACTCGATCCACCCCAATTTGTCGCAAATAACCATCAAGTCCAGTCTGCTTACCGTCCGCTTCTATGAATGCTGAATAGCTATCCACATCTTGGCGACAGCCTTTTCTGACAATCAGCCGTGCGTGCGTAATATTCAACTCCTCAGATAACTCTGCACCCCATTCGCCTTGCACACAGTGTTTTGCCCAAAGTACTTGTTGACCATAGGGCATGTTCATGACACTCAACTGTGGTAAATCATGAGTATCTGCAAAAGAAACATGATTGCTTGGGTGGTAATCTTGAGTCAAAATGACGGTCTCAAATCTCTTTGACAATTCATTAATGGGGGTGATGATGGCGGACGCTTTTTGTACCGCCATGGTACCTGTAATGAAGTCATTCTGCAAATCAACCACAATGAGCGCTGTCGTCTTGGGAAATTTCGTCATTGATGATTACTCTTTTTTGACTACCAATAATTCTCAACAGCAATATTACCAACACCACGACGATTCATTGTCAGCCCCCTATCTTTTAGGGCTTGTTTTGTGTCTTCCACCATCTGCGGATTTCCACAAAGCATGACATGGCAAGTATCTTCGAATGCCGTCCCTGCAGCTTGCTCAATTTTACCATCAGCGATTAATTTAGGAATGCGTGCATTCAAACAACCTTGTACCTGTTCTCGAGTAACAATCGGCAGATAAATCAGCTGTGCAGGATCATCACACAGTTCACCAAAAGTTGTGGCCAGCTCACCAATGCGATCGCCATAAGCAAGCTCTTTTTTTGTTCTGGCACTATACACCAAGATGATCTTTTGATAACTCTCCCAAACAGTCAACTCACCAAGCATTGACAAAAACGGTGCAAGCCCAGTACCTGTCGCCAATAACCATAATGTCTTTGGAGTAGGTTCTTGATAACGAGATAAAGTCAAAAATCCAAAAGGCTCAGGGTTTAAGTATAGCGTATCGCCCACCTGCAAATGCTGTAAATGACTTGTGAACGCCCCATCAGGCACAACAACCGAAAAAAACTCCAAATACTCATCATAAGGACCAGAAGCAATTGAATAAGCACGAAAAATCTTAGAGGCAATGGCAGGTTTTGTTGCGTTTTTATTGGCAAGCAAGTCATCAGTCGCCAAGCCTAAACGAGCAAATTGTCCTGCCTCAAAGCGAAAGCCATCAGGTCGTGTGGTGGTAAAACTAAACAGATTGGGCGACCAAACGGTCTTAGAAAGCACCTTAATGGGCGTGGCGTTTTGATCAGACATGGATTCTCTCTTGAATATTTTTCTTCATTTTAACAAGCTTGCCAAAAAAAACAAGTGCCAAACTGACACTTGTTTTTAGATGGTTAGGGAAGCATTGTGGCAAATGCCGATATCGTCATCAATCCATTTGGCAAGATACCAAAAACAATCACTAATGCCGTAACAATCAATAGCATCACACCACCAGCCTTGATGCCCCACTCATGAGATGCGTCATATTCCAAATGAGCTTTTGGTCGTTGATACAGACAGGTCAAAATACGCAAATAATAAGCCAAGCCAATCGCACTGCCCACAATCACAATCAACGATGCCCAAAATTTCATGCCCTGCACCGATGAAAAAATCACCCAAAATTTGGTCATAAAGCCTGCTGTCAAAGGAATACCCGCCAAAGACAACAACATGATGGTCAAGATGGCGGTTAAAATGGGACGACGCCAAAACAATCCTTGATAAAATCTCACCTCATCAGCTTCACCGGAAATGGAGGTGCGTCCACGCTCTTTATAGGGACTTGACATCAGCGTGATGACACCAAAAGCACCAATACTTGTCAAAGCATATACCGCCATATACATACTGATCACAGCCACGCCATCAGCACCCACACTCACCAATGCAACCAACGCATATCCGATATGTGCGATTGATGAATAAGCAAGCAAGCGTTTTAGATTGGTTTGACGAACCGCCAATAGATTGCCAAGCAAAATGGATGCAATAATAAGAAAAATTAGCACCACATTAAAACTCTCTAAATACAAAATCGCACTTGAAGTCAAGAAACGAATGGTAAGTGCCATCATCGCCACTTTACTCACACTGGCCAAAAACGCTGCCACAGGTGCAGGTGCCCCTTCATACACATCAGACACCCATGAATGAAATGGTGCGACCGACAGTTTAAAGGCGATTGCCACGAACATCATGATTGCTCCAACGACAGACCAAAGACCAATTTGTCCATATGCCAAAGACACACCAATCTGATCAAAGCTAAGCACACCAGTATCAGCAAAGATGAATGCCATACCCATCAACAAAGTTGCTGATGCTGTTGCCGATAACACAAGATATTTTAAACCTGATTCCAAAGAACGGGCACGCAAAAAAGTGTAAGCCAGCATGCCATACATCGGAATCGATAATAATTCTAGTGCCATGAAAAACGATGCCAAATGTGCAGCGGATGCCATCAGCATCGCCCCCAGCGTGGCAATCAGCATCAGCAAGTAAAGCTCATCTTTATTATCTTTTAAACTTTCAAAGTAGCCATAAGATAAGGTGCAACATGCCAAAGAGGCAATCAAAATCACTGCAATATTAAATACAGCAAATCCATCAACAACAAACAAATGATTTGACACACCCATTGGCAAGATGCTCGCTGCTTGTAAAATCAAGACAATCAAAGCACCATTCAAACCAATCACACTCAATGTTGCTGACCAAAAGTGTGAACGCTTCATGGCAATCACAAGCATCACCACAAGCGAAGTCAAGCCGACAATCACCATTGGCGCTAATGACAATAAGGATTTAATAAAATAACTCATAATAACATCTCCTTATTTGCCATGGGTACTGGTCGCTTGATTGGTTAATTGATGAAGATCATGGGCTGCATCAACTGGCATACTGATTGATTGGTCAGTCAGATGACCTGCATAGGTCTTAGCAATCCAGTTCATTGAATTTTCAGAGGCATTCATGACAGGTTGTGGATACAGACCTAGCCAGACCAAGCCAAACGCTAAGACCACCAATAGAGTGATTTCTCGCTTACCCAAATCTTTTAAACAACCGCCATTCATATCTGCAAGCTTGGGTGCGGTATTATTACCAAAGAGTGCTTGGTAAATTAAAATCAACGCATACAAACCGCCAAGCACTAGGCTGATGGTAGCCAGTATGACAATCACTGGATATTGATCAAAAGAGCCAAGTAAAATTAAAATTTCACCGATGAAGTTACCCGTACCTGGAATACCGAGCAACGCCGCACAAAAAAACATGAGCAAGGGTGCAAAATAGCGAAACTGCCCCCACATACCACCCATCTGTGTCAAATCACGAGTATGCAGGCGCTCATACAGCTGACCTGCCATGATGAATAATGCCGCACTTGATAAACCATGAGCCATCATCTGCACCATCAATCCTTGCAACGACATGATATTACCTGCATAAATCGCCAATAACACAAAACCCATGTGAGAGATGCTGGTATAAGCAAGCAAGCGTTTTAGATCCGTTTGAGCAAAAGCAAGAAATGCCCCATAAAAAATCCCAATCGTACCCAAAGCGATGGCGATTGGTGCAAATTCTGCGGAAGCATTTGGAAATAATGGCAAAACAAAACGAAGCAAGCCAAAAGCAGCTGTCTTAATTAAGATACCAGCCAAATCCACCGAACCTGCCGTCGGTGCTTGAGCGTGTGCATCAGGCAACCATCCATGCAAAGTAAATACAGGCAATTTCACAGCAAAGCCAATAAAAAAGCAAAGCATGATGATGAATTCCCAATGACCCAAGTTTAAGCCCAGCAGGTCATGGTAATTAAAGCTGATATTGCCCGTCTGACTAAAATGAATGATGACCAACATGACGATGCCAATGAGCATGATCAGACCTGACGCTTGGGTATAGATAAAAAACTTAGTTGCCGCATACTCTTTGGTTCGCCCACCAGTCGCATTATGCCCCCATAGTGCGATCAAAAAGTAGATTGGCAATAACATCAATTCCCAAAAAAAGAAAAACAAGAATAGGTCAATCGCCAAAAAAACACCGATGACACCACCCAAGCTCCACAGTAGATTTAGATGAAAAAAACCCACTCGACGAGTAATCTCACCCCAAGAGCACCCTACCGCCATAATGCCCAAAAATGCCGTCAACACCACCATCATTAGGGCAAGACCATCAATCGCTAGGTGAAAAGAAATGCCAAACAGTGGAATCCAAGGCACCGTAAATTGAGCCAACCATGGCAAAGATGTGTTGGTCGCCCCATCAACAAACAAGCCATCAAAGTCACTTTGCCACCAAAGTAATAAACTGACGCCAAAGGTCGTGAGCATGGCAAGCAATGCTATCCAGCGTGGCAGTTTGTCATTTACTTTCTCAATCAACCAACACAAAAAGCCTGCAAAAAAAGGAATGGCAATCAATGCTGGTAAAAGCCAACTCTGTTCTATCATATCACACCACCGTCATCATTGCCAAAATTAGCACCACCGCCAAACCCAAGCCAAAGCTTATTGCATGACTGCCAAGTCGTCCTGTTTGAGTTTTGGTCATCAGGCGATTACCCAAATTGGTCAGTGCAGGCAAAATACCCCACAGTTTGTCCACAGGATCAGCCTTAAAGAATTGGCAAATTGCCAAAAAAGGCTTAACAAATACAAGATCATAAAGTGCATCAAAGCCCAAACCATGATAGCACCAATACACGCAGGCACCGCCCAAAGTGGAGTTCGTCCATTTATTTAGAATGCTACTTTTGTTGAGTACATATAAATAATAAGCCAACAACAAACCAAGTGCCGTCATGCCCATGGCAATCCCTTCGGCAGTATGCTTACCTTCATGCAAAGTCGCCCCCACACTGGCTGGTAAAACACTGCCCAATGGCGGATGAATCAATGCACCAATACCAGTAGACAGCACAATCAATACCACAAGTGGCAGGACATAACTAAGCCCTGATAAAGGGTGTGCCTGCGTCTTTTCTTGACCAAAAAATACTAAGTAAATCAAACGAAAAGTATAAACAGCGGTTAAAAACGCCCCAAATGCTCCCGCCCAAAACAATGCCATATGCCCTGTGGCATAGGTCTCCCAAAGTATCGCTTCTTTAGAATAAAAACCCACGGTCACAAAAGGCAGAGCAACCAACGCACCACCGCCAACAACAAATGAGTAAAATACTAATGGGATTTTCTTGCGAAGACCACCCATTTTAAAGATATTTTGTTCATGGTGTGTTGAAATGATGACCGCACCTGATGCCAAAAATAGTAACGCTTTAAAAAATGCGTGTGTCATCAAATGAAAAATCGCCACTTGCCAAGCACCCACACCCAAAGCAATGAACATATAGCCAAGCTGACTCATCGTGGAATAGGCAAGAACCCTTTTGATGTCAGTCTGTGCCAACGCACAAAATCCCGCCACAATCATAGAAACTGTACCAAAACCACCCACGACATACAACAGTGTGTCTGGTGTGAGTATGAATAATGGGTGCATTCTTGCAATCAAGTAGACGCCTGCGGTTACCATTGTCGCTGCATGGATCAATGCCGACACAGGTGTAGGTCCTGCCATCGCATCAGCCAGCCAAGTATGCAAGGGAATCTGTGCTGATTTACCAAACGCACCACCAATGAGCATGAGTGCTGTTAAAATCATGGTCGGATGATTGATTGTAAAAGTTTCTGGTGCTTTGGCAATGATTGTGTGAATGTCCAAGGTGCCAAATTCACGAAACAGCAAAAACAACCCAATCGCCAAAAACACATCCCCCACACGGGTTACCGTAAAGGCCTTCATGGCAGCACGACCGTTGGCACGATTGGAAAAATAATAACCAATGAGTAGGTATGAACAAATACCCACCCCTTCCCAACCAAGGTACAATAAGAGCAAATTGTCCGCTTGCACAAGCAACAACATGCTAGCAACGAACAAATTTAAGTAGCTAAAAAATCTACTAAAACCTGCATCGTCTTTCATATACCAGCTGGCAAACAGATGAATTAAAAAACCCACCCATGTAATGATGGCGGTCATCGTCAAAGACAGGCCATCTAAAACCAGACCAAATTTTGGTGCAAACTCACCCACCGACACCCAAGTCCAAAGTGGCAAGAATACGGGTTGACCACCATGATATGCCAAAAATTTCACGCCGACAAATGCCGTTGTCATGGCCGATAAGAACAGTGAGCCCACCCCAATAAAGGTTGCGATTTTTTCAGAAAGCCTATCCCTGCCCACAGCCAAAATTAAAAAGCCGATCAGAGGAAAAATAAAAGTCAAAGCCAACATATTCATGACAATCCTACCCCTTCAATTTACTGGCATGATTGACATCAAGACTTTTAAAGCGATGGTAAAACTGCAATAATATCGCCAAACCAATCGCCGCTTCAGCCGCTGCTAAAGTCAATACAAAAATAAACATAATTTGCCCATCAGGCTTAGCCCACATGTTACCACCCACAACAAAGGCGAGTGCCGCTGCATTCATCATGATCTCAAGACTCATCAGCATGAACAGCACATTACGCCGTGCCATCACACCAACCAAGCCAATAACAAATAAAATCGCTGACAAAATCAGTGCATGCTCGGCAGGTATGCCCAAAGTTGGTTGCGCAGATGTTAAAACCGTACTCATGGATTCTCCTTGTTGGCATGAAAATCTACCTGATCTTGAAAATGACTGACATTCTCATCATCAAGTGCTTTTTTACCCAAATGATACGCCGCCACCAATGCACCTAGCAATAAGAACGCCGCCATCTCTACCAATAAAACATATTGCGTAAACAGACTGACACCCACCGTCTTAATCTCAATGGTCGTATCCATCATCATGACATGCTTACCACTCATTAAGAAGCTAACAAGCACACCACCAATGATGAGAGTTAAACAACATGGCACCGCCCACGCATTGGCAGTCAGCCATGTTTTTTCTTCTAAAGTGTCCGTACCTAAATTAAGCATCATGATGACAAAAACAAATAACACCAGGATTGCCCCAGCATACACTATCATTTCAAGCACGCCAGCAAAAGGAGCACCAATGATAAAGAAAATTCCCGCAACAGCCAGCAAGCTGACAATCATGGATAAGATGGCATGGACAGGATTGGCATGCGTTACTACTCTTAGACTTGACCATATTGCAACCAAGGCCAATGCATAAAAACCAACAATCTCACCACTCGCCAGCAGGTTGTTTAATAATTCAATCATGGCAACAAACTCCGTACATCAATCGGCTGACTTTCATGCTCATGCGACCCTTTTGGTTTATCTTGGGTTGCCATGCCTGTAACTCGATAGTAATTATAATCAGGGTATTTACCCACACCACTGATTAAAAGATGCTCTTTTTCATAAACGAGATTTTGACGATTGTACTCACCTAACTCAAAATCAGGCGTTAATTGAATCGCTGTGGTTGGGCAAGCTTCTTCGCACATGCCACAAAAGACACAGCGACTAAAATTGATGCGAAAAAACTCAGGATACCACCGTCCATCTTCTCTCTCGGCTTTTTGTAGGCTAATACAACCAACAGGGCAAGCGACCGCACAAAGGTTGCACGCCACACAGCGTTCATCACCATCTGGATCTCTTGTCAAAACAATTCGACCACGAAAACGAGGTGGCACAATTTCACTGGCTGGAACTTCAGGATATAAAATGGTATCCCTTTTGCGTGTTGCATGACTATTAACCATCCACATAGAACGCACGATGGTAAAAATGCCCACTGCCGTATTTTTTAAAGTAGCAAACACTTTACACTCCCCACCATAAAATCACAGTCGCTGTCACCAGCAAATTCAATAAAGTAACTGGCAAACACACTTTCCAGCCAAAATTCATCACTTGGTCATAGCGTGGACGCATGAGAGAGCCACGAGCCAAGACAAATAAAGTCATAAAAAATAAAGTTTTAATCAAAAACCAAAAAACAGGCGGAATGAACGCAATGTCCCAATTAAATGGTGCCAACCAACCGCCAAAGAATAAAGTCGTCATGAGTGCTGAAATCACCACCACATTGACATACTCACCAATAAAAAACATGCCAAATTTCATACCAGAGTATTCCACATGATAGCCTTCGGCAAGCTCTTGCTCGGCTTCAGGTTGGTCAAATGGATGGCGATGCGTCACCGCCACGCCTGCAACCACAAAGCATAAAAAACCAAAAAACTGCGGAATGACATTCCAAACTTCCGTTTGAGCCATGACAATATCTCGCAAGTTAAACGAACCTGCCATTGCCACCACGCCCATTAACGACAACCCTAAGAAAACCTCATAGCTGATGGTCTGAGCAGCCGAACGCAAACCGCCAAGCAGCGAGAACTTATTGGCACTTGCCCAGCCACCGAACATCACAGCATATACCGCAAGTCCCGCCATGGCAAAGAAAAACAAAATACCAATATCCCAATTTGCCGCACCCAAGGCAGGGCTTAACGGAATGATGGCAAAACTTGCCAAAGCGGTAAACATGGCAATCGCAGGTGCCAGAACAAACATGCGTCTGTCAGCAAAATTTGGCGTCCAATCTTCTTTAAAAAAAATCTTCAGCATGTCCGCAAAGAGTTGCAAAGACCCCTGCCAGCCAACACGATTCGGCCCATAACGGTCTTGCCACAGTGCTAACATGCGACGCTCGTAGACGATCATTAAGGCAGCGACCATCACAAGACCCAAGAAAATTACCAAAGTCTGTAGCGTCATATAAATGAAAGACCACCACTCAAAAGATAAGTCACCAAAAATCAAGGGCATATCAGGAATCACACGCATCTTAAACCTCCATGTTTTGGTTGGTTATCATTTGAGAAAATGGCTGATTATTAAAGCCTGCTTTTGGTGTAAAAATCGTTTGTTTTTTCACACTTGCCAATTTAGCCATGCTTTGTGCATACGCTGGCATGAAGACAGAGTGATCATTGTCAGCCTTTTTTATGGTTACTGGCACATAAGAATCAAAAGGCACCGCACCTGCCACATACCCTATACAGCCATCTGCCAAATATTCCGTTAATGCCACAGGTAGAGTAATGCTTGTCTGATTCTGAGTGATGGTCAACTCATCACCTTCGTCAATCATCCAGCGAGCAGCGTCATCATATCCCATCAACCAGCTAATAGGCTTCATCTGATTTGCCACAATGGGGCTACGAGCCGTCATTGGCGAGCTTGCGAACAGGTGGTAAATGGGCACAAGAGACACCCTGCTGTCAGTCATGCCGCCAATCAAAGATTTATCCACCATCACTTTCTCAAAAACCATCTCATTGGTTGGCAAATGATCAAACAAGCGAATGCCGACATCACCGCCCTTTAGATGGCCACCAACCTTGCCTTGTAGCTTATTCCATGCTTGTGGTGAATTCCAGCCTGCCGCCCATGCAAAGGGAATTAAATTTGCGTTTGTTCTGTCGCCTACATACCCCTCCATTGAGAAAGTCAGTGCCGAATCCAAATCTTTCGACTGCATTGGTTCATGAATGGAAATGGGTGCGCGCAGAACGGTGCGACCCGAATAACGCCGTGGTTCGCGTGCAATCTTCAAACCTGTGATGCGGTAGCTTGATTCAGGGGCGACATGCTTGATCATCTCAAACTTCGGATATGTTGCCACAAGATCCTTAATGACATCATCCAAGTGATGCCAACTTGGCTCACTGGCAGACGAAGTGGCATTAAGCGTGCTACTTAATGCATGCAACCATCGCCAGCTGTCTTTAACATCACTGTTTGGTTCGTAATATTTTTTGTCATAAGCGGCAAAGAATCGCCCTGCCCGCCCTTCGGCTGAGACAAGAGTACCATCACTTTCAGCAAATGATCCACTTGATAAGACAAAATCTGCCTCATCATGCCAGTCATAGCTTTGATGATCAAGCACAACCAAAGGCTTACTGATGATTTGGTCAAATTGAGCTGGTGTCAAATTAGCCAAATCACATTCAAGCACCACCGAGACATCAAAATCACTTGCCAAAACCTCCTCAATCGCACGACCGCCCAATAAATTCAACCCCACGCTGTTAGCATCAGGCATGGCGATGTAAACACCTGTCTTTTGGGCATAGTGAGTATTCACTTTCAACAAGCGAGATTGTAGTGCCTTTTCAAAATCATCAGGATTTCTTTCGGTCGGATGCTCTCCATCAACCTTGGCACTGTTATCAGGATCGGCAAATTGACGCATCACCTCATCACGAATTTTGGCATTTTCCACCTCAATAAACTTACGCTCAACATGAGCGATTTGGGCACGCTTAACCGTCAAAGTCTGTGCAATGTAGGCAGTTGCTTGCAGCACCGCCTTTGATGACAAACTCGTGCCAGAAATTACCAATGGACGATCCGCCATGACTAAATCATAAGCGATGTGATGTGCCAAAAACTCCAATGCCATGCCATCATCAATTTGTAGATTTGAATCTTGCTCTTTGGCAAAAATGGCATTTTCTAATTCTGTGATTTGCGTTAATTCATCAGCATATGCCTTGATAACATCACCCACCATAAAACCAAGCTTGGCAATGTCATTTGGGGTGGCGACAGCTGCCACTTTGGCGATGTCACCGAGCTTTGTTTCATTGACGCTTGCTACATAAATCGGACTGTGATTTTCTTGACCGATACGCTTGACGGGTTCTGCCAACCACTCTTGTGTTCGAAGAGCTGCTGCCATTTGCCGAGCTTTATTTTTGGCGGCTTGACGCACCGCAAGTGCGACACGACTGGCGGTTTGAGTCAGATCTTCGCCCAAGATGAACACGCTATCTGCCATTTCAATCTGTGCCAAAGACACATTATGAATGTCTTTGTTTTGCATGATTTTGACACCCAAATCAACCAAATTCTTAATGGCTGTGCGTTCACCCGTACTATACCAAGCCTCTCCAACCAGTTTTTTTAGAGCAAAGTTACTTTCTAGGCTGGCACGAGTCGAGCCTATGCCGATGATTTTTTTGCCATTAAGAAAGCTTGCCACTTGGTCTAGGGCATGATTGGCATCAAGTTGCTGTTTACCAGCAATGGTATTGGCATATGGCTTGACTGGGCGGTCGGCACGATTGACATAACCATAGCCAAAGCGCCCTTTATCGCATAAAAAATAGCCATTAACATCAGGATTGTAGCGATTTTCTACTCTGCGTAACTCGCCATAGCGTTCACCGATTGAGATACCACACCCTGTTGAACAACCATGACAAATGCTTGGGGCATATTGCATGTCCCATTTGCGATTATATCTATCAGAATGTGTTTTATCAGTAAACACCCCCGTTGGACAAACTTCCGTCAAATTTCCACTAAATTCGCTTTCAAACTGCCCATCAGTATCACGCCCAAAATAAACACGATTATTACTTGCATACACGCCAAAATCTTCGCCACCAGCATAATCTTTATAAAAACGCACACAGCGATAACAGGCGATACAGCGATTCATTTCATGGTTGATGAATGCTCCCAACTCTTGGTTATGATGCACTCTTTTGGTAAAGCGATAACGGCGACTTCTATGCCCACTCATATAAGTCATGTCTTGTAAATGACAATGACCACCCTCCTCACAAGTAGGGCAGTCATGTGGGTGATTAGTCATCAGATATTCTACAATGCGTTTTCTAAAATCCTTAGCTTCCGCATCATCTACCGAAATGTACATGTCATTGGTCGGAGCAACCATGCAGCTCATGACCAGCCGTCCGCGACCTGCCTTATAGTCATCTTCATTATTATACTGCTTGACCGCACATTGACGGCAAGACCCCACTGAACCCAAAGCTGGATGATAACAAAAATATGGCACATCAATGCCCAAACTCAAACATGCTTGGAGCAAATTATCGCTACCGTCCACCTCATAGCTCTTGCCATCTATATGAATGACCGCCATCAGATACGCTCCTGTTCACTATTGCCGTTATTAACCAACTTACTTTCAAATTCTGGGCGAAAATATTTTAATGCACTCATCAAAGGCTCCATCGCTCCTGGTGCATGGGCACAAAAGGTCTTACCAAGCCATAAATCACGAGTAAGCTCAGAGAGTTTTTCAATATCGCCTTGTTCACCCTCCCCCTTGTCAAGACTGTCTAAAATTTTCACCCCCCACGGCAACCCATCTCGGCAAGGTGTGCACCAACCGCAAGATTCTCGTTGAAAAAACTTTTGTAAATTATGCGAAAGGCTGACCATGTCTTGCGTTTCATCAACAACCATCATCAAACAGGTTCCCAAACGACTACCTGCTTTCATAATGGGGTCAAAATCCATCACCAAATCCAAATGCTCATCGCTTGCTGTCAGAAAGTCGGTACTCGCTCCGCCAGGTAGCCACGCTTTTAGTGTTAAGCCATCTTGCATACCGCCAGCCAGTTCAATAATTTCTCGTGCGGTGTAACCAAATGGCAATTCCCAAAGCCCCGCATCTTTGACACGCCCACTACACCCCATGATTTTTGTCCCAGGAGTCTCAGATTTGCCTTTTGCTTTTGGCAAGTTGAGATACCAGTCCACGCCATTGACTAAAATGGCAGGCATGTTATTGAGTGTTTCTACATTATTAACCACCGTTGGGCGACCCCACGCTCCTGACACTTGGGGAAATGGTGGTTTGGTGCGTGGGTTGGCTCGCCTGCCTTCTAGGCAATTTATCAAAGCAGTTTCTTCGCCACAAATATAGCGTCCTGCCCCCGTATGAATGTGTAAGTGAAATTTAAAATCTGTACCCAAAATACCATCACCCAACAAATGATTGTCAAGGCATTCATCAATGGCGTTTTGTAGCCGCTCAGCAGCGATTAAATATTCTCCACGAATGAAAATATAACCCGCACTCGCCCCAATCGCATAAGCAGTAATCAGCATGCCTTCGATCAGCTGAAACGGCAATCTCTCCATCAGTAAGCGGTCTTTAAAAGTCCCTGGCTCCATTTCGTCCGCATTACAAATTAAATAACGAACGCCACCATCAGGTGGTGTCATGAATGTCCACTTTAACCCTGCATTAAAACCTGCACCGCCACGCCCACGCACATTGGCGGTTTTAATCATTTCACCCACTTCTTTTGGGGTTTTTGCTAACGCATTTTTTAGGCCTTGAAAGCCGTCCAATCTTTCATAATCAGCCAACTTTAATACAGCATCGTGATGATACAGTCGCCATGTTAAAGGGTGTGTTAAGCTTGTTGGTGCTTGTCCATTTTCAAGACCCACGCCCCAAATGGGGGTTTTTTGGCGGTTTAGCTGGCTGGGAGCAAGTCCTTTTTGGCGTGCTTGAATCTGGCTTGCCAAATCCGCTTTGTTATTGATATGATTATAAATCATTGATATTGCTCCAAAATTTTCATGACTTCATGGGCTTCAACAGGTCCATAAGTATCTTCATCAATCAATATGGAAGGTCCTTTATCACAATTTCCCAAGCAACAGATTGGCAATAGAGTAAAGCGTCCATCTGGTGTCGTTTGACCGTACTCTATGCCCAGTTGAGCTTTCAATTCTTTTTCCACTGCCTCAAAACCCGTCAAATAACAGGCGATAGAGTCGCACAATAAAATCACATGGCGACCGACTGGTGAGCGGTAAATGCGGTTAAAAAATGTCGCCACGCCCTCAACATCAGATACGGGCATGGAGAGCATCTGAGCAATGGCATGAAGCTGAGCATCATTGACCCAACCGTTGCGTTTTTGTACCAGTTTTAAGGCATCAAGCACCGCCGCACGAGCCTGTGGGTAGTGATGAATGTGATGATGAATGCCGTCAATTTCTTGGGGCGTTAAAATCGCCTCAATGGCGACCTTGGGGGTTTTGTCGGTTACTATTTTCATAAAGCCACCTTGCTTGCTAGTCTATTGCCCTGTTTAGCTGTTACCCTGCTTGGTAGGGCGGACTGGCTATTTTTTGATTTATCAATGTAAGTAAACGCTACTCTTAATAATCATTCTCAAATTTACTTAAATTGGCAAACCACTTTTTCGGTGCGTATTATACACGATTTTTGGGCGGATTTGTGGGGGTTGGTAGAGCCATTACAAATCCCAATCGCCACAAAGCCATCTATGTTGTTTCTTAAACCATATTCGCTATCAGTTCTTGCAATTTTTGTTTATGGATAATTTGTAACTCACTATCTTTTTCAACCAAATCAATGTATAGATTTAAAAATAGCTTAGGGTCAGAAATCAAACGCAAATAATATTTCAAACTTGGATATAAGCCATTGACAATCAATTGGCAACCGTATTCTTGTCTAGTTTCATCAATCAACTTATTGACTTCATCTAATTCACTCGGGTTGATAGGCAATCCCGACAGAATATAATAACGACTTATGCCAAATTTGTTGATTTTATCATAAGCAATTCTTACCATATGGCTATCAGGAGCTTTATTCAGTTTAATTTCCAGCGCTTCAAAAACTTTCCCATTTTTAAAAACTTCAATATCACCACCACTTTTTGAAGTTATATCAGATGCGGTATGAGAACCCAATTTTCCTAATTCACAATTTTGAAAACGGCTTAATTCTTGGATTAAAATTTGGTAAATAGCATAAAATGCAAGCACAGGTAATTTTGACCCACCGTGTGTTTGGTAATTAAATTCAAAATGTTGTCTTAATAATTCAATGATTTGAAAAATTTGAATTTCTTGATTGTCAATTTTTTGAATGGCAATCTCATTGGCTTGTTTAAATAAAATACCGCCATTTAATAGCATTCTTAAAACATCATAGGCTTGATTTTGACCTTGCTGAATATAGGCTACAATATGTAAAAATTCCGATTTTAAGTCTCGTATTTCACCCTGATAATTCATATCATAAGGATATGGTTGCTCTAAACTTCTTGTTAGCCAGCCACTTTCCGCCATTGCAGGCAAACCAATCTCTTTTAAAGTTGGTGTAACATAATTAAAATCAAAACTTCTGCCAAAAAATCCGTTTGGTAATTCTATTTTGTACTGTCTAATATCTTGGGTAGGATAAAGATATTTATATAATGCCAAAGTAATTAAAACCGTATAAACCCCTTTATTTTTTGTAATTCTTTTTAAAATAAATTGTAACTGCTCATTGATATTTTTATCAATATTAATATCAGAAATATCATCAGATTTTTGATAAATATCCAATAAAGTTTGTCTTGGGTTGATATTAGTCATTAAAATATTGCTCCAAAATTTGCTCGTAAATCGCTTCAATCATTGGCACAGCAACTGAATTGCCAATTTGATTGTAACAGGCTGATAGTTGAGCATTTTTTTGAAAATTTTTATTAAACCCTTGTAATTTATAACATTCATCAATGGTCAATTTTCTAACACCAATACCGTCATAAATAAAAAACCGCTCCGAAGTTTCTTGTGAAGGTAATGTAGGGTGTGTGCCGTCAGTATGATAAATACGATTGGACTGTTTATGCACCCTTGATAAATGTTCGGTATTGGGGCGAGTGCCATTGATACGAATGGATTTATTGCGATAACCACAAAAAATCAAACCTGACTTTTGGGCTTTCCATAATGATTTATCCAATAAAGTATATTCACTTGGGTCAAGATACTCAAAATCATCATTATCTAAAAAGTCTTTAATAATTTGATTTTTTTGGTTTTAATTTTTGAAAAATCAAAATACCACGAGTGTCATCAAATCCTTTTTGTTTTCCTGAAATGGAAAAAGGCTGACACGGAAATCCTGCACATAACACATCGTGATTGGGAATTGAACTTGGATTAACCTTGGTAATATCACCTGCAAAATGATTTTGAGTAAATAAATTGAGGGAAATTTGATGAAAATTCGCTTGATAAGTTTCTCGGCATTTATTATCCCATTCGCTTGCAAACACACAATTTGCCCCTTGATTGTGCAAGGCTTGATGAAAACCCCCAATCCCTGCAAATAAATCAATAAATTGAATAGGTTTGCTATTTTGATTAGGCGCAGCAATTCCATTATCCATTGGCAATTCAAAAGACAAGGGTAATTGCATTATTGGTGTATTCACAGCAATTCTCATATATTACCTAGATTGCTCTTTCTTCTCTATCTTCCTTCTCAGGGGCATCACTATGAAGCGAAAAGCCACCCCCCTGCTCATCAGGACGGCGTTTTGCCTTTAACTTAATTTGTAGGCGAAGTTCATTGGCAGAGTTGGCATTATGAATCACCTCATTATACGATATCACCCCCTCGTCATACAAATCAAACAAGGCTTGGTCAAAGGTCTGCATACCCGCTTCACGGCTTTTTGTCATAATCGCTTTTAACTCGTGCATTTCACCCTTTAAAATCAAATCTGCCACAAGGCGAGTGGTTAAGCATAATCTCCACCGCCGCTCGCCGACCTTTGCCATCTTCGGTACGAATGAGTTGCTGGCTAATAATCGCTTTCATATTGCTAGAAAAATCTATCAAAAGCTGTCCACGGCGTTCTTCCGGGAAGAAGTTGATGACACGGTCAAGCGTTTGGTTGGCGTTGTTGGCATGGAGCGTACCAGGGCACAAATGCCCGTCTCAGCAAAGGCAATGGCACACTCCATCGTCTCGGTATCTCGAATCTCACCAATTAAAATCACTTCAAGGGCTTGCCTTTTCAAGTTCAAATTCATCACGCTAATAATCGTTCATGATACTGCATACAGACAATTTGGTTTTGTCGGCACTTAGCACCTGCTTGCCAAGCGGTTTCATCAAGCCTTGGGTTTGACGCTGGGCAAAAATTCTGCCGTGATAAATAAATCCGATACCCCAATCTCAACGACTTTGGTGAGCATATTGTACATGATGGTTTTGGCTTCGGTTAATTTGGTTTCGGTAAAATTGGGTTTGGTTTGTTCAGTCATTCTATAGCCTAATATAACATCTTATTTCATTAAATATAAAAATATTTCATAAAATAAATGACTGACATCAAATTTAATTAAGAATATAATTAAATCAAACTAAACGGTTGCTTGTATTTGTTTAGTTTGCAGTAGCGTATCATTCGCATATTGTACATCAAAAACCCACAATAGACAAGGAAGTTGCCATGATCGCAGCAGTTCGTAACTAATAAGATGGCTACACGCCAATCTGAAATAAAAGGCGTTAGCTGGGTAATAATTGAGGCTAATGTCTTTTCTTATTTTCTTTAATTATTCAATCAGGTAGGGATACAGATATGTTATATCAAACAGCTCATTATGCAAGTATTGGAACATACCAAGACTTTGGTATTATTGGTATTGGATCCAAGCAAATTCTAATCAAGGATAGATTGTTATGGGAGAATATTGCACTAATTTTACATGAGTGGTTATCTCCAAGCACCAAAGAGGATATGGAAAAATTAATAGTTTCTAAAATAGGTTTCCATATTCAAAAAACCAAAGAAGCTTTTGAAATTATCTACAAAAATCACTTAATTATGATACATGGTGCGTTTAATCCAGATGAGAGATACAGTAGAAACTTCTTATATTTTAGCCATGAAGGTGCAAACCCGATATTGGTTCAAGAAAAATTAAAGAAATCATCTGTAACGGTCATTGGGTGTGGCGGCATTGGAAATCATATCGCATCAGTTTTGGCAGTTGCAGGTATGGGTCATATTCATTTGGTTGATAGTGATATTATAGAGATTAGCAATCTAACAAGACAAGTGCTTTTTAGTGAAAGTGACATCGGTCAAGCAAAGATTGATATATTAAGCAGAGAGCTAATCAAAAGAAACTCAGAAATTAAAATTACAACACAGCATCTTAACATTAAATCAGAGAATGACATCCTAGAGCTAGACAGTTCAGATTTATACATACTATCAGCAGATACGCCAAACAACCTGATTAATTGGGTTAATCTTGCTTGTGTTAAAAAGAAACAAGCCTATATTAATGCAGGTTATATTAACGATATTTCTACATTTGGTCCATTTTATATCCCAAAAATAACCTCCTGTTTCAATTGCACTCAATATATGCCAGACAATACAGAGAGAGATCCTTTCCATCAAATTATTACTGACATTGAAAGAAATTTTAGACCAGCCACTTACGCTCCTGTTAGCAACATTGCAGCCATGTATGCGGTTGGAGATATACTACGCTATTTGGGTGGATTTGGAGAAATTTTATCAAAAAATAAGAGAATAGGCATACATTTTGACAGCTTAAGAACTGAAGAGCAGGTTTTTTATCCACGTAAGGACTGCTTGTGTCAGAAATAGTCACCATGCCAAAAATATTACGCACTATCATTTTTTATGGCGTGGCTTTTGGTAGTTTTCGCATGCTTGTTGGAGGCGTCTCTGTTTTATATCTTTTAGGTAAAGGTATAAATTTAACAGATTTAGGTCTGCTAAAATCATTTCAATTTGGTCTCATGATGATTGTTGACCTACCTCTTTCCTATATTACTGACAGGTACAGTCGCAAACTATCCACAATATTGGGAGTTTTTTTTGGTGCGTTATGGTTATTAACGACAGCATTCGCTTCTAATATTTGGCAGTTTTATATAGCCGAAGCATTAAATGCAATTTCCCTATCATTATTTAATGGTGCTTATGTGTCATACTTAATTGATACAAAAAATAAACTAGCTCCAAATTTAGACAATAAAACTTTATTATCGTACGATAATAAATACAATAGTTTAGGTATGGCATTATGTGCCTTTGTTGGTGCTAGTTTCTTAAACCCAACATCAAACATAATATGGATTATTGCGTCGACCTTATTGTTTTTAATTAGCATAGGTTCGCTCATTCAACTCCCTAATGATGTCTACAATACTAGGGGTAAAAAAAATACATCAAAAAATACATCAAATATCAAGAAAGATATTAGAGAGTTATTAGAAATAATAAACCACAAAAAAGAAATTTTTTATGGACTATTAGTAACATCCATATTACTTATATACTTTCAAACTATTTTACAGCTATGGCAACCAATTATAAAAAATTTCAGCCCAAGTGATTTAGGATGGATTTATGGAGTGTTTTTTTCTATTGTCTCCCTAGCTCAACTATTTTCTAGCTATGCTGTTAACAGTAAGATAAAAAACAAACATACATATATTCTTATTTGTATGTTTGGCTCTCTAATATTAATGTTATTGGCAATATTATTATTCAATCAATCCATAAAAGGAACTACACTGATACTAATTTCTCTGTTTACAATGTTTTTTGGTGTTAAATTTCTCATAATAGAAACATCAGCAAGATTTCATGATGTTATACCAGATAACCATCGATCATTTCTTGATAATATGGGATTTTTTATCAGTCGCATCATGTTGCTAATCATATTTCCAATAATTACATTTTTAACAGATAAAATTGGTTTCATCTCCCTTTCCATAATACTTTTTTTATTAATATCTCTTTACTTGCCAACAAATTATTACTTTAAAAAACAATAATGGCAAAGATTGGATTTTTAATGATCGCAATCAAAAATCCAATCTGTCATCTGCATCTACCTATCACAATCTGCCATTACAATATCAATACTAGCGAGATAAATAATGGCATCTGATACCAAAGAGCCGTTAATCACAGACGGCATTTGTTGCAAATGAGCAAAAGTGGGCGTGCGAATGCGTGTACGGTAGCTCATCGTTGAGTTGTCCGACACCACATAATAGCTATTTAGCCCTTTGACCCCTTCAACCATACACGCCGACTCGCCTGCTGGCATCACAGGACCCCACGATACCGAGATAAAATGATTAATAAGTGTTTCAATGTCTTTTAAAGTTTTGTCTTTGGGTGGTGGCACAGCCAGTGGGTGGTCGGCTTTGTAGGCACCTGATGGCATATTGTCAAGGCATTGCTTGATAATTCTTAAACTTTGGCGAATTTCTTCAATTTTGACCAAGCAGCGGTCATAGGCATCGCCGTTATAAAAGACAGGCACATCAAATTCAAAATTTTCATAGCCCAAATACGGACGAGCTTTACGCAAATCAAACTCCACGCCAGTCGCCCGCAATCCCGCCCCTGTTACGCCCCACGCCAAAGCGTGCTTGGCATCGTACTGGGCAACGGCTTGGGTACGCCCTTTTAGCACGGTGTTGGTCATTGTCGCCTTATAATATTCGTCAATGCGTTTTGGCATCCACTCCAAAAACTCACGCACAAGCCTATCCCAGCCATTTGGCAAATCCATTGCCGTCCCACCAATCCGAAACCACGCAGGGTGCATCCGATAGCCCGTTACCGCCTCAATGATGTCGTACGCCTTTTGACGGTCGGCAAACATATAAAACACAGGGGTCATACCGCCCGCATCTTGGATAAATGTTCCCCAATACAATAAATTATTGGTAATCCTAAATAATTCACTCATCATAATGCGAATGGTGTTGGCTCGGTCAGGTACCGTGATACCAGCAAGTTTTTCCACCGCCATAATGTACGGAAGTTCATTCATCACCCCACCCAAATAGTCAATGCGGTCGGTGTAGGGAATGAACGAATGCCAAGTCTGACGCTCCGCCATTTTCTCTGCCCCACGATGATGATAGCCAATATCAGGGATACAGTCCACAATCTCTTCGCCATCAAGCTGTAACACCAGACGAAAAGCTCCGTGTGCGGACGGGTGGTTTGGACCGATATTTAGGAACATAAAGTCTTCGTCTCGCCCTGAGCGTTTCATTCCCCATTCTTCGGGGACGAATCGTAGGTTTTCTTGTTCAAACTGCTGTTTGGCGGTATTTAGAAAGTAGGGCGTAAACTCGGTCGCTCTTGCGTGGTATTCCTTACGCAAAGGATGTCCTTCCCAGTATTTGGGCAATAAAATGCGTGTCAGGTGCGGATGTCCGTCAAACACCACGCCAAACATATCCCACACCTCTCGCTCATACCAGTTGGCATTGGGGTAGATTTGTGTGGCACTTGGGGTAGACTCACCCTCTTTTAAGGCAACCTTGATACGAATGTCTGAGTTGCGTTCTAGACTCATCAGATGATAAAACACGGTAAAATCAGACGCAGGCTGTCCATGTCGATGCGTGCGTAAGCGCTCATCAATGGCGGATAAATCCACGAGCATCACAAAGGGCTTGGGTAATTTACGCAGATACAGTAAGACATCAAGCACTTGTCCCCTATCCACCCACACAGTCGGAATGCCATCTTGTGCTTCTTGGATGGTTAAATCATCAAACTTCGCTTGAAGTTCGTTTAAAATCTCAAAATCGTGAATGTGATTGACACTCATAATGATCCTTGTGAGGTTGTGGATGCTTGCGCGGAGCTTGCAATCGCCAAAAATCTTAACAAAGTGGTAAATTTTACCGCAAATGTCTATTTTTTAAAAGATGATTGGGTAGGAGAATGACAACATAACTCAATAAATACTCTCATTAAACATTGTTCTCAACTTATTTTCATCAACATCAGATGTCTTACCAACCAAACACACCAAAACAGGACAAGTAAGCAAATCTACCGTTATGGGCATTATGCCATTAGCGATGATCTTAACCTGATAGAAACTAGGCAAGCTTTGAATTTTTGATAAAAATAACCGCTCATCCAGTTTGCCGTTCTTTTGACTATTGATTAAAAACACTACTTTGGCTTTATTGAACATTTCTGAATAAAATATCTGATCTTCTACTTTTTTATAAAACCGTGTTAAATCTTGATTTAAATAATTTGCAACACTCAATTCAAGTAAATTTGGCCGATAACATTTTTCAAAAATGATGGGTGCGACCCCTCCATGCAACCTTGCACCAATTTCAATCATGATAGGATTGATGTAGCCATCAGTACTTGATTGTGCCAGCAACTCCATATGTACTGGTCCAAATCTAACATCCAGTGCTTTAACGCATTGTGTTGCGTACTGAATGATGGCTTCGTATTTTTTGTCTGCAATATCCAACATTTGCATATTTTCATAAACAAACCGACTGCCATTATAACAACTTTTCTTATAAATGCACAAACTACAAATAAAAATGTCATCATCTTGCACAACCATATCCACAACGAATTCATCACCACGCTCAAATGATTGCACAATGTAACTGTCATTCTTTATTCCCAATGCATTAATCGCTGTGTAGTCAATGCCTTTAATGTGTTCATACAGTGCTGTTTTATTTGCAAAAAACATGACGCCATCACTGCCTGCTGAATTAACAGGCTTAAGAATGTAACCATTTTCACTGTCAAACACATGTCCGTCATTAGTCGTGATGAGTTGACTTCTGATATGCTTCAATCCATGCTCTTTTAACGAATTTTGCATGACAAATTTGTCTCGGCGTTTTAGACTGCTTGTTATAGAATTTCCCGCCACCCCAAAATAATCTGCCAGCTGCTCACCAATGATAACACCAGTCTCCGAACCAATAACAACTGCCAAAACCTCATCTTTATGCAGCTCTTCTTGACACTCTTGTACCGAATACATTGTCTTATTGACAAAATAAGTATTGTCAAAACTAAAATAACTTGCGTTCATCTTAGAGTTGGCAAGAACGGCATAGCACTGATGACCTAACTCATGAAATTTTTGTGCGTACAATGCGCCAGTAGAAAATGGGTCTACAATAACAACCTTGCCTTTGACCATAAAAATGACACTCCTAATTGGTGGGCGTTTTGTTCATAAAAAGCATGCCCACATAAAACACAGTAATAATCACTGCCATTAATGGTAAAAATATTTGAGCAGTATTCACATTTTGCACACTGGCTAATATGTACCCAAATACCAAGCTGGCAATTGCTTGAAAAATGGTATAAAAAACAGCACTACTTTGACCAATAAAATTAGCTTGCTCTATATCTTTTGCCAATAAAGATAATTTTTCCCTTATTAATATCCTAATACTATTGATAAAAAATCCAATAAAAAAACATATTGCTAGTGATAATATTTTCATACTTGACATAACAAATATTAAATCGGCAAAAATTAAGCACATTGCCATTACCAAGCAATTTTTTGTATTGCTTTTTAGAAAAACTGCACAAAAAGCACCTATACCAGCAAAAGCACTGGATAAACCAAAATCTTGGGCAGTCCACTGTTTGATTTCTTGAAATATAATCGGTGTGGTCAGATTAAAGCTGATGATATGAACACCAACAAACCCCAACATGACGCATAATAAATAAATGTGCTTTTTATCCAAAAAAACAGCTCGATTGACAATTTTTTTGTTATTATCAACTGCTTGATTATTAATTTGGGAAAATTCTCCATTTTTTGCCCAAATCATAAAAATAATGGCAAAAGCAATGTCTACCAAGACGATGCTTGCCATGGAATAAAAAAATGACAAATGATTTAATAACATTCCTCCTATCATCGCCCCACCAAAAGCACCAATTTGTATGACAGTTTGCATATATCTTGATGCTTTATTAGCAGAAACACTGCCATTCATGACAAGATAGTTATTATAAGTCTCATAATTACTTAATATGCTCACTCCAAGCATTCCAGATACTATTGCAAGACCGATAAAGCTATAAACAGATGGGTTGAGTGCCGACAGAATAAAAACAATAAGATAAAATAAAATGCGTGATAGCATGAGGTGATGAGGAGGTAAAGACAGCAAATTAATTTTGGAAAGTTTCTTTAATACAAATGGAATGATTGTACTAACAAATAGCATTAAGCCAAGCATGAAAGGGTTTTTGGTTGTTTGATAAGACAGCCAAATGACCATAATCAGTAGTGCCATGTCACTAAAATAAAAGACAACCAAAGCACCATAGAATTTCTTTAAGTCCACTATCCTGACTCCTTATGTAATCTTACGGTACTTTTCAAAAGAAAGTAGGCATTGCATAGGCTCTTCATCATTGGTGATGGGCAACAATATATTAAACCCATTCCAGCTCTCCAAGCTGATAATGACCAAGTAAAGGACTTCTGGAAATTAAATCGTAATGATCTATATTTTTTCTTATCCGTTCTCTAATAGCATAACCTGCTTCATCATCTCCTGCAAAAACATCAAAACGCTCTCTTGGATTAATAACCAAAACCAAAGTATCACACAAACTTCTACTTAACCTTGCTGACATTGCTAATTCTAGGTAATTTTTTAAACCCTGTGCAAAACACTCTAAATCATATTGAGCCTTATCTCGCACATAAGCTATCGGTAAAAATTTTACCATACCTTGTGCAAATGCCTTACGAGCAAATAGACGCGGAAATAATGCTTTTTGTTTTGCATCATTGCAATCAAATCTTCCTAAAATTTGCCTTCCCATATCGCCCAGCCAACCTTGCATCTTGGCAATTTCAGATTGAGAATACATCATCTTATTCATGGGTAAATACTCCTTTCTACCACACGATTAATTTTAAAATAAAATCATAACACAACTCTTAACAATAAAAAAATTATCATGAAAGTAAAAATATCATGACATGATCATTGCCCACACTTAAGCCAGCAGATAAAACTCACTCTACGCCATCAGGACTTCTTAAATTTTTTACAAGAATGCGTTCGGCGTTTTTTCTATCCCTTTCAGGCATCATGACAGGCTGATATACACCTTGGTCAAGATGAATGCCCAAAGGACGGCGCTCTTTTTGGATAGAGTCTTGCAAAAGCATGATCGCTTGAATCAAGGCTTCTGGACGGGGTGGACAGCCAGGGATATACACATCTACAGGGATAATCTTATCCACGCCCTGCACCACCGAATAAATGTCGTACATACCACCAGAGTTGGCACACGCTCCCATTGAAATGACCCATTTAGGTTCTAGCATTTGCTCATACAGTCGCAGGATAACGGGTGCCATTTTAACAAAACAAGTCCCTGCCACAATCATCACATCGGCTTGGCGAGGCGATGCTCGAATGACCTCTGCCCCAAAGCGAGATAAATCATGTACGCCCGTCAAAGTCGTGGCGTATTCCACATAGCAACAGCTTGTGCCGAAGTTAAACGGCCATAATGAATTCTTACGCCCCCAGTTGGCAGCAGCGTGGACGAGATTGGACAAATTACCCATAAAGATCGAGTTTTCGATTTCTTTTTCATCAACAATGTCACGGTTGATTTTGGGATAAATTTCTTTATCTAGATTGGGGCGAGTAAAGGTATATTTCATAGTAGTGTTTCGCAAGTTAAGTATTAAATAAACTAAGATGACGAGTTGGTTAATCTTTATTTGGCGAATTCTTTATCTTTTTGATACTAAAAATAAAACAAATAACCACTGAAGTGATAAAGGCAGGAATTTGGAATGCCATTGCTATGATAAAAAAACAACAGCTCACATCAGAAAAAAAGAATTGAATTGATAATTGCCAAATTTCATTACTGATCAATTCCATCAATCAAACTTCTGCGTCATAACTCGTCCTGTGTCATTGATGTGGTCAATATTTTCCATATCTTGTTTGTCTTTTTCAAGTATGGTCTGCAAATCCTTACGCCCTGCAAAAATTTTGCCAGACGATTGAGCGGGCACCTTACCGGTAGGATCGGTATGTAAGTCATCGATTGTGGTAAAAGCAGTAATGCTTGCCAAATCAAAATCAGCTGGTCGAGACAAAATGCGTGGTTTTTTACCTCGCTTATCAGCAGGCGCCCAATTCATGGCACCCAGTCTCATCTCATACACCAAGCCTACGAATAAAATGCCAATAAAGGCGGTGGCGGTGGCAAAACCCACCCAGCCCACTTCACGCACACTCACCGAATAGGCATACAAATACAAAGCTTCCAAATCAAAAATCACAAAGAAAATCGCCACCAAGTAGAACTTGGCAGACAAACGAATGCGGGCAGTACCAGCAGATACCACCCCAGCTTCAAAGCTTTCTTGTTTTTGAGAACCGCTTGAAAAACCACCCAACAAGCGTGGTACGACAAGCATAAAGATTACTAGCCCCAGTGCAGCTAGCAAGTAGATAATGGCTGACCATTCGGCTGGCATGAATCACCCCTGCGTGATTTTTTTGAATGATGAATTCAAGGATGGTCAAGACCTTCTGACACACCCAGATTTTTGGAGGCATTATATCACAATTTGGCACAATACCTATGAAAGATCTCAATTATTTTATCATTTTTTTATCAATCAACACAGAATGTCAATAAAAAACCCCAGGCATTGACACGCTCGGAGTTTTGACCAAAGAATATGATTGAATGAATCCTGCAAGGCATTTTAATATCAAATAAGATGAACCAACTTATTGATTGATGATTTCAACACCCTTAGGTACGGTAAAATTAAACTGACCACCATCAATCCGCTTATTGACGCTAATCTTGCTAAATCGGATGATGGTCTGCTGACCTGCCATGTCCATGACAATGATTTGAACTGGCTTACCTCCATTAAAGCTGATGTAAAGCTCATTAAATCCTGCATTACCAGATTTTGGCGTGAGTTTAAAATAATTTTTATTGATGTTTGGTTGATTGACATGAAAACTGCTGGCGATTTTTTTAGGGTCGCCTGAAAGTAAAATCGCTGGTGAATCACCTACTTGATTGGCAGTAGACTGTTTGAGCACTTGATTTAAATCAGGGTCATACACCCACATGGTCGACCCATTGGCAACAATCAACTGATGGGCTGGCGATTTGGTTTCCCAGCGAAATTGATTTTGACGCTGCACCGCCATCGTACCACTGTAATTGGTTGTTTTTTTACCTGCATTGGTGGTTTGAGTGAAATGAGCAGTCATTGAGTTGGTGGCAGACAGCAGTTTATTAAGATTACTGACTGCCATTTGTTGGCTGGCTGGTTCGGCAATGGCAACCGCTGGTAGTGCCACCGCACCCACACCCATTCCCAAAACAGCGGTCAAACACGCTTTTAAAGTCAAAGCATTAATGATGTTCGATTTTGACATGATTATCTCCTTTATGGCAATAAGATCAAATGATGGGCGAATTGACAAAACACAACCAACATTAAAGCCCAAATGATGTACTGATGCGTGATTTTGCCATTTTTTAGTGTTGCAATCTACTAGAAAATTGCAACCAACTCCAAGCAATTGTTGCAAATCATCTCACAGTTTAAATAACTTTCATCACCCTTAACAAAACTGTTAACAATGACCAGCCGCCATCACACTCAAATACACCTGCCATCTCAAAAAAAAACGGATGAATCAACCGAGTACTTTTTGTATCTGTTTGGCAATATCACAAGCTAAGCTTTGGCACAGTTGCTCATCTTGACATTCAACCATCACACGAATCACAGGTTCTGTGCCAGATTGACGAATCAACAGGCGACCTTGACCGATCAGTTGCTGCTTGGCAGTGTCAAATACTTTGACCAGTTCATCATTATCATAAGGGTCGGACATTTGGGCTAAGCGAACATTGATGAGTGTTTGCGGAAAAGGCACATATTCTTGAGTAAGCTGACTTAGGGTGGTGTTTTGTTCTATCATACACATCAACACCTGCAACCCTGCGACAATGGCGTCGCCAGTGCGTGATTTGTCAAGATAAAGAATGTGCCCAGAAGGCTCACCACCGATGGATAGTTCATGCGTTTCTAATTCTTGCATGACATAGCGATCACCCACCTTAGCACGGTGGAAATCAATACCACGCTCACGCATGGCAAGCTCTAGTGCCACATTACTCATCAGCGTACCCACAATCCCATTGGGTTTGTGATGATTTGCCAAAACATACAAAATCGCATCGCCATCAACCAGATTGCCTTGCTCATCTACCATGATGATGCGATCCCCATCGCCATCTAAGGCAATGCCCAAATCAGCCTCATGCTCTAATACAGCTTGTTGTAGCGATTGGGGATGGGTAGAGCCACATTGGTCATTGATATTGACGCCATTTGGGTCATGATGAATGGCAATGACATGAGCTCCCAGTTCTCGCAGCACCCTAGGTGCAACGCTATATCCCGCACCGTTAGCACAATCTATGACGATTTTTAAGGCATTTAGGTTTAGGTGATAAGGAAAGCTTCCTTTGCAATATTCAATGTAGCGACCTTTCGCATCGTCCACACGATAGCTTTTACCAATACTGTCAGCCTTAATGCCCGTCAAACGAGACAGACGCATGTCCATCTCCCCTACCAGATCATTCAGCTCTTCGTTAATCATTTCTTGGAGCTCGTCAGAGATTTTTTTTCCTTCATGAGAAAAGAGCTTCACGCCATTATCATGATAAGGATTGTGCGATGCTGATATCACCGCCCCCATGTCAGCATGGAAACTTTTAACCAAGTGGGCAATTGCAGGCGTGGGTAACGGACCAAGCAGGTATACATCAACACCTGCTGCGTTAAAGCCCGCTTGCAGTGCTGCTTCAATGACATAGCCTGACAGACGAGTATCTTTACCAATGACGACACTAGGGCGTTTTTTTGGGTTGTTTGCTTGACGCACCAGCACTCTGCCCGCCCCAAAACCCAGACGCAACAAAAAATCAGGCGTGATTGGAAATACGCCAAATTCACCACGAATGCCATCAGTACCAAAATAACTCATCACCTTACTCCAAAAAAGTCATTAAATCATCAATGCTGACATCAAGTCATTTTTTAATCATGTCGCCCTGTCAAACTGGCATCTTTATCGTCTTTAAGTCGGTATTATACACGCCTACGGTATTTTGATGCAATTTTCAGACTGCCCTTTTTAAGTTCGTATCATGCATTAAGAGCCAGCACCATCTCACCACTTCTACGCACATCATCAAGACTTAGATGTCGCTTACCACTCAAATCCTGTCGCCACTTTCTACTACCCACCAAGCCTTGAAACAATCCTAAATAATGTCGCATGACCACCGTTAAAGGCACGCCCAGACTTTCAAAATGCTCCAACAACCTCAGCAATTGATAAAAAATCTCCGCATGAGTAGGAACTGGATCTCCCCAAAGCTCATTGCATTGACCAAGCAACATTGGATTGTGGTAAAATTCCCTTCCTACCATCACGCCATCAACCACTTTTAGGTGTGCTTTGATCTCATCAAGTGTTTTAATGCCACCGTTAATTTGTATGAACAATTCTGGAAATTCTGATTTTAAGCGATACACCTCTTCATAACGCAATGGAGGAACCTCACGGTTTTCTTTGGGAGACAAACCATTGAGTAAGGCGATTCTGGCATGAACAATGAAATGCTGGCAGCCCGCATCCGCCACCGTTTGCACAAAGTTTTTCATGAACTCATAGTCATCAAAATCATCAATCCCAATGCGATGTTTGACCGTAATCGGTAAATCACAAGCATCTTTCATCGCACGAACACACTGTGCTACCAAAGCAGGTTCTGCCATCAGGCAAGCTCCGATTTTGTTATATTGCACACGATCAGAAGGACAGCCGACATTTAAGTTGACCTCATCATATCCATAGCCTTGGGCAATCTTAGCACATTCTGCAAGCTCCTTGGGATTGCTGCCACCCAATTGTAATACCAGTGGTGGCTCACGATCAAAAAATCGCAAATGATGATCCGCATCGCCCTTTAAAATCGCCCCCGTACTAATCATTTCGGTATAAAGGTGAATACGAGGGTTAAATAGTCGAGCAAAAATGCGATAATGACTTGTTGTAAAGTCTATCATGGGTGCAACAGAGATGACTTTTTTGTCTTTAAAATCAATCATTGATAAAATTTCCACTCAAAAATAAACAACTAAAAACACTTTTAACACAACAACCAGCCAAACACGAGACACATCAACAACCAAGCCCATACCAGCATGATTCAGATTTTATTTTACCATAAAAAATAACATTGAAACATCACTCAACCAAGTGTTAAAAACCATTGACTGCCAATCATTTTGGGTTAATTATTCAATTCAATCGCCAACAGTCCCAAAAAATGGTATAAAATAGCCCACCATACAGATCTAAAGAAAAACTGGGTAGTATGGCACGCACCATCAAATGGCAAGCACCTCAAATATCCAGCGATTCACCCTAACCAACAAACATCCCTCTTATAAAGCGAGCAATGATGACACAAACAAAATATTTGATGTGGTTCCGCCAAGATTTGCGACTGTTTGACAACACCGCATTTTACGCCTGCTGCAAAGCCGCTCATCATGATGGCAGCGGTGTATTAGCGATTGCATACATCACACCCAAGCAGTGGCAGCAACATCACAAATCGCTATGGCAAATTGATTTGATTTTGCGACAATTAACCGAATTAAAATCAGATTTGTCAAAGCTTAATATCGGACTGATCGTCAGAATTAGTAATGATTTTAAAAGTCAGCAACAAGATTTATTACGCATCTGTCGAGATAATAACATTCGTCATTTATTCGCCAATAAAGAATGCTTGATCAATGAGCTTCACCGAGACGATGCCATCAGAAATCATGGTCAAAACATCACCCTACAAACACATTGGTATGATGATGGTGCCATCATACCACCAAAAACCATCAAGACAGATAAGCAACAGCCATATAAAGTATTCACACCATTTTATAAACGCTGGCTCAAACATTTGCAAAACAACCCAACAAACCCACACAATGCGATTCTATCAAGTTTGGTAAACACGATTGATATGGCAAACACACTCAGTAGTGATGGTGCTGATGGGCTGAGTATTAGCGAGTACTACCAAAAGTATCATCGTTCAGAGGCGGTTTTTAATCAACAATTAACACAAGTAGTTTTACTGGGCGAAAAGCTATATCCTGCAGGCGAAACAGCAGCACAACAACGACTACACGATTTTTTAGCAACTGATGTGCTTAACTATGATGTCGCCCGAGACATACCCTCTTTAAACAGCAATCAAGGAGCAACCAGTCGTCTGTCACCCTATCTTGCCACAGGCATCATTTCAGCACGCACCTGCCATCTTAAAGCCTTGCAAGCCCATGCTAATGACGCCACCCAAGCCCATCACAGAGCGATCGACTGCTTCATCAGCGAGCTTTGTTGGCGAGATTTTTATCTTGATGTGATCAGTCATCGCCCAGACATTGTCAAAGGCGTCGCTTTTTTAAGCACTTTGGATCAAGCAGTCAAATGGCGGTATGATGACACAGATTTTTTAGCTTGGTGTCAAGGAAAGACTGGCGTGCCACTTGTGGATGCCGCCATGCGTAGTTTGAACGCCACTGGTTTTTTACACAACCGCTTACGAATGGTTGTGGCAATGTACCTGACCAAAAACCTACTCATCGACTGGCGATGGGGTGAGCGTTATTTCATGCAACACCTAGCCGACGGAGATTTTGCCAGTAATAATGGTGGCTGGCAATGGTCAGCATCTATTGGTACGGACGCACAGCCTTATTTTCGAGTCATGAACCCATTTAGCCAAGCAGCCACACATGATAGCGAAGCATCATTCATCAAATGCTGGGTAGATGAATTAAAATTCGTACCCACTGCCATCATTAATGACGAAGTCAAACTGCAAAAATATCTGGCACAAAATCTATCCATCAAATATCCGAAGTTAAGCATGCCTACTAAAAACATGCGTGCATCAGCAATCGAAATGTTCAAACATGCAAAACAACAGTAAGCTTGACAAAAAATCCACCAATAAGGTGGATTTTTTTAAGCATGGATGATTAAATATTAACGCCCAGCTTGACAGGTCGTCTGTATTGGCTGACCGTGAACATTTTTGGCAGATAAAATGCCAATATTGCCTTTTTCATGCCATTCACCACCATAACCAAAAAGACCTTGGTTAGATACATAGCGAGAGCCAGAACCTGATGGAGCGATTGTTAGAATTCCTTGGAATTCTCTGGTCTTGAGCATGATTTTTTCATCACTTAAATAGCTGGTAGAAACGACCAAACCATTATCACAGCTGAACTCACGAGCATTGTTGCTAGAGGTCAGCTTCATGGTGGCATTATGTTGATGATGACCGTGATGAACACCCTTATGATGCGTCATGGCTGTCATGTTATCATGTTGAGACATGCTTTTATTGGTACCAGCGGCACAACCACCCAATAAGGCAGCCGAAACAACAGCAGTGATGATTAATGGTGTTTTTTTCATGATTACTCTCCTAACGATCAAATATTGACAATAACTATCATGTAATAATATCAAGTCTATTGCAAGTAAAATATTGTTATTTTTTATTGTTGTTTTCGCACATTATGCCTGGATATGTCAGCTTTGTTCACTTATTGATTTAATTAGTTTCACTCCGCTTGGCATGTTTTATGATGGTTGGTCGTGTTGAATTAATGATTGTTTTTTTACATGCCAGCCACTCATGATTACCTAACAGTACTGATTGAGAAGATTGCTAAAATTCTGACTGGTGATTTGACCAATTTCCTCACAAGTTTTACCGTACACTTTAGCCAGTGCTGCGGCCACATAAGGCACATAGGTTGGCTCATTGACCTGCCCACGCTTTGGAACTGGGCTAAGATACGGACTGTCCGTCTCAATCAAGATGCGATCTAGGGGGATTTTTTTGGCGATCTGTCTAAGCTCATCAGACTTATTAAAGCTGACAATGCCTGAAAAAGAAATGTACATGCCCAAATCAAGCACGCATTTAGCAAAATCATCATCTTCGGTAAAGCAGTGAATGATGCCATGCTCACAACGCTCTGCCAACAAGACATCCAGTGTATCTTGACGCGCACATCGAGTATGTACAATGACAGGCTTTTTGACACTTTGGCTGGCATGAATGTGCGTAGCAAAGCTGTGCTTTTGGGCTGTTTTTTTGGTGTCGTCCCAATGATAATCAAGACCCGTTTCACCGAACGCCCAAATCTTATCATGATGATAGGATAATAGTTTTTCCACTGTTACCGAGGATAGTACGCTTGCATCTTGGCAAGGATGCAGTCCCACACTCATGCCAATATCAAGCTCATCGTCCGATTGATCAACCCACGCTTTAATGTCCTCAAATTCATCAAAGCTGCACATGATTGCCATGGCACGGTGAACATTTGCCTGCTTCATCGCATTTAGAAGATTACTGGGATTATGATCATGGCTGTCTAGTTTTAGATAGGTTAGATGACAATGCGTGTCAGTAAAGAACATGGATAAACCCTATTTTTGGGATAGCTCATAAAAATATGATTTTGCTGGGTGGGGCATGATAAAAAAACCATTCAAGGGCGTATTATAGTCTTTTCTTGCAAAATTTTCCATACATCTACTCTCTTGCCCCAAATAAAGCCGTTCCCACACGAACAATCGTGGAACCGCAAGCCACAGCCTCAACCATATCGCCACTCATGCCCATTGATAACACATTCCAATCAGCAAGTTGACATGTTGCCCCAACCTCATCAAATAGCAATTTGGTACGCAAAAAAGCATCACTGCCATCTTGATTTGGAATGACCATGATGCCACGCAGGCGAAGATTTGGCAAATCCTTGATGGCATGCACCAATCCCAAAAGCTCATTAGGTCTCACGCCAGATTTGGTCGCCTCTCCATCAATATTGATTTGAATCAAGACATTAAGTGGCGGCAAATCCCCACGCTGATCATTCAATCTCTTGGCGACGAGTTCACGCTCAATGGTATGCACCCAGTCAAAATTCTTTGCAATGTCCTTGGTTTTGTTTCTTTGAATACTACCAATATAATGCCAAATGATTGGTAAATCAGTGAGCTTGGCTTGCTTTTCCAATGCTTCTTGCAGATAATTTTCGCCAAAATCTCTCTGCCCAAGCATGAATAGCGTGCGAATGTCTGTATCTGGCTTGGTTTTAGAAACCGCTAATAGCGTAGCTACTGACTTGGCATTTGACTGCTGGTTGGCAAGCTTTAACTGGCTGGTAACTTGTCGGTAATTTTGGATAAGCTGATTGTCATTCATGAAAATTTACCAAATTGATTAAATTGATTAATTTTACCATAAATTATCAAAAGGCATGTAAGACATCTCAATCCCCCCAACCCCAAAAAAAATCTTTTGGCAAACCATCTAAAACATGCTTTAATATACCAAACACCAACCCATTACTTAAGTCATGAATACTCTACACGCCCTATTTGCCTACGCCAAACAGAAGAATGCTTCTGACATTCACCTATCAGCAGGCGATGTCGTGCGTCTGCGTATTGATGGAGAAATCACTCCGATTGGCACACCGATTGGTGATGATGGTGTTAAAAACCTCATTAAAAGCGTGATGAGTGATGAGCAATATGATCAGTTTTTGGCTGATAAAGACTTGGATTTTTCCTTTGAAATTGATGGATTATGCCGCTTTCGCGCTAATGTTTTTCAGCAACACCGTGGCGCATCAGCAACTTTTCGACTGATTAATGACCGCATTTTTGATTTGAATGAATTAAGAGCTGGCGATGCGTTCAAAAAATTTTGCCAGCTGAATCAGGGTCTGGTGTTAGTTACTGGTGCAACTGGCTCAGGAAAATCCACCACACTATCAGCAATGATCGATCACATTAACACCACTCGTGCCGTACACATTCTCACTCTAGAAGATCCCATTGAGTTCATACACACCCCCAAGCTTGCACTCATTAATCAGCGTGAGATACATCGCGACACCCATGATTTTCATGGTGCGTTGCGTGCTGCCATGCGTGAAGATCCAGATGTGATTTTAATCGGTGAGTTGCGAGATTTACAAAGCATTCGATTGGCACTTCGCGCTGCAGAAACTGGGCATTTGGTATTAGCAACACTGCACACAAATAGTGCCGCCAAAGCCATCGACCGAATCATTGATGTGTTTGATTCACACGAAAAAAGCATGATTCGCACCATGCTATCAGAATCACTGCAAGCGGTCATCAGTCAGACACTGATGCCTAAAGTAGGTGGCGGAAGAGTTGCCGCTTTTGAAATCATGGTTGCCACCACTGCCATTCGCCATCTGATTCGTGAAAATAAAGTCGCCCAAATTTACTCAGCCATTCAGATGGGTGCCAGTGAGTCTATGATCAGCCTAGATGCTAGCTTGCAACAGCTGCTCAAAGAAGGTCTTATCACGGTACAGACTGCCAAAATGATCGCCAAAAACCCAGACAGCTTTTAACATACTTTTTAAAAATGCGTCTTAGCCTTTAAATTCATCAACTTTCTAAAGTCTTCTGACATTCATCATTGCTACACACGCCATGCAACACCAAAGAATGTGCCGATAATTTAAAGCCATGCTCTTGTGCCACTCGCATTTGCTCTTCTTCAATGGCTTGATTGTTAAATTCGACAATCTTTCCACACACATCACACACCAGATGGTCATGATGGTCTTCTTGAACAATCTCAAATACCGACAAATTATTTTCAAAATTATGTCGCTCAACGATGCCAGCCTGCTCAAACTGAGTCAAAACACGATAGACCGTTGCCAAGCCCACATCTTCACCCTGTGATGCCAAGGCACGATACACATCTTCTGCACTCATATGATGATGCTCAGCAGTTTCAAGCAATTCTAAAATTTTAATCCTAGGTAGTGTAACTTTCAGCCCTGCTTTGCGTAAATCTTTATTGGTAAATGCCATAGTGTCCACCCATTTTATGATTGATTTTATCAAACATCATCGCTTTTAAGATTATCATCTGATAATCAATTACAATTTTCGCCATACTTTATCACATTTTTGTGAAAATAACAGTAAAAAAATACATAATTCTAACATAACACACCTCCGCACAATCAACCCAACCAATCTCCGATGCAGAGCTAAGCCAAACTTACTTAACAAGAAACATAAAAAACTTGCATATTTTATGGCTTGCGTTTAATATGTCATTAATTTTAATGTCATTCTTGACTTTGGATTTCATCATGAAAAAACTCTTAGCAACCACCCTCCTAGCGTCCATCACTGCGTTATCTGGCTGTCAAGTATTCCGTGTGTATAACATTGACTTACCGCAAGGCACACCGATTGATGCCCAAATGGCATCTGAGTTAAAAGTTGGCATGACTGCCAACCAAGTACTGTATTTGGTTGGCAGTCCCGCCATTCGAGACACACTCAATCCAAATCGATGGGATTATCTTTATGACTATACTGCAGGTACTGATGGTCGACGCAAAGGCATGAAAAACATCAAAAACGCCAGTCAACACATGAGTGTGTACTTTGAAAATGGTCGTGTGGTTCGCATTGAAGGACGAGACAGCTTGCCCTCAAAAAAACAACAGTAAGCCACACAAAAAATCTACTAAAAAGCACGCTCAGCGTGCTTTTTTCATTAGTCATTGAGTGTCAACATGCTTATTTGGATTGGCGAGACTTAGATTTTTGCTTGCGTCTTGACATGGGGTCGTGTGTCAAGGAGCGATAAATCTCAATGCGATCTCCAGCACAAAGTATGGTATCTAGACGCTTTTTTTGGCTATAAATGCCCACATACCATGCTTTGTGGTTAGGGTCTGCTTGGGCATGATGCTGGCACCATGCTGCAAATTCCTGTAACACTGCCAAATCAAGCCAACCACTCATCATGAGTGCTTGATGAATGGTCGTACCCACAGGAACAGTCATCTCATGATACAGCTGCTCTTTATCCAAACTCACATAACTCAACGCAATATCAATCATGCCAACCATTGCATCACCAGACCGATGAAAGCGAATATGAGTGATGCTGGCACGACGATACGGATAAGCATTCGCCACAGATTATAGCGAGCTTCACTGTGAAAATTCAGCGTCTTTCTTAGATGACTGATTTTCATTACAAAACCTACGAATATCGCCAGCACCAAAACACTTACTAAGCCAAACACCGACAGAGCCATCACGATCACACTCAATGGCAGTAAGCCAAACACCAAACTTAGCACCAATAAAATCAAACCGCCCATCACCATGCCAAATCGTGAGATGAGCTGACCACCTGCATAAGAAAGCAAAAACGATGCCATAAAAATTGCACCAATACTGCTAACAGCAAAAGAGACTGG
Organism: Moraxella oculi; assembly: GCF_023336735.1. Lineage (GTDB taxonomy): Bacteria > Pseudomonadota > Gammaproteobacteria > Pseudomonadales > Moraxellaceae > Moraxella > Moraxella oculi. The sequence continues at coordinate 97,250 of NZ_JAMBAQ010000003.1, read as the reverse complement.
CGTTACCATCGCACTGCCCAATAACAGTGCCAGAGAACCAAAAATCAGCTGCGTCAACCATATGGGTAAGATCATGCCTGTTAAAGATTTTTTTGACTGTACAAGCTGCGGTGCAGTCGTGGTGCTACCGAACCAGTATAGACCCATACCAATACCCACAGATACCAATGCAAGCACAACCGCCCTACTCCACTCACTAAGACTGATTTTAGTCATCACAGGAATGCTAATCATATTACCAAAGCCGCCATCGAACAGCGAAAAGAGCGCCCCTACTGCGATCAGCAGCAAACCAATCGGCAATAATCTTGATTTTAATACACTTAAAATCAGCACAACAAGCATCAGCCCTGCACTGATGGCAAAGTTGGGAATATGAGTACTTTGAGCGAAGTCGGAAAAATGTACATAAAACCCAGATGAGATGCGCGCAGTGATGTTGGCAGCAACCATCACACACAGCACCACCGATAAGACGGCAAAGATACGCCACAGAACAGACGCATCGGCTTCACGAGTCAGCTTCTGCATGCCTAGCCAAGGTGCTTGAGCACTGCGTGCCGATAAAGCAAACTCAGCAAACAAGACTGGCAAACCAATCAGCACCATTGCCATCAGCCAAATTAACCAAAAGTCCAACTCTCTTGCCATATTAGGAGCAAGTTGATGTGCAAACAGCAATGGCAAGGCACATGCCACAAAAAATACAGTCTGTCTATGAAACATATTCCCACCTATTTAAAAAGACATGTCATTGTATCACAAAAATAATTGCAACATGCAGACAATAGCAGATAACAAAAACCCCAGAAAAAGGGGTTTTTTGTTATCAGATGATGATCAACACATCAGTGAACGGCTGATAGAAATTCAGACAATATCTTAATGTCTTTATCAGAAAGCTTGGATGCGACCATTTGCATCATGCCTTTTTCACCCTTTTTGGCAGAATCATTGGTACGCATTTGATCTGGCATCAAGCCTTCATCTTCACGACCTGCAGCACGGAACATTCTTAGCTGGTTAGCCAAATAAGTGGCATGTTGACCGCCCAAGCGTGGAAACGCTGCCCACTCATTGCCCAAGCCCTTAGGATCATGGCAACCTGCACATGGAATGATGCCACGAGTCTTATCTCCACCCAAGTACAGCTTTTGTGCTTGTGCATAAGTTGCCTTGTTACCATAGCCTGGTGTCCAAGGTGCTTGGCTGGCATAGTACCCTGCCACATTTGCCAAATCTTGCTGTGTCAAGCCCACAAGCTGAGCCTCCATCACCCCGTTACGGCGCGCTTTAGTCTTGAAATTGACCAGTTGCTTATAAAGATATTTGACATTTTGACCGCCAAGATTTGGCTGTGCAGGTGCAATGCTTACGCCATCAGCACCATGACAAGCCGCACAGTTGGCATCAACAATCGCCTTACCCGCCTCTATGTCATAGCTAGGTACAGTAACGGCAGCGCTGGCACTCATGCTGGCAATACCAAAACCCGTGGCAAGGACAAGTTTGGCAAGAATGGCTTTATTTGCAGGTTTCATAACAATTTCCTACTAACTACTGGGACAATCCCAAGTCTTGGGTTTTGTTGAAAATAACTTTAATAAAAAAAAATTTGTTTATTTGGTCATGCAACAAGCACACCAAATAAACACTATTATAGCAAGACTTCACCAAATTTTCCTACAAAAATTGTGGTTTTGGTAACATTTTTTTAAAGTTTTTTTTACTATTTCATTAAAAATGCCATAAACATCACCTCAATCAATTAAAAATCAACTGCAATTTCATCGTCATTTTAACAAACATGCATGGTAACATGAAATCCAATTCTCCAACCACCATATTCAGCCAATCCAAATAAACCAATCTCCCAAATGATTTATGATCGCTATTTTTTACCTTTCATGATACACTACTTCATCAATTCGTACCATACAGACTCATGAACACCACCGACTACCAAAAAATCATTCGCCAAACCACATTTGCCCTATCTGCCCCCACCTTAAAGCTCTGTCCTGATGACACAGGGTTTGAAGTTGCATTTGCAGGGCGTTCTAATGCTGGCAAATCTTCCGCCATCAACACCATCACGCATCAAAAACAGCTTGCTCGCTCTTCTAAGACGCCCGGCCGAACACAAATGATTAATTTTTTTCATGTTGGTGACCCAAGCAGACGCATGGTTGATTTGCCTGGTTATGGCTATGCCCAAGTGCCAGAAGGGATGAAAATCAAATGGCAAAAAGAACTTGAAGATTATTTGGTTAATCGACAAAGCCTAACAGGTCTGATTTTGCTTACCGACATCAGGCATCCTTTAAAATATTTTGATGAGCAAATGCTACATTGGGCAAAAGATGGCAAATTGCCCGTTCATATTCTTTTGACGAAATCGGACAAGCTTAAGTTTGGTGCAAGCAAAACCGCCTTATTAAACACCGAAAAACAGCTTAAAAAATTGGGCTTGCCGTTTAGCATACAGCTATTTTCCGCATTAAATAAAATCGGCATTGATGAGTTGAGTCAGGTAATGGGAGACTGGCTTGATTTGGCAAGCATCCAATAAAAACGATTGGCAAAACACTGTTAAAATCCGTAAGAGTTAATCACTTACGGATTTTATATTCATGAACACAATGACAGTTAATGACAGTCATCAATCCAAAATCACCTCGCCATTTTCATCATAGTCATAAAAACCTGCACGACTTTCTCGACCCATTCTACCCTTGTCCAAATAGTCATTCTTGAGTATTTCAACAAAACGCGCGGCTAAAGGGTCGCCTGTCGCTTCCGCCTTGGCAGAATGAATGGTGTACACAGTGCGCAGACCAATCGTGTCCATTGCCTCAAAAGGTCCTTTAGGAGATCCTGAAGCCATTCTCCAAACTTTGTCAATATCTTTGGGATTGGCGACATCTTTGGCAAGCAAATGACTTGCCGCATGCAAAAATGGCACAAGCAAACTATTAATGATATAGCCCGCCTGCTCTTTATGCAAAACAATCGGCACCATGCCCATTTGCTTAGCAAAATCCTCAGTTGCTTTGACAACATCAGGATTGGTATCAGATGTACCCATCACTTCCACGATATTTTGTACCCAAATACGATTGGCAAAATGCAATGCCAAAAATCGAGATTTGTCGCCACACGCATCATTAAATGAGCTTGGTAAAAGCGTTGAGGTGTTGGTGGCGAATATGGTGTGAGTAGGTGCAAGCTGCCCAACCTCTGACCAAATTTTCTTCTTAAGCTCCAGATTTTCTGGTACGGCCTCGATGATAATGTCCGCATTTTTAACAGCTTCAGCAAGATCAGATGATAAAGTCAAATTGGCAAAAGCTTGATTAATTTGCTCATCAGTTGCACCCAAATCTTTTTTATAGTCATTCACCAGTGCATCATAACGACCTTTAGCCTGCTTTAAAGCATCTTCACTAATATCATAGCTGATTACTTGAATGCCGTAAAAACTGGCTTGGAAGGCGATTTGAGAACCCAATACACCAGCACCCAAAACTGTCAAACGAGTCAAACTCATAAAAAACTCCACTTAAAAAAATAGGTTGAATGAAATAGTAACAAAAAAATATGACCAACTCAATTCATTTAAAAGCACAAATATGAACCCACCCGTTCAATTTTTTGCTTTTTCAAAGTAAAAAACTTCGGTATAATGGATTGCTTTATTAATTTTTTTTCAATTTAAAAAAATTTCATCGCCAAATTTTTTTTACTTTCACCTTAAAAATAAGCAGTTATTCAACCAAACCTTAAGAACAAAAAAGCATGACAGGAATTTTATACATCGTCGCCACCCCCATTGGCAATTTAGGCGACATGACTCAAAGAGCGATTGACACTTTAAAATCCGTGGATATCATCGCTTGTGAAGATACTCGCACAAGTGCCAAATTATTAAACTTTTTTAACATCTCCACACCAACCATCGCCTATCATGAGCATAATGCCGACAGCCAAACGGCCAAACTTATAACACATTTACAACATGGAAAGTCGATCGCTTTAATATCAGACGCTGGCACACCACTCATCTCAGACCCTGGCTATCGTCTGGTCAAGATGTGTCATGATGAAAGCATTACGGTCGTGCCAGTCGTTGGGGCATGTGCGGTCATTGGTGCCTTGTCCGCATCAGGCATGGCATCTGACAAATTTAGCTTCATGGGGTTTTTACCTGCCAAACAACATGGGCGGATAGAGACCTTAAAGGCATACCAAAAGCATGGCGAGACCTTGATTTTTTATGAAGCACCCCATCGCATTATTGACTGTCTTGAGGATATGGTAAAAATATTCGGCGAGAAACGAGAGGCAACACTTTGTCGTGAAATCAGTAAGACTTTTGAGACGATAAAAAAAGCATCGCTTGCAGATTTATTAAACTTTGTCAAAAATGACAACAATCAACAGCGTGGCGAGATTGTGCTTGTGGTTGCTGGCAACACCAACCAAACAGTCGCCACCGATTATGATGATTGGCTGCTTGCGATTGCCAAAGAAGTACCACCAAAAAAAGCCAGTGGCATCGTAGCAGAGGTACTTAATCTTAAAAAAAGCACGGTATACGATCGGCTTTTAACATTGACCAAGCCATCATCTTAGTCGATGGCATTCAAAAATCGGCATGTTTTGACGCACTTGCTGCTGTTTTGATTGATCAAATTCACCATACACGATCAGATAATCCTCATCAATAACTTGCGTCTGTTCACTGCTGGCGATGACAACACCATTTGCATCAACCATCATCGCATGACCCCAAGTCTTGCGAGTCTTATCACCAATATGATGCACGCCACCTTGTGTGCTACCCACCATCAGACACTGGCTATCTAGTGCACGAGCTTGCAGTAAAAGCTGCCAATGCATCCGTCCTGTCTGATAGGTAAAAGCGGCAGGAACGCTGATGATGTCCGCACCCATTTGACGCAATCGCTGAGCCATCTTAGGAAACCTAATGTCAAAACAAATCATCATGCCAAGATTGATCATTTTACCTTTGATATACATAGGAACCATTACCAACTCATCACCCATCTCAAAGGTCCTACTTTCATCATAAGTACCTGTATCATCCTTGACTGTCGCACGAAACAGATGGATTTTGTCATAACGAGCAATCTGAACACCTTGCGGGTCAAAGACCAAGCTACTTTGGCGGTATTTATCCTGAACGGTCGGCATGCCATCTGGACGCACCGCACATGGTAGAGTGCCAGCCACCAAATAAACACCGTGATCTTTTGCCAAGCTTGACAACACATTGACAATCTCATCAAAACGACAAGCAAGCTCTCCTTGCCTGCCCATGACGCACATATTTTCAGGCAATACGATGATGTCTGCACGAGTCGAGGCATCAGCGATGGCACGGCTAATGATGTGTAGATTTTGATCAATATCTGTTTGGCTATTTAGTTGAATACTGGCAATACAAATCATATCTTCGCCCTAACCACCGCCAACCGCTTGCACAACTTCTATGCTCATACCATCTGATATGACGATGTCTCCCAATCGAGATTTTGGAATAAGCATGCCATCAATTTCGACAGCAAATCTGCCTTGAGTCGCCCCAACTTCCGTCAACAAGTCAAGAACGCATGTTTTGTCAGTGGTGTGAGTCTCACCATTTAAAATGACATTTTTCATAAACAATCCAATTCAACCCATCAATTCAATCAGTCAATCGTGATGACAGCCCAAAAGCAAGCGTCAGCCAACCAGCCACCAAAAGCATGCCCCCAATCGGTGTCATCGCCCCCAGCCATTTAGGTGCGCCCAATGCCATGGCATATAATGTACCACTAAAAATCATCACGCCAGCTTGTAATAGATAGGCGGATACGGTGATGCGGTATGCTTTGGTGGCGTTTAACACACCAATCGACAATAAGCCCAGTGCATGTATGAACAAATATAGTGTTGCAGTCTGCCAAATTTCAAGCTGATACTCGCCTACCATGTTTTTTAAGCCATGTGCACCAAATGCACCAAGCATCACTCCGACTGCCAAGTTTAACGCCGCAATTTTTAGCCAGTTCATCAATATGTTTCCGAATCATTCAATTTTTCATTCATCTAGCATGGAACCATCCAAAGTCATGGCCTCACGAATCTTATCCATGGCATTTTTTTCAATTTGTCGAACACGCTCAGCAGAAATGTTATACACAGCAGCCAAATCATGCAGGGTGGATTTTTGATCAGCCAACCATCGTTGCGTGATGATGTCTCTTGAACGCTCATCAAGCTCACCCATGGCTTCTTTTAGGGCATTTGTCGTATTTTCCTCCCAGTCAGCCTCCTCAACCACATCAGCAGGATTAATGGCGTCCTCCAAAAACAGTTGTGGTGCATAGCGACCATCGTCATCATCAGAGTCTTGCATTTCAAAAGACGCATCATAACTGGTCAGACGACTTTCCATTTCAAGCACTTGATCAACAGTTACATTCAAGTCCTTAGCGATTGCTTGTGCCTCTTCTAAGGTGAGCTGGTTGGAAGATTTTTTTAGGCTTCTTAGATTAAAAAATAGCTTGCGATGTGCTTTGGTGGTGGCAACTTTGACAATTCGCCAATTTTTGATGACGAATTCATGAATTTCTGCCTTAATCCAATGCACGGCAAAACTCACCAAACGCACGCCTTTATTAGGATCAAAGCGTTTAACAGCTTTCATCAGACCCAAGTTACCTTCTTGAATCAGATCAGCCTGCGACAATCCATAACCAGAATAGCTGCGTGCGATATGAATCACAAAACGCAAATGACTCATGACAAGCAGACGCGCCGCCTCAACATCTCCTTCATGATAATAGCGTTCGGCCAGCTGCTTTTCCTCATCAGGCGTAAGAATGGGGATTTGATGCACGGTATTAATATACGCACCCAAATTAACACCAGGTGCTGCCAAGTGCGTCGGCATTGCAGGCACCAAATCTTGGGTCGCCACCTCATGACCAGATGCACGCTCATCATATTTAATGACGCCTTGTGCGGATTTTTCAGCACTTTTAGCATCAACATCCTCATCAATGCTGTCAAATACAACATCATCAAGATCATAGTCGTCTATGTATTCATGTTCAAAATCATCAAAATCATTTTGAAAGTCATCATACTCATCAAAACTGTTGTGCTTTTTTGTCATCATCATACTTTGTCAAAAAATCTTAACCCTATTGTAAGCCCTAATAATGCTAAACGCCAGTATTTTTTGTGATGATAAAGTGAAAATAGTTTTCTGTATTGTTTGTTTTCACATCGCTTCGCCAGTCGGTAATTCCATGCCCCTGCTTTTGGCAAAAAGCCACCAAATCTGTTTGGGAATTTTTATCACTGGCTATTAAATACAAGCTTTCACCATCATTCATCGTACGCAAAGCTATTTTTGCTTTTAATAATGGCATCGGACAAGGCAGCGTGCGTGCGTCAAGATAAGCACATAGCACGCCATCAATTTTACACTCATGAAGATGAGATTGGATAAAAGACAGTTCAGTACCACTGAGCTGATTGGTCAATTTTGGGGAAATGGTGAGATTTGACATGGTATCATCTTAGTACATGAATCAAAATAATCAATAAAGCCAATAAGCGACAATCTTTAACATAAAAATATCACTTAATATCTGGGCTTAAGCCAAGTTTTACAAGAGTATTAAGTTTAAAATCACGCAAGCCCACAAAACTCTCCATTCAGCTTTTTTTAACAATCAATGACTTTAGCATCATATCATCTTTTTACTCATCACGACTTGCCACACCATATTTTATGCTATAATAACCTTCATAGAAACAAAATAGCATTAATCTTACACCATTTTCACAAGGTTGATACCATGCAAAAGACCTACCGCCTGGTCATTTCACATGATGGCAAAACACAGTATGTGCAGTTAGATGGCAAAAAGCCTGTCAAGGTAAAGGCAAAAGCTAACACAAAATATCAGATCTACAATGGTGATGAAATTACCCAAGATGTGCGTATTGAGATTGTAGGAAATGATGCGTACATTACTCTGCCAAATCAACAAGAGATTGCCTTAGTACTAGAAAACTATCAGCACTATGTCGCATTGGGTACTATGGATAACACAGCCAATACCATCAATCTTACCGAGCTGATGGATTCTAACACCAGCCCAGTCGCCATAACATCAACAAAAAGCAAGCTAGGCTTGGGTGCCATCGCAATGGGTTTGGGGGCAGTCGGAATGGGTGCGGCTGCTTTTGGTGGTAATTCTGGTGGTAAAAAGAACACCCCAACACCCAAAGCGGAGCCGAAGCAAGTTACCAAGAAAAAAGCAGAGGTTGAAGCAGATGATTTTGCTAAAAACCCACCTAAAATCACCTTTGATCATATCACCGAAGACAACATCATCAACCAAAATGAAAGTCAAGCAACTTTGATGGTAACTGGTTTTGTAGAAAATAGTAAAACTGGTGATATTTTGACCGTAACGATTGGCATGGCAAGTCAAAATGTTGTGGTTGTGAATGGTAAATTCAGCTTAAAACTAGATGGCAAAACCCTCATTGTGCATGATGAAATTTCAGCAACCTTAACTAGAAACGGCAGAGAAATTGGTACAAAAACACACCAATATCAAGTAGATACACAAATAGACGCACCAACCATCAAATTTAATAACATCACCGATGACAATGTCATCAATCTGAATGAAAGCAACGGTAAAATCATCGTTTCAGGTACGGTTGACAATGCCAAAGATGGTGATGAAATCATCATTTCCTGCGGTTGTCCAGCTTGCACAGGCGTAGAATGGGTGGACATTAAGACAACCGTACAAAATGGTGGTTTTAGTGTGGATTTCAAAGGGGTAGACATGGTTGCCAGAGGCCGTACAACGGTCAAGGCAAGCGTAACGACCACAGACGATGCCAAAAACACCGCCACAGGAACTGCCGAAAAAACTTACTCTGTGGACATCACACCACCCGACCCAAGTTTTGTCTATGACAAAATTGGTGAGAAAAATATCATTAATGCCAAAGTTGCTGAAAATGACATCATTTTGCGTGGAAAGGTCGTGAATTTGGGTGAAAATGAAACGATCATGGTCAAAGTAACAGTGAATGGTAAGGATCATTTCGCCACAAAAAATGGTGAATATTATCAAATATCTGTCCCAAGCATCGATTTTGCAAATGATCAAGTGGTGAAATGGCATCTGACTGCTAAAGACAAGGCGGGCAATGAAAAAATCATTGAACAATACCAGTCTTATGCTTACGACATTACCCTAAATCAGCCAACGATAGAAATTGACACAAACAATCAAATTGTCAACATGACAACCAGAGGCTTGACCCTTTCAGGCACCCTAAATTTTGATGATGATGTACTCAAATCCTCCGCTAAAGTGGACATTGTATTAAATGGCAAAACCCATTCAGCAACGGTCAATACCGACACCAAAACATGGTCGCTGAATTTATCTGAAAAACTCGCCAAACAAAATCAAGGAAATAATGATTTTATTGTCAAAGTAAGTGTGGCAGATGCCGCAGGTAATGTGGCGGAAAACCAATCGATCGGCCATTTTGTCGTCGATACAGCTGCTCCACAAATCACAGTTACGCTCAATGACATTGGTCAAATCACACAAATAGGTACCGAAAAAGTCACTTTATCAGGTACTGTTACAGGCGAATTTAAACCAAGCAATGCCGTCAAAGTGTCAGTAAATGGTACGGAATTTGTGGCAAACATCACCAAAGGTGGGGCATTTAGCGTGGAAGTGCCACGAACTACCTTAATCCAAAACGCCAGCAAGAAAATTTCAGCCAGCCTTGACAATACCGATGACGCAGGCAATATTGGCATAGCGACAACTGAACAAAATTACACGGTCATTTCATCACCAAACAGCCCAAAACAAACTGGGGTTGAATTAGACAGTTTAGCCAACGATGATGTCATTAATGTGACGGAAAGTAAAATCGCCAAAACCAAAATCACAGGCACGGCAGAAAACGCTGAAGGTCAAACGGTAGCGATTACAATTGGTAACAGCACACACCATGTCGAAGTGAAAAAAGGCACATTCAGTCTTGATGTGGATACAAAAACTTTGGTGGAAAACAAGGACGGTAAAATTCTAGCCAGCCTTAACGGTCAAATCAGTGAACGAACCTATAAAGTGGACAATTTTGTGTCTGCACAAATCAAAATCAACGAAATGACAGATATCATGCCAAGTACTATGGTGCGTTTAACGGGGAAAATTCAGTTAGATGGTCTGTTTGCCAAATACCAAAACCCCATTCAATTACAGTCTTTCGTTGCCAAATTAAATGATAAAGAATATGCGGTGGCAGTCAATACCAAAACACAAACTTTCTCTTGGGATATTGATGTTGCCGATTTACACAACGCACAAGGCAAAGAGATCAGCTTTGTCAATAAAGGCGGTGTCAGCATTTATGATTACCAAAATGACAAAGTCGTATTCCAAAGCACGCCACAACTTGCCACGAGTAACTATCAATTTGATGCCAACCCTTATGTTGCAAATGGTTTGGTTAAGCGTGGTTTTGAATTAACTCACACCAAAATCAACGGGCAGGTGTCAGGATCTGCAAAAGCAGGCGATACGGTAGCAATCACTATTGGAAAAGAAATTGTACTTACAAAAGTACAAAACGATTTGAGCTTTGTTGCCATGGTGAACAATGATGTGTTAAAACAAGCAGATAAATTGTCTGCAACTTTGAGTACGAAAAATCATCAAGGGCAGGCCATCACCATCAACACCGAATACACCTATCAAACAGGTGCAGGTAAAGCAAAAGGAGAGTTTATCAGCAAATTCATCACCCCAAGTGACAATGAGTTACCATATTTTATTAAAGCGACAGAGACCGATCATAAAGAGTTTGGTTACCTAAAACGCTTTAAATACGGTCAAGGGGCAGAAATTACTTATTCTTTCAACAAAGAATATCATCAAGCACGAGATTGGACTTATACCAACCGTAAAGCTGTGCGTGATGCTCTTGCAAACTACGCCAAATATGCCGATATTAAATTTGTGGAATTACCTGATAATTCTGGCGTGAATGTGCCAAATGGTGTTGGCCGTGCTGATATTGAATTTCATCATCGTCCATTATATAAATCAGCTGGCGTCGCCGATTTTGGTGGAAATGTGCATATCAGCACCAGCCATCATTACATGAATAATCGCAACGGCTTTCATTTACTCATGCATGAAATTGGGCATTCTTTAGGTATGAAACACACCCACGAAACCCCAAACGCCTTAAACCACATTGAGGATAACACAGGTTTGAGCGTCATGTCATATCGAGGTACACAAATGGATGTTGATCGTTGGGATCTTCGCCTATTTGATATTGCCTTTGCTCAATACCGTTATGGCGTCAATAAAACACAAAGAACTGGCAACGACACATACACATTTAAGGCATTTAATACACAAGTAGCAGACGGTAATGTGTACATTTGGGACGGAGCAGGCGTAGATACCTTTGATGCTTCCAAAGAAAAAGAACGAGTTACCGTGGACTTAAACCCTGGTTCATGGATTTATCGTGGTGAAAAAACAGCCAATTTCATACTTGAAAAACACGAAGATCTATCCGCACAACAATTTTTGGGTACGAACGGTTATATCAATGATCCACAACGCTATTTGTCGCAAGGCAAGGGTAAATACACCTTTACCGAAGGTCAAGCGTTTATCGGTTATGGCACTCAATTGGAACGCTTAATCGGTTCAGATTTCAATGATCGCTTAAAAGGCAATATTGCCGATAATGAGATTTTTGGTGGCGCAGGTGATGACTTCATTGAAGGACGAGATGGCCATGATTACCTGGACGGTGGTCAAGGCGTGGATACCATGCACGGTGGCAGGGGTGATGATGTGTTTATTGTGGATAATGTTAATGATGTGGTGGTAGAAAATTACCTTGAAGGCACAGACACGGTTTACAGTCATGCCCAAAGTTACAAGCTGTCACCAAATGTGGAAAATATCAGCTTGCTAGGTGTTGCAAAGATTGCGATTGGTAACGAGCTTGATAACCGCATTACAGGCAATGAATTATCCAATACATTAACAGGCGGTGCTGGCAAAGATACTTTTGTGTTTAGCAACCTGCTAAATGGTTCGGTAGATACCATCACCGACTTTAATGTGAGTGAAGATAGCATTGCCTTGTCATCAAGCGTGTTTGAGGGTTTAACCAAAGACACCATCAAAGATCATATTAAATACGATCAAGAAACTGGGGCAATATCCTATGATAAAGATGGAAATGGTGAAGCAGATGGCGTGCATTTTGCAACATTACAAAACAAACCCAACTTAACCGTTGAAGAAATACATTTCATTTTGATTTGATTAAATTCATTACAAAAAAAACCGTTCTTTATGCCTCATGGTATGAAGAATGGTTTTTCATCTGTTCAGGCTTTATCAAAGATGCCATCAATCATATTGTGGCATGGAATTCTTAGCTTAAAAGCGATTTTTTCAGCATTACCAAAAAAATCACTATTGACAGAGCAACTATTGATGATAAGAGTTATCAATGACTCATCTATGGACAGATTTGATGCCATTCATGCAGTCAATGCTTTTTTAACCAGACCTGAGATCACAGCAGGATCAGCCCGCCCTGTCGTCTTATCTTTTACCGCATTCATCACACGACCCATGTCTTTCATGCCCTGTGCATCCAGCTGTGTGATGATGGTAGAGATGATTTGAGTCAGTTCTTCATCAGACAGTTGCTCTGGTAAAAATTCACTAATGACATCAATCTCAAATTGTTCCTTTTGAGCCAGGTCTTCACGACCATTGGTGATGTAGATGGTCAAAGATTCTTGGCGTTGCTTGATTTGTTTTTGTAAGAGTGCCAGCACTTCTTTATCATCAAGCTCAACTTGACCGTCAATCTCGATTTGCTTGATTGCTGCTTGCACATTACGCAAAACCTTAACCCGCTCCATCTCTTTGGCTTTCATGGCATTCTTAATGGCATCAGCTAATGTGTTTTTTAAGGTCATGATCAACTCCAATTATATGATAGATTTATCCATCATTATATCGCTTTTGGTCAATAAAATAAATCTTATATTTTTGACCGTGATTGGTCAACTGTCGAAATCTTTCAGCTTAGCTCAACTTATTTTTGATGAATCCGATGAATATTGGTAAAGTTGTGAATGCAACAATCCCAAAAATCACATAGGTGAAGTTATCTTTAATGACTGGCTGATTACCAAAGAAAAAACCCAATGAAATAAATGACGCAATCCAGCAAAAGCCACCAATCACATTATATGCCAAAAACCTCTGATAGTTCATACCTCCCGCACCTGCCACAAAGGGAGCAAAAGTACGAGCAAAAGGTAAAAATCTGGCAAAAATGATTGTTTTTCCACCATGTCTATCAAAAAATTCTTGGGTTTTTAGTAGGTGATGCTGATTGATCAAGCGATGATTTTTTTGAAAAACTTTTGGACCAACATATTGACCAATATGATAATTGAGTGTATCGCCAAGCACAGCTGCTAAAAAAAGCAAGCCAATCAGCAAGGCAGGGTTTAGTTCGCCCGTTACTGCCGCCAATGCCCCCACTGCAAACAGCAAGCTATCACCTGGCAAAAATGGCATGACCACAAAACCCGTTTCAATAAAGATGATTAAAAATAAGATGCCATAAATCCACATGCCATAATCTGATAGAAAAACCGCCAAATGCGCGTCAATATGTATGATGAAATCAATCAGCTGTAAGATGGTGTCCATGTCTTTTGTCCAGATGGATTATGGGGGCAATCAACGCATTTTATCAAAATTAAGGGGCCATCACAAGCACGACAGATCTCCAAAGATTGCCAAATTATGTGATAAAATACCAACAATCCCATCAAACAAATTATCACACAGTTAGAAAATTCATGCTAGAAATTCGCCATTTGCACATGTTAGCCACTTTATCTCGCCATGGCTCTCTTGCCACTACCGCTGACGAACTCAACCTCACCGCCTCCGCCATCTCTCATCAGCTCAAAGAGCTTGAAAGTTATTATGACATTACATTGGTCAATCGTAAAACCAGACCCGTCACTTTCACCCCAGCAGGCAAGCTGCTATTACAGCTTGCCAATCATACCCTACCACAAGTTGCACGCACCACATCAGATCTTAGACGACTGGCACATGGTCAATCAGGACAGCTAAGGCTGGCAAGCGAATGCCACAGTTGTTTTGATTGGCTCATGCCAATCTTAAACATCTATCGACATGAATACAGCGATGTAGAGCTGGATTTTGCCACAGGTTTTGAGCCTGAACCTCATCAAATGCTCATTGATGGCGACATTGATTTACTCATCACCACCAGCAACCTACCGATTGATGGCATCACCTATCAGTCGCTTTTTACCTATGAAAGCCGTTTAATACTCTCACCTGCACATCAGCTGGCCAGTCAAGAACGCATCCAGCCTGCAAATCTAACAGATGAGACACTCATCGTCTATCCTGTTGAACAAGAACGCCTTGACATCATGGCCAAATTTCTAACTCCTGCTGGCATCACCCCCAAGCAACTACGCACCACCGAACTGACGGCAATGCTCATTCAGCTTGTGGCGTCAGAGCGTGGTGTTGCCGCCCTACCTGACTGGGTGGCAGCTGAATATGAGAAAAAAGGCTGGATAGTTAGTCGCCCTTTGGGTACAGGTGTGTATTGCCAACTGTATGCCGCTGTGCGTACCAACAGCCTAGACATGGCATACATGAAAGGTTTTTTAGCATTATTAGACGACATCATCAAACCTTGATGACAAGTCGGTCAGGCATCATCTCATCAAACATCTTTAGCAATTTTAGCAATGTTTTTAACATAAAAGTGCGTCTGATGATGTAACAAAATAGCGATTTACACCCTTTGCATACTATACTATAATAAGCATGCAACAAATGGATTTATTACAAATGCACCTACTTTTTAGCATTTGTGATTGCGGTTTGGTGTTGACTTCATTAATCAATCATCATACCGACCGAATTTTATGATACGATACATTGGAGTTTTTTTTATGAGCAAATCTACCATCATCTACACCTATACAGATGAAGCCCCTGCACTGGCAACTCATTCCTTACTGCCCATCGTTCAAGCCTTTACCAAAAGTTCTGACATCGATTTTGTGACCAGCGACATCTCTTTGGCAGCACGCATTCTCTCTCAATTTCCTGAATATCTTAGTGAAGATCAGCGTCAAGAAGACGCATTGACCAAGCTTGGTGAATTGGTAAAACAGCCCAGCGCCAATGTCATCAAATTACCAAACATCTCAGCATCAATGCCTCAGCTGACAGCCGCCATTAAAGAGCTACAAAATAGCGGCTATGCCGTACCAGACTATCCAGATGATGCCAATACCGATGAATTAAAAGACATTCAAGCTCGTTATGACCGTGTCAAAGGTTCGGCAGTCAACCCTGTGTTGCGTGAAGGCAACTCTGACCGCCGTGCACCAAAAGCTGTAAAAAACTTTGCCAAGAAATTTCCACACGCCATGGGTGCATGGAATAGCGATTCAAAAACCCATGTCGCCACCATGACAGACAATGATTTTTTCCATAACGAATTATCATTCACCGCCGAACAAGCAATGACCGTAAGCTTGGTATTCACCGACAATGCTGGCAATCGCTCCGAACTTCGCAAGCCAATCACGCTACAAGCTGGAGAGGTATTCGACGCCACCGTCATGAATAAAAATGCTTTGGTGACATTCTTAAAACAACAAATCAAAGACGCCAAAGATCAGGGCGTGCTGTTTAGCCTGCACATGAAAGCAACCATGATGAAAGTCTCTGACCCAATCATCTTTGGCCATGCTGTACAAGCCTTCTTAGCACCAGTCTTTGAAAAATTTGGCAACGAGTTAAGCGATGTTGGTGTGAATGTTAATAATGGCTTGGGTAATTTATTCTCCAACCTAGAAAAACTAGAAACCAACACACGCATTGATGTTGAAACATTGATTGCCAAGTCATACTATGAAGGCCCTGCAATCGCCATGGTGGATTCTGACAAAGGCATTACCAACTTACATGTTCCAAGCGACATCATCATTGACGCTTCCGTACCTGCAATGATTCGCTCTTCTGGTCGCATGTGGAATGCCCAAGGTGAATTACAAGACACCAAAATCACCATTCCAGACAGTACCTACGCACCGCTGTATGACACTGTTGTCAAATTCTGTAAAGAACACGGTGCATTTGACCCAACAACCATGGGTACTGTGCCAAATGTTGGTCTAATGGCTCAAAAAGCCGAAGAATACGGCTCTCATGACAAAACCTTTGAAATGAAAGCTGATGGCAAGGTTGAGGTGATTGACGAAGCTGGCAATGTACTGCTATCACACAATGTACAAGCTGGTGATATTTGGCGTGCCTGCCAAACCAAAGACGCCCCAATCAAAGACTGGGTGCAACTTGCCGTCAATCGTGCTCGCCTATCTAACACGCCTGCTGTTTTTTGGCTCGATGAAAATCGTGCGCATGACGCCCAACTCATCAAGAAAGTACTAAATTATATCGGTCAGCTTGACATCACCGATTTGGACATTCGCATTTTACCCATCGCAAAAGCAGCTCAATTGACACTTGAACGCCTAAAAAATGGAGAAGACACCATCAGCGTTACTGGCAATGTGTTGCGTGATTATTTGACCGACCTATTCCCAATTTTAGAGCTTGGCACTTCTGCCAAGATGCTATCCATCGTCCCACTCATGAATGGCGGTGGCATGTTTGAAACAGGTGCAGGTGGTTCGGCACCAAAGCATGTTCAGCAATTTAACGAAGAGAACCATCTGCGTTGGGACAGTTTGGGCGAATTCTTAGCATTGGCGGTATCGCTTGAACACACCGCACAGACGACAGGCAATCATAAAGCACAAGTTTTGGCAAATGCTCTAGATGCCGCCACCGAAAAACTTCTACTTAATGACAAATCACCAAAACGCAAAGTCGGTCAGCTGGATAACCGTGGCAGTCATTATTATCTGGCAAAATATTGGGCACAAGCATTAGCAACGCAAACAGAAGATGCAAGCCTGGCGGAAGAATTCAAACCGATTGCCCAAGCCTTAGCGGATAATGAAGAAATCATCATTAATGAACTAAACAGCGTACAAGGCAATCAGGTTCATACCAATGGCTACTACTCAGCTGATCGCAAGTTACTGACCCAAGCAATGCGTCCAAGTGCCACCTTCAACCAAATCATTGATCAACTATAATTTTTTTCATCATAAAATGCCATCTTGCCATAGGTGGCATTTTTATTATTTTACCAACAAATGCAATACCAATCATCATGAAGAAAAAGATATTCTCCACCTTGGTTTACCTGATGATGTTTGTTGTGATTTATGGTGCTGTTAATTGGTATCGTGCACCAACTCTACCCAACACAGCCAACCTCACTTATGCCAATGAACACAATCAGCTCATCGATGTCATTGCAGTCAGTCATCAGCAGCCCATCTTGGTATATTTTTGGGGCACTTGGTGCTCAATCTGCAGTCTAACCTCACCCAACATTCAAGCCTTACATGCCAATGGTCAGCCAGTCGTCAGCGTAGCGGTCAAATCAGACAGCACCGAAGCGTTGGGACGGTACATGACGATGCACGGTTATGATTTCATCGCAATCAATGATTTGGGCGGTGAGATTTTTCACGCTTGGCAAGGCAAAGTAACTCCATCATTCGTGATTTTAAAAGATGGTAAAATTCATCAAAGCTTCACAGGCATTGCTCCCTTATGGTCATTAAAATTAAGACTGTGGGCCGCCAGTCTTGTATGAATGAAAATCCATCATCCTATGTTATAATATCCATCAAATATCAAGGCATATTTGGAAATCTTATGAACGCACAAGGCACACTATACATCATCACTGCCGCATCAGGCACAGGAAAGACCAGCTTAGTCAAAGAGTTGCTTGCCACCACGCAACAATTACAAGTAAGCATCTCTCACACCACCAGATTGCCCAGACCTGCCGAAATCGAAGGCATGCATTATCATTTCACTGACAAGGCAAGCTTTGAACAACTCATCGCCGATGGTGCTTTTTTTGAATATGCAGAAGTTTTTGGTAATTATTATGGCACCAGTCAGCAAGCGGTAGAAAATCTACTTAATCAAGGAATTGATGTCATCTTAGAGATTGATTGGCAAGGTGCATTACAGATTAAGCAACAACGCCCCGATGTGGTGATGATTTTTATTTTACCGCCAAGTCGTGATGCTCTACACAATCGCCTATCTGCACGAGGACAAGACTCTTTGGAAGTCATTCAAACCCGCCTATCTGGCGCTGTTACCGAAATGAAAAACTACCATCATTTTGATTATATCGTCATCAATGACGATTTTAACGAAGCCTTGAAGGATTTGCAGTGCATCATTAAGGCACAACGCCTGACACTTGCAAAACAGCAAGTGCGTCATGCCCATACCATCAACTCTCTTCTATCAGACGAGTCATAAAAAGGTCATAAGTAATAGGTAATATATGCAGCCATTTAGCCCTGACATGATGATCTATCTGCTTGACATGGTGGGAATCATCGCATGTGCTTTTGCTGGAACAACATTGGCTTTGCACAAGCGTTTTGATTTTTTTGGCTGCATCTTAGTATCCATGGTCAATGCCATCGGTGGCGGTACCATTCGTGATGTCATGCTTGATCGCCATCCTTTATTTTGGATGACTGATTTAAATTATGTCATCGTCATCACTACTACTTCATTGATTTGTCAAATATTTTTCACACTTTATCAAAAAATTGACTGGACACTGAAATTTTTTGATGCCATTGGACTGGCGGCATTTAGCGTCATAGGCTTAAAAGTCGGCTTAGCTTTTGGTACTCACCCCATGATCGCCGTGATGATGGCGGTACTGACCAGCATTGCAGGCGGCATCATGCGTGATATGATTTGTAACGAAATCCCTCTCGTCTTACAAAAAGAAATCTATATCAGTGCCAGTTTGGCAGGCTCATTGTTGTATTTTTTACTTGCCAAGATTGGTGTGGCGACCAGTCTGCACGACACATTGACGCTCGCCACAATTTTTGGCGTCAGAATGCTTGCGGTCATGTTTGACTGGCATCTGCCATCACTTCGCTTAAATTTTAAAAACTAAATAACCGCTTTCAAACTTTAAATATAACGCCCTACCACCTCTGCCATCATTGCGATGTGCATCTCATCTGTATTGAGTGCAGGAATGTACTCATAAGACTTTCCACCCGCTTGGAGAAAATTATCACGATTTTCTACTGCCAGCTCTTCTAAGGTTTCAAGACAGTCAGCGCTAAAAGCAGGACTTAACACCTGTACCGACATGCCGCCAGCCCCCCATTCTGCAAGCAACTCATCAGTATAGGGCTTTAACCACTCTTGTGCTCCAAAGCGAGACTGAAAGCTTATCGCCCATTCGTTCATGCCAAGCCCAAGTTCGCTGGCAACCAAAACAGCTGTTTTTCTGCATTGCTCAGCATAAGGATCCCCCTTGTCTGCATAAGGCTTGGGAATGCCATGAAAGCTCATCAATAGTCGGTCAGCTCGCCCATGTTCCTGCCAATGCCTGCGAATACTTTGAGCCAATGCCTGTATGTACAGAGGGTGGTCATAGTATTCCTTGATGAACTGAATGGCTGGCATATTTCTCTTTTTTTGACAATACCCTGCCACTTTATCAAACACCGCACCCGTTGTCGTTGCTGAGTATTGCGGATATAAGGAAAAAACAATAAAATCATCATAGCCCCTATCTTGGAGATCCTGCATGACAGTTTTGATGTTTGGATTGCCATAGGTAGTTGCTGCAAAAACAGGCGTGTTTTTACCCTCTGATACAAGCTTATCTTGTAACAATCTGGCTTGAGACTTTAAAATCGCCAATAATGGTGAACCGTCAGGAGTCCAAATACTTTGATAAGCATGAGCAACACGCTTGGGGCGAGTGGTTAGTACGAATAGATTTAAAATGATCTGCCAAATAAACGGAGGAATCTCAATCACTCGTGTGTCAGATAAAAACTCACGCAAATAACGACGCACCCCTGATGGCGTGGGCTCGTCAGGAGTACCCAGATTAACAAGAATGATGGCGGTTTTCATGATGCTTTGTCGCTTTTAAAACTGATTTTGATTTCATCTTAGTGTAGCATTTTTTGATAAAAATATCAGTATTTTTCATAACCAATCACATGAAGCTTAATTCAACAACAAAATTCAGCAAGACGCTTAGTGCAATCATAAAATCTCATGAAAAATTGCTTAAAAGTCGCCCAAAATGTTACAATAACCCAAATCAATTCAACATAAGATAACACAGATCAATCGGAACAGTTCGTGGAAAATTTAACAACACCCCCCTACCTCGATCCCAATTCAGTTGGCATCGTTACGCCACAAATACTACACTTTGATGAGCCATTACAATTAGAATGTCAACGCATTCTACCATCATTTGACTTGGTGATTGAGACCTATGGACAGCTTAACGCTGAACGGTCAAACGCCATTCTCATCTGCCATGCTTTATCAGGCTCACATCATGCCGCAGGTTATCACAGTGCGACCGATGAAAAGGCAGGCTGGTGGGACGCACTGATTGGTAAGGATAAAGCGATTGACACCAATGAATTTTTTGTCGTCTGTCTGAATAATATTGGCTCATGCCATGGCTCCACAGGCCCTACGACCATCAATCCTGATACAGGAGAACCGTGGGGGGCAGACTTTCCACTCATCACGATAAAAGATTGGGTAAAGACACAAGTCATACTCTCTGACCGCTTGGGCATCACCAAATGGCATGCCATCATAGGTGGCTCAATGGGTGGCATGCAGGCATTACAGTGGTCGGTGGATTACCCAGAACGCCTAAGTAAAGCCGTCATCATCGCCAGCACACCAAAACTGTCTGCCCAAAATATCGCCTTTAATGAAGTGGCGCGCCAATCCATTTTATCTGATCCTGATTTTCATGAAGGTTGGTATGTCAAGCATGGCACTTATCCTAGAAGAGGACTGGTCTTAGCACGCATGGTCGGTCATATCACCTACATTACCGAAGATGCCATGAAAGCGAAATTTGGTCGCGATTTAAAATCAGGGAAGTTCATGTATGGTTATGATGTTGAATTTCAAGTCGAAAGCTATCTTCGCTATCAAGGAGAACGATTCAGCAAAAATTTTGATGCCAACACCTATTTACTCATGACTAAAGCACTCGATTACTTTGATCCCACACGAGACTACACCACTGACAATCTGGACGAAAAAACTGCCCTAGAACAGACACTTGCTCGCACCCAATGCCAGTTTTTGATCGTTTCATTCACAACGGACTGGCGTTTCTCTCCAGAACGCTCAATAGAAATCGTCGACGCTCTGATTGCCAATGGCAAAGATGTCAGTTTCATCAATGTGGATGCACCACATGGTCATGATTCGTTTTTATTTGACATTCCTCGCTATGCCAATGCAGTGAAAGGTTTTTTGTCGGCACCCATACGGCATTCCTCCAAAACATCATCAGCATAAACCTCTACTTAATGAATCAGCCTGACTTAATATCTTGATATCTTGCGACAGTTGCAATAGGGAAACTCATGAATAACATCGATCATCAACTTGCTGAAAAATGGATACAGCCAAATACCAAGGTGTTGGACCTAGGCTGTGGCGATGGCACTTTGCTTGCTCATTTGCAAGAACACTTGGGGGTGTTTGGCTATGGCTTGGAAATTGATGAAAAGAAAATCAATCAAGCCATTCTCAAAGGCTTAAACATCATTGAACAAGACTTAAATGATGGCTTGGCACGCTTTGCCGACAATAGCTTTGATACGGTCGTGATGACTCGTGCCTTGCAAGCGGTAAAAAACCCACAAGACCTTCTCAATGACATGCTTCGAGTGGCAAAAGAAGGCATTGTTACCTTTCCGAATTTTGCCTATTGGCAGAACCGTGTGCACTTGGGCATTAAAGGCATGATGCCCATCAGTGAGACCCTACCCCATCAATGGTATGACACGCCCAACATTCATCTGTGTACCTTTAAGGATTTTGAGCGACTTTGCCATGATAATGGCATCACCATCTTAGAGACCGTCGCCATTAATGATGATGCCAACTTGCCAAATAAGCTGATGCGTAAACTTGTCAAACACATACCAAATCTTCTGGCTGATGTGGCCATTTACCGCATAGCAAAAAATTAACACAGGCGGCCATCATTTGTAACATCTCGCTCGTTGAATTTTTGTCGCCAAAGTGCTAACATAGATGACAACTTTTCTTATCTTTGGAGTTCATGTGAAAACGCTTAAAATCGCCTTATGTTCAGCCTTATTGGGACTGTCTGTCGCTACCCACGCACAGATCACAACCACCATTGACAGCTTTCATGGGAGCGATTTTGAACACATGGACATCAACAGATTAAACGCCAAAGCCTCGCAAGGCAATCATCACGCTCAATTTTTCTTGGCGAAGCGACTACAAAAAGGTGAAGGTGTGGCAAAAGACCCAAGTTTGGCCGCTTATTGGTACACTCGTGCCGCCTTACAAAATGCCTCGCCTGCACAGCTCAATCTTGGGCTGATGTATCTGCGTGGCGAAGGCGTCAAGGCTGACATGAATGAAGCTCGTCAATGGCTAGAAAAAGCAGCTCATCTGGGAGACAATCGTGCCAGCTACGCCCTGGCAATACTTGATGAGCGTGAAAAACGCTTCGTTGATGCTTATAAATGGTATGAGCTATCCAGTCGTGATGGCATGCTTGACCAAAACATCAAAAACAAAGCCCAAACAAAAATTGGGCAACTCGCCCTAAACCTATCATCACAAGACATCGAAAAAGCCAAAAACAACGCCAATCATTGGTTTCAAAATCAATGATTTTATGGTGGTAAAATGACACCTAATACCCACACCTGACCAATGATTAAAACAAGCTGCCCTGACCCATCAGACAAGGCAGCTTTGTTTCAAAACCTAACCGTGCCAATTTTTCTTTTAACATCACGATATTATAAAAAGAATGGGCGTTGGTCGTATTTTGAAAATAAATGAACAATTCATCAAAGTATTGCCTATTGGCAAAAATCTTATCAGCGATTTTACTAAGTTCATCATCGCTATAACGATGATCGTGTCGCTCTTTGGCACTCTCTTTTTCCCACCAATCGCTACGCCGTCCGTGCAACCGATAATAGGCGGTGCGAGCATTCGCCCAAAAAGGCGTGTCTGGCAGTCCGATATTTTTTGGATAATCAGCATTGACCCAAATCAAATTGGGCGATTTGGCAAAATGGGCAAATACAGGGTCAACATGCCAACTGGGGTGGCGAAACTCTATGGCAAGCAGATGTCCATCAAACCATGTTACCATCTCGCCCAAATACTGGCGATTGGTGATGGTTCGTTCAAAGCTGTGGGGGAATTGCAATAACAGCGGAGCCAACTGCTTGCTAAAAGGCGTTAAAATGTGTAAAAAATTTTTGGCGGATTGGGCGGTAGCAGTACGAGCATGGCTAAAATCTTGGTGCAGTTTGAACGAAAATTTTAGCCGTTTATCAGCTTTGGCAAACATACCTTGCACAGTCTTTTGACCAATAGGTGCGTGAAAACTGCTGTTTATCTCCACACAGTCGTAGTGATTGGCATAATAGTGCAAAAATTGACTGGGTCGTGTGCCGTGTGGATACAGCGTTCCAATCAAATCATTGTCGCCATATCCGCCTGTGCCAATATGAATACGCTTCACCAACTTAATCAATCGGTGGCGTGTAAGTGCCGTTTTTGATGTCGTCTTTGATGCGTTCTGCTTCTTGTAAGACTTGTGATAGCAAGGCTTTGACATTGTCAAGCGTGGCAATTGGGCTAAGCGTGGTCATTTTTAAAGATTGTACATCACGGTTTTTGTCAATCACACGAGTTACCCCAATATTTGCCTCACCACGAGCAAACAGTTCATCTGCGACATTTTGATTAAGACTATCAATCAAATGCGTTGGATACTCTTTTGGCACAACACGAAACAGCACGCTGGCAAATTGTGGTTCAATAAGCAACTCCAAACCGTCCGTTGCTTTAATATAATCCGCCACTTGACGAGTTAATTTCACGCCATGGTCAATCATTGAGCCATACAACTCTTCACCCAGAGCTTCAATGGTCATCCACAGCTTTAACGCATCAAATCGGCGAGTGGTTTGCAAAGACTTGGACACCAAGTTTGGCACGCCGTGTTCTTCATCATAAGCTGAGTTTAGATATTCTGCCTCATAATGCATAAAGCGGTAATTTTGTTCGTCTTTTAATAAAAACGCGCCGCACGAAATGCTTTGGAAAAAATGCTTATGAAAATCAAGCGTGATCGAGTCGGATAACTCAATGCCGTCAAGCATATCACGGTATTCATTGGACAAAATCAATGCCCCGCCCCATGCCGCATCAATATGCAGCCACGCCCCAAAGTCATCACACAGCTTGCGAATGGCCTTGATGTCATCAATCGCCCCTGCGTCCGTTGTCCCTGCTGTTGCCACCACGCACGCCACGATTTTGCCATCTGCTTTTAAATCCGCCATGGTTTTGGCAAGGGCATCTGTATCCATCTTGGCATTATCGTCCACAGGCACGGTAACGACAGATTGAAAACCCATGCCCATCATTGCCATGTTTTTTTGCACGCTAAAATGAGCATTCTCTGAGCAAATCACTTTGACTGCTTGCATGGCGTCTGCTGGAATGCCGTCTTTTTGTACCAACCATTCTTTGCCGTCTGCATTTTTCCAGTGCTTCGCAATTGCCCAGTCTCTTGCTAATAGCACGCCCATCAAATTGGACTGCGTACCGCCTGATGTGAACACGCCTGCCTGCCCTGCCCCATAGCCGACCTTTTGGCGTAGCCAGTCAATGAGCTGTACTTCCATCAGCGAGCCTGCTGGCGACTGGTCCCACGAGTCCATGGATTGGTTGGTGGCATTGATCAGTACTTCGGCGATTTGTGAAGTTACCATGGTTGGGCAATGCAAATGAGCGAGCGAATGTGGGTGATGAACTTTCAAACTTTTGTTTAAAAACAGCTCCACCAGCCGCTCCAATGCCTTATCCACACCCAAACCATGTTTTTGTGGATTAAAACTGATTTGAGAGCGTAACTCTTTAATGCTGCCGCCTGTGTACATTTTGTCGTTTTGTAGCCAGTCGGATACGGCTTTGACAGCGGTATTCATCGCTTGTTCATAGTCTGCTATGGACTGGCTATCATTACAAAGTAAGGCTTGGCGGTGTTGTGCAATATCTACCATAATGCTTTCCCAAATAGAAAAAATAAACTTGATCTCATTATAGCATAATTATGGTTAATACTGATGTCTTTCATCTGTATCAGCCGATCAAGCTTTTATTTCAGCTGGAAAATCAAGTAATTGCTCACGGTAATATTCATACTGCTTTTGTCTGAGCTCAATTTCTTTGGGCAATCCCTCACTAATTGAATTGGTGAGTGTGTCAAACTTATCCAAAACATCCACAATCTTTTGCTGAACCGATAGAGGAGGAATGGGGATTTTGATTTTTTCCATTTGATTACTCATCAACTTTGGGTTTCCCATTCCTGAATACACATATTTTTTAGCTTCAATACAAAGCCAATAATAAATAAATTTGTAATTCAACTGGTTTAAATCATTTAAAATAACCAAACCACAGACATTGGTAATAGAAAATTTTCCATTACGGTAAAATACCGTGCCTGCATTTGCTCCGTCGGTTGTCCAAGTTACAAACTCACCATCAAAATCAAAGGTGTTAATACTGCCTATTTTGCCGTCATCAACTGTTTGAGAGCTATAAACAGGATAAATCCCTTTGTTATTAGTTAAATATTCTTTTGAAATTACTCTTCCACGCTTTAAATTAGCAATCTCCCCCAGAGTTTTCCAAACCACTGTCTGCAGAGAGAGAGAGAGAGAGAGAGAGACGGATTTAATTGAGAGAAGTTATCAAATGATAATAACTTATTCCGATAGTATTGATATTGCTTTTGCCTTAAATTAAGCTCGGCGGTTAGCTCGGCGGTTAAAGCGGTAAATGCGTCCAAAATCCGCACGATTTCGGTTTGGACGGATAAGGGTGGGATCGGAAAGGGAATTTTTTTAAAACCAACCATATCAACAGATGCAAAACTTGACATTGTGGTGTTATTTTTGCACCACTCACAAAGTTTAAAGCAGTAATAATAAACGAATTTCATATCCAATTTATCTTTAAAGCTGGATTTGAGTGCTAAGTTTGTAAATCTCTGGTTTGCTAAAAAAGGTGTGGTTATTAAAGCGTGTTCGCCTATCGTAGCCGATGTAGCTATAATAATTGAATTGGCAGGAAATAATTTTCCGCCCTTAACTGCATTAAGTGAAACTTTTTGGAATGCTGAATTCAATATACGACCATTTTCTCTAATATCCTCCATTCTAAACCAATCCACAACACCATTTTCCCAGTATTCAGGATTTGATTTTGATGGTGTATAGCCGTTTTTTAAATCAAATACCTGCTCAACTATTTTCCACTCCACTTCACAGCTTTCAATCAATTTTAAAATACTCATTGCCTATCTCCCAAATCATCTGCCAAAACCTTGTCTAAAATCATTCCACCAATACCTTTAAAAGTTTCTACAAAAGCACTCACTTTTTGAAAAATGCTTTGTTTGGCAGTTAGGTATTTTGGGTTAAGCGGACTCATTTTGGGCAAAATGGCGTTTAATTCTGTGCCATGATCGGTGGCGTATTCTCGTCTTAAAGAAGCATTGAGATAGCGAATGGCAGCATCTGTATTTAGCTTTTCACTTTCAATTAACTCAATCGCTTGTTTTTGTTGTTCCTCACGGGCAAAGCGAATAAACATTTCCATGATGTGCGACTTATCCGCAACCGCACTAAGGTCAGTTTGATTGATAAAATCGACCATCAAGCTTTCTTTGGCACGGTGGTCAATACTACCCCTAATAATATGGCGAATTTCGTCCACCAAAGCGACTTTATCGCCATTTCTTTTGTTTTTTTCAAAAATCA
This sequence comes from Moraxella oculi, assembly GCF_023336735.1. Taxonomy (GTDB): domain Bacteria; phylum Pseudomonadota; class Gammaproteobacteria; order Pseudomonadales; family Moraxellaceae; genus Moraxella; species Moraxella oculi. The sequence continues at coordinate 70,012 of NZ_JAMBAQ010000003.1, read as the reverse complement.
GCTCAAGGATATAATCCAAATTTATCTCTTGCGATTTTAGGAGTTCCACTTCAAACACCACATCAGACCAATCAATTTTGGATTGTTCTTTTTGTTCGTTGGTTTTTTCTTGACGCAACCATTCTCTGATGTCGTTATAAGTAGAGCGATAATCTTGCAAAAGTCTTTCGCTTGGCGGTGTGATGGCTTGCAGTTTTTCTATGTCGTCATCGCTTAGGTCGTATTTTTGCTTGATGTTGTCAATCGCTTCTTGATCGTTTTTATCAATGCTTTTTAGGGCGTATAAGGCCGTAAATTCATCATAGTTTCGTAAAATGTTTTCAGCTTTTAAGTAGTCGCCAAACAGTTTGACAAAATCTTTTTTATCTTTTTCTGTAACAATCTCATCAGGGTTGGCAAAGCGTTGCTGTAATTCAGTAACAACCTGCAAATAGCCACGCTGTGCTTCGCCATCGCTACTGGTATAACCGCCCATATATTCATCAAAGCTTTTTTCAATAATGATGTTTTTGGTGTTTTTATCACCAAATAACTCAATTGCTTCTATGGTGTCATTTTCTAAATTGCGAAAAGAAACGATATTACCAAAAACTTTAGTCGCATCATAAATGCGGTTAGTGCGTGAATAGGATTGAATTAAACCGTGATAACGTAAGTTTTTATCGACAAACAGCGTATTTAATTGCGGTGCATCAAAACCGGTTAAAAACATTCCCACTACAATTAATAAATCTATTTCTTGATTTTTAACACGCCTTGCTAAGTCACGATAATAATTTTGAAATGATTGACTGTCCATTCCATAATTAGTAGCGAAGAGTTGATTATAATCATTCATCGCCATTTGCAAAAATTCTTTTGCTGTGCTGTTCATAGCGGTTGGTTCAAAAGTTTCATCAGGGATATCGCCCGCTCCGTCTTGCTCTTCATTGGCAGAAAATGAAAAAATAGTGACGATCTTTAATGGTTTGGCGTGATTTTTTTGCAAGTTTTTCAAACTTTCATAATACAGTTTGGCACACTCTACCGAACTGACCGCAAACATTGCATTAAACCCTTTACCTTGTGCATTTAAGCGGTGTGTTTTATGGCGAAAATTAGTTAAAATATATTCACTAACTTCACGAATGCGTTCTGGGTGCAATAATGCTTGTTTATTTTCAAAAGCAGATAGTTTATTTAAGTCGGTTTCGTTTTCTTGTTCTTTAAATTTTGGGGAAACATTATGATAATCTACTTTGAATTTTAATACTTTTTCATCACGAATGGCATCAGTAATCACATAAGAATGTAATTCTCGACCAAAGACGCTGGCGGTGGTTTCTGCTCCTAAGGCGTTTGTAGGAAAAATCGGCGTCCCTGTAAAGCCAAACTGGTAGTATTTTTTGAATTTTTTTTGTAAGTTTTTTTGGGCTTCGCCAAACTGCGAGCGATGACATTCATCAAAAATAAATACCACTTGCTTGTTATATATCGGCAAATCATTTTCTGATTTCATTAAATTATTGAGTTTTTGAATGGTAGTAACAATAATTTTATTATCATTTTTTTCAATATTTTGCTTTAAACCCTTTGTACTGCTTGAACCATTAACGCTATCAGGACTAAATCGCTGATATTCTTTCATTGTCTGATAATCTAAATCTTTTCTATCCACGACAAAAAAGACTTTATCAATAAAAGGTAATTGGGTAGCAAGGCGAGCAGATTTAAAGCTGGTTAATGTTTTTCCAGAACCTGTGGTATGCCAAATATAGCCCCCGCTTTCGGTAGTAGACCAATTTTTAGCGTTATAAGAGCTTTGGATTTTCCATAAAACTCTCTCTGTTGCAGCAATTTGATATGGACGCATAATCAATAAGGTATCTGATACATCAAAAACCGAATAATTAAGCAAAACATTTAACAAAGTATTCTTTTGCAAAAAGGTGGCAGTAAAATCTTTAAGGTCTTTAATAATGGTATTATCCGACCTTGCCCAATTCATCGTAAAATCAAAGCTGTTTTTGTTTCGCTTAGTGGTATTGGCAAAGTAGCGGGTATCAGTACCGTTACTAATTACAAAAATTTGCAAATATTTAAATAAAGAATGTTCGCTATTAAAACTTTCTTTACTATAACGATGAATTTGATTAAAGGCTTCACGAATAGCAACACCTCGTTTTTTAAGCTCTATTTGCACCATTGGCAAGCCATTGACCAAAATGGTTACATCATAGCGATTGGCTTGCGTACCCGTTTGTTCAAATTGGCTAATAATTTGCAATTTATTTCTTGACACATTGGTTTTATCAATTAAATAAATGTTTTGAATACGCCCATTATCAAAGACAAAGTCATAGATGTGATTGTCGTGTAATTTACGCGTTTTATCAATCACGCTTTCGCTGGGTTTGTCTAAATAATCATTGATAAAGCGTTGCCATTCATTATCATTAAAAACCGTATTATTCAGCGTTTGTAGTTGCTGTCTTATGTTATCAAGTAAATTTTTTTGATTTTTTAAATCGGTACGGTGTTCGTAGCCTTGTGCTTTTAAATCGGCAATCAGCTCTTTTTCTAAGTCGCTTTCGGTCTGATAACCGCCTGTTTGGGGCAGTTTTTCATATTTATCTAAAACAATAAATTGATTGGTTTGGGCGATGGGGGTGGTTTGGGTGGCCATTGTTTATTGCTCCAATTGATAAAAACTGTATCTGGTTGTTAAATCATTTAGCAAATAACTAACAATATTTTTTTCAGCATCAGTTAAATAAATTGATGTTTCATTTGCCAATGAGGAATGGCTAGAAAAATTAATGATACGGCTATAATACGCATCTTTACCATCGGCAGGAAGTAAAACCGACCATTCTTTATAGCCCAAAAAACCAGCTGTTTTTTCATACAGATTTCTCAATAACATAAAATGATATTTTTCAATAGCGTTATCATTAATTGCTTTTTTTAAAATAGACCTTAAATGAAGATGGTATGAAAAAGATGTGTTTGAATCGCCTTTTTTTTCGCTCAATAAAAACAATCCATTTGAATTTTTTTCTAACAAAAATCCTTGATTTACACCCAATTCTCTATATAAAATATTGTAAAATATAGAATTGTGTGTGGTAATAATGAATTTAATACTATTCATATCAAAATTACTGTTTTTAATTAACCTTGCCAAATTCACTGCCATTTCAATTAAATGATTTTCATCCAATGAACTGACAGGGTCATCAATAAAAACATACTTAATATTATTAAATTTATCGGTAGAGCGATCTGACTCTTCAATATTCAATTCTTCAACAACTTGTTCTATTAATGTATAAAAAATGCTCCAAATAAAATTACTTTCTTCACCTTTTGATATTTTAATATTATCATCAATGGTGTCGCTTGTTGTATAAGAGAAAGTTACTTCTGAAAAATCTGAGCTAAATCTTGGTGTTAATTTCTCATTAGTATAATGCTGAAAATTTTTACTAACTGTTTCTTCCAACCCCTGCTCTTCAAAAACCCACTTTGTAAAAGTATTGGGGTGAATTTTCAATTTGACATCTTTATCATTATCCAAATCATTATGCCAATAAAACAAATCTTCCGTAAAAGAAGAATAATATAAAATTTTCTTATCTTTTAAATCACTACCGCTACTATCAACCTTTGGTTGCACAAGCTCTTTCAATTCACGAGATAGACGAGTTTTTCCTGTGCCATTAAAAGCATAGATTAATTGAGCTTTTTTATTCAAATCAATCAACTGTTGTGCAATTTCTATTAAGTTTTTACCCATAACAACTTCTCTACATTTTTGGTTGATATATAAATTTAAATTTACCTTTAAAAAAATTAATCAAACCCCAACAAAACCTGCCGATAATATTCATACTGCTTTTGTCTGAGCTCAATTTCTTTGGGTAATCCCTCACTAATTGAATTGGTGAGTGTGTCAAACTTATCCAAAACATCCACAATCTTTTGCTGAACCGATAGGGGTGGAATGGGGATTTTATATTTCAAGATACTTTCTTTGTCGCCTCGTGGCATTTTTGCACCTTTGGCGTATTTCATATTATATTCAAAAAACTTATCATCAGATAAGACTTGATATAAATATCTTGGATTAACAGAATTATCCGTTAAGTGAATAACTAAAACATCTCCACTAGCACCACCATTATTATTGGCTTGCCAAATCTTTTTTAGATAAGGGCGAATATTACCAATTAGAATATCGTTTTTTTGATAAGTGGCTACTCTGCCATCGGTTGGCACATGATTTGATGGTATTTTACCTGCACGGTTCTGTAGCAAGTTATCAACGCCAATGTAGCTATCTTTATCAAGTTCATTGGCATTGATACGACTTTTCGAATATTGAGCAACCTCCCCCAATGTTCTCCACTCTACTTTTTCACCATTCATTATCGGATTATTAGGGTTATCTACATCTAATAAATAATCCCGATAATATTGATATTGCTTTTTTCTTAAATTAAGCTCGGCGGTCAGCTCGGCGGTCAGCTCGGCGGTCATGGCGGTAAATGCGTCCAAAATCCGTACGATTTCGGTTTGGACGGATAAGGGTGGGATTGGGATTTTGATTTTTTCCATTTGATTACTCATCAACTTTGGGTTTCCCATTCCTGAATACACATATTTTTTAGCTTCAATACAAAGCCAATAATAAATAAATTTGTAATTCAACTGGTTTAAATCATTTAAAATAACCAAACCACAGACATTGGTAATAGAAAATTTTCCATTACGGTAAAATACCGTGCCTGCATTTGCTCCGTCGGTTGTCCAAGTTACAAACTCACCATCAAAATCAAAGGTGTTAATACTGCCTATTTTGCCGTCATCAACTGTTTGAGAGCTATAAACAGGATAAATCCCTTTGTTATTAGTTAAATATTCTTTTGAAATTACTCTTCCACGCTTTAAATTAGCAATCTCCCCCAGAGTTTTCCACTCTACTTTTTGCCCATCTAGCAATTTTTTAATAAAAGCGTGCATTATTTTTTACTCACTTTTTTGGCCATTTTGTTTAAATCCTTAATCACTTCAAGGTAGGATTTTTCTACATCGGACAGTGTTTTTGCCTTGTATTTTTTGTATTCGCCTTTGGCTTTTTTCTCTGCTTGTGCGTGCGATATATTGCCAGCTCCTTGCAAGACTTCTCGTCCTGTGGCATTCAATAATCTATCTAGCCCATCTATATAATCTTGCATCGTCATCGGTTTTTCTTCTATGGCGTTTAGTTCAGCAAAATCAAAATAAGCCGATACCAAATTATTTAAAACCTTTAATTCTTGTTCGGTTAGATAATTTTTGGCTATCATTGATTCAGCCTGCGTAGGTTGAGTACCCTTAAAATTTTGTAATCCAGCAAAAGGCTTATCACTATCTACACGCAAATAAATAACTTCACTGGCTGTATGACCGTGAGCGGCGTAATGCAATTTATTTTGTACAGTCTTGAAAAACAAAATACTTTCATCACTATTTGCTGTATAGTCTATTGCTGTGGCATATAGGTCCAATACCTGCCGATACATCACTTTTTCACTAGAGCGAATATCTCTAATGCGGTCTAGCAACTCTTTAAAATATGAACCGCCCCCTACATTTTTTAGGCGCTCATCGTCCATCGCAAAGCCTTTGATGAGATATTCTTTTATGATTTGGGTCGCCCAAATACGAAACTGGGTTGCCTTAGCGGAGTTGATACGATAACCGACCGAAATAATCGCATCAAGATTGTAAAGATCCACCAATCTTGTAACTTGCCTTACACCCTCCGTCTGAACTATTTCCATTTTGGAAACAGTTGCCTCTCGTTGCAATTCCCCCTCATCAAAAATATTGTTCAAGTGCTTACTGATGGCTGGCGTATTAACATCAAATAGTTCTGCCATTGCTTTTTGCGTTAGCCATACGGTATCGCCCTCAATCTTAACATTGATGCCAATACAACCATCATCACGATTAAAAATGACAATTTGATTATTGCTCATCTTACACCTCAATTTGTGCTACAATACTGTCAATTTTATCTCTTAACTGGCTGATTTTACTAACTGTTTGGTTAATTTCATCATTTAAAAGCACAATATCAATCACTTCTTTATCATCTTTCGCTTCTACATAACTGGACACCGCCAAATTATAATCATTCGCCTCAATATCGCTGTTTTCCACCATTTTACAAATATGAGCGACATCTTGTTTATCCGCAAAGAGTTTGACAATTTCCGCAATACGCGCATCAGTCAGCACATTATTATTCGTTTCTTTTTTATAAAACTCACTTGCATCTATAAATTGGGTTTTATTATCACTTTTATTTTTAGCCAATACCAAAATACAAGTGGCAATACTTGTCCCAAAAAATAAATTATTAGGCAATTGAATAACGGTTTCTACATAGTTATTATCAATCAGATATTTACGGATTTTACCTTCTGCCCCACCGCGATAAAAAATACCAGGAAATGACACAATTGCCGCACGACCTTTAGCGGATAAATAGCTCAATGCGTGCAAAATAAACGCAAAATCGGCTTTTGATTTGGGGGCAAGGACACCCGCAGGGGCAAAACGGTCGTCATTGATTAAGGTGGGGTCATCATCGCCAATCCATTTGACCGAATACGGTGGATTAGACACAATCGCATCAAAAGGCTTTTCATCGCCCAACTTAGGGGCGGTCAGCGTATCGCCAAGAGCAATGTCAAATTTGTCGTAATTAATGTTGTGCAAAAACATATTCATACGAGCAAGGTTGTAAGTGGTATGGTTAATCTCCTGCCCAAAAAAACCATCCTCAACAAACCCCTCATCAAATTGCTTTTTGGCCTGCAATAACAGCGAGCCAGAGCCACACGCTGGATCATAGACTTTATTGATCGAAGTTTTTCCATGCATAGCAAGCTGAGCAATAAGCTTGGAAACGGTTTGCGGCGTGAAAAATTCACCGCCTGATTTACCCGCATTGGCGGCATAGTTAGAAATCAAAAACTCATACGCATCGCCAAACAAATCAATTTGACTGTCGTGAAAATTGCCAAGCTCAAGCTGTGCCACACCCTTTAATACTTTGGCAAGGCGGTCATTTTTATCCTTGACGGTGCTGCCTAAACGGCTAGAAGTCGTATCAAAATCAGCAAACAAGCCTTTGATGTCGTCTTCTGAACCATAGCCCATTGCCGATGATTCAATGGCATCAAAAATGGCTTTTAAATCGGCGTTGAGGTTTTCATTGGTGTGGGCATTTTTGGCAACATTGACAAAAAGCTGGCTTGGATAGATAAAATAGCCTTTGGTTTTGATGGTATCGTCTTTGATTTGCTCCAAACTTGGGTCATTGTCATCAAAATCGGCATAGCTGACGCTGTCATCGCCCCCTTCAATATAATCGCTAAAATGCTCGCTGATAAAGCGGTAAAACAACGCCCCTAAAACATATTGCTTAAAATCCCAACCATCTACCGCCCCTCGAACTTCGTTAGCAATCTGCCAGATACGGCGGTGGAGTTCATCTCGTTGTTGTGCATAAGTCATCGGACTATCCTAATAAAAAACTTATTAAATTATAGCATATCTCAGTTTTATCTAAAAAATAAAAAACGGCAAAGCAGTCGCCTTACCGTTTTTTTGAGGTAGTTTGGTTAACTGCGCACCACCTTTAACGCTTCACACACCGCCTTTTTAAAGCGATCAATGACCATCTGACATTCTTCGCGAGTGATGGTGATTGGACACAGCAAACGCACCACCGTACCGCCACGACCACCACGCTCTAGCAGTAGTTTATTATCAAAGCACGCTTTTTGGATGGCAGCAGCAAGCTCGCTATCGGCAGGATAAGACCCCATATGATCGGCAGGCTTACGCTCATCGACGATCTCAATACCCGTCATTAAGCCACGACCACGCACATTACCAATGCAAGGGTAATCTTGGGTAAGTTTATCAAGCTCTTCACGCAAAAATTCACCTTGGATGCGTGAATTTTCAGCCAGATTATTGTTGATAATTTCTTCTAGGACATTAAACCCTGCCGCCATTGCCAGCTGATTACCACGGAAAGTACCTGTATGACCTGCTGGCGACCACGCATCAAATTTCTTATTGATGGCAAGCACGCACAAAGGCAAACCACCACCCACCGCTTTACTCATCACCACCACATCAGGGATAATCTCTGCGTGTTCAAAGGCGAACATCTTGCCAGAGCGAGCAAAGCCTGCTTGCACCTCATCTAGGATAAGCACGATGTCGTGTTTGGCAGTAACCTCACGAATTTTTTGTAGCCATTTTTTGGGTGCAGGGACAACGCCTCCCTCGCCTTGAATGGCTTCCAAGATGACAGCAGCAGGCTTAACCACGCCACTTTCCACATCTTCAATGAAATTCTCAAAATAGTAAGTCAAGGCATCTACACCTGCCTCACCGCCAAGCCCAAGCGGGCAACGGTATTCGTGCGGATATGGCATAAACTGCACGCCTGCCATTAAGTTACCAACCTTTTCTTTGGCGGAAAGATTGCCTGTCATGGCAAGAGAACCATGCGTCATGCCATGATAACCACCACTAAAGGCAATGACATTATCACGCCCTGTATGGGTTTTAGCAAGCTTGATGGCAGCTTCTGTGCCATCTGCACCCGTTGGACCACAAAACTGCAAAATAAAATCTTTTGGGAAAAAAGACAGCAGTTTTTCAGTAAAGGCATCTTTAATCGGCGTGGTGATGTCTAGCGTGTGTAAAGGCAAGCCACTCTCAAGCACATCTTTGATGGCTTTGATGGTTGCGGGGTGGTTATGACCTAACGCCAAAGTACCAGCTCCTGCCAGACAGTCGAGGTATTCATTACCTTCCACATCAGTTACCCAGCACCCTTGTGCTTTGGCGATTGCTAATGGAAGTTTACGAGGATAGCTACGAACATTAGACTCCATTTGGTTTTGACGAGTTAAATAATATTCGTTGGTAGCACCGTCTTTGGCGGTAACAGGGGCTTGATTGACAGAATGAACGCTCATATCGGATTACCATCTCAGATAAGGGTTGAAAGAAAAACCTATGAACAGACACCATAACAAAGCAATTTGACAGTTTTATGAATATCCATTCTTAAACCCAAACCCAATTTGATTTGGGTTTAATCAGGTTCGCGACATTCGGCGTGTGGTTCAACTGGCGATTATATCAAATAGCCACATTGCACACCTAAATTTAACAAGAGTAGATGGCAAAAACACATGCCATCCCACCGCTTGTACGGCAATAAATACTTTTTTATCTATCGACTCTCATGCCAAATAGAAATTTAAAAAGTAGTAGATTATAGCACATCAGAGAAATTTGGCAAGACCTTAGACAGATATAAAATAAGCACCCAGTGATTTGAGTGCTTATTTCATGTTTTAGATTCTAAATGATGTCAAATCACACCAACTGTGCCACGCTAATTTTGTCGGATTTGTCAGTGTATTCACTCATTTGATCAAAGTTGAGATAATTATAAACTTCCGCCTCCATTGATGACAGCTTGCCTGCATATGACATGTATTCGTCAACGGTTGGCAGCTTACCAAGTACCGAAGCCACAGCTGCAAGCTCAGCAGATGCCAGATACACATTCGCCCCTTGACCCAATCGATTTGGGAAGTTACGAGTGGATGTCGATACCGCAGTGGAATTGGGTGCGATGCGTGCTTGGTTACCCATGCACAGTGAGCAGCCAGGCATTTCGGTACGCGCACCTGCTTGGGCATAGGCATTATAATAACCTTCATCCATCAGCTGCTTTTCGTCCATTTTGGTCGGCGGTGCAATCCATAGGCGAGTAGTCAAACTGCCTGCTGGTACCTCTGAAAGCAGTTTGCCTGCAGCACGGAAGTGACCAATATTCGTCATACATGAACCGATGAATACTTCATCAATCTTATCGCCAGCCACCTCTGAAAGCAGCTTGGCATCATCTGGGTCATTTGGACAACATAAAATCGGCTCTTTAATGTCCGCCAAGTCAATTTCATACACTTTGGCGTATTCAGCGTCCGCATCGGCTTTTAATAAGCTTGGATTATCCAGCCATTTTTGCATATTCTCAGCACGGCGAGCCAGAGTACGGGCATCACCATAACCTTCGCTAATCATCCATTTGAGCATCACAATATTTGAGCGTAAGTATTCAGCAACCTTCTCCTCTGATACAGTAATGGCACAGCCTGCCGCCGAGCGTTCAGCAGATGCATCAGACAACTCAAAAGCCTGCTCAACTGTCAATGAATTCTCCATCTCCGTCAAATCAATCTCCAAGATACGGCCAGAGAATATGTTTTTCTTACCTTTTTTCTCAACCGTCAAATCACCCTCTTGAATGGCATAGTAAGGAATGGCATGAACCAAATCACGCAGGGTAATGCCAGGCTGCATTTTACCTTTAAACTTCACAAGCACCGACTCAGGCATGTCCAATGGCATGACACCCGTCGCTGCTGCAAACGCCACCAGGCCAGAGCCTGCTGGAAACGAGATGCCAATTGGAAAACGAGTGTGTGAGTCGCCACCAGTACCGACCGTATCAGGCAGTAACATGCGGTTTAACCATGAGTGAATGATGCCGTCTCCTGGGCGTAGCGACACACCGCCACGATTCATGATGAAGTCAGGTAGCGTGTGGTGCGTTACCACATCAATAGGCTTGGGATAGGCAGCAGTATGACAGAATGACTGCATCACCAAGTCAGCCGAAAAACCCAAACATGCCAAATCTTTCAATTCATCACGAGTCATTGGACCTGTGGTGTCTTGAGAGCCAACGGTAGTCATTTTAGGTTCGCAATAAGTGCCTGGTCGAATGCCTTGACCTTCTGGCAAACCACAAGCACGACCAACCATTTTTTGTGCCAAAGTAAAGCCTTTGCCAGTATCGCTGGGCTGTTCTGGCGTGCGGAATAATGTTGATGGTTCAAGACCTAAAGACTCACGAGCTTTGCCCGTCAGGTTGCGACCGATGATTAAGTTAATACGACCACCAGCACGCACCTCATCTAGCAATACAGGGGTTTTTAGTTTGCTTTGGGCGATTTGTGTGCCGTCTTTAAATGCTGTAACAGTCGCTGTGTCATGGTCGATTTTTAGGGTAATTTCATCACCCATGTTCATGTCTGCGACATCAATCTCTACAGGCAATGCACCTGCATCTTCCATGGTATTAAAAAAGATTGGTGCAATCTTACCGCCCAGGCAAACGCCACCGTCTTTTTTATTTGGAATGTGGGCAATCGGGTTACCAAAGAACCAAAGCACAGAGTTGGTCGCCGATTTACGAGATGATCCAGTACCCACCACATCACCAACATAAGCGACTTGCTTGCCACGCGAGATCAGCTCTTTGATTTGACTTAAAGGGCCGATTTCACCATTTTTTTCAGGGTAGATACCATCACGCTCATTCTTTAACATTGCGTTGGCATGCAATGGAATGTCAGGGCGACTCCAAGCGTCTTGTGCAGGCGACAAATCATCAGTGTTAGTCTCTCCTGTTACCTTAAAGACCGTGATGGTCATCTCAGATGGCACATCTGGGCGGCTGGTGAACCACTCCGCTTGCGCCCAAGACTGCAACACCGCTTTAGCATTTTCATTGCCCGCTCTGGCTTTATCCTCAACATCGTGAAATGCGTCAAACACCAACAATGTCTTTTTTAAGGCTTCGGTTGCCAGTCCACCAAGCTCACTGTCATCAAGCAAGTCAACAAGTGGGGCGACATTATACCCCCCTAACATCGTACCTAGCAGATACACCGCACGCTCTTTACTGACCAGAGGAGAGCTTGTCTCACCTTTGGCAACAGCGTTCAAAAAGGCAGCTTTGACATAGGCAGCTTGGTCAACGCCTGCTGGCACACGATTTTCAAGCAAATCAACCAAATAAGCTTCCTCGCCTGCTGGTGGATTTTTTAATAACTCTACCAAATCAGCAGTTTGTGCATCAGTCAGTGGCTGTGGTGGTACGCCCAACGCTTCACGCTCGGCGACATGCTTGCGATATTCAGCTAACATTTGAGACATGACATTTTCCTTATTTAAAAATTTGATTCATAAGTGCTTGATCACTCATACACGCCAGCATGACGACCAAGTGCCTAGACAGTGTGTAGTCAACTACCCTACTTTAAAACTCCACATATCATAGCGTAAAATCATCATCAATTCAAAAAAATATTTGTCATAACCAACATTTATTTAAAAAATGCCACTGAATTAAAATGGGCAACTACTTCTTTAAATATCCAATTGATTTGGTCAACAAATCATCATGACTTTCATTAATCATGTTCATCAAATACAATCAAAAAAGCCCAACTTTGACAAAAAATTGATTGAAAATTTTAAAAATTAAAAAAGCCACACTTGTCATGAGCAAGTGCAGCTCTCAAACATGCGATTTAAACCCTAGATTTTATGGTGCGATAGATCGGCAACAATATCATAAATATTGCCAATATCCAAAGCATGATCGTGATTGGACTTCCCCATAATATGCCAAGATCTCCGCTTGAAATAGATAAAGCTCGGCGAAGATTGGACTCCATAAGATGACCAAGCACATAGCCTAAAATCAATGCTGATAATGGAAAATGCAATTTTCGTAATAGATAACCAAACAATCCAAAGGCCACCATTAATATCAAATCAAAAGTCGTACTATGAATGGAATACACACCCACAAAACTTGCCGCAGCAATCGCTGGAATTAAAATATAATTTGGCGTGTTAAGCATTTTTGCAAAAAAACCCACCAAAGGAAGATTTAAAGCAAGCAAAATGACATTGCCCACAAATAAACTGGCAATCAAACCCCAAACAATATCAGGTTGTTCAGTAAATAGCTGCGGACCTGGCGTGATATTGTACAAAGTCAACGCACCCATCATCACTGCTGTCGTGCCAGAACCTGGCACCCCCAAAGTCAGCATGGGAATAAACGAGCCACAAGCTGAAGCGTTGTTCGCTGCTTCTGGTGCTGCTATACCACGCAAATCACCATCACCAAATTTAGATGCCTTGCCTGCAATTTTACGCTCATTTGAGTAGGTGATGGCGGAGGCAATCGTAGCTCCCGCACCCGGCAAAATCCCTACCACAAAACCAGTCAAACCACTACGAACAATTGCTCCAAGTGCAAACATCAATTCTTTAAAATTTACCAGATTTCTTTTTCCCTGCTCTAAAGCCTTTTGACCGATGTTAGTCTGCTCCAACATGATGAGAATTTCACTGATGCTGAAAAAACCAATGACAATCGTTGTAAAAGCAATGCCATCAGACAAGCCAACAGAGTCAAAAGTGAAGCGGTAAACCCCAGTAACCGCATCCATGCCAACGGTTGCCAAAATCAAGCCAATCAGTGCAGCCACTGCAGTCTTGATTGGTGCGTCACTTGCCAGACCACTTAAACAAGTTAATGCAAATACCATGAGTACGAAATACTCGGCGGGACCGAATGAAATCGCCCACCTTGCCAATAATGGAGCGAATAAAACCACACCAACCGTCGCCAAAATAGCACCAATAAAAGAACTCACTGCCGAAAGTGATAAAGCGATTCCTGCCTTACCTTGTTTGGCAAGTGGATAGCCATCCAATGTTGACATGATGGCAGCAGCATCTCCTGGCACATTAATCAAAATCGCTGAAATTCTTCCACCGTATTCACAGCCTAAATATACCGCTGCAAGTAGAATTAAAGCAGATTCAGGTGGCAGTCCAAGCGCATAAGCGATTGGCAGTAAAATTGCCACGCCATTAATCGGACCAAGTCCAGGAAGCATACCAACGATTGTTCCAATCAACGCTCCAATAAATGCAATGATGAGATTTTTTGGGGTTGTGGCAATCGCAAAGCCATGCATCAAAAACTCAAAAACTTCCATTTAAAAAAAACCTAAAAACCAATGACCGATAACAAACCAGATGGCAAACTCACATCCAGCACCTGTTCAAATAATAAGTAAGTTAATAACGCCATCATGACAGATGATATCGCTGTCGGAATTGTTTTGCCATGAAATAACAAGCCAACTGCAAATGCCATCAAGCTTGTACTAATGACATAGCCCAAAATCTCAAATAAGGCACCATATAACAACAGGGCAAGCATGCATAATATAAGATTTTTAACCACAGGCTTACTCCATCCATAATCAATCTGCTTCATGAACTTAGCAGGTTGAAAAGCAAGCAGTGCCGAACCTATCGCCATCAAGGACAGTAACAGTATCGGATAAGGTCGTGGACCTATGGGATCATAGGCGATGGGTGCAGTGTAGCCCCATGCCATTATTATCATAACAACAGAGATACCGAGCAATACAAACGCAAATATTCGCTCTACTTTGGTATTCATACACACTCCAATAAAACAACCATCAGACTTAACAGGGTTTACAAAACAAGCTTCACTAAGGCGTTATGACCATCAAATTTATTTGGTCGTGGCTTGATCAATCAAATTCATCTCAGCTGACAATTGTGCCAGTCTTTCTTTTTCTTTATAAATATATTGCGTCAACTCATCACCAGTCATGGCAAAAGGAAACAGTTCACGATTTGCACGAATCTCGGCAAATTTTGGATCATCAAGCATCTTATCAATATTCAGCTTCCACCACGCATAGCTTTCTTCCGAGACATCAGGACCCATGTAGTAACCACGGATGACTGGCCATTGAATATCAAAACCTTGCTCTTTGGCAGTTGGAATGTCTTTAGCAGCCCCCTCCAAACGCTCTGGAGCAAATACCGCAAGCACTCGAATCTTACCCGATGTTACCTGCGGCATGACCTCTGCAAGACCTGAGCTCACCACTTGGATATGATGACCTAGCAGTGCCGTTACCGCCTCACCACCCCCTTCCATCGCCACATAGGACATATTGATTGGGTTGACACCAGCTTGTTTTGCTAATAGTGCAGTTTGTAGCCAGTCCTGACCACCGACACTGCCCCCAGCAGCAAAAGTTACCTTCTTAGGATCGGCTTTTAGTGCTTCAACAAGATCAGTAAGATTTTGATAAGGTGAGTCAGCACTGACTGATACCGCACCATAATCAGCACCTATCGCCGCAAGCCATTTGACATCTTTTTCTGTAAATTTTCCAAACTTTCCTTGTGATAAATTCAGCAGTGACCCTGTAGAAAAAGCAATGATGGCATCGCCGTTGGCACGATCATTAGAGACAATTTTATTATATGCCACCGCTCCCACGCCGCCTGGCATATAAGTAACACGCATTGGCTTGCTTAGCAAATTAGTATCCTGCAAACCTGATTGAATCAACTTACAGGTCAAATCAAATCCTCCGCCAGGCTTGGCAGGCGCGATACATTCAGGATGCTTAGGCTCAGCAACTGTCGCTGCTGCATCAGTACCTTTTTGAACACCCTCAGTCGGCTTGTCTTTACCACAAGCAACAAGTAGTATGGTGCCACCAATGACTAGTGCTAAGGTTGATAACTTCATAAACAAAATCCTTCTAAAAAATTAAGAGCATAGACCGCTTTTTTTCATGATTTGGTATTTTGTAAAAAAGACCAAAGTGGGTGAATTCATCAGCATCAATCATCACTCAAATTACAATGAAATAAAAAGTTGTGATACACCTTGAACATCACAATGAATGCCATGTCTGATGAATAGTTTATTTACTATCAGTAAAAAATATTTACAAAATGAACAAATCTTTTAATATATTAGCAAGACCATAGGGGGTGTTGTCAATAAAAAAAATCTCAAATTCACAAAAAATTAGCGTATAATAGAATCATCATGTCTGAATTCATCATTACTTTTTAACCACTTTTTGAACAATTACTGGAACTGTCATGTCCGTGCAAACCTTCACTCCAGAAGCTCGTCCCGCACCAAAAAAAGCCGTACAAGGCGAAAAACTGCGTGGCTATGATAAAGTCGCTCGCATTCCCATTAAAGTCATACCAACGACCGACGCACCCAAAAAACCAGATTGGATTCGTGTCAAGCTATCAAGCCCTGCTGAAGTAGAACGCATTAAGTCCACTTTGCGTCAGCAAAAACTCTATACCGTCTGTGAAGAGGCGGCCTGTCCCAACCTACCCCAGTGCTTTGGTGATGGTACGGCAACTTTCATGATCATGGGGGATATTTGTACGCGTCGCTGTCCTTTTTGTGAAGTTGCTCACGGCAGACCCAACCCCCTAGATAAAGATGAACCACGCCATACCGCTGAGACCATTCTTGGCTTGGGCTTGAAGTACGCCGTCATCACCAGCGTTGATAGAGATGATCTTAAGGATGGTGGTGCTGGGCATTTTGTGGAAGTCATCAATGAATCTAAGGCATTAAGTCCTAACTGCTTGATTGAGATTTTAGTGCCTGATTTTCGCGGTCGTGAACAAATCGCCATAGACTTGCTATCCCAAACTGCCCCAGATGTCTTTAACCACAACATTGAAACCGTACCACGCCTATATAAAGCTTTTCGTCCAGGTTCAGACTATCAGCATTCTTTAAACCTGCTCAAGCAATATAAAGCAAGCCGCCCAGATGTCGCCACCAAATGTGGCTTCATGGTAGGACTCGGCGAAACAGAAGAAGAAGTATACGCCTTACTTGATGACCTAAAAGCTCACGATGTGGACATCATCACCATCGGGCAATACCTAGCCCCAAGCAAAAACCACGCACCCGTGGACAGATATGTGCACCCAGACGAGTTCGCTCGCTATACCGAATATGGCAAAAAACTTGGGTTTTTTAATATCTGGGCAAACCCAATGGTACGCTCAAGCTATTTTGCTGACCGTCAATATTATGGCGAGCCTTGCCCACCGCCTGTGCGTAGCTCAAAAGCCCTAGCCGAAGAGAAACTGGCAAAGGCGAAGAAAGGTGAGAAGGTTGGGTGTTTTTAAACATTGATTTACGCCCAGTATAAAATAAGCGAGCTTTCTAGGCTCGCTTATTTTATGGATTGATATACTTACTTAAAAAAATTTTTAAAATTATTCTTGATATATAATAGCATATAATACTGACAATATTTTTTGCCAACCGTTTAAGAAGCTTCTTACGAACCCAACAACCAAACAAATGACCCAAAAACTTTGGTCAGACAAAACCACACTTGAAGAGTTCCAAACTCGTCAGATTATGATTGACGAACCCATTTTCCAAGAAGACGGTGAAGATAAGATTACTTATGTTCAAAGAAGTCAGTGTCGAACTACGCATAAACGCAAGGACTGCTAATTTATGCTTTATAAGTACTTAACTTACCATCGAATTGGAGAGAAGAATTTATTTATCCTACCTTCACTACCTAATTCGGTGGTATTAAATGATTTAGAATCCATTACTTTCCACGCTTTCGCCAAAGAACAAAATATTGAGATTTCCGAACAGTTTCTACTCTCAAATGGCGTCAGTCCAGAGCAAACAAAAGTAACCATAAACAGCTTATTGGAAAAGCTAAAAAGTGCTCAAATATGCCCCTTAACAAAAACACAGTTAAGCCATTCCTGCAATGAAGTATATCCAACAGACATACATTGATGCCTTACTCGTGGATGTAATTTAAGATGCACGCATTGTTACATCAGTGCCGATAAAGAACAACCTAATGAACTTTCCTTAGAACAATGGAAAATTGGCTTTAGGGCATTATTTGAATACATCAAAAACCCAAAAATTACCATTTCAGGTGGTGAACCAACCCAAAAACCTTACTTGGGAGACCTAGTTAAGTTTTTGGCTGATAATAATTGCACTATTACCATTTTTACCAATGGAAAAAGAAATATTGATTTGTTAATTCCTTATGTTTCAGAAGTTCAAGTATCCCTTGATGGAATTTCGCAAGAAACCAATGATAAAATAAGGGGTTTAGGGTCTTTTGTAAAAATTAGCAAGTTTATCAAAAATTTCCCTGACAAAACCAAGCTGACTGTTGCCATTACCTTAATGGCTCATAACTTTGATGATGTTAGAGAAAATCTGCATAATTTTATGCGTGTTCACAATTTGACAAATTCTAATATCAGATTAAATGCTCAATTGGAAGATTTTGGTCGTGCTGAAAACCTGCCTAATGAGTACAAAAACTTCTATTACGATCGAACCATTGAAATTGCCGAATTCATCAAATCAATCAATCCAAATGATAGCAATAACAATTGCATTAATAAACTAAATTGTGGAATCGGTTTGTCTATTGGCATTGATTCAAATGGGGATATTTATCCCTGTGATGAATTTGTTAATAAAATGGGCAATATTTTACACTTAAATTTATCATCAGCACTACAAAAATCTGTTGAAATCAATAAAGAGACACAAATTAATAATATGCCCTATTGTCAAAAATGTGATTTAAAGTATATTTGCTTGGGTGGTTGCAAGGCAAAAAATCTACAAAAAACAGGGTCTTATTTTATTCCTGATTGTTCCGAAAGAAAAAAATGGGCAAAATATGTGTCTCTGGCTTATCAAATATAGTCAATACATGTAATGGTAGATTTTTGGTAAAATATCCACTAAAATAGTGGATATTTTATTTTTACATAGCTTTATGACCCAAAAAACCATCCTCTCCTCCAACGGCATTCACCGCCTACACCACACCTTTTTCACCCCTAAAAGCAGGCCGATTGCTAGCTTGCTTATTGTTCACGGTATGAGCGAGCATGGCGGACGATATGCTGATTTTGCCCAGTTTCTTGCGGATAATGGCGTGCTTGTGGCGACTTACGACCAGCTTGGACATGGGCAGACGGTCAAGGACAAATACGAACTTGGATTTTTTGATGAAAAATATCCTGTGCAAATACTGTGTAAAGATGTCATCATTATGGCAGACAAGCTTAAAGAGCTTGCCCCAAGCGTGCCGCATTTCATCATGGGGCACTCCATGGGGTCATTCATTGTACGCACCGTACTGACCCATCACGCCATCAATTTTAGTGGTGTCATACTCATGGGTACAAGCAATGGCCTATCTTTAATGGGGAAAATCAGCCTCCCCCTACTCAATTTATTAAATCAATATCGCCCAAAACAAATCAATCTGGCACTGGCAACCTTACTCAATCAACACCTACTCAATCAAATCCGCTCACCCATCTCCACATCACCCTTAGCTTGGCTTGCGGAAAATGCGTCCGCCATCGATGATTTTGAAGCAGATGAGCTTTCAGGGTTTGTTTTTACCAATAATGGCTTCATGACTCTAATATCACTAATTGATCATGCCACCCATGCCGACTGGTACATGAATATGCCAAAGCAATATCCCATTTTGCTCATCAGTGGTAAAGATGATCCTGTGGGAAATATGGGGCAGGATATTGAGACACTCCATCAAACGCTGGTTGATGCCAACCATACCGTGAGTGTCAGACTATATCCAAACATGCGGCATGACATCTTACACGAAGTTGATCGAGAAAAAGTATGCCAAGATATTTTGCATTGGCTTAGACAGCATCTTAAGCAAAATTGATCAAAAAAGCTTTGTCATTTTATGGTAAAATGCCTCCAATCTCGTTCTTGTTACTAGGAAAAAAATATGTCAAATTTAGCAAGCATCATCGAACAAGCCTTTGAAAATCGTGCCAGCTTTAGTGCGTCCGACTGCCCCATTGACATTCGCAATGCTGTGAATGAAGCATTGGGCAAACTAGACTCAGGTGAGTTGCGAGTTGCTGAAAAGATTGATGGGAATTGGGTGGTACATCAGTGGCTAAAAAAAGCCGTGCTTTTATCCTTTAAAATCAACGATAATCGCCCAATGGGGTCTGGCGATTTGCAATTTTTTGATAAAGTGGATAGTAAATTTGCAGGCTGGTCAGCAGATGATTTTGCTAAAGGTGGCATGCGTGTTGTACCTCCTGCTGTCGCTCGCAAGGGTGCCTACATCGCCAATAATGTGATTTTGATGCCAAGTTATGTCAATATTGGTGCATTCGTAGATGAAGGCACGATGGTTGATACTTGGGCAACGGTAGGCTCTTGCGCTCAGATTGGCAAAAATGTTCATCTGTCAGGCGGTGTGGGCATTGGAGGTGTCTTAGAGCCTTTACAAGCCAACCCAACCATCATTGAGGATAATTGCTTTATCGGTGCACGATCTGAAATTGTAGAAGGCGTGGTGGTTGAAGAGGGATCTGTGATTTCTATGGGTGTCTATATCGGTCAATCCACAAAAATTTATGATCGTGAGACAGGAGAGATTACCTACGGTCGCATTCCAGCAGGTTCTGTGGTCGTACCTGGCAGCCTACCAAGCAACGATGGCTCACATTCACTTTATTGTGCCGTCATCGTCAAAAAAGTAGACGCACAGACCCGTGCTAAAACCTCAATCAATGACTTATTAAGAGCGGATTGATTGTCAATCAGCGATCATCAAAGCGGCCATGTTTTTTATGGTCGCTTTTTAGTTGAGATGGCAACACCATAAAAGCTTAACTTTTAATGTCGTGTCATGTGGTTAGACGCACACCCCCTTCCGCACACATGGTCAGTTAGGCATTTACCATCATTCAAATGAGGTTTGACCATTGATTAACACACCCAATTTTTGCTAAAACATCAGAAAATCACCCATTCATTCCAAAATCTGTTAGAATACTAAATTTTTTAACATGTCATCACATTCAAACTCTGCCTTATGTCAACCCAAAATCCGCCTGATGTTCAGCCCCTACGCAACGCCACAATCCCTACAACCGACCCCTCTGCAGGGTTGAAGCTGACTGAGATTTTTTATTCCTTACAAGGTGAAGCACTCAGCTCAGGCATGCCAACGATTTTTATCCGATTGACTGGCTGTCCACTTCGCTGCACTTATTGCGACACTACTTATTCTTTTTCAGGTGGTGAGCGTTGGGCGCTTGATGACATCATGGCAAAACTGACCCAATTTCCCTGTAAAAGAGTCTGCATCACGGGTGGGGAGCCACTCGCCCAGCCCAATGCCATCGCACTCATGCAGCTTTTGTTGACGAATGGTTATGAAATCTCCTTGGAGACGGCAGGTGCATTGTCAGTCAAAGATGTGCCTGTGGCGGTGTCAAAAGTGATGGATTTAAAAACACCAAGTTCAGGCGAAGATGGTAAAAACCTATGGGAAAATCTGCAATGGCTAACACCCAATGACCAGCTTAAAATCGTGATTGCCAATCGTATGGACTATGAATGGGCGGTGGAAAAACTTTGGCGATACGATTTGCACAAAAAATGTGGCGTGGTATGGTTCTCCCCCATGTTTGAGATTGACGCACGCAAATCTGATGTGCCAAACATCGCCATGCAACTTGCCGAATGGATCTTGGCAGACGGTCTGCCTGTACGCTTGCAACTGCAATTACACAAAATCATTTGGGCAGACGCACGAGGCAAATAAGCCAACAAAAAATTCTTTTAAAAACTTGATGAATTTGTTAAAATAGTAAGATTATTCCATATGATTCACCAAATAGAGAGAAATTATGGCACGAGTTACGATTGAAGATTGTCTGGATAATGTCGATAATCGCTTTGAGCTGATTTTGGTGGCAAGCAAACGCGCTCGCCAGCTTGCCAAAGGCAGTGCAGAGCCCACTGTTATTGTTGAAAATGACAAACCAACCGTTCTTGCCCTGCGTGAAATCGCTGCTGGCAATGTAACTCGTGCCATCTTAGATGAACCAGATGAAGAAATCGTCATTAAAGTTCCAGAATACATAGATCTTTCAAAACTGACACCTGATAATTTTTAAGCCAATTCCTGCTTACAGATGCCGCATGATTATCCTGCGGCTTTTTATTTATCATGCTAAAAAATAATGAATTGAAACATTTTTATTGTCTTTATATCAAATAAATATGATATTATTGGTAAAATCAATTAATTAACTTATTGACAATCCCATCATTCCTTGATATTTATAATATTTTTTAAGTGATTAAGGTCCCTATGTCAACCACTTATTGTCCGCACGATATCCCACATCATCTTAGCCACCCTTTGGTTGATGAATCTCGTGACAGTTTGATGCGTGCCATCAGCTATCTTAGCCATGCAGAGCGACAAGATGTATTGCGTGCTTGCCATTTTGGTGATGTGGCACATATTTTGGATAAACGCAAATCAGGGGAACCTTATATCACTCATCCAATGGCGGTGGCAGAGATTTTGGCGGGCTTTCGACTGGATCGAGACACCATCATCGCAGCGATTTTGCATGATACGGTTGAAGATACTGATGTGACAGATGAGATGATTTGTGCAGAATTTGGAGAAACTGTTTCACGCTTGGTCGACGGTGTTACCAAACTAAAGTCATCAAGCATGAACAAACAGCAAAGCCAAGCAGCCACTTTTCACAAGATTCTTACCGCCACACTCATCGATCCACGCGTACTCATCATCAAGCTTTCAGACCGTCTACATAACATGTCTACGCTTGATGCGGTCAGTGAAGAGAAAAGAAAACGCACCGCAACAGAGACATTAAATTTTTACATTCCTTTTGCTCGTGTCATGGGGCTTAATGACATCGCTGATTACATTGAACTGTTGTGCTATCGCAACTTAAATCCCGAGATGTACAATAAATTCACCGACAAGCTGCTACAACATGGGCTTGGTCGTAATTTTCAAAAGATAGAAATCAGCACCTACCTACAAAACCTACTCAATCACCTCAACTTACATGGTCATGTGCAAGTCCTAGACAATCGAACCTCCATGTATCGACAATTTTTTAAAAATCGTGGGCAAATCAATCGCCTAATTCGTCAATACGATTTTGAGGTGGTACTCAACGACATCGAATCTTGTGATAAAGTTGCTTCTTATTTGGTGCAAAGATATGAAATTGGCAACAATCAAATCAAAGACAACATCAGAAAACCCCAAGCAGGTGGCAATCAATCACTCACCCTCATCTATGAGCGTGATTACAATCACATTAAAATCACGCTACTAACCAAGCGAATGCAAGAAGCGGCACGACTTGGTGTCATCAGCAGCGACAAAGGTGATGTCAGTCATTCGGTCATACAAGCAAGTCTACGCAACATGAAAGATCTTGCCAACGGTGAGTCAGAAGGCAACATCAACGACAACACCGAACACTCCATCACCATCATCAATGAACTGCTCAACTATCTGCATGAACGCAAAATCGTCTGTTACAGTCCAAAAGGACGAGCTTATGAATTGCCTCGTGGCTCGACTGCATTGGATTTTGCTTATGCAGTAGGCCCTGCCATTGGCAACATCGCTATCGGTGCTGACATCAATGGCGAACATGGCAAGCTTGGCATGGTATTGGCAGACGGCGATTCAGTCAACATCGACACAGATAAAAACACCACACCAAAAGCCGATTGGCTTGGCTTTGTGGCCACCAACAAGGCCAGAAGCGAGATTCTAAAATTTTTAAAACATTTGCCAGACGACCAAAAAGAACATGCTGGTAAAGAAGCGCTCATGCGAGCTTTACAAGCTTATGACAAAAACATCGCAGACATCACTGATGATGAATGGACTGACATCTTAGCATGGCGTGGCGTGGACAGCCGAGAAGAGATTTTCATGCAAATATCCACAGGCACACTACTGGCTCAACTGGTGGTCTCACGCTTATTTAGCGATGAGGTAGATATTGCTGATGATCATGAAATCACCCAATCTAGGCATTTGCTGGCTGGTGTTAAAGGCATTGAGGTTACTTTTGCCAAATGCTGCAATCCCATCTATGGCGATCATATCGTCGGACATTCGTCTGCTCGCCAAGGATTGGTCATTCATCGCCATAAATGTTATTCACTCAACAGCATTCGCACTGCCAACCCATATCAAATCATTCAGACTCATTGGAAAGATGATATCAAGATTGATCACACGGCACATCAGTTACATTTTTCAGCAAAGCTACGCATTTTTGCCATGCTCAATGAAGAGCAAATCAGTCAAGCCATCTATGAGTTGCGAGCCATCAATATCGGTGTTGAAGATACCGCCATTAAGGTCAATGATAAAGACAGCAAACTTGGAACAACCACTCTTGATGTCGTCGTGCGTTCACGAACACATCTAGAAAATGGCATTCAAAAACTTCGACAAATTCTTGGATACCCAAACATCATGCGACTGTATCAATAGCAATCAAAAAACACTTGAATATCCAAGTAAAACTTGCTTTAATATCATAATAGACAGACGATCACAAGGAGCATGCCATGTGTTGCAATATTGACTTAAACTCCAAAGAAGAAGCGGCACACTTTTTGGGAAAAACAGAGCCAAGCATTCTGCCCAAGACCGCTGATAATATCTCGGTCAACATCATCTATGCAGACACACCCGCAATGAGTTTGTTTGATAAGATCATTGCTCATCTGCAAAAACGAAAAGCAAGAGTCTGATGCCTGACTACTGTTTTAAACAGCATAAGACTTAATTCACCCAATATCAACAATCAACCACAAGGAACTGTCATGACAAAACAAATCATTCATACCGATGATGCACCTGCTGCGGTTGGCACTTATTCACAAGCCGTTAAGATTGATAAGACGGTGTACATCTCTGGTCAGCTGGGACTAGATCCCAAGACAATGACACTCCAAGAAGGATTCATCGCCCAAGCAGAGCAAGCACTGGATAACTTAGCAGCCATTGCACAAGCTGCTGGCGGTACACTGAACGATACTGTAAAATTCAATGTCTCTTTGACCGATTTGAATGACTTTGCCGCACTCAATGACATCTTTAACAATCGACTGTCCGCACCTTATCCTGCTCGTGCTGCTGTACAAGTCGCCGCTTTGCCAAAAGGTGGTGTGGTGGAGATTGAGGCCATCTTGCATCTAGGGTGATTGGATAATTACTCACTCCCAAAGGCTTGTTTCAAGCCTTTCTTTTTTCTCTCATGACTGCATTACCTTTATGTCAAGACCCCTAGTTCGTGTCGCCTTGCCCGTACCGCTATATCGACTGTTTGACTACCTTTGCCCTCCATCAATGCCAAATTTGCCTGTGGTGGGTGGTCGTGTACAAGTTCCCTTTGGACACCGAACGCTCATTGGCATCGTTACTGGTCATATTGATCAGGCAGGTAGCGACATTCCGCAACACAAGCTCAAATCAATTAAGCAGTGCTTTGATGATACTGCCATCATCACAGATGACTTGTTTGGCTTGGCATATTGGCTAGCTTCTTACTATCACCACCCACTAGGAGAGACATTTTCGGTCATGCTGCCAAGCTTAATCAATCAAGGCAACCAACCCGTGCAGCAGCTGGTATTATGGAAAGTGGCAGAGAGTGTTACCGATGATTTTGCCCAAAAACAAATCAGTCAAGTCGCCAAAAAGCAGTGGCAAATCTTTAACGCCATCAAGCAAGCATCAAGTCTTAACAAGTCTCAATTAAAGGAACTGGGTGTTACCAAAGCTCAATTATCCGCCCTATCGGACAAAGGATTGATCTGCTCATTTGTCGCAGACGCTTCCAAAAACTCATTAACACCCCCCAAGCTAAAAGACACACCACCATCACTCAATGATGAACAATGTGTTGCTTTTAATGCCATCAAGCAAGCGATTGATGCGGGCATTTATCAAGGCATTTTATTAAACGGCATCACTGGATCAGGAAAAACAGAGGTCTATCTACATGCCATATGGCATGCTCTATCCGCTGGCAGACAAGTGCTGATTTTGGTGCCTGAAATTGGACTCACTCCACAGACCAAAGCTCGCTTTACCTCACGCTTTAACGCTCGCATCTGTGTACTACATTCAGGCATGAACGATAAGGAGCGACTGCAAGGCTGGCAAGATTGCCGTACAGGACAAACGCAAATCATCATCGGCACTCGTTCAAGCGTGCTATATCCTTTTAACAACCTAGGACTCATCATCATTGACGAAGCTCACGACACTTCCTATAAGCAACAAGATCATTTACGATATCATGCGTGCGATGTGGCGATGTGGCGTGGTCATCGACTAAGCATACCTGTGGTACTAGGTACAGCCACCCCAAGCTTAGAACAAATCAAGCTAAGCCATGATGGCAAGCTTATTGAATATCGACTGACCAAGCGTGCTGGCGATGCCAAAACTCCGACATTTCAAATGGTTGACATTCGTCAAGGCAGCAGACAAATTCTATTATCAAGCGGTGAACAGCAGACCAGCTTACTATCAGAATTAAGCATTCATCACATCAAACAGCGTCTTGGTAATGGCGAGCAAGTACTCATTTTTTTAAATCGGCGTGGCTACGCACCGATACTGATGTGCAGTGCATGTGGTTGGCAAGCCGATTGTCCTTATTGCGATGCCCATCTGACATTGCACAAATATCCTACTGAGCAACTAAAATGCCATCATTGCGGTTTTCAAAATCACATCCCATGCCATTGCCCTAAGTGCAACAGCAGCAATTTACAACACTTAGGGCTTGGTACCAGTAAGCTGAGCGAACAACTCCATGCCATATTTGCCAATCCACAAATGACCAAACAACTCTACCCCATCTGGCAGATCGACCGAGACACAATGCGTAAGCAAGGTGCTTGGGAAAGCATGTACGAACAGATTCTCCAAGGACATGCAGGGATTTTGGTGGGAACGCAGATGATTGCCAAAGGGCATCACTTTCCGAATGTAACGCTCGTGGTGATTGCGGATGCAGACTTAGGATTCTTATCACCCAACTTTCGATCACCTGAACATACCGCCCAGCGTATCATACAAGTGGCTGGGCGTGCTGGGCGTGCCAAAAAATCTGGTCATGTACTCATTCAAACTCGTCAACCAGACAACCCTCTATTTCTCACACTCATCAAGCATGGTTATCTGGCTTTTGCTGATACTTTATTAAAAGAAAGACGACTGCTAGGGCTACCCCCCCATGCCCATGCCGCTCTGATCAGTGCTGAAAGTCATGATCAGCAACGAGCCAGAGCAGCCATCAGTCATCTTACCCAAGCATTACCAAGCCCTAATGGTTTGGCAAAAAGTGGCGCGCTAGACGCACCCATGAACAAAAAAAACAATCGCTATCACACGCAGTTATTACTGCTTGCCAAAGACCGAAAGACCCTGCACGGCGTGCTGTCTGAATACTGGCAAAGCCTGCTTGAGTTACCTACCTCCAAAGGTGTCAAGCTTTCTTTGGATATCGATCCGATGAGCTGGTAGGACCAAAAGCTACAATGCACACATACAAACTTATCACTGGTTGATCAACTTTTTATCTTACACACAACGCTTTGGTTTGCGTTTTTTGTTCAAAGAAGTCTGACAACGCCAAACATCATTCCCTTGATCATTGGTATGATAAATAATCAGCGTCTCACCATTAAGATAACGCACAGGATAACCTGCCCCAGAGACAGTCGCCACCACCGCACAATCCGTCTGTACACCAGCCACATGAGACACCACTTTCATAGAGACTCGCTGGCTGTCCGTTGAGACAGGTAGGTGTGTCGGACAGGCACCCGTGTCTTGATAAATGATTGCCATGCGTTTTTGAACAGCGATGGCAGATCGATGGCTTTCGAAGATGACTGTCTGCTCTTGTTGCATCGCAATGATTGGCAAAAACTGCATGGTCGGGATTGACAGAATCAAACCAAACATGCCAAAAGCCACAGACATACCAAACAAGCTGGTACCACCCTCTTGTTTTAAGCACGCTCTTTGAGCTTGCTCATCATGAGGGTGATGATCCAACACATCAGCAATCTCACGGCGTGCCATGCGATAGTAATACGCATCTGCCCAACGAGCCACTTGACTGGCCCAAAAGACCCATATCAACACAGCAACTGACATGCGCACCCCCATCTGATACTGCTCTGGTAAAAATGAAATTGCCGTAAACTCTAATATCGCCAATGCAATAACGATCGTTACTTTAATAAAAGACCAGCCAGCAACACAATACACCACACAATCCAAATACCTTTTGCGATAAAGCAACCAGCCAAAAGTACAGAAGAACGCAGCCCAATGCCAGCGTGGATACATTTTCCCTGCTTGATCAAACTCATTAAAACGCTTTAAATAATACGGCTGAGAACGCAAACCAATGAACCACCGATCAAGCTTGATGCGTTGACTGGCACTCAAATCGGCACGATAAAAAGGTGGTGGCGTGGTATCTTCTAAAAAAGGCAAACGAAACATGGGGACTGATGGGCAAAATGATAAAATTGATTTGCGGTTAAGGACAGCTTGACTTATAATGACACACATTTTACGCCTTTTTTTGATGCAAATAAAGCCATGATTGAGACAAAAGACCAGTTTTTAGCCCCTGTAGGTGGTGATCGCCAAACTCCAGACACCGACCGTGAAGTCATCAGCGAACAGATCGCACGCCTAGCAAAGACACCTGAACAATTTCGCCAAATAGACACATTCATGAAGCGACGCACGCACATGAGTCAGACGAGTGAACTTGCGTTGACGGACGACATGTACGCACCCTATGTCATTAATCATGGTTTTGAACTTGGTAAATTGGGCAAAGTCGATGATATTCGTGATTTGCGAACATGTTTTGAACAAACGCCCAATGGCAGTCAAGCTCCTTTAATACTAGAAATCGGCTTTGGCATGGGCGACAGCCTGATTGAAATGGCAAAAAATGCCCCAAATCGCAACTTTGTAGGGATTGAAGTGCATGAGCCTGGCATTGGGCGAACAGCCTATCTGTGTCATGAGCTTGGATTGACAAATCTTAAAGTGCTAAGTGGTGATGCGATTGCCCTACTCACCAACCTACCTGATGAACATCTTGATGCCGTACAGCTGTATTTTCCCGACCCTTGGCAAAAAAAACGCCACTACAAACGCCGATTCGTCACTGAACATCGCATGCAAATCGTCGCTCGCACCCTAAAAAAAGATGGCATTTTTCATGCGGCGACTGACTGGGAGCATTATGCGTTATGGATGCTGGAAGTTCTTGATCACATGGCGATTTTTGATAATATGTCTGGCAAAGGAAATTTCACACCACGCCCAGATTTTCGCCCCCAAACAAAATTTGAAAAACGAGGCTTTGACTATGGTCGCACTTCTTGGGACTTGATGTATCGCAAGATTGGCTGATTTTTTGTCAGTCGGTTATTTCTATGACGGTCTGGTACCGTCTTTTTTTGGGCATGTATTTTTCGGTATATTCAATTGACTGTTTCACACCATGCGATCAAACATTCATCGTGAAACATGGTTCATCATGCACACTTTGTATATCACCTCATGACAGTAACACTCACCAATCATCGTCTCCAGACCTTGATACACCTAAGCTTTCTAAGACAGTATTTGTTTATCCACAAAATATGTGGATAACTTTGTGGATAACCTGTAAATTTTTCAATCAAGCTTAGCATTATCAATACCTAAGCCGTGACGAGATGTATGCGCAACTATCTTGGGATAAATTTAAATCATAAATAAAATCAATCACTTATAAAAACAACCAAAAACCCCCAATCATCACGACAAACCCCTTTATGTTTCACAGTCATTCATGCGATTTTCTTGTGTAACTTGTGGGTAATTCACCTTTTTGACACATGACCACAAGCAACTCCACCATCAACAATCCAAAAAACCAACCTCTCTAAGCAGGCGTTTTTTTAGCCAAAATACTTTAGGTAAAAACAAGCGAGTCATGCTATAATGACTGGGCGATTCAAAAAGCTTCATCAACAAATTTATTTAGGTAAAACTTATGAGTAAAACAAAGGACATGACCACAAGCGTCGATGAAAATAAAGAAAAAGCACTCAAGGCAGCACTGGCTCAAATTGAAAAAAGCTTTGGTAAAAATACCATCATGTGCTTAGGCGATGAGGCAGCCAAAATTGATGTCGATGTGATTTCAACAGGATCTTTGACGCTAGACATTGCTCTTGGTATTGGCGGCCTACCAAAAGGTCGCATCATTGAGATTTTTGGCCCTGAAAGTTCTGGTAAAACCACCTTAACACTTCAAGCCATCGCCGAATGTCAAAAACAAGGCGGTACCTGTGCCTTTATCGATGCTGAACACGCCTTAGATCCGATTTATGCCAAAAAGCTGGGCGTAGATATCGACAAACTCATGGTATCCCAACCTGATAATGGTGAACAAGCCCTTGAAATCGCCGACATGCTGGTGCGTTCTGGAGCGGTAGATTTGATCGTGGTGGATTCGGTGGCTGCATTAACACCCAAAGCTGAGATTGAAGGCGAAATGGGCGACAGCCACATGGGTTTGCAAGCTCGTTTGATGAGTCAAGCTTTGCGTAAGATCACAGGTAATGCCAAACGCTCAAACTGCATGGTTATTTTCATCAATCAAATTCGCATGAAAATCGGTGTCATGTTCGGTTCGCCTGAGACCACCACTGGCGGTAATGCTTTAAAATTCTATGCGTCGGTACGCTTGGACATTCGCCGCATTGGTCAAATCAAAGAAGGCGAAGAGATTGTCGGTAACGAAACCAAAGTGAAAGTCATTAAAAATAAAATGGCCCCTCCATTCCGTGAAGCTCTCTTCCAAATCATGTATGGCGAAGGCATCAACCATTTGGGTGAAATCATTGATCTTGGCGTAGATATCGGTGCCGTCGGTAAATCTGGGGCATGGTACAGCTATGGCGATAATAAAATCGGACAAGGCAAAGCTAATACCGTCAAATATCTTGCCGAAAATCCACACATCGCCCAAGAGATTGAAGCCAAAATCCGTGCTGAAAAACTGACCAAAACATCAAACATCCCTGCTGATGATGGAGATGAAGCGTTTTATGACGAATCATCAAGTTTCGTTGAAGGCATGCCAAACTAACAACCTCTCAATCACAGCATGACTACCATTAAAACTTTGGCAGAAATCTTAGCGGATATGGACAATTCTGTATCCGCTAAGCCATGCCAATCATCACAAGCACCCCTTGATACACCAGCCCAAAAGACTCATTACCCATCCACTCGCCCCAAGCAATCACACAAAACCAACCCATCAATTAATGGCATCAACACCCTAACGATGGCAAACACAACCCCTTTAGATGCGTCAACCGCCGATGTCTTAAAGCATGTTGCCAGTGAGCCAATTTATCAAAATGATAAAGATGTGAATCGACTTCGCTGGTTGGCGTTTTATTATTTGTCTCGTCGTGAGCTGTCTCAAAAGCAATTACGCCAAAAACTGCTAGATAAGCACTGCAATCCACAGATGGTCGAAGAGTTGCTGGTGGAATTTGACCAAAAAAAATACCAATCTGATGAACGGTGTGCCTTGATGATCATTCGTGAAAGCGTGCGTCGTGGGCGTGGCAAACATCACATTGCCCAAAGCTTTAAAAATGCTGGCATCAATCTACCTTATTCAATTGATGAATTGATTGGCATGGCTGACATACCCAGTCTAAGCGATGGTACAATTTTGGCAGATGATGACACTCCAAAGGACGGCATCAATTGGCTGAAGCTTGCCGTAGAAGCTCGATGCAAAAAATACGGCAATCATCTGCCTGATGACCAAAAACAAAAAGCTCGTCAATTAAGATTTTTGCAGTATCGTGGCTTTGAAATGTCAGTGTGCTTTGCTGCACTTAATTACACGCTTGATGATATGGACGAGCTAGATTTTATTTAAAGCTCTCTTTTGTTAAGCGAAATTTTTCCCACACGCCCACTTGTCCCACTTTCAATTTGGCGACAGACCCAAGTTTTCTCCATGGCATGCTGTCTCCATGAAAATCGCTACCAACCGATACCAAAAGATCGTGTTGGGCAATGCTTCTATCAATCATCGCTCTAAGACTTTGTGGCTCTGCATTGGGCAATTCACACCCATCGCCACCCAAATGAGCAAAGTCAGCAATCAGCTTTCGAGTGCGTGTCGCTGACAATCCATAACGAGTTGGGTGAGCCAATACTGCCAAACCACCACAATCATGAATCAAACGAATCGTCTCCGCCATATCCAGAGTCTCAATCGCCACATACGCAGCTTTGTTGTCTGCCAAATATTTATCAAAAGCTGCCTGAACACTCCCCACCAAGCCAAAATCACGCAACACTTGAGCGATGTGTGCACGCCCAATCGCACGAGGGTTATGACCAGCCTTATATAGTGTGGCACGCCAAATCTTCTCAATAAAATCTTCTTGATGATCTTCTGCTAACAAACCAGCCAACTTCTCAATCATGCGTCTGCCACGATGGTGGCGACTGTCTTGCAATGATTGCAAAGCATGGTGCATTTTTTGAACATCACAAAAATCAAGGGCGACGATATGAATGATTTTATTCAGTTCTTTATTCTTACCATAGCCACCAACCACCGTGTGTGAACAGCTGATTTCCACACCATTCACCAGATGAATGCCAACTTCTTTCGCAGACGATCTAGCTTCCATCACGCCTAAGACCGTGTCGTGATCGGTTATGGCAAATGTTTTAATGCCTGCCAAGTGAGCTTTTTTGAGTAGTGCTACAGGCGTGTCAGTACCATCAGAAGCAGTGCTATGGCTGTGCAAATCTATCATTCATTTTTCCATCTTAATTCATATTCGCAATACCAACAGACTCATTCTGATGGCATCATGTGGGGTTGCATTTTTATCATCAACATGGCATATTTTACCCACTCTCCGACTTTTTTCAAGTTAAGACTTGATGGCAACGCCATCTATTTTTAGGGTTAACCATAAGACTCCTCATTGATGCAAGCACCCTTCTCATCATCGCCAAAAACTTTCTCATCAAAACAATCAACCGAACAAATGCACCAGCAATGCTCATCACCAATACCTTCATCAAACTGCCGCCATCGCTGCATCCTGCCATGAAAATTATTCCACAAGGATTTGATATGACAAACGATCACATCAAGCAGCATGTGAGTGCTAGGGGTCTTGTCATCACCAGCGACACTCCATTGGTAAATGATGTGCTTATAAAAGATACTAGGCATTAAGCAGTCGTGCTAAAGAGAGAAGTTGACGCACTATGACATCAAGCCAAAATGCAATCAATCTCACCTCATCACCACCAAACCACTCAAGCAACACCCCAACTCATCTCATCAAAATCAAGCAAGGTGAGTACACATAAAACCCCAAAAAAACCAAGCGATTTTGGTAAAAATTTGGCATAATAATGCCTAACAACGGTCAAATAGGCCAAATTCTTACCACTTGACACACAAAGCTCATCATCATGCTAGAAACTTGGTCAAAAGAAGTCGTCATTCAAAGACTGCTTGCACTTACCCTACTCACCATCTTAATCATCTTATGCTTTAAAGTCGTCAGATTTTTTATTACCCCTGCGATTTGGGGGGCGATTTTAGCCTACATCACCTTTCCATTGTACCGATTTTTTCATCAAAAAGTGCTGTTAGGTCCTACACTTAGTGCGCTTGTCATGACGATGGGCGTGTCTTTAATGATCGGCGTGCCATTGGTCGTTGGCATCTTTTTCTTACAACAAGAGGTGATTGCTTTTTATGGCATGGCGATTGAACGCTTGCAAGCAGGTTATATTGATTTGCCCAACAATATCAAAAGCCTGCCAGTCATCGGTCAGCAGATTCAAAGTGTGTTATGGGAAATCAATCAAGACCCTGAAGCATCCATGGCGGCAGTGCGTGGCTGGGTGCAATCACATTTGTATTATGGCAAAGTCGCTTTTGATGTTGCGTTTAAAAATTTGGCAAAGCTTGGCATGGCACTCATGACTTTGTTTTTCTTTTATCGTGATGGCGAAAGCCTCATGCGTCAAATTCGCCAAGCACTGTGCAACATCATCGGCGATCGCATTGATGATTACATCACCTCAGTCGGTGCGACCACGCAAGCGGTCATCTATGGCATTGGCTTGACCGCTTTGGCACAAGCGTTGCTGGCAGGTCTTGGATATGCCGTGGCAGGCACACCAAACCCCATTTTACTCACCTTATTGACTTTTGTGGCAGCACTCATACCATTCGGCACACCCTTTGCTTGGGGAGCGGTGGCATTATGGTTGGTATCACAAGGTCATACCACAGAAGGCATTGGACTAGGATTGTGGGGCATTTTAGTCATCAGCTGGGTGGACAATCTGATTCGCCCCATCGTCATCAGCGGTGCAACCAAGATTCCATTCATCATCATTTTCATCGGTGTGCTTGGGGGATTGACAGCATTTGGCTTTGTTGGCTTATTCATTGGCCCTGTGGTATTGGCAATTGGACTTGCGGTATGGCGAGAATGGATCAGCCAGCATAAAGATGAAATATTTGCCAAAAAAGACGGTGCCTTTGCCATTGATGGTCAAACAAGCTTGCCAATTCACACCACACCAACACCCATCTTAAATCAAGACAAATCAGACACATAAATCGATCATGCTTACCATCTTAGCCGACGAAAATATCATCAATCTTGATGAATACATGGCACACCATGATATCCACCTCATCAAAGTTAAAGGTCGAGATATCAATCAACATGCCATCAAAAAATACAATCCAGATGCTCTATTCATCAGATCAGTCACACCCATCAACTCCGACACCATCACCGATTTCGGCAAAGTCAGCTTCGTTGGCTCTGCCACCATCGGCACTGACCATGTGAATATCACTCACCTGAACAAGCATGGCATTTCATTCAGTAATGCTGGTGGATGTAGCAAGCATTCGGTCGCTCAGTATGTTCTTGTTGCCATCTCTTACCTATACCCAGAATATTACGACAAGCACATCACCATCGGCATCATCGGACTTGGCAATATTGGTAGCACACTGGCTGGCTATGCCCAACAGCTGGGCTGGCATATTTTAGGACATGACCCCTTATTAGCGACCAGTAATATCAACAACAGCAGTCTTGACAAGCTATTAAAAAATAGCGATGTCATCAGCATTCACACCCCCCTAACCCAAGATGGTAACCACCCAACCTACCATCTGCTCAATAAAAACAACCTATCTAAAATCAAAAATAACACGCTCATCATCAACACCGCTCGTGGTAAAATCATTCATCATGATGACTTGATGACAGCAATCAACCAACAAAACTTGAAAGTTGTATTAGATGTCTTTCCACACGAACCAAATATTGATGCCGCATTATTAAATCGCCTTGCCATTGCCACGCCACACATTGCAGGCTACACATTAGAGGGTAAATTGCGTGGTACAGACATGATTTATCAAGCATTTTGCCGCCATTTTCATTTGCCAATCATGCAACATCTGTCTGCTTTACTCCCTCCAAATCCTTTAAGCTGGGCTGATTTTAAGGCAAGTATCAAACAGCTTACGCCAATCTCATTGGCACGCTTTTATGACATCGTTCAAGATGATGTCAATTTGCGTGCATTAGGTCAGCATGGCGTGGAGGGTGCAAGCTTTGATCAGCTTCGCAAAAACTACGCCCTACGCCATGAATGGCTTTATTGACTAACATTCCGCCATACCAATTGTGAGCATCATCATGAATCAACAACCAAGCCAAAGCCTGTTATTGGCTCGACAGCGTGCCAACATGCTGTCGCAAATTCGCCAGTTTTTTTTGAATCGTGGGGTTTTAGAGGTAACCACACCCATTCTATCAAATGCTGGCAATACCGATGTTTTTATTGACTCAATAACAGCCAATTTTCATCAAGCTGGCAAACTGCGTACTGGTCATCTGCACACCTCCCCAGAATTCGCCATGAAGCGTCTGCTTGCTGCTTGGCAAACCCCCATTTATCAGATTTGCCAAGTCTTTCGAGATCATGAATGTGGCAGTCGGCACAACATTGAGTTTACCATGCTTGAATGGTATCGTCCGCATTTTAGCCTTGATGAACTGGCTGATGAGCTATACCAACTGATCGGCATCGTCATGGGAAAGCACATCTGTTTTGAAAAGCTGAGCTACGCAGACAGTTTTTTACCACTTGGCATCCACCCTTTTGTCAGTAGCATCAATGAAATGAGGCGATGTGCATCTTCATACGGCATCACACTGGATATGGAAGATGATCGACAAGGCTGGTTGGATTTACTATTTAGTCATCTGATTGAGCCGAATTTGGGTAAGCAAGTACCCACCCTCATCATAGACTACCCACCTGACACCGCCGCACTTGCCAAGACGACACATGATAAAGATGGGTATTTGGTTGCTAGACGATTTGAGCTTTATATTGATGGTATTGAGATAGCCAACGCTTATGACGAGCTGGCTGATGGCGATGAATTATTGGCAAGATTTCAAGCAGATAATGTCAAAAGAGTGGCACTTGGGCGACCCTCCATACCAATTGACATGAATCTTGTTCACGCCTGCAATCAGCTGCCGCCTTGTAGCGGTATTGCCCTAGGGGTGGATAGACTATTTATGGTGTCTCAACATCTCAATGACATCAAACACGCCATTGCCATCACCACAGAAAATGCCTAAAAAGATTGAAATCAGGCACTGCAACACTCATCAATCATCAAGCATTCGCCTTGCCCATTCAATCACTGGCTTGTCAACCATTTTTCCTTCCACGCAAAACACAGCTTGACCTGTTCGCTGATGCAAATCGATGACTTTTTTGGCAAAATCAAGCATCTTCTCATCAGGTCTTGTTGCTTGCTTGATGGGCATGACTTGCTTTGGGTGAATGAGCAACTGACCGCCAAAACCGAAGTTTTGGGCGTATTTGGCAAAGGTTGCCACACCCAAATCATCATGAAAATCTGCAAAAATCGTCTCAATCGGTGCTGATAAATTGCAAACCGATGAATGCAATAGCAAATCGGTGCGTATCTTATCTAGCACCACTTGTGCTGATGGCGTGCCGATGGTCATGCCCAGTGATTTTGCCAAATCCAAACATCCATAGGTCATAGCAAACAATCCATTCGCCGTGGCAATATCAGCAATGCTTAACACACCCTTAGCAGTTTCAATGGCAGCGATAATGGGCAGTGAAGTTGCTTGATGCAAGGCTGTTACAGACAAGGCAGATTCTGCTTTTGGTAACAGTAACCCCTGTACATGACACAAGCCTTGAACCATTGCAACATCATGCCCATAGTCTGGCGTGCTTGCCGAATTGATGCGTAACCAATAAGATTGCTTAAAGATCTTATCAGCTTCTATCAGTGCTTGGCGAGCTTCAGACTTACCCACCCCTTCCACCGCATCTTCTAAGTCAATGATGATGGCATCAGCACCGCTATCAAACGCCTTAGCCACCCTATCCAAACGAGTTGCTGGCACAAATAGGTAAGTTGTGAAATTGCTTTGCATGTTGATTGTCCAAAATACATGTTTAAAGCACACAAGATAGCATTGTTTTGGGGAAATTGTAAAGTAAGTAAAGCCAATCAAGACAGTCTTAAACATAGGAACACTGATACAGCAAGATTGACATTACTCCTTACGCACTTAATAAATGTGCTATAATCACCCATTACCATAAAGCCTACCCTACTTGACTTACCATTCAAAAAATTGCCATGCTAGACATTGCCAAATACCCCATTAACACTTACAAAAAAGAGCTAACATCTTTAGTTAGTCTTGCCATGCCCATGCTCATTGCACAACTGGGGCAGGTAGGCACAGGGTTTGTAGATACAATCATGGCAGGCGGTGCAGGCAAAAGCGATTTGGCAGCAGTAGCACTTGGTAGCAGTCTGTTCACGACCGTATATGTTACTTTACTTGGCATCATGATTGCACTCAATCCAATGATCGCTCAACAACATGGTGCCAAACAGACCAGTCAAATTGGCGAGATGGGTCGACAAGGCTTGTGGTATGGTTTATTCACAGGCATCTTTGGCATGTTTTTTATGTGGGCCGCCATCACACCCTTTAAGACTTTTTTTGATTTGGGTACTCACACACTCCACATCACTGAAAATTATCTATGGTTCGTAGGTCTTGCCATGCCTGCTGCCATGATTCACCGTGGATTGCACGCTTATGCCTCCAGCCTGAATCGACCACGAGTCATCATGATTGTCAGTTGGGTGTGTTTTTTGATTAACATTCCATTAAATTGGATTTTTGTGCATGGCAAATTTGGCATGCCAGCTTTGGGTGGTGCAGGGTGTGGACTGGCAACAGCGATTGTCTTTTGGCTTAATGCCATCATTTTGGCCGTTTATATTGCCAAAGACAGTCATTTTAAGCCCTTTGGCTTGTTAGAAAAGTTCAGCCCACCAAACATGAAGACAGTCGGCGAAATCACGCGTTTAGGGTTGCCAATCGGTCTGTCTTTTTTTATTGAAGTCAGCCTATTTACTTGCATCATGTTTTTTGTGGCACGCTTAAAAGGCGATGCTTTCGGCACGACCGAAGACTATGTCGCCGCCCAACAGATTGCCATCAGCCTAACCAGTCTGATTTTCATGCTGCCACAAAGCCTTGGGATTGCAGCGACGGTGCGTACAGGGTTTTATCTGGGGCAAGGCAGACCTCATAGGGCTCGCTATGTCTGTGGCGTGGCCATCGTCAGTGCCATCATCATGTCTTGTATGACAGCAACCACTTTAATCGCACTGCGACACCCCATCGCTCAACTCTACACCGATGATTTGACAGTCATTAGCATCGCAACGACAGTACTGCTGTTTGCCGCCGCCTTTCAGCTGGGCGATGCCGTTCAGTGCGTAGCAAGCAGTGCATTACGAGGCTATAAAGTAACCAATACTCCCATGATTATCCACTTAGTCGCTTTTTGGGGCTGTGGACTCATTCCAGGCTATGTGCTGGCTTTTTATTATGATTTTGGAATCTATGGCTTTTGGATGGCACTGGTCATCTCTTTATTGGTGGCGGCAATTTTGCTCACTTGGCATCTTGAGCATCACAGCAAAAAAGTGATTCGCCACCAAAAACTCTCCATGGCAAGGCTTGCAAAATGACACTTTGGCATCTGATCAGTTTGAATTGGCATTATTTCTACAACATTGCCATATGGTGATTTTTTATCAAATTTGCTTTATCAATCAACCAAAATCTTGTACCCTACATCAAAACACATGAACACCTTAGGATTTTTTATGAAAAAAAACACCAAGTTGCTTTTTGCTCTAGTCTGTTGTGCAGTATCCACACCAGTTCTGGCAAGTGAATTACCAAAATTATCTACCAATGAATTTCATCAGTGTTTAACCACCCTAAAAAACTCAGCTACTTTTAAGGGGATTTCCGAAACAACTTTTGAAACTCATCGCCCAAGCGAACCTGACCCATCGGTCATTCGCTCACTCAATCATCAACCAGAGTTTAAAAAAGATGTTTGGGATTATCACGCATCATTGGTTGATGTTGAGCGAGTGATTGATGGTTTGCAAGCCAAGGCCGAACAAGCCGATGTCTTACAAAAAATACAAGCACGATACGGCGTACAGCCTGAACATGTGCTTGGGGTGTGGGGTGTGGAAAGTAACTTTGGACAAACTCTAGGGGGCAAAAATCTATTTCGCAGCCTTGCCACACTTTCTTGCTTTGATCGTCGTCAAAACTATTTTCGCAAAGAATTTGCCAACGCACTTAGAATTGTTCAAAATGGAGACATTCAGCCAAAGGACATGATAGGCTCTTGGGCGGGTGCTTTTGGTCAGACTCAATTCATGCCCAGCACCTTTTTAGAGTTGGCGGTAGATTTTGATAATGATGGACATAAGGACTTGGTCAATAGTAAAGCCGATGCACTTGCCAGTACTGCCAATTTTCTTTCCAAGCGTGGCTATCGTACAGGAGAGCCTTGGGGGTATGAGGTCGGACTTAATGGCTACACAGGACCAAGCGGACGCACCAATAAGCACACCATCACACATTGGCAAAATCAAGGCATTACCTTACCAGATGGTCGCCCAATACCAAACAACATGGCGTCAGCAGGTCTGCTATTGCCAGCAGGTTTTGATGGTCCCGCTTTCTTGGTTGGTAGAAATTTTGATACTTTCTATCGCTACAATAATTCAGAAAGCTACGCACTTGCGATTGCTCATCTGTCAACCTTGATAGAAAATGCCAGTACGAACACGCAGTTTACTACCGCTTGGCCGACAGACGATGCTGGCATCAGTCGCCGTGAAGCTAAAGAAATTCAGCAGGCACTGGCCAATGCAGGCTACGACATCGGTCAAATAGATGGCATCATTGGTGACAACACTCGCCGTGCCATCATGGACTATCAACGCAAGGTTGGCGTTACCCCCAATGGTCGTGCTGGCCAAAAGTTTTATCGCTTAATTACCCAAACCAGCAGCACGCCTGCCACCCTACCTACACACAATTCAAGACCATACCAAATGCCCATAAGCCATGTACCAACCAGCCAGCAGATTGCCACACCCATCAAAAGCGTCGTCCCAAAAACCTATCAGAAGGTCATAAATGCTGATGGCACCATCTCACTCATTCCAAAAGAATGAACTTTTACCATCAATGACAAAAATGACAAACCCCTAAGCAGACTTAGGGGTTTGTCATCATAAGGTTAAGACTGTCATTCCGCTTCATCATCGTCCCATTTTGCATAGGTTTTTGATGGGTCAATGCCTTTTGATTTTAGATAAGCGACCTGCTCTTCTAAGGTGCGTGATTTTTCAGCATCACGCATGTCATCTTCCAGCTCATCTAATTTTTTAATCTCTTTGGTGAATGTGTGAGTTACAGCATCATGCGACATGATTACCCCCTAATCAATTAACTGTCCTCTCATTAGAGCAAATTTTATCACCAAATACAAGCCATTACCGTAAAATTTACATTTTCGCTACATTTAATCCCCATTCATCACCAGTTTGCCAATGTCTCATCAATCAAGAAAGTTAGGTACGGTAAAGCAAGGGGATTCATGAATTAGGGTTGTTACCAGTGTCGTCAGCTGTTCGTTGAAACGACTGGCATAAAATACCAGAGCAGCATCGTTGGGTGTGGTCGCTTCAATTTGATATGCTAACAGCAAAGATTTAACTCGCTCAGCAATCGCCACGCCAGAATCCAACAAGCGTACATCAAGGTTGTTTTTATGAATATGGTCTTGTAAAAACTGCTTAAAAAACGGGTAATGCGTACAACCCAAAACAATCACATCCACGCCCTCATCTGCCCATCGCTTAACTTGATCAGTAAGCAGCGTGGCTACTGGTGAGTGAATTGACATGCCAGACTCTACCCAAGGCACCAGACATGGCTCAAAGTGCTTAAATACCTCAATGCCAGCAGGCACACAAACACTCTCAATGACCTCATTAAGTAACTCCCCTTGTAGGGTGGCTTGGGTGGCTAACACGCCGATTTTTTTGCGTTTTGTGATGGCACAAGCAGGCTTGACTGCAGGTACCAATCCTACGACTGGCACGCCACATTGTTGCCTGACGGCAGGCAAGGCATGGGCAGAGGCACTATTACATGCAATGACGATGAGCTTGCAACCAAGCTGGCACAGATGTGACACCGCCTGTAATGTCGGCAGTAGAATTTCATCACCAGATTTGTTCCCATAGGGCACATTAGCTGTATCGGCATAGTAAATAAATCGCTCATTTGGCAAGCCTTGCTTTAAGTGCTGATACACAGAAAGCCCGCCCACGCCAGAATCAAACACGCCAATTGGTGCGTTTTGAACATCATTGATGAAGGTGGGATTTTGGTTAATCATTAGGCACCTCCACATGATGCGTGCGACCACCACTTTTTAGAATCAATGCTGTTTTATCACCCAGCTCACACAATTCGCCCATCTCAACCAAATGATACAGCACATTATTGCTGATGCGTGCGACAAGTCCAAATCTGGCATCAATGTACAAACGCTGCTCTTTTCTGCCATCTTTATCAAATTCCTTAAAATATAAAGAATCATCACCAAGCATGATCTGATCACCAGTGGTTGTACCAAAGACAATCCATTTCTCGCCATCTTGCTCAATCTCATCCACAGTATTAATCAATAACGGTGCGTCATCAACCTGAATGCGATACAAATCGCTTGGGGTTTTTAGAAAATATTGTGCCTGACCATTCTCCACTTGCCCCCACAGCACACTTGCAAACAAATCAATCAGTGACTGGCGAGTCATTTTTGACCCTGCGTGATGCCACTCGCCATTGTCTTTAATCACCACATCAAAGTCATGCACCCTGCTAGGATACCAAGCGTCAAGCGGTGGGGTTTTTCGCTGGCTGCTTTGATTGCCAATCTCTGATAGCAATTTATCTATGGTATTGTTTTTATTGATATTTTTTGATTGATTGTCTGTTATTTCATCATTTTTTTGGGTCATGGCATGCTCTGATTTGACAGTGTTTGATGATGACAGATGACTTCATCAGCGTTTTATCTTGCCAATAATTGTAGCCCAAACCCATTCACAAAAGCAATGCCTCCAAACAATTTATCCACCAATCAATCATCTTGTTACGCAAGAAAACAATCCGTGATGATTATTAACTTGCCTAATTCATTAAGATTGGTAAAATATAGCAACACTTTAAGCATTCGCTTGAACCATTTAATCATGCATTTCTATCAGCCAAATCAATGTGTTTTTTTCGCTTATAAAAATGTATTTATTGCCAAAAAACCTTAGCCAATAGGACACAATATGCAACATATCGAACGAGAATCGATGGAATTTGATGTGGTGATTGTCGGTGGTGGACCATCTGGTCTGTCAGCAGCAATTCGCCTAAAACAACTTGCTAATGAAGCTGGCATGGATGAATTCATGATCTGTGTGGTAGAGAAAGGTTCTGAGTTTGGTGCTCATATCTTATCAGGTGCCATCATGGAGACCAAAGCACTTGATGAGTTACTGCCCAGCTGGAAAGACATGGATGCCCCCATCAGCGTTGCTACCAAAGAAGACCGTGTTTATATGATGTTAAATGGTCAAAAGGCCATTCAAACACCTGATTGGGCTGTGCCAAAACCATTGCATAATGAAGGCAACTACATTGTCTCTTTGGGGAATGTGGTCCGTTGGCTTGCCGCTCGTGCTGAAGAGATGGAAATCATGCTGTTTCCAGGATTTGCTGCCAGTGACATCTTATATAATGACGACGGTTCAGTCAAAGGCATTCGCACTGGAGACATGGGCATCAATGCCAAAGGCGAAGCCAAGCCATCTTTTGAGCCAGGTTATGACCTACTTGCCAAATACACCATCTTTGCAGAAGGCTGTCGAGGTCATTTAGGAAAACGCTTAATCAGTCGTTTTCATTTGGATAAGGATAAAGACCCCCAACATTATGGAATCGGTCTAAAAGAACTTTGGGAGATTGACCCACAAAAACATGAAGAAGGCGTCATCATGCACGGCACAGGGTGGCCACTGTCTGAAACTGGCACCACAGGTGGTTGGTTCTTGTATTTTGCTGAAAATCACCAAGTCAGTTTTGGTCTGATCTGCGATTTGTCTTACAAGAATCCTTACTTTTCTCCATTTGATGAACTACAACGCCTAAAACTACACCCAACCATACGCACCATTTTAGAAGGAGGTAAGCGTTTGTCCTACGGTGCTAGAGCTTTGGTTAAAGGCGGTCTTAATAGCTTGCCTAAGCTAAGCTTTGCAGGTGGCGTACTGATTGGCGATGATGCAGGATTACTCAACCCTGCCAAACTAAAAGGCACGCACACTTCCATGAAATCTGGCATGCTTGCCGCTGAAAGTGTTTTTGCTGCCATCAAGGCAGGTAGATCGCACGATGAGGTGAGTGAGTATCAAGCGAATTTTGAAAAATCGTGGCTGTTTGAAGAGGCATACACCGCTCGTAATTTTTCCCCTGCCATTCATCGCATGGGTACGCTGATGGGCGGTGCTTTTACTTTTGTTGAGCACAACTGGTTTCAAGGCAAACTTCCACTCACCATTACCGATAACACACCAGATCATAAACAACTTGATAAAGCCGATCATGCTTTTAAGCCTGACTATCCAAAACCTGATGGCAAACTGACTTTTGACAAACTCTCATCAGTGTTCATCTCCAATACCAATCACGCAGAAGACCAGCCCTGTCATCTTCGCCTGACAGATTCTAGTGTGCCGATCAGTCGCAATTTACCAATTTATGCTGAACCTGCACAACGCTATTGCCCTGCTGGCGTCTATGAAGTAGTGCTTGATGACAATGAACCCAAAGGTGCAAAATTCGTCATCAATAGTCAAAATTGCGTGCATTGTAAAACTTGCGACATCAAAGACCCAGCCCAAAACATCACTTGGATCACCCCAGAAGGTGGTGGCGGTCCAAATTATCCCAATATGTAAACATCTGTGATGTCATTTGATGAAAAGCCAGGCAATTCGCTTGGCTTTTATTATTCAT
Source organism: Moraxella oculi (assembly GCF_023336735.1). Classification (GTDB taxonomy): domain Bacteria; phylum Pseudomonadota; class Gammaproteobacteria; order Pseudomonadales; family Moraxellaceae; genus Moraxella; species Moraxella oculi. The sequence continues at coordinate 25,620 of NZ_JAMBAQ010000003.1, read as the reverse complement.
CAATTGATAAATAAATTTTATTTGTAGGAAAAAAAATTTTTTGATATATTAACAATCCATTCATCAAATTCATTAAGTTGATTGTTGAATGCAACCAATACAACTGACAAGGAAATCATATGACCGCTCTACTGCAAGTAGGCAATTTACCTACCGAAATCATCTCCCCTTTATGTAAAGACTTTGACACCTTAACGCCCAATCTATATAAAGATGGCAGTTATCGTTTGCGTCGCTATTCCAAAATCATCTATGACAAACACACCAAAGAAATCGCTTTATTACGAGGCAGTCAGTTCGTACAAAGTGAAGAATTCAATAAGTTCCAAGGAGGCGTTGTCCGTCAGTACGATGATCTTAGTGATGAGCTGCTACAAAGTAAAGGGTTTTTAACCATCGTAGATACTTTCGCCAAAAAAGGCGAACTCCCAGACTCTGCCACCATTGAAATACACCAAATCCGTGTCGTCGCCAAAGACCCCACCACACCGACCGTTACCACACCAGAGGGCATACATCAAGACGGCTATGATCGCATTGGTATGTTTACCATCAATCTTGCCGATGCACAAGGTGGTGATTTATGTGTTTACAAAGCCAATGACAAAAAAACACTCATCACCACAATACCGAGTAAGATGGGTGCGTATTGCGTCATGGATGATGACAAACTTTGGCATTATGGTACCGATTTAATCGCCGACAAGCAATCAGGGCATTGGGATTTGTTTGTGCTTACAGCAAGCTTATCGTCCTAATCATTCCTTACCATCAATGACAACCCCCTTTTTACCAACTTAAGGACATCTCATGTACGACACACACCGTATTCGCCAGCATTTTTTGGCTTTTGACTGCCCAGATGATTCAGGTCAATTACCCATTTTTTTTGATGGTCCTGGTGGCAGTCAAGTACCCAAAATGGTTACTGATGCCATGAGTGATTATTTAGGCAAGCACCACAGTAACATGGGTGGCTTTGCCCATGCAGGCAGGTACACCACCGCCATCAATACGAAAGCGCGTGAAATGGCAGGTCTATGGCTTGGGTGTGAAGCAGAACAAGTTGTCTTTGGACTGAACGCCACAAGCCTTATGTTTCAATTCTCACGAGTATTGGCACAGACCTGGCAGGTAGGTGATAACATCGTCGTCAGTCAGATTGACCATTTTTCCAATGTGTCATCATGGCAAACTGCCGCTCAAGATAAAGGCGTAGAAGTCAGACACATTCCATTGAATGCTTGTGGCGATGCCTTGGATTTAAGCTGCCTAGAACAACTCGTTGACGAACGCACTCGCTTGGTGGCGGTTTCTTTGGCATCAAATGTGCTTGGCACACGCACCGACATCAAGCCCATCATTGAGCGAGCTAATTCCGTGAACGCCCATGTTGCCATTGATGCTGTGCATGCCATCGTGCATGAAAAAATTGACGCAACACAGCTAAATTGCGACTTGCTATTCGCCTCAAGCTATAAACTGGGTGGTGCTCATCTTGGCATGGCATATGCCTCAAAACGCGTGCTTGAACTGCCCGCTTATAAAGTCGAACCTGCCACACAAGTACGCCCATTCGCCTTTGAACAAGGCACACAGTCTTTTGAAGGTCAAGCAGCATTCATTGCCTTGATGGAATATTGGGCAAGTCTTGCAGATGAAGGCGACTGTTTGTCAACACGATTGGCACAGGCGTATGATAAAGTTCAAAATCACGAACGCTCACTTAGCGAAATATTTTTATCTGACGCCAATGCGCGTGATTATATCAAGCTTTATGGAAAAAATGACAGCACCAACCGAACACCAACATTCGCTTTCAACCTAGTCAAAGATCAACAAATCCTCTCACCCACTAAGATTTCTCAATGGCTTGGTGAAAAAAATATCGCCCTACCATCAGGAAATTTCTACGCTTTAGATGTCGTTCGCCATTTGGGTTTGTTGGAATGCGGATTTTTGCGTGTGGGATTTTTGCATTATACCAATGAGCATGAAATTAAGCGATTGTTTGAGCTGTTAGACGAGTACATCATGCAGGTTGAATGTGCTGATGCCTTATAAACGCATATTCAACCTGATTTAACATACCTAAATTGTTAGCTTTTTTTGATGCCCATCATTTGATTTGTTCAATCATATAATCCACTGCCGCATGCACCTCTTCTTCTGATACGGTGCCAACGGCTTGGGCGGGCATCTTATTAAATCCCTTAGCTGCATGCTGATATAAAACCTCAACGCCCTTATCTAAGCGTCTTGCCCATGCTGCTTTATCACTGAGTTTGGGGGCATCTAGCAGACCTTGATCATGACAAACTTTGCAAGTTTGTTCATAACGCTTTTTACCTTCTTGAACAGACAATGATCCAGACGCAACCTTAATGGTTGGTTCGCTATCAGGATTACTGACATTAGCACTGGTGTCTGCATGCACTGGTGGCTGAACTACTTTTGCTTTCTCATCAGCAGATTGCTTTGGGTAAGATGCAGGCTCACTTTGCTTGACCGACTGTTCGTCAGTACCGCAAGCAGTGATCCCCACAGATGATGCCGCAATGAATGACAGAAAAAATTGCCTAACTGGGTATTTCATGATTACCTCGTCTTTTAAACAAGCGGTTGGCATCAACCGCACTAAAAATTCCTAGATGGGTAAGTATAATATACCTAATTTTTTTAAGGATTTGTAGTGAAATTTTACCCATCAACAGGTCAATATCACCCCCGATCTTAGCCAATCTCAAAAGCACCATCAAGACCGACGCAGCACACTTCTCAACCCCAAAGACTCTCGACGGATACATCTTTTTGTCATTTTTGTATTAAAAGTGTATCTTAATAATTCTCCATAGCTTAATTATTTGCTATAATTAGTTCAAATCACAGTTTTTTTTCATCATTGACTTGTTTATTAGGAAAACCCTCATGAAAATCATCGCTCCAATCGTCATCGCTGCCATTGCTCTGACTGGCTGTAACGCCATGACCAAAGCATCAGACAAAATCTTCTACAAGCAAAGCAATTTTTCTTTATCACAAAGCACTGAATATCCAGCTGGCGAAGGCTTGGAATATGATGCACAAGTCAAGGCTGATGCCGCACTTGTTGATATGAAAAAAACCCAAGCAGAGGGTGCACAGCGTCCAAGCAATACATCAATCACCAAACATGACGAACTGAATAAGGCTCAAAAATAAAAGCGATGAATTGCACAGCCGATAAAAAACTGCCTTATGGCAGTTTTTTATTTATTAAAATCAAAAACCCATAAAAAAGATCCCAAATAAAAGAATTTGAGATCTTTTTAGAGCCACTATGGATCAGTACTTGCGTACAGTACGCACTTGCTCACGCCATACTTTTTTCTTATAGCGCTTGACAGCGGCAGCTTTTTTACGCTTACGCTCTTGTGTTGGTTTTTCAAAAAATTCTTTTTTACGAACATCGGCCAAAACACCAGCTTTCTCACACGCACGCTTAAAGCGGCGAATTGCGATGTCTACCGGTTCATTTTCTTTTACCTTAACAGAAGGCATAATCACTCCTAAATACAAGACAAGTCGGCATCGATTAGGCTGTATTATATTATATAGCATCACGGTCTTGGGCGTGGGCATCAGCTCAAATCGGAAACAAAAATCCGCATTGCGGCTACTTACCTTAGAAAATCTCAACAATCAACCTAAAGTAAGTGGTCTATTATACATGATATAAAAACATAATTCAATCCACCCATTAGCAAGTAGGCATAAAAATACAAAAACTTTTAAAAATTTTTCTCAACTTGCATGCCAAGTCATGGATAAAATTTCATTGTTGAGCGGTTGAGAAGATACGCTTATCACTCATGGAATCATGGTGTGGCAAAACACACCATAGCAAATGGCATCTACATCCAAGATGGTTATTTAATGACCTCATACCCACCAAATTTCAGCGGTAGATATGAGGCAATAAAGAATAAAGCACCGAGCTGTGTGAACTATTTTGCTTTAGCTTCTTTATCTTCTGTGGCGGTCGCATCAGCATCAGTCTTTGGGGCGTCATTAGTCGCCGATGTGTTTGCCCCAGCACCTGATGTCTCAGCGAAAGTCGGCTGACCATGATCATCAAATATCACCTCCTCAGCTTTAGGTGCTTTTGCCAAGGCAGCTTCTTCTGCTTCTTTAAGCTTATCTACCGCATGCACTCCTTCATGTTTACCACATGCCGACAATACCGCCATTACCATGATTGTTGCTACAAACTTAATTTTCATAATCTCTCCTAATATTAGCCAATTTGGCACCGTGGTAAGATAACCACCATTGTTTTTTAGATTGTTTATTATGCCATAATTTCTCTTAATTTTCATGAGATTTGGCAAAACTGAACAAAAAGCTGTTAAGAATAGACATCTAAAAAACAACTCCAGCCAAAACTCTTGATTCAATGAATAAAAATCACCCATGAACATCGTCAAATCCGATCAAATTAAGCTTTTGCAAGATAAACGCATAACCTTTTTGATAATCATCAAATTCCAACCAATCTTTTGGTAGGTTCGAAATGATTTGCTTTCCAGACACTGGCTCATCAATCACTTTTGGCGGTAAAATTTGCATTTTACCACAAAGATATCTAAGCACATCATAACTGCTAGCAGGACAATGGTCCGTCGCCAAATACAAAGGCTTTGGCACATCACAGAGCAAGATATGCACCAAAACCGCCACCAAATCTGTATCCATGATGCGATTGGTATGATGACATCTAGGCACACCCTCATCATGGGCAGACTGTGCGGAGCGAATCATTCGCAGACGATCAATCCCATAAATGCCACTTGGGCGAACGATGACAGCTTGATCAGTAAAAGCGTGTACGATGGCATTTTCCGCTTCTAGCAACACTTTGGCAGTGGGTGATAGGGGATTGGGCATGGTATGTTCATCAACCAACTCTCCACTTTGCTCAGAGTAGACCGAAGTTGATGAAACGAACAAAATGCGTCGCAAATTAACCAATGCCCCAGACATGCCAGCCAGATGCTGACAAATTGCCAAATAGCTGTCTTGATACGCCTTAACCCTATCTGTGATGGCACTTGGAGTAACAATCACCGCAATATGTGTAAAGTCCTGCAAATCCGTCGGTTTTAAATCAAGTGCATCCATCTGCCAATGCACCGCATTCATCACGCCATCATAGCACTTGGTCGTACGAGATAGCCCCACCACATGATGATGGCGTGATATTTGTTTGGTAACCTCCTTGCCAATGCTACCTTGACCGATGATGAGATAGTTAACCATAATTTCTCCTAAGGCATCATTCATTTCAGGTCATCAAAACTTCAAAAAACACTAAAAATACTCAAGCCATTCAAGTCGAGCTTGATGATCTGTCATACCGTAGTTTTTTTGAACCACGCCTTTAAATCTGACTGCATGATGACGATCAAAGTCGTATTGCACCCCCACATCAAGACTTGGTTGCACATAGGCTGAGCGTCCAACATCATCTTTATGATACCAATATGGCACGACCAACTCACCCATGATACGCAACCTGTCGGTATGGTGATGGACGCATCCCAGGGCTGTTCTCACACCTGCTCGATATCCCTGATTTAACTTACCAAGCTGGATACTTGGTCCACCAAGCACATAACATACAGTGTCTGGCATATCCCCTGTTTGTATCCGACCCTTCCCAATCGCCCACGACCTGCCTTTTTGCATATGAGCATTTAGCACAGTATGCTGATGGTTATTGGCATCTGACGCATCACTTACCTCATTCACCCCCAAGTATGCTTGTATCGCTGGGGCTTTTTTATGACTCTTACCATCTGGGTAAGCCTTGGCAGTGTTTGCAGGGTTTAGGGCGGTGGCTTTAAAAACGATCAAGTCATGCAGTTTAAGTATTCCGTCTTGATACTTGATGTCAAAAGATGGCAAGATGATTTCATGAAACTTACGCACCCCCGCAGGATTATCCAGCCAGCCTTGATAACCCATGCGAAAGCTGGCGTGATGAGCAATCCCATGATGACCATCATAAGATATTGCCACACCAAAGCGACGCATTGGGCTGGCCATGATGGGATTGTTGTCGTTTGGTTTAATATTCGCCACATCAAACGCATTGCCGTTATTGATGATGAACTGACGCTTGGTAGAGTTAGACGGATGATAGTGAGTTTGAGTGATGACATGCTCGTCATCAAGCAACTGGGCAACCTGTGCTGGCGTCGTGATCGCCCCAAGCCTTTTAAACAAAGCCTTATCCGCACGCACCACATCAACCAAACGCACGATTTCTGTTGCACAGTTATCTTTTGTCAAATAATAAGGACGCACCAAGTGACGCACTTCCCAAATATGTCGCATGATTTGATCAATCTGCACCTTTGTCAAATCCAGGCGATATTCCCAAAGGTCTCGCTCATCTTTAATCAGATAGTCATTCGCCTTATGCTGATAAGGCAAAATCTCCATGACTCCCGCATACCCACCCACAAGGGGTTTGATCGCCGCAGACAGCACGCCATCATCTCGGTTGATATCGACAGTATAGTTCATCGCTGTGGCAAATCGCCCCGACGCATCATCATCACGACTGTCAATACGCATGAAAGTATGTGCAAACGCCGCCGCCAAATTATTACCATGCTCCTCAGCAAATACTAAAGATAAGCTTTTGGCATTGATATTGCTTGCCCATGCACGAAAATCCGCACAATCATCATCAGACACATCAAGCAAAACGCCATACTTTTTTAGCTCATCTTTCAAAAAATGCACGCGTGCAGGAAATCGACACAGCACTGCCTCATCACGACTTTCAATGGCAGAAAGCATGGCGATCAATTCATTTTTTGGATTGATATTCTTAGTATTGGATAGAAAAAACCCACTCTCAATCAAGCCTTGTGTTTTGTTGTTGGATTTGCCATCATCTGACAACAGTAACAGTCGTCGCCAAAGCACATGCCGACTTAATTCCGCTACTTGCTCATTACCCAGCAAAAAAGGCATGGTCGGATATGATGCTTGCAGATGATCATCATCACGGACATCAGCATTGGTAATCACAGGGGTGGCTGACAATGCCAAAAATGGGTACAAAACCCAAGAAAATCGTTTGGAATTCATCATAATTTTGCTAAAATGAAGTGTTATTTTTTAGTATATCATTAGCATGAGTGATTTTCACATTAAAGATGGTATTTTACAAGGTGCAGCCTTTTTACCATCACCCAACTTTAACGCACGACCCATTAAGCATGATCAACCAACCATTCATGGCATCGTCATTCATAACATCAGCCTACCACCATCTCAGTTTGGTCAGACCGATCAACATGGCACGCACTTTGTCAAGGCTTTTTTTCAAAATCAGTTAAACGCATATGACCATCCGTATTTTTCCACCATTCACACCATGCAAGTTTCAGCACATTTATTCATTGAAAGAGATGGATTGGTAACGCAATTCGTCAATTTTAATGAGCGAGCATGGCATGCAGGCACATCCACCTATTTAGGACGCACCAACTGTAACGACTTTACCATCGGCATTGAGCTTGAAGGTGATGATTTTTCGCCCTTTACAGACAGCCAGTATATGACCCTTGCCCAAGTCATTCAAGCCATCTACCAAGCCTATCCCAACACCAAACGACATCTGATGGGGCATAGCGACATCGCCCCACAACGCAAAACCGACCCTGGCAACTTCTTTGACTGGGTTAGATTAAGGGCAATGATCGATGAGCTTGATTAGGTTTTTGTCGCAATTATCTTTATAAAATCTCATTGAGGTGATTAAAAGTGCCTTAAAAGCAATCAGCCAGTCAGCAATTTACTTAGCAAAAAATACCAAAAACAAGTAAAATAATCACTTTTAAAGACATCAAATAGAATGTTAAAGATATTATGGCAAAATCTCGTCTTTTTCGCTCCACAATGATCGTCAGCTCCATGACGATGCTGTCTCGTATTTTAGGCTTAGTACGAGACATGGTCTTGATGAGTGTATTCGGTGCAGGTGGCTTAATGGACGCTTTTTTAGTGGCGTTCAAAATCCCGAATTTTTTAAGAAGATTATTTGCAGAAGGTGCATTTAGCCAAGCATTCGTACCCATTTTATCTGAATACAAAGAAAAGCGTACTCTTGATGAAGTGCAGTTACTCATCAGTCGAGTCTCAGGCGTACTTAGTGGCATACTACTCCTCTTGACTGTCGCCATCATCATTGCATCCCCTTGGGTCATCAGGATATTCGCCCCTGGATTTTATGGCGATGAAGCCAAATTCGTCATAGCAACCGATCTGCTTCGTCTCACTTTCCCTTACCTGCTATTCATCTCAATGACGGCCTTTTTTGGGAGCATTTTACAAAGTTATGGACGATTTGCCGCACCTGCTTTCGCACCAGTACTTTTAAATGCCTGCATGATCATAGGTGCGTTATTATTCGCTCCGATGTTTAACACACCAATCATGGTGCTTGGTTATGCCGTTGCCATCTCTGGTGTGTTACAAATGATCATTCAAATGCCACAACTTTGGCAACAAAAACTGCTGATCGCCCCCAAATTTGACATCAAACATGAAGGCGTAAAACGCATTTTAACACTCATGCTGCCTGCCATCTTCGGCGTGTCAGTTACCCAAATCAATTTGCTCTTAAATACCGTATTTGCCTCACTGATGATTGGTGGTTCGGTATCATGGTTATATGCAGCAGAGCGTTTGAGTGAGTTGCCATTAGGCTTGATAGGCGTAGCAATTGGCACGGTCATTCTACCAAGCTTATCATCAAGCCGTGCTAAGGCAGATGAAGAAGCATTCAAAAAAACCCTAGATTGGGCCATGAAACTCATTATTTTGGTGGGACTGCCAGCATCTTTGGCGATGTTCATGCTGTCAGATGTGTTGATGAACGCTTTATTTGTGCGTGGAGAATTCACGCAACACGATGCCTTGATGAGTGGACTGGCTTTAAAAGCTTTGTGCGGCGGCATTTTAGGATTCATGCTAATCAAGATATTCGCCCCTGCATTCTTTGCCGAACAAGACACCAAAACCCCTGTCAAGATCGGCATTGTGGCCGTCTTTGCCAACATGATTTTTAGCGTTGTATTCATTGGTGCGTTTCATTTGTTGCAACTGCCCTTACATGGCGGCCTGGCATTGGCAACGACTGCTGCCAGTTTTGTCAATGCTGGATTGCTGTACTATTTTTTACACAAAAGAAAAATCTTTCGTTTGGGCAGTCATTGGAAAAAAATGGGCGTGCAGTTTGGCATATCCAGCCTTGTGATGGTGATGTCTTTATATCTAATACTACCATACTACCCAGCCGACAGCACTCAATGGCTACGGCTCATCGCACTCATTGGCATCTGCGTATTTGGTGCAACAGTATATGCCATCGCCTTGCTCGCCACAGGATTTCGACCACGCCAGCTAAAACATCACTGATCGCTTTATCCAAGCCAAGAGTCGCATGACATGACACAAATCATTTACAAATCACTACACATAAAGACAAATAACTTGTTATAATCTACACACATTTTAGGCACTGTCATGAATATCTTGGTGGTGCATCATCACACATAAAATAAGGATTATCCATGTTAAAGCCAATCAGCCAACCCGTCGCCAAAGACTTTAATCCAGCTCAAAACCTAGAAAAAATCCGCTTGGAATGTCAAGCACTTGCCAAATCTCGTGCCAAAATCTCAGCTGGCGTGGCCATCATTCCTATACCATTTTTAGATGTGGCGATTGATGTTGGCATGCTGTCTAAATTATTACCAGAAATTACCAAAAAATTTGGTCTGCAAGAGCTGACCGACCCTAACAGTGATGTGAGTGAATCATTGCGTAGAAAAAGCATCCAAGACCGCATCATCGCCATCGGTAGCCTAGTGGCAACTCGTGGCGTGGTGAATAAGACCGTACAGGGTTTTGGTGGTCGCATCATTGGCAAACAAGTCGCCAAGTACATACCTCTTGGAGGGCAAATGGTCGCAGCCAGTATCGGTTACATGATTTTTAAGAAAATCGCTTTTGATCACATTGAAGAATGTTACCGCATTGCCAAAGAAGCACAGCTTAAAACTCGCTAACATCTCAATGCCATCTTTTAGCATTCTTTGACAAGTATCAGTCTGTGTCATGATAAAGAAGACCGTCCTTAAGATGGTCTTCTTTATTTTTTAAATGATTTTCCATTTTAGCATACCAAACGTCATAGTTTCATTTGAGAAAATTCATCAAACAAGCTAAAATATACGCCATGAATTCATCATCATGTTTTTAGACTTTTTAAGTTTTATCTCGCCACTTAGCCAATTTTAGCCAAAGGTATTCTCATGACTTTTGTTGTAACTGATAACTGTGTTTTGTGCAAATATACTGACTGCGTAGAAGTCTGCCCCGTGGACTGTTTTTACGAAGGTCCAAATTTTCTTGTCATCAATCCTGATGAGTGCATCGACTGTGCTCTGTGCGAACCAGAATGTCCTGCCAATGCGATTTTTAGCGAAGATGAAATTCCAGCAGGTCAAGAAGAGTATCTTGCCATTAATGAAGAGCTGTCACAAGTTTGGACAAACATTACTGAGAAAAAAGACCCTATGCCTGACTATGAAAAATGGGATGGCGTGTCTGGCAAGATACAATATTTAGAGCGTTGATACATTTTAGTACATCTTGTCCAATACAGAGTGTTTAGCGTCCTTAAACCATAAAAACTGCATTAAAGCAGGTTTTTTATGGCATCACTCACCAAACATCAGATTTAATCTTGGCTTTGAGTTCTGGGTGATCATCAAGCTTAAATTCTGGCTTGGTCATACCTGCCTTAATCTGTCTATCATAATCCTTGACCAAAACAAACACATATTTTGATAAAAGCACAATGGCCAACAAATTGATGAACGCCATGATTCCCATTGTTAGGTCGCCCATGTCCCATACGACCGCCACTTTTGTGACCGCACCAAAATACACAAATCCTAACACAATAATTCTAAATACTGTCAAAACAACCGCATTATTTTTCAAGAATTGCATGTTAGATTCAGCATAAGCATAGTTGCCAATGATGGTTGAAAATGCAAACATGAATAAGATGAATGCCAAGAAGCCCTGACCCCAGCCACCCACATGACTTTCCAATGCCGCTTGGGTAAGTTGCACGCCTGACAAATCGGCCGCATTATTCGGTAGTTGAGCAAGCAAAATGACGAATGCAGTACAAGAACACACAATTAAAGTATCAACGAACACACCCAACATTTGAATGGTACCCTGTTCTACAGGGTGTTTCACGCTTGCCGCTGCCGCTGCATTTGGTGCTGAACCTTGTCCTGCTTCGTTAGAATAAAGACCACGCTTAATACCTTGCATCATTGCGATTGACACCATGCCACCAAAGAATCCACCACCAGCTGCCTCAAAGGTGAAAGCTTCATTAAAGATCAGCCCAATCACACTCGGAATCTCACCAAGATGTGCGACGATGATAAAAAGCGACACAAGCAAATAGACGCCAGCCATGATTGGCACAACAATCTCAGCAATCTTTGATACTCGTGCAATACCACCAAAGATGATTGGTGCTGCCAAAATAACCAAGCCTGCCCCTACGATGTGCTTGTAAATCAACCAATCACTTTGACAAGCATCATTCTCACCCACACAGCCCATCGCTGACTGAATGGATAAAGTTATCGTATTTGACTGAATCGACTGATACACAAAGCCAAAACAGACAATGAGTGCCAACGCAAACACCAAACCCAGCCATTTTTGTCCCAAGCCTCGCTCAATATAATAAGCAGGACCACCACGAAAACGCCCTGTATGAGCATCTTTAATTTTAAACAGCTGTGCAAGGCTTGATTCTGCCAATGCCGAACACATACCAATCAATGCAATCAACCACATCCAAAAAACCGCACCAGCCCCACCAATGCCAATCGCAAGTGCGACACCTGCAATATTACCCACACCAACACGGCTTGCCAAACCTGTAGCAAACGCCTGAAATGCTGAAATGCCCTGGTCATCATGATCAGATCGACTTGACAACATGGTTTTCACACTACGCCCAAACAGGCGAAATTGTGCAAAGCCTGAAAAAATCGTAAAAAACAAACCTACCAAAATAAGCAACCAAAGAAGCACATCCCATAAAGGGGTGCTGAATGTATTAATGGTACAGTGCAAACCCTCAGTAAAACTCGGCTGCGACATACAAGAAAAAGGATTATCGTACATGATCATTCCAAAATAGTTATCATCAAACACCACTACCCAATCAAGCAATAAAAAAGCGACCCACCAAAAAGGAGAAGTCGCTCATCACCCTTAAGCTTCTTGATTCGTCGGTAATGGCCATAAAGTTATTATAAACTCTTTGCAATGTGTATGCAAACTCAATTTTACCCTATTGACATGTTATTAAGCAAAACTTACCGAATGGCAATCAAGTGTTACACAGTGTGTTCTTGGGTGTTATTTTCATCACCTTGTTTTAATCCCAAAAACCAATTGAGCACAATCGCTACAAAAGTCGCTGTACCAATACCACCCAAGTCAAACTCTCCAATCATCAGCCCAAAATTTCCCGTACCCAAAATGATGGTAACGGCTGCGACCATGAGGTTTTTATTGTTAGCAAAATTGACTTTATTATCAATCCAAATCTTTGCTCCTGCCACAGTAATCAGACCAAAAACAACGATGGACGCCCCTGTCAGTACAGCAGATGGTATGGTCTGAATCAACGCACCAAACTTTGGTGAAAGACCCAAAAATATGGCAAACACGCCTGCCACGACAAAGATGATGGTTGAATAAACTCGTGTTACCGCCATCACACCGATATTTTCCCCATAGGTGGTCATGCCTGTACCGCCAACACCTGCTGATAAGGAGGTAGCAATCCCATCAGCAACGAACGCACGCCCTAAATAAGGTGTCAGATTTTGCCCAGTCATCGCACCGACCGCCTTGATATGACCCAAGTTTTCTGCCACCAAAATGAACGCCACTGGAGCGATGATGAGCATGGCATTGGTATCAAATATGGGCGAGCTAAAATTTGGTATGCCAAACCAAGCGGCCTCACCAATCTTAGCAAAATCAATGGGTGTGCCCAACCCAAAACCGTTCGAGACGACCGCATAAATCACATAGGCAAGCACCAAACCAAGTAATAACAACAAACGCTGCATGAACCCTCTTGCAAACACCGCAATCATACCCATGCAAAGCACCGTGATTAAAGTCATCCACAATTCAAATGGCTTACCAGCAACAGATGCGACAGTCACAGGAGCAAGATTTAACCCAATAATCATCACCACCGCACCGGTAACCACAGGCGGCATCAGCTTTTCAATCCATCTGGTACCCGTCGCCATCACCAAAAAACCAATCACTGCATACAAAATACCACAAGCAATGATGCCGCCCAATGCCACGCCAAGATTCGGATTGGGTCCAGAGCCTGTGGCGTGAGCGGTCGCTGCTGCCACCACCCCAATAAAGGCAAAAGACGAACCCAAATAGCTTGGCACACGCCCACCTGTCATCAAAAAGAACAAAATCGTACAAATCCCACTCATCATGATGGCAAGATTGGCATCAAAACCCATCAAAATCGGTGCCAAAACCGTTGCCCCAAACATCGCCAGCACATGCTGAATGCCAAGAATCGCACTTTGGGTAAAAGGTAGGTATTCGTTTGTTGCTACAGGCGTGGTGTCAAGATTCCCTGTATAAGGGCGGTATTTTGGAAACCAGTTCATGATGACTCCGTTTATTATCTGTTTGTCGTAATGACTTTCTAAAAGCAAAATCGGATTATTATACCGTGGATTTTATCATTTTGTAAAAATTTATCTAAAATTTTACATAAGTACTGCCAACACCCCATAAAAGCATCACTGACCTAATCATCACAGTCATAAACGCCATCACAGCAACATCTCTAATCACAATTATTTTTCATGAACTTTTGCAGATTATTCCTTTTTATTTAAACAAACTATTATTTTTAGTATTTTTTAGCATTAAGAGCAGTCTTTATGACCGAAAGCCTGATTGATTACAAAAGCAAGCCTTGCTGACACCTATTTTTGAGTAAAATGTTAGAAAATTATATTAAAAAACAATATGTTAATAGAAAATTATTATAATTTTCATAAAAGTCTTGACATCTTGTTTTTTTAATTTAGCATAAAGAAACCATAGGCTAATGAGGTATTTTGGTTTATGGTGCTTATTTTTCTTTTTCATTGATATAAGGAATGTGTTATGTTAAAGCAATTAGATCTAAGCAAAGTTGTTGGACTTAAAAACCAGTCAAACTGCAAAACAATCATGACAATTGGTGTTAAAGATCAAGATAAGAAGTAATACCAATCAAAAAAAGACACTGGGTTAAAATCTGGTGTCTTTTTGTTTTATTGATGAAGTATTAAGGACGATTAATGAATTTTAATGCTATTTATAATCCAAACCAATCTTTGGCAATTGTATTGCGTGGTGCAAATAATGAAAAAGATTGTCGATTCTTTTTACTATTTGTTAGATATTTGCGATGAAATTTTAGATAAAGATTTCAAGAAAAATATAGCCAAAAATATAGAGTTTGTGGAATCTCGCTCAATATTGGGAGGTATCTTATTCCACTTCGTTCATCACCTTGTCAAATCAATTACCAAAAATAATATCAATGAAATAAATGATGTATTTATTTCTTTTGATCAATTTATTTCGTTTTATAATAGAGAAAAAATAATTTTCTCTGGTGTAGGAGATGTGAGCAACCTGTACTTAAATCAGTTTAATAAAATTAATGATGATGCTTATGAATTTTCCTGCAAACCCATTAATGTTAATTTAATTGATGAATATCAGTTAAGAATTAATAATCTGATGAATTTTATTAAGGATATTGATTTTGAAACTTATATGGAAATTGATAATATGGTTGATGATATATATGTGTTTGGTGTAGATTTTAAAGACAGTCAAGACATGGTTTATTCTGGCAGTGACTTTGATAAACTTGGCTGTATTTTTTTCAATGAAGATATTTTTGTTGATAAAGATGATTTATTTATCTTAGATAAGATCGTACACGAATCTGCTCATCAAATATTGTTATCTGTCATGATACACGATGAAGTTATGCTTAATTCAGATGATGGGCATTATCCATCACCCCTTAGAACTGGTTTAAGAACCATGAATGGCATATATCACGCAGCTTTTGTTTTGTATAGGATAGCACGATTTTTTAATCAGATTATCAAAAAAATACCCAATATTCTTATGATGACCTGATTTCTCATATCAAGAAAAATAAGAAACAATTTTTGGCTTGCTATGATGTTATTTCCAAGAATGGAAAATTAACGAATTTGGGAAGTGCCATGATTGAGAATTGTTACAAAGAATTAAAGGATATGCCTAATGAAATTAACAGATAAATTATCCAAAGAAACCATTGAATTGATGCAAAGATTTAATGACGATGCAGTAAGAAGGCTAAACGATGATTTATATCCTATAGCACCAGATTTGGTTGAAATGCTTATTAATTCAATTTATGGAAATATTTATCAAAGAGGTGTTTTGAGCATTAAAGAACGGCATATAGCAACATCATCAGCACTTATTGCTATGGGTAGTTCAGAAAGGCAATTGTCATTTCAGGGGCTGGCTACTTATAAGTTTGGTATTACAAAAGAAAAAATTCAAGAAATATTGATACAAAATGCAATATTTAGTGGGTTTACAAGAGCAATGAATGCGGCTACTATGCTTGATGAAGTGCACAAGAAATATCCACAAGGAAAAGATAATGAAGCATAGGGATTTTTATGTTTATCAAGTTGCAGAAACGGTGCTGAATACAAGTATTAGAACAATTGGTTTTTTGTTTGCTTGGTTAATGCTTACTGTATTTAACAATCCCCAACATTTAGGGGTTTTTATTGGCATTTCTTGGGTGTGTCAGGTGTTGGGACTATTATTGTTTTCTTGGTTATGTAGCCAACAGACATTTGTTGTTTATAGTAAAAAAATATTACTACTCTTTTGTTTTTTCTGTTTATTTTCTTTTTTGGTATTGTCCTTTATTCAGAATTATTTTATTTTTGGTATTGTTTTTATTATTAGCTCTATTTTTACAATTGTATTAAATCCTTTGGGAACGAGCCTAACTAACGATTTATACGATGATAAGGATAAAGCAAATGGATTTAAGATTCGTGGTTTTGTTAATTCTATTAATACCATACTTTCTCCTGCCATCTCTGGATTTGTCATACATTATTTTGATACCAATCAAATTATTATTTTTTGTATTATTTTTTCCTTGATAAGTGGTTTTTTGTTTTATGGTATAAAAAGTATAATATTACAGAAAAGCTTAGAAAAAAAATCCAAGAATGGTTTTAAAATACTGCTTAAAAACCCCATTGAAAGAACGATGGTTTTCGTATCATTGATTGCTAATTTTATTATTACACCAATTATTGCTTATGTCATTCCATATAATATAGCAAATAAGTTTAAACTATCTGCATTTTATGTAGGTATTTCTGAAAGTTTTTTTGGTGTTGGTATGATATTTGGCAGTGCTTATTTTTTAAAAATATTAAATAAAAAAATTGGCAATCATAATAATATTATATGCAGCATTATTTTGGTAGCGGTCGGTATTTTATTGTCTATTTTAGATAATTTTTATATTTTTTGTGCTGCACTAATGATGATTGGTATTGGGGTTGTGATGTTTAATATTAATAGTACACATATTCGTTGCACGGCAACACCGAAAAATATTCGTTCAAGCCTTGAATTTATATTTTTAGCTTGCTGTATTACATTTATTCCTATTGGTGTATTTTTGACAACTTGGATATTGCATCATGGATTTTTAGGTTATTTTTATGGATTAATTTGTTTTATATTGTTATTATTATCTTTTATAATTTATAATAACAAAGATATTACTCATATTTATCAAATAGATGATGATAACTTAGAAGATTATTATGCAATTTTATACCCCAATATTTATAAATAGAAATTGGGTCATTTTTTGTCATAATTTTTTCTTTATAAATCCAAGCATTTTATAAATCCAAGCATTTAAGGTATAATCACCTACTTTCTTTAATTTTTAAGAGCCAGTTATGACCGACCAAACCACCGACTACAAAGACACTCTAAACCTTGCTGATACGCCATTTCCCATGCGTGCCGACCTTGCCAAAAGAGAACCAAAGTGGTTAGACGAATGGGAAGCAGATGAGCTGCACAAAAAAGTCCGCACCGCCAAAAAAGGCTTGCCAAAATACATCTTACATGATGGCCCACCATATGCCAATGGCAAAATTCACCTAGGTCATGCGGTCAATAAAGTATTAAAAGACATCATCACCAAATCAAAGAATCTTTCAGGTTTTGATGCGGTATATGTGCCAGGTTGGGATTGTCATGGACTGCCCATTGAACAAAAAGTGGAAGCTCAATTCGGTAAAGTGGGTCAAAAAATCAATGCCACCGAATTTCGTCAGCACTGCCGAGACTACGCCAAAAGCCAAGTCGAACTACAAATGGCAGACTTTAAACGGTTGGGCGTATTAGCTGACTGGGACAACCCTTACTTGACAATGAATTTTAAGACCGAGGCAGGCATTGTACGCGCTTTGGGTAAGATTTATGACAATGGGCATATCATCAGAGGGTTGAAGCCTGTCAATTGGTGTTTGGATTGTGGTTCTGCCCTTGCTGAGGCTGAAGTGGAATATCAAGACAAACAGTCAGATGCCATTCATGTCGGCTTTGATGTTGTGAATCGTGAAAATTTGGCAATGACTGCCAATCTGACAGGCACGATCCAAGCAGTCATCTGGACCACCACGCCTTGGACACTGCCTGCCAACCAAGCGATTGCTGTTAATGGCGAGCTTGATTATGCGTTTTTGACAACTGGCAATCACACCTACATCGTGGCAGAAAGCCTAAAAGATGATTTTGCTAACTCTGTAGGTATTGAGAATCACACTGTCTTATTTAGTATCAAAGGCGAGCAACTGACCAGTCTTAAAGCAAAACACCCTCTCATTGCTGACCGCCAAGTCCCCTTCATCACAGGCGAACATGTGACGGCTGACAGTGGTACAGGCTTAGTACACACTGCCCCCGCTCACGGCATGGATGATTATCATGTTGGTCGCACCAACAACCTACCAACCACAAGCCCAGTAGGAGCGAACGGCGTCTATCTGCCAGAATCCCAGATTTTCGTTGGTGAGCATATTTATAAAGCCCAACCAAAGATCATCGCAAACCTCAAAGAGAGTGGGCATTTATTAAACCACAGAAAAATCACTCACAGCTATCCACATTGCTGGCGACACAAGACACCCATCATCTTTCGTGCTACCCCTCAATGGTTCATCAGCATGGACCAAAAGGGCTTGCGTCAAAAAGCCCTAGATGATATTAAAAAAGTAACTTGGACGCCTTCATGGGGTCAAAATCGAATTGAAGCGATGGTGGAGAGTCGTCCTGACTGGTGCATATCTCGCCAACGCACTTGGGGCGTGCCGATTGCCTTTTTCATTCATAAGGACACAGGCGAACCACACCCCAATACCAGCGAGTTGATTGAGAAAGTCGCCCAAGTGATTGAGAAAGGTGGTATTGAAGCATGGTTCGATGCCGATGCTCATGAATTTTTAGGTGATGATGCTGATACTTACCAGAAAGTAACTGATACGCTGGATGTTTGGTTTGATTCTGGTACGACACATTTTACCGTACTTGATCAAAATGATGATTTGGTCAGCCCTGCTGATATGTACCTAGAAGGTTCTGATCAGCACCGTGGCTGGTTTCAGACCTCATTATTAACTTCCGAAGCCATTCACGGACAAGCACCGTTCAAGCAGGTTTTGACGCATGGCTTTGTAGTTGATGAAAAAGGTCATAAAATGAGCAAATCCATCGGCAACATCATCGAACCACAAAAACAGATTGATAAAACAGGGGCTGACATACTTCGCCTTTGGATTGCTTCTGCTGACTATCGCTATGAGATGAGTGCTGGTCAAAAAGTCTTTGCAGGAGCGGTTGACAGCTACCGACGCATTCGTAATACCATGCGATTTTTGCTTGCCAATACCAGCGACTTTGACATCAATAGCGATGCGGTGGCGATGGACGAATTGGTGAGTGTTGATAAATTCATCTTACACCTTGCCAACGAAACGCAACAAACCATTGTTAAATCTTATGAAGAGATGGATTTTCACCAAGTGGTGCAAGCAGCGTCTATGTTCTGCTCACAAAGTTTGGGAGGTTTTTACCTAGACATCATCAAAGACCGCACCTATACCACGCGTGCAGATGGTCAGCCAAGACGATCAGCTCAAACCGCACTGTATCACATCGCTCAAGCACTCATTCGCTGGATTGCACCTATTTTGCCATTTACCGCCCAAGAGGCGTGGGAGCTGATTCGTTCTGATGCAGACGATGACAAATATGTCTTTACCCAGCTGTGGCATGAGTTGCCAACACCTAAGATGAATGACATTACCCAAAACGACTGGCAGGTGATATTAACCGCCAAAGATTTGGTCAATAAGGCAATTGAGGACGCTCGCACAGAGCAGCTGGTCAGCTCAAACCTGACCGCCAAAGCCACCATCACCATCGATGCAGATACTTATCAGACCCTAGAAAAGTTGGGCGATGAAGCACGCTTTGTCTTCATCACCAGCGATGCCACCATCATTTGTGGTGCAGAACCAAGCATCACCATCACACCTGCCGAAGGACAAAAGTGTGCTCGTTGCTGGCACATTCGTACCGATGTCGGTACGCATCAGTCGCACCCTACGCTTTGTGGTCGTTGTGTGAGCAATATTGAAGGAAGCGGAGAGGTGCGTCGTTATGCCTAATAAAACCCCACCCAGCAACAATCCGATGAAATACTACTTCATCGCTCTTATCATACTCGTGCTTGATCAACTCACCAAACTCTACTTTGATCACAATTTTGAACTGTATGAGACAGTTGATGTCATACCGCCTGTATTAAATTGGACTTTGGCGTATAATCATGGGGCAGCGTTTAGCTTTTTGGCAGATCAATCTGGCTGGCAAAAATGGTTTTTTGCCAGCTTAGGGCTGATGGTAGCAATCTTCATCACCGTTTATATACGACAAGTCCCCCGTGAAGCCAGATCATTATCAATCGGTTTATCACTGGTGTTGGGTGGTGCGATTGGCAATGTGATTGACCGCATTCTTTACGGTCATGTCATTGATTTTATTCATGTTCACTATGCTGATGTGTGGCATTATCCGATTTTTAATATCGCTGATATTGGCATCTGCATAGGCATGTCATTAGTCATGTATGACATGCTGTTTTTGGAGAAAAAACGGACAATCCAATAAGCGATTTTTTAGAGGTGAAGTGCGTACAACACACCATTAGATACCAAAATTCAAAAACGGTGCATAATATGCACCTTACGGGGCAGCCAAATACACCCCCAATCAGTTAAATTTTGATTAATGAACCATTGTCAAGCTAACACTTACCCACAAACCGCCATTTTAAAATTCCGTCAAGAGTTTAATGCTGTTTTTGAATTACAATTATTGATTATTGCGTAATTATGTATAGACAAATGGGTAGCATTATGGTAAGATTGTTTTTATCATAATCCGCTTGGCAGCAATTTTAGTCAAGTAATAATATGAATTTATGTTAAATTAAAACATTTATAATCTCATCAAATGGAGTAAAATACATGCAAAAGCTTAACCCTTCTTATTCATTAGTGCTTGCAAGTCTAACTGCCCTTAGCATGACAGCATGCAGCAGTGGCGGTGGTTCAAGTGTACCAGTAGCAAAACCTGCCAATGTGGTTAATTCCCAACCCTCAGCACCAACTGCGCAGACTACCACAATTCAAGGCAACAAGATGAATATCGTTAATGGCAAAGCCAATGGTAGCACCGCCATTACCAATAGCCCTAGCACCAATAAAGTGGTCGTCAATGGACAAGCCGTAGATTTCATTCCAAACGGTTTTAGTGCACGCACACTAAATATTACTGCATCTAATATGGCTCGTGTTGGTGGTGGCTCAAACCTTGCCTACACTCGTTATGGCTATGTGCGTGAAGGTAAAACTGGTGAAGCTTACCTGTTCGCACAAGGAAATCCTACGACCAAAATGCCAACCACAGGCACAGCAACCTATACTGGTCAAGGTGTCCATTTTGCGAATGGTGCAAATAGCAATGTTAATGCTTCATTTCAAGTCAATTATGGCGATAAAAACCTTAGTGGCACTGTAGGCAATGTTTCATTAAAAGCCATCATCACAGGTAATACTTTCGCTGGCAATCAAGGCGGTATCAGTACCAAAGGTCAATTCTATGGTGCAAATGCAGCCGAGTTGGGTGGTACTTATCGCAATGCTGATGGAAGTGTTGCAGGTGCTTATGGTGCTAAAAAATAAGCATTCCATTCATGACAAGATCATTTAGTATAGGCTTGGTGGTATTTTTACTGCCAGGCCTTGCCTTTGCCAACACCCCCAAAGATGATTTGCCTCTGTCAGAATCTCTCTTGGCAGACGTCGCCACACCCAGCATCAGCCAGCAGACCCTTCAATCAATCAACCTCATTACGGAAAAAGAATTATTATCAGACACAAATCTTTTTAATGAGGTGATCAGTCAAGCCATTGATAGGCAAGATGTGCGAGGGCTGCAAATTTTATTACCCGTATATGCTACCTTGACTGACAAAGATGACATTTTATATCTATATGCCAACGCTGTCGTACAAGAAAAACATGACATCAATCAAGCCATTTTGTATTATCAGAGCATACTGCAACAAAATCCCACATTAACACCCATACGAGTTCGGCTAATTTTAGCACTTCTTGCCAATCATCAAGTACATGTTGCTCAAAAGCAACTTGATATCGCCAAGCAAGACGGCACTCTACCTGCAAACATACTCGCTAGCATCGAGAAGCAATTTACACAACTCACACGGCTTAATACTCAATTTTCTGTGCGTTATTTAGATGATGATAATGTTAATAATGCTCCACAGCACAGCGAACACCAAAGTTGGCAGCTACCCAAACCTCAGTCAGCCCACGGAATGGGCTATGCCATCAGGCTCTCAAAAAATCACTATTTGCAAGATCAGCTGAGTCTTGGCATACACACATCTATCAATGGCAAATACTACTGGGACAATCGAGAGTATAATGACATCATTGGTGAAGCCTCTCCTGTATTATCTTATAGAAGCCTTGATAAACGAATGGATTTAAGTATTTATCAGCAGAAGCGGTATTTTGGCGGCAGTGCTTATTCTGACACAAAAGGTGCTCGACTAAGATACACCCAGCCTTTGAGCAATGAGTATCAAGGCAGCTTGAATATTGACTTTGCAAAAAAGAAACATAAGACACGCCCTTTTTTAGATGGTACAAGCCATGCAATGGTGCTTGGCATAAGTCATTATAGCAATCCACAGTACCACATCAACATCCATCTGACAAAAGATGATGCCCAAGATGATAGTGAAAGCTATAAACAAGGTATGATACTTGCTGGCTTTAATCAAACATGGCGGAATATCAGCGTAACACATCAGTTTGGCATCGGAAAACGCAGCTACCAAGATGTGGATATTTTTAACATCAAAAGAAGTGAAATGATTTATCACATTAGGCAGAACATTTGGCATCGAAACTTACATTATCAAGGATACCACCCCAGCTTAAATCTACACTTTGAACGAGTCGATAGCAATCATTTCGCTCATGACAGCAAAAATATTCAAGTCTTTATATCAATCGATAAAAAGTTTTAGCATCTCATCAATCCAACACTTGATGCAAAACTTAAAAATAAAAACCTGCCATCAAAAGTGGCAGCAAATGCTACCTTCATGGGTATTTCTTTCATGATCATTTAAGAGATCGACTGTTGCACAACCTTGATGTGAATTGAGTATCGACCAAGCTTATGATAAACTATGACCAGTTTTACCAATACACCTCAAAACATGAACCCAATCCTACCTAACGAAGAGATTCGCATTACACATGGCAGCCATGTGGAACTGTATTTTGAAGTCAGCTTGCCAAACGGTACTGTGATTGACTCCACTTTTGACCGTGCCGAACCTGTCAGTCTAACCATTGGCGATGAAAGCCTACTGGCAGGCTTTGAGCAAGTACTCATCAATCTAAAGGCAGGCGATACTCGCACCGCCCACCTGCCGCCCAATCAAGCGTTTGGTGAATGGAATGAAGAAAATGTGCAGACCTTTGCTCGTGCCAAATTCTCACTCTCCGAACCCAACCCTGTGGTCGGCATGATGATGGAATTTAATGATAAAGGCAAAAATTCACTCGTGGGTGTGATTAGCGAAGTGAGTGATGATGAAGTAAAAGTAGATTTTAATCACCCCTTGGCGGGTCAAGAAGTGTTGTTTAAGGTACAAATCTTTAAGGTAACACCAAAAGGTGAAAGTAGCTTAAAATTCGTTTAAAAAAATGAAATCGGATAATTTGATTATCCGATTTTTTATATTTAGTGTTTTAGCACTTTGTCATGCAATGTCGCCAGCCCTTGCTCCATTGCCACTTGCAATTCAGCGGTCAGCTCTTTTTGGGTTTTTTCTTTTGGAAAGATTGGATCAAGTGGTAAGACATAAGCAGTAATCCTCTCACTGTCCATGACACGCTTGATGCTCTCCGCCATCGTACGCTCGCCATAATAAGCAGCAGCATCAGACAATCTACCCTCTTTATCCACATAGGCGATGACGATGGGACAAATGGGCAATCCCGTATCAATACTGGCTTGTAATAGCTTGCCATAAATCTTTTTGATGTGCTTACCATCTGTGGTTGTTGCCTCTGGGAAAAATACCACCGACGACCCACCACGCAAAAAGTCAGCGATTTGATCAGACACACTGCCCACATCTCCCGAACCACGCTTAATAAATAGTGTGCCGCCAGCTTTGGCAAGCTTGCCAAAAATAAACCACTCACCAATCTCTGCTTTTGATAAAAAGAACACAGGAGCAGCAGAACCAACCACAGGAATGTCAAGCCAACTGACATGATTTGACGCCCACAACCCATGCGTTTTTGGCACAGGTTCAACCTCAACCACCTTGATGCCAAATGTGCCAGCCATCTTACGACAAAAGCTTTGGATATACTTAGGCAAAATATCTCTAGGCGGTGTATCAAATGCACCAATACGCCGAGCGGTGAGATATCCACCCAATAAGGTCAAACCCATACCAAACGCCGTCTTAATGCGAACATACTGTCTTTTTACAAAACTGATCATCATTTACTCTACAATAGTTCACTAACTTCCGCCAATAATGCTATAAAAAAATCAATGAAATTGCAAGCATTTTAGTAAACAAATATTCACAATATCCAGCCTAATAAAAAAACACCATCCAAAATACCCTACCAACCCTTGCTCAATACTCTCAAACTTTGATAAATGACTTCCAAGCCATTTCTTAATGGTTGCCCAAGTTCTCTCAACGGGATTTTATCAGATGAGTAAGGCAATCAGGGCAAAAAAAAGGGGGGTGTTGACGACTTCTCCAGACAAGACAGTGGCAAACAACGCTCAAATACAAAGATTGTCATCATTACTTTTCTGTAAAGCAACCAAAAAGTAATGACATTAAAAAACAAGCCATTGATATGTACTTAGAAGACTTAGGCTTTCGTGCCATGGACAGATTGCTTAACATCAGTTATGGTGCAGTCCATCAATGGGTCAGACAGCTTGGCGAACAACATCAAATCAAACAAGATACCAATCGAACAATAACTCTTGTAGAGCTTGATGAAATTCACAGTTATTGTTCAGTGTTCTTTAGTCTTCGATAATATCCATATCAAACAAACCGGTTTTATGTCTTTTTTCTTTCATATGATTATAAAAGACATGACCCCTATAAAAAATGCAACATCGATAAAAATTTTATAAAAAAAAACAATACTTTATATAAAAACATAAATCTAAAATATGTCAGTATAACCAGAATGAGAAATACAAAAAAAAGATGAGCAGACTGATATGAAAGTTTCTCCATTTGGTTTTGTTTTTATAATGGCTATCGATTGACACAAGCATCTCATACTTTTTTGAGCAAATCATAACCACTCTACCTAACACACCTAAACTTAAAAGCAAATGCCATAGATAAAAATCCAAGGTTATTTGACGGTATTATTTCCGTTATTGATACTCCCAATGGTATGGTGCAACAGGTGATGTGACAAGCCCTTATCATAACCATTTTGTAAAATCATCAAAGGTCATTAAACTAAACTCTTCACCTAAAATCATACCATCTTTATCATTATCTAGAAAAAATTTGGAACTGTCCTAGATAATGACTAAAAACTCCATGTAGGTTAAAATAACCCAATGAGAAAAAGTCGTCTAAGTCAGTACAAACAAAACAAACTCATTGAGCTGTTT
>NZ_JAMBAQ010000002.1 GCF_023336735.1 Moraxella oculi | reverse complement strand
TACAATGACACCCCCAAGAAAAACTTCCATCTTTTTATCAAAGAATGTGAGTTTAGATTTAACTACAGCACACCATCTAATCAGCTTAAGATATTGAGAAAATGGTGTGGGATTTAGGGCTTATCTGCTACAGCCCCATTTTTTTAAAGATGCCATTTATGATTAAATGATTTATCATTTTTAAGATTTGTGAAAATATTGATATTTGCTAAGTATCTAAATATAAAAAACAATATCTAACAATTCTTGAATTTTCTAATATAAATCAAATGATGATAAAAACTAAATAACCCCCCACCTTTGTAGTCACTAAATTCATAAGTTACAATCAGGCAACTTTAAAATGACGGTTAAAAGCCTATGACACACTTTTATTTAAAACCTTTAATTCAAGCAACTTGGGTTGCCTTGGGATTAATATCACAAATCAATACCGCACAAGCGGCGGATGATTCCTTAATTGGCAATGCAACCAACCAAACCCTAATCAAACCCAAGATGCTCGTAATCAGGCACTGCTAGAGCAGTTGGTGCCAAATCCAAGCGTGGTAGCAGATATGGGCAACCGATCTCTCCAACACCATCACTCAAACTCAAGAACAACCAACATCAGATAACGCCATTTGTTTTGATATTCACAAGAGGGGTTATTCCGTACTATCGCAAGGTGATATTGTCTTTGCAGACAAGCTTGGCTTTGCACTCATGCCTGAAATCATGGGTAATCACAGTGTCTTAGGCAAGTGTATGACAGTCGCTGATATTCATGCCATCGCCACTCGTGTACAAAATCGCTTGATTGACAAAGGCTATATTACCAGTCGTATTATGGTCTCTGATCAGAATTTGGCGGATGGGAAGTTAAGATTAACCCTAATCCCTGGTAAAATCGCTCAGGTAGTGGTGAATACAGTGGATAGTAAAGCACCTATCTATGTCAAACGGACAAATATGGCTTATCCTGCCATCTTAGATACCGCCTTAGAGAATTTTAAACGCGTGCCAAGTAGTGATGCCAGTTTTAAGATTGCACCATCTGATGAGTTACAAGCGATTGGCATTAGCTTTAGTGATATTTTAATTGATTACACCCAGCACCGCCGTCTTCGTGGCAGTCTTTCTGTGGATGATTCAGGTTCTAAATCTACAGGCAAATATCAAGGCGTAGCTACTTTGAGTGTGGATAATCTAGCCAATTACAAAGATTTGCTCTATTTAAGCTTTGGACGGGATTTGGGTAATCAGCTGAATGAGGATAAAGATTATCCATCTAATATGAGTAAAGGCTCTAAAAACTATGGTATTGGTTATGTGATTCCTATTAAAAGCAGCCTCTTACAACTAAATGCCAATCGCCATACCTATCATCAAACCGTGGCAGATAGCACCCAAGATTATGTCTATGGCGGTAAATCCAGTGGGTACAACGCCAAGCTGTCTCATCTGGCACACAGAGATGCTCGTAGTAAAAGCCATGTGTATGCTGGTGGCTATGTCAAATCCCAAGAAGTGATATTGATGGTAACACCATCGATGTACAAACCCGTAAAACTGCAGGTTATTTATTTGGCATTAGCCATGAGACCGTTTTGGTAAACAAGCTAATCATAGCCCAAACACCGATATTTCTTATAAGCATGGTACAGCGGCTTTTAATGCCTTACTTTCACCAGAAGAGCTGTTTGATGAAGGCTCAGCAAGAGTGGGGATTTATCAATTAAATGCAAGTCTTACCAGTAAATACAACCCAAGCATCAACAACAAACCATTGCCCATTGTCCATAGTACAACACTTAAAGCCCAATACGCCACAGACAGTCTAACACCAGATTTAAAGATGGTCATTGGTGGCAGATACACCGTCAGAGGTTTTGATGGCAAGCGTTCATTATCAGCGGATAATAGCATCTTAGCAAGACAAGATATCAGTTTTTATCCAAGCTTTCTAAATCAATCACAAACAGCCAACCAAAGCACCTCAACCAACCAAAACAACTCACAAAACAGCCAATCAAACCATGCCATCTATCTAGGACTGGACGCAGGCTATACCACCAACCACGACAAGAGCCAAATGAGCCATTACTTGGACAACATCTAGCAGGTGCTGTCATTGGTATTAAAGGACAATATACACCAAATACAAATAACCCCTACCTAAGTTTTAATTACGACATCTTCACCTCAAAAGCAATCAGCCAGCCTAAAGGCTTTTTCAAATAAAGATTGGGTGAGTGGTGTCAGCTTGGGGATGAGTCTTTAAAAGCAAGTTGACATCAAAGCTGTCAGTTGAGCAAATTGGTTTGGCTAGCACAACCAAATCAACCCTATCGATGCCCTTAATAAAGAAGATATGGTCTGTACAGCACGATTGAAGAGTGGGTATTTGAGATCATTTTTAACTTCTTGATGAGCTTCACTATTTGAAATATAATTTTAACTCATTTAAAAAGTTAACAAATCTATTCATACTGACAATCTTTATCATTGGTGTATTTACTGTTATATTGTCATAACCAAAATGAAATTAGCCATATTATTACAATGTGCACTTGAAATTATTTCAAGATAAATTTCTTGATTCTCTATTTTTTCGCATTTTACCTTTTTAACTCCTTTGGAACATCATCAATCTGAATAGCTCTTGTTTCACCTTTTGCAGTCTTATCATCAGTTGAGCCATTCCAATGAAATTGCCATTTCCAGCCTCACAAATCCAATCTACTTTTTTAGACTTAAGAAGCTTCTTAATTCACTTTCCACCACCCTAAACAGGAAGGACATTAGAGTAGCATCGAAAATAGAAAATGAAGGTTTTGGTAGAGTTGTGGATGGTTTCGGTTTGTCTGCGGCGACTGAAAGAATGGTAAGAACTCCACAAACCTTGGTCATTATTGATCAGTTGTACAAATGATACCATTACCAATACAATATATGATGGCTACACATGTCAAAATGTTAGGGAAAAGCAGAAAAATGAGTGTCAATAAAATCCTGATCGTTACTCCTTTTGCTATAAGCATTATCGTCATCAAGAGGCATTCTCTGGGGCGGTTGGCATTTTGTCCTTTAAGTAAAGACAAGCCTTTAGATTTCATTCCAGCTTTTGCCCTGAATGTGGCCAAGCCTTGAATTCTTAGTGGATTCTCGTAGTGGGCTTGTATTTTTCTATCATCACAAATGTCGACCTCATCACTTTTAAAAGCATTGATGAGATAGCCATCAAGATTGGTAATGCTTGTCATGATTGAATTTGCATCTTTTTACCAAGATGCCTCTGCATTGTGCCTTTCCATGAAAACACCCCAAAGGTTGAGATTGACCTTTGGGGTAAGATTTGAAAAGCGATATTTTTCTAACAGTACTTGTCAAGCACTTGGTATTGGTGGTGGCAACTCATCAAAAGGGGTCTCTGGTGCGATACTTGGCACCTCATGCTGGTACTCCTTTGGCTCACGAGGCATCTCACCGCTCATGATTTGCAAAAATTGCTCACGATCAATCGTCTCCCATTTCATCAAAGCATCGACCATGGCATGCATTTTGTCATGATTGTCATCAATCAATCGATATGCCACTTCATATTGCTCTTCTAAAATACGGCGAATCTCATCATCAACTTTCTGTTGAGTTGCCTCAGAGATGGTGCGAGTCGAACCACCAATATATCCACCATGTTCTTCTGGCTCATAGACCATGATGCCCAAGTTATCACTCATGCCATACTTAGCAACCATCGCACGAGCCATCTTAGTGGCTCTCTCAAAATCATTGCTTGCCCCAGTAGATTGGCGATTCACAAAAATCTCTTCAGCAATACGACCACCAAACAATATGGAAAGCTCATTGAGCATCTTATCTTTATAATTACTGACCGCATCCTGCTCTGGTAGCTGCCATGTCACACCCAAAGCCCAGCCACGAGGCATGATGGTTACCTTGTGTACGGGGTCGGTTTTTGGCAACAGGTGTGCCACCAATGCATGACCTGCTTCATGATAGGCAGTTGCACGGCGCTCATCTTCTTTTAACACCATTGATTTACGCTCAGGGCCCATATAAAGCTTATCTTTGGCATCTTCAAAATCGTTCATGTCAACATGAGACTTGTTCCTACGAGCAGCAAAAAGCGCCGCTTCATTAACAAGGTTGGCAAGCTGAGCACCACTAAACCCTGGCGTACCACGAGCCAACGCATTGACATCAACACCAATGGTTTGGGGCAATTTTTTTAAATGCACATTCAAGATTTGCTCACGCCCTTTGATGTCTGGCAAACCAACTGATACTTGACGGTCAAAGCGACCCGGTCGAAGCAGTGCTTTATCCAGCACATCAACACGGTTGGTTGCAGCAATGACAATCACACCATCATTACCCTCAAAACCATCCATCTCAACCAACAGCTGGTTTAGGGTCTGCTCTCTTTCATCATGCCCACCGCCCATGCCAGAGCCACGGTGACGGCCCACAGCATCAATCTCATCAATAAAGATGATACAGGGTGCATTTTTCTTGGCTTGCTCAAACATGTCCCGAACACGGCTTGCACCCACACCGACAAACATTTCAACAAAATCAGATCCAGAGATGCTAAAAAATGGTACTTTTGCTTCTCCTGCGATTGCTTTTGCTAACAAAGTTTTACCCGTACCAGGCGGACCCACCATTAACACACCTCGTGGAATGGTTGCACCTAGTTTGGTAAATTTTTCTGGGTCTTTTAAAAAATCAACAATCTCAACAACTTCCTGCTTGGATTCTTCACAGCCAGCAACATCAGCAAAGGTTACTTTAATTTGGTCTTCGGTCAGCATTTTAGCTTTGGACTTGCCAAAACCCATCGGATTGCGACCACCAATACCGCCACCAGAACTACCACCACTCATGCCACGCATGAATAACCAAAACAAGCCAATCATGAGTAAAATAGGGAAAGCCGCAATCAGTAACTGCGAGCCGATGCCTTGGCGTTCAGGCACTGTGCCTTGAATCTCAACATCATGCTCACGGAGCAGTGGCATCAGCCCATCATCATTAATGGCAGGACGCACCGTCTCAAAATGTGAGCCATTAACTTTGGTGCCAGAAATCTCTTCGCCATCAATTTTAACATCCTTAATCTCACCTTGTGATACAGCGGTCACAAAGGACGAGTAATTCAGCTGGTCTACATCTTTATTGGCACGATCAAGATTGCCATAAATGGCAACCACCACGCCAATAATCACTAACCACAATAAGGTATTTTTTACCATGTTGTTCACTAATTTGTCCTATTTTAAGCGTTTGCTGGGGTATTTATTACATCTGCGTGCAGTTTGGGTTAATATGTGGACTTTTTTAAAAAAGTCAAGCCATGAATCACTAAGCGAGCATCATTTGATTGCTACCCAAAACATCTCCTTTGAGCGTGGTCGAGATGCAGCAGGCTTGATGCTTTTGATTTTACTAAACTGCTTTTGCATTTGTGCACGAAGCTCTGGCGAACCCTCACCTTGGAATACTTTCATGATAAGTGCACCGCCTACTGGCAAAACAGATAATGCAAAATCCACCGCCAACTCACACAAGTACATCATGCGAGGCATATCTACCGCAGACATGCCAGAGGTGTTGGGTGCCATGTCAGACAAAACCACATCAACATGACGACCACCTACCTGAGCCATTATTTTATCAAATACTTCTTGCTCACGAAAATCTCCTTGGATAAAAGTAACATTTTCCAGTGCATCCATCGGCAAAATATCCGATGCAATCAACACACCCTCATCACCCACCAATTGCCCTGCCACCTGAGACCAACTGCCAGGAGCGGAGCCCAAATCCACGACTGTCATGCCTTTTTTTATAAGACCTGTTTTTTCATTGATTTCTAGCAGTTTATAAGCTGCACGCGCACGATAACCTTCTTTTTTGGCTTTTTGTACATAAAAATCATCAATATGTTCTTTCATCCAAGCACGGCTGGATTTTGAAAATTTTTTATTAGTAATGCGAGTTGCCATTAGATATTAACCACCGCCTAATGATAAAAACCTAAAATCAATAGCCGACTAGTTTACCATTTTTATCGCCTTATTTGGGATAATTTCTGCTATAATGTGCCAAATTTAGCAAATTTTTTACCTTGGAATGAATTATGAGCAATAAAAAGCTAAAAACGCAAGACCTTAAAGAACTTCGTGGCATTGGTCATCGTCTCAATCCTGTGGTCATCGTCGGCGGCAGCGGTCTGACACCCACCTTGATTGAAGAGGTTGGGCGAGCACTGCATGATCATGAACTCATCAAAATCAAAATTCCAGCAGGCAGTGCTGATGAAAGAAAAGCATGTGCTCAAGCCATCGCACAAGCAACCGACAGCGATGTCATTCATCACATCGGACGCATGGTGCTACTACTTCGCAAAAACCCTGAGCCAAATACCAAGCTATCCAATCTCATTCGCTTTGGCTACTAAATAAAAATGTCAAGTATCAGTGCCATTCATCAGGCGGTTTTTCATGGTGAGACATCGCCCACAATTCACACTCATGAACTGATGGCCAGTGCTGTGAACGCACCGAAAATTCAAGTCGCATTCAGCAATAAAGACAGACTGGCGTGTTTAAGCTATCTTATTGAACGCACTTCATGGCTAGACTTACCCGATATGACCACACCAAAAGGTGGCATACGCCAAGATTACCTGTGGGAAAGTAATTGCATTGAGTGTTTTTTTGAATTCGAGAGTGGATTGGGCTATATTGAGATGAATGTCAGTCCGCATCAAGAACAATATCATTATAATATGTATGATTTTCATGATTACCGCATGCCTCATGTCATGCCTCCCATGCACGCAGACGGAAACATCACCATTCACCATTCTAGCATATTAAAAACACACCACATTTATCATCTGGCAATAGATTTTGCCCAAAAGAATCAAAAAATCACCAAAATCAACCCTTGTGTGATTTTATATCAAGAAAATACACCGATATTTTATGCCATCAATCACGCCAGCCCACCTGATTTCCATGCCAAATCACATTGGCTGGCTGTGTAACTCATGCCACTCATTCAATTCAAATATCCCAGCAGATTCTGCTTGATATGGCAAAGTTATTCGGTTCAATAATACATTCAAGATTATTGAAATAAGCATAAAAAAATCTTAATACCTCAGCAGCCATCCATCATCCATGAAAAGCAAGAATGGCAAAATATCATGCTGATTAAGATGGTCAAAATGATACAAAAAAATCCAAGCCTTTTTTTAAAAGTTTGAATAGCAACTTCAAAAAAAGCTTGGTCAGAAACCCCATCAAATCATAGATTTTACAACTAAAATCCATGGTTTGATGGTTATTAATCAAGAAGCATGGATTACTGTTCGTTCATCGCCAACATGATGCCCGTATTCGCACTTGCATCTAAATAGCGTGTATCTCGCCATACGGTATAGCCATTATGCTGGCTGTATGGACTGAATTTTTGTTGGCGAAAATCCGATATCCATTGCTTACCGTCGTAAATTTGAATGTGACCATGTGGATTCTTGGCGGTACGGTTAAATACCACAACATCACCAACTTGTGGCTCGTAGTTATCATTGCTGATTTTGGTGAAGCCTGCACCTGCCAAAGTGCCGTGTGCATATTGATATGCAGAAGCATTGGGCGTAAAATCATAGCCTGCCGACTGTAATGCTTTGCGTACATATAAGGCACAGCGACCAATGCTTTTGCTACGAGCCGCACGAGATGCCGCAGCGGCAGCAATACTTGGCGCACTGTCTTTGGTAAGTTGTGCGACGATGGACGGAGACTGATAGTTACTGCTATAACTGCTTTGAGTAGTCAAGCCAGATGATAAGGGGTCTTGTTGTAAGCGTGATGTGATTGTGGTGGTATTTTGCGACCTAGCAATCAAGCGGTTGATGGCATCATCAATGTTATCATGAGTCAGTCCATCATGAACAACGACACCCTCTTGATTTGATTGCACGCTTGCATAAGCGATGCCAGATTGTCCCAAAGTCAGCCCAACGACTGACATCAGCCAAAACACTCTTTTCATAGATATTCCTCAAATCATCAAAACCACTCTGCCGTCTGGTTTTGATGCTCTGTATTGTATATTGGGTTTTGATTGAAAGCTCAGTCATCAGCGGCATACATCCAAGCACGCCAAGAACCACCAAAACAAATGGTTATGATAAGCAACGAAACATCTTCAATGCCCATCGCAAATATGCGATTTTGCTGGCAATCCGTTCATAAGGCTGATAAACTTGCTCTACTGGACACCATGTCCACAACTCTTTTTAAGATAAAGGTAAGCCATGTCTGATTCAAAAAAAATCAATTTCGTAGACGATTTGCACCTAAAACATCACGCACCCAATCATTTGGCAAGCACGCTAGAAAAGCAGGCAGCAGCTGGTGCAACACTTCCTAGTCATCTAACACAACGCATCGCACACTTAAAATCCTGCACCAATTTATTACAGCAAGCTCTAAAACCACTACTGCCCGCTGAGATGCTCACCGATTGTCAAGTCGCCCACATAGATCAACAACGCTTGACGATATCACTATCATCAGCCACAGCCGCCAATCATTTGCGTTATTTATCAGCCAGTTGCTTACAATCACTACGAAATCAAGATGAACAATTTCGTCATTTGCAAGTTTTAGACATCATCGTCAGTCCAAAACCTACACAATCAGAACATCGCCAAACCAGTCCCAAAAGAACCTTAAGCGAAAACACAAAGCAGATTATAACCCAAACCGCCACAACTGTCATCACCCATGAAAGACTAAAACAGGCATTGTTAGCCTTAGTCAATGATGAGTAAGTGAATAATTGTTCACATTATTAAGCCGTGATGATTTCATTGACTTTTGGTAATTATTGTAAAGTTTTGTAACTAAAAAAAGCACGGCCTTGAATCATGATCTACAACAACCATCACATCCGATCATTTCATCAGTCAAAAAATAATGACCCAATTCAATCAACCTCCGCCCTGCTAATACCACACAAATAAAAGACTTTAGATAAAAAGGCAAAACCCATTCGCACTGATTGCAAATAAGTTTTATTATCTTTTTCTCCAAATCAGCCATGAGTACCGTACAAATTTTAAAGGTTACGCCTCGTTTGCCAAGACTTTGCAGTATCACACAAGCCTCCTGCGTTCAAAAGCAAGACCTGTTCAAATCTTTGGCAAAGAATACTCTATTGGAACATCCTCTTTTTTACAAAAAGTTACAATTTCATGGCTAGAATCATCATCAAGCACCGCACGAATAAGCATATTATTGAGTGCATGACCTGATTTATATGCTGAAAAATGCCCCAAGATTGCATGCCCAATCACAAACAAGTCGCCCACCGCATCCAACACTTTATGGCGGACAAATTCGTTGGGATAACGCAGACCGCTTTCATTTAAGATGGCATCATCGTCAAGCACCACTGCATTATCCAAACTACCACCCAGTGCCAAACCATGCGTACGCAAATATTCCAAATCCTTTAAAAAACCAAAAGTACGCGCCGCACTTACTTGGTGATAAAAATTGACCGTATTAAAGTCTAATGTCATCTTCTGCTCGGTTGCTTTGATGGCATCGTGAGCAAAGTCTATCTCAAAATCCATCAAAAATCCTTGTTCATAAGGCTCAAGCCGCGCCCACTTATCACCATCATTCACGCATATCGGCTTAATGATTTTCAAAAACTTCTTGGGTGCGTTTTGTTCTTTAATCCCTGCTTGGCTGATGAGTGCCATGAATGGTGCCGCCGAACCGTCCATGATGGGCATTTCAGGAGCATCAACTTTAATGATTAAGTTGTCCAAGCCGCATGCCGCCACCGCTGATAACAGATGTTCAACCGTACCCACACGAACATCATTTTGCACCAAATTAGACGACATCATCGTATCTTGTACCAAATTGGCACGCATGGCAATGCGAGCATTGTTCAAATCAGTTCGTTCAAAGATGATACCCATACCCACTTCAGCAGGTGTCAGCGTCAAGGTAACTGACTTGCCACTATGAAGTCCCACGCCTATCACGGTCATCTCTTGGGCAATCGTACGCTCATAACTCATGATGATTCCAAATGTTACAAAATGTGTGGTGCATAGTTTATCATTTTGGCGTAAAACTTGGCGTAAATTTTTACGAATTTTACGCATTTTTTGCCCAAAATGAATGGATTTATTTTGTAAGAAAGCTGAGTACGCAAAGCAAAACCCCTTGAAACATAATCATTTCAAGGGGTTTGAATGTGGTAGGCGTAAACGGACTCGAACCATCGACCCCCACCATGTCAAGGTGGTGCTCTAACCAACTGAGCTATACGCCTAAAAAGTGAGTGTATTTTAGCAAATTTTTCACATTTTGCAAGCTTTTTTCTTATTTTTTTGTATATTTTTTATTGGTACAGGTTGACTGGTGTCTTATAGGGCTGATTTGGCAGCTCTTGAACAAGTTTTGGCACAAGATAGCCTGATAAGTTTTCAAGCATTCCCCAGTAAATCTGTATGGCACGAGCGATTGGCAAGTCAAAATGTGCCGCCCCTTGCACCTTATCTAAAACATGCAAATAATAAGGCAGTATTCCTGCTGTGAATAACGCACGACTCAACTGGCAAAGCGTGTCAACATCGTCGTTAATGGTCTTTAGCAGTACGGTTTGATTCAATAAAGTAACGCCAATCCGTCTTAGTTGTTGGCATTTATGCCTTAGATGCTCATCAATCTCATTGGCATGATTGATGTGTAGCACCATGATGATGTTCTTTGGACAGTTACTAAGCAGTTGGATCAGCTGATCATCAACTCTATTTGGTAAAACCACGGGTAATCGTGTATGAATACGAACGGTCTTAATGTTAGACATTGCACTGATGGCATCAAACCACATACTAAGCCTTCTATGACTCAAACTAAGCGGATCGCCACCGCTTAAAATCACTTCATCCACTTCTGTATGACTGGCAACATACTCAGCGATTTTGGCAATTTGCTGGGTGTTTGGCATGTTAGACTGATAATCAAAGTGTTGGCGAAAGCAATAACGACAATGAACCGCACAAGCCCCTGTGGTTGTGATGAGTACTCTATTTTTGTATTTATGAAGTAAGCCTTTGATGGGGTTTTGTGCATTTTCTATCAAAGGGTCGTGTGTGTACCCTGCCGTTACCATCGTCTCTTGAATGTCTGGCAGCACCTGCAATAAAAGCGGATCATTTACATCGCCTTTTTTCATTTTATCAGCAAATGCTTTAGGCACCTTAAGTTTAAAACTCTTTGGCTCATGATGAGGAGACAAATCAAGCCCTAAATACTCACACAGCTGACGCACATCAGACAGACCATCAGCCAGCTCTTCTTGCCAAGAATCACCAGATGGTGCTTGTAATGATATTTTGGTGGAAATTTTTGAAGGATTATGCATTATTTTTTGACAATATTTGGTAAAACTGGCTATAATGTGCTGTTAAATACATTACGAGAAATGGCATTATTATAACGCAATTTCTACTCAAATTTATTTTATTTTTTAAAGGTAATCATCATGGCAAGTTTTTCTACCAATGATTTTAAAGCTGGCTTGAAAGTCATGCTTGACGGCAATCCATGCACCATCTTAGAAAACGAATATGTAAAACCAGGCAAAGGGCAAGCCTTTAACCGTGTAAAACTTCGCAATCTAAGAACTGGTAAAGTGTTAGAGCAGACTTTCAAATCAGGCGATAGTTTAGAAGGTGCTGATGTCTTGGACACAGAGATGAACTATCTATATAATGATGGTGAGTTTTGGCACTTCATGCACCCAGAAACCTTTGAGCAGATGCAAGCAGACAAAAACGCCATGGGCGATGCAGCACAGTGGCTAAAAGAAAACTCAAACGCACTTTGCACCATCACACTATTCAACGGTGCTCCACTTAGCGTTACCCCACCAAATTTTGTTGAGCTACAAATTGTTGAGACAGATCCAGGCGTACGCGGTGATACTTCTGGTGGTGGCGGTAAGCCTGCTCGCCTAGAAACTGGTGCTGTCGTTCGTGTGCCTTTATTTGTACAGCAAGATGAGATAGTCAAGGTTGACACTCGTACTGGTGAATACCTATCTCGTGTGTGATTCATGCAATCATCAGAAAAAACCCCAGTTGCGTAACTGGGGTTTATTGTCTTTATGATGTCATTTCATTCATCATGATGAATCTACCTGTGGTGCTGCTCCACCATCATTGCATCAATACCGTTATTTCTCAGTCTAAACAAAGCTTCGCTCGCTTCACTACGACTGATCATTGGCATTGATATCACTTGATAAGAAACATCGCCCGTCTTTGCGTCCATGCGACGAACGACAGTTGCGTCCACGCCTGCCCACATCACCTCCGCACGCTTCTCATCAGCCTCTTTGGCATCTGCAAAACTCTTGATTTGTAGAATATAAGTGATGGTATTTTTTGCATCGGTCTTGTCGGATTGTGCATCACCAACACCGCTTTTCTCATGCCGCCATGTTTCATCAGGCAGATCTGAATACACCACCGCATCAGCATCTAACATTTTGGCGGTTGTATTGACTGTCTCTTGCACACTCACCCCTTCAGGCACACTGCGAAAATCCTGCTTGGGCAACACCTCATAAAAATCAAAGCCAGGTGATGGCATGGTATTCGTCTGAGCAATCGGCTTGACTGGCTCTTCTTCCGCAATCACAATCTTCGTACTATTGCGATAGCTCTCTGCCATGGGAGAAAAGTACAGCATCACAAGCAAGACCATCACCACCACGACTGCCAAAATCATCCATAACAAGCTTAGCAATCCAGCATGTTGCTTATCTCGGGCATCTTTATAAACAGCAGATGATTTTTTTTTGCTTGCCATGTTAATACTACTCAAAATATCAAAAGAATATTCCAAAATTTAGGTCAAATGTCTATTGTATCAAGTTTTTGCCACACTGTGGAAAAAATATGGTGCAAGCTGGTGTTTTTATTCACCATTGAATAATGGATGGCTAAAACTATGTTATAATTTGCTGATACAATCATTCAAAAAGAGAACCTGTCATGAAATTTGCCATCTCTGAAGAGACAATCACCGCCGCAGGTCTGTATGTCCTACTGCCGATTTTTATTGCTTTTTTATTCTTTATCATGTGGGACATCGCCAAAAAATCCAAAGCTGGCAAACAAGGAACTTTTTGGATTTTTGTGGCACTGGGGATGGGGTTTTTTGGCTTTCTTGCCAAACTGATGATTGAATGGGTACTCAGCAAGTGGTTCATCTGATGCGTCATGTGACCAATTTCATTAAAAACTCTATCTAAACTACGCACTTGGTGAGTAATTTTTAAGTACCAGCATCAACAAATCCATGCCAACAATCTGATTGAACATAAAACATGCAGACGCTCACCAGATTCAAAATCAATATCTGCCAAGCATCTTATTTGGTGGCCAACATCACCGCACGCTTTGGCCGTGGATAGCCTTCTAAGGTTTTGTTGTCATCATTTGGGTCTAAAAAGTCCACCAGTGAGTGATAATCCATCCATGCTGTTGCTCGTTGTTCATCAGTGCTTGTTACATCAACATCCACACAACGCACATCTTTAAATCCGACTTTTACCAACCATTTGGTCAAAGCGGCAATACTTGGCAAAAAATACACATTATTCATCTGAGCATATCTGCTCTCTGGTACAAGTACGGTCTGTTCATCACCATCAACGATGAGCGTTTCTAATACCAAAGTACCGCCTTGATTTAACTGACCTTTGAGTTGATCCAAGTGTTCAAATGGTGAAGTGCGGTGATAAAGCACGCCCATGCTAAATACCACATCAAACAGTTCGGCATCCCGCGGCAACTCTTCCAATGCCACAGGAATATAATGAATGGGTAAAGACACGCCCATAAAATGCTTAATTGCCATAAACTGATGATAAAACAAACAGGACGGATCAATGACAATGACCGATTTTGCACCGTCACCCAGCATGCGAAATCCATGGTAGCCCGAACCACCACCCACATCCAAAATGCGTTTTTTGTATAAATCCAAATGCTTGCGTACTCGCTCCCATTTAAAATCGCTTCGCCATTCAGTATCAATATGAATGCTTCTGTCCGTACTGCCTGAAGACAAATAAAATGGGCCTTTACGCCACGGCTTTAGATTTGCCAATAGATTGTGGGTTTTTTTAAAGTCTGCCAACTCCCAATCAAGCATCGCCTCCACCTTATCACGCAACTCAATTTGCATGGCGGTAACATCAGGCAGGCGATCTATGGTAGCAGCATAAGATGGAGCATGTGCGTAACGGCGTTTATCTTTAATGGCAGAAAGCCAACTCGGCAAAGACGCAAGCCATTGATCCGCTCTTGGGTGATATTTACTCAGCTGTATCAAATATAGATATAAAGCCTGTTCGGCATTAAATATGGTATTGTTCATTATTTTGATTCAAATTAACAAAATGATTGGGTTTGAGGTACAAGCTCATCACCTCCAATGCTATTGAGGCAACAGCGTGTTTTTCATACATCATTTGAACGCCACAATGGATAAAAAATTCAAAAACTTAAACCAAGTCAAACTGCGTTCAAATCCCGACTGATGCAACCGCTCAAAGTGTGCCTGCTCAGTATCAGTAATCAGCACATTTTCAAGGGCGTTTCTTTTACCGCTGATTTCCAACTCAGAATAGCCATTGGCACGCTTAAAATCATAATAACGCTCCACAAGCCATGCGTCATGCTGTTCATCAAGGTTGTGTGTTTTTTCGGTCAGAATTAAAATCCCTCCATCCGCCAAAGCAGCATGGCATTTTTTTAGCAAATCTAGGCGTTTATTGGATGGTAAAAATTGCAAGGTTAAATTTAGGACAATCATATCACATTCTTTTAACTGCATTTCACACACATCACCTAAGATGAACTCAATGTGATGATCAGGGTAATGCTCTCCCAAAACCATTTGAGCTTCATCAATCATGGGGGCTGAAATGTCCACCGCACTGATTTTTAACTCCGTAGGCATAAAATGATCCGCCAAAGCAAAACTAACCGCCCCCAAAGAACAGCCCAAATCATAAATGCGACTAAATTTTTGACCATTTTCCAGCTGGCGGTGCATACAATGGCGACGAGCCAAAATCGGTAACATTGCCAACATCTGCCCATAGCCCGGCACGCTGCGGCGAATCATATCTGGAAAACAAGCAACCACTTCTTCATCAAAAGAAAAGCGAGCAGATTTGTCAAGCGGTGTGGTAAATAAGGTATCGTGCATGTTTGATGATGGGTGTTTTGATTTGTCTACAATTTTGTTATTATAGCATTTTATCGCAAAGTTTTTGGAGGATTTATGCAGTCAATCATTTTAGGTGGTGGTTGCTTTTGGTGTACCCAGAGTGTTTTTACGAGCATCAAAGGCGTGCATTCGGTCATATCAGGCTATGCAGGCGGTCTGGCTGACACCGCCAACTATGAGAGTGTCTGCATGGGTGATACAGGGCATGTGGAAGTTGTTAAAGTTGTATTTGACGAACGAGAGATTGGATTGTCCGTCATTTTGGACATTTTCTTTGCCACGCACGATCCCACCACTTTAAATCGACAAGGTAACGACATAGGCTCTCAGTATGCCTCTGTGATTTTTTACACTCAAGAAAGCCAGCTTGAACACATCACCAATAAAATCAACCATCTTAAATCACAAGGCATTGACATCGTTACTCAATCAGCACCCGCACCGACTTTCTACCCTGCCGAAGAGTATCACCAAAACTTTTATGCCAAAAACCCCACCCAAAGTTACTGTAATTTCACCATACCGCCAAAGCTGATGAAATTGCGTACAGCGTTTGCAGACCATCTAAAATCATGAATGAGCAGTAAAAACATCAACTTTCAAGATATTTTTCCGCCTCTTCGAGATTGACCGTCACCAAACTTGAAATGCCTGCAGTCGGCATGGTGATGCCTTTAAGCTCATCAGCAATCTGCATGGCAAGCTTGTTATGACTGATAAAAATAAACTGTACAGCATCTGCCAACTCATGAATCAAGCTGGTAAATCGTGCCACATTGGCATCATCAAGAGGTGCATCAACCTCATCAAGCACACAAAACGGTGCTGGGTGCTGTTTGAAAATCGCAAAAATCAAGCTAAGTGCCGTCAAAGTCTTCTCACCACCAGAGAGTACCGCAAGTCGTGAGTTTTTTTTGCCTTTTGGTTGTGCCATAAGCACAAGACCTGCTCGCCATTTGTCTGATTTAGACAGAGTGTCATCATCAAGCAAGGTTAGGCTTGCTTGCCCACCCCCAAATACCTTACTAAATAAAGCATTTAATTCATGATTAACTGCCGTCAATGCGTTTAAAAATAGCGACTTCGTCTTTTCATCAATAGCACAAATGGCATCTTTTAATTTCTCCATGCTTTGAGTGATGTCGTTGATCTGACTGTCCATTGGCGACACACGCTCTTCTAGTTCAGCAAGCTCACTGGCTGCCGCCAAGTTTACCGCACCCAGCTTGGCAATGTCCGCCTGAATCTCATCAATCCGCTTGGCATTATCTTTAAATTTAGGTGATTTCACACGAAAGTCTGCCAAAGTTGCAGGCAGGTTGAACGCTTCATCAAGACGCACCATCTCCTCACCAAGATCATTCAATCGACTCTCACCCACCGCCCTATCTGCTGCTATCTGCATGATCTGCGTCTGTGCATTATTAAAATTGGTATGTGCCTCATCAAGATTTTCTTGAAGTTTGATTTGCATCAATTGCAACGCCTTAGCGGCCGCCTCATGTTCTTCACTGGTGATTTTTAGCATGGCACTTTGAGCTTTTGCTTCCTTAAAAGCAGTTTCAAGAACGGGCAGTTTTGCAGTCAATACCTCTATCGAATCTTGAGTCTTTTGTATGTCAATGTCTGCTTGTTCAGCCTTTTTTTGGGCAGATTCAAGGATTCTTTGGCTGTGTGTTTTGGACTGAGTGAGTGTGGCATGTTTTAATTGCAATGCTTGATGGTCATCATTAAGCGATTTAACCAACGAACTCATCTCATCGATGTTTTTGGTGGTGGCAAGTACAGCGTTTTGGACTGCCTGCAAGCGAGGCAAGTGCTCAGTGAGTTGCTGATTGATGCTGGTCAATTCATCATCTAATGACTTTAATTCACGACTCATCTCTGCTTTTTCTTCATCTAGCAACGCTTTATTTTTAATAAAATTCTCCTGCTGTATGACCTTGGTCTGAATCTTCGCTTGCAAGGCGGTATGCTCCTGCTGTGCTTTATACAAGCTACTTAGCAATCCGTTCATCTGAGCCGTCCGCTCATCATGAATCATCTTGAGATTGTCAAACTGAGTGACATGGGCTTTGAGGGTGCTGGCACTGTCATCAAGCAGTTTTTCAATGTCGTCAAGTTCATTTTCCAACTCAGCCAGTCTTTGACTGTGTTCAGCTTTTTGGCTTAGCACAGATGAATCTGCACCAAAACTGCTGGTATGCATGACCCCAAAAGCACCGACCAACCAGCCTGTCTTGGTCAAAATTAGCCGACCCTCAGACGCCAAATGTTGCAGCTGTTTTAAGTTGGCGTCATTAAGATCGCCATCCAACAAGTAGCAATGATCAAAAATTGCCAAGCGTGGTGTCTCAAACAACCCACCAAAAGACAATAAACTGCCATCATTCGCACCATGGTCGCCACCCACCTTAAAAATGGTGCGTACTGCGTGCTTATCATTCACACTTGGCGATGTCAAAGTGGCTTTAAGCTCCAAATCTTGGGAAATCTGTGCATTGAGCCAAAATCCTAAAAAACCATCTAACACCCCTGCAAATCGTTCACCTTGGCGGCTTAGCTTAACCACATCTTTTAAGTATGGCAATGAAAGGCCGACTTCTTGATAACTCTCCGCTTGCTCACACACAACAGGCTTTGAATGCAACATTTTATGCAAAATATCATATTCACTTGACAGTGCTGCATGGCGTTTTTCTAGCTGTGCGTGTTCTTGTTGGGCAGACCGCACCATACTTTCAAGCTTGTCAAGTTGCTCTTTATCATCATGCTCACTTAGGGATTCTT
Organism: Moraxella oculi; assembly: GCF_023336735.1. GTDB lineage: Bacteria > Pseudomonadota > Gammaproteobacteria > Pseudomonadales > Moraxellaceae > Moraxella > Moraxella oculi. The sequence continues at coordinate 199,138 of NZ_JAMBAQ010000002.1, read as the reverse complement.
GACGCAATTTTAGCATGTCAATTTCATCAGAAAGACGCTTCAATGACTCGCTATCCGCCCCATCCTCCATGTTCAACGATTGAACGCTTAATACCAAGTCATTGTGCTTTTTGATCCATTTTTCACGGCTGCTGAGTATGCGAGATTTTTGGGACTCGGCAAGCTTTTGGGCGTTTTCCAAGGTGTTTTTTTGTGCTTGCAAAGCACTTAACTCTTCACGCATGCTTTGCCAATGATCTTGCACAATGACCAATTCATCTTTTTTGGCAATCAGATTTTTTTCCAAATCTGACAAACTTGGCTTAATGCTTACCAACTCTTCATTGATTTGCTCCAATTCATCGGTGGCATGCTTGATGTCATTCGCCGCTTCGGTCTTGATGGCGGTTAAGCGAGTTATTTTTTCATCAATTTGACTAAGCTCTTGATTGATCGTATAAAAATTATGCTGAGCCGTCTGCTCTGCCATATGTGCGTCATGATATTTATCACGAGCATCATCTTTGAGCCATTGACTTTCAGCAACCTTAGCAGACAGTCGATCAAGCTCTGCTTTTGCCTTATTGACAACCATCTCCAATGATGACAGAGTCTCATTACTTAGTTGCTGCTCTTGTTTTTTATTTTCAAAATACTGCCATGCTTCAAAAATGCGTTTTAGCAAGTCTTCTTTATTAATTTGATCAAGTTCGGTAGTTAATTCTTGGTATTTTTTAGCAGACTCTGCTTGACGCAATAGCGTGCGTTGCTGTTTTTTTAGCTCACCTTGCAAATCAGACAGTCGCTCTAAATTATCACGGGCTTCATCAAGCTTTTTTTGTGTCTCATCACGGCGAGCTTGATAGCGAGACACGCCCGCCCCCTCCTCAATGAATGCACGCAGCTCCATGGGGCTACTATCAACAATACGCCCTATCATGCCCTGCTCAATCACCGCATAGCTTCTGGCAGCCAGACCCGTCCCTAAAAAAACATCAACCACATCACGACGACGCACCTTTTGACCATTGATGTAGTAATCCGATTTGCCATCTTTGGTTACCTGCCGACGAAGTGTCAGCTCTTGATAAAGATTGAGAGCGTGTCGAATGCCACTCGTCTCATCTTGGGTGTGTTCAAAAGTCAGCTCCACACTTGCCAGCGACTTCCCTGCTCGCCCCTCAACACCAGCAAAGATGACATCACTCATCGCTCCACCACGCAGCTGCTTGGCAGAAGTTTCACCGAGTACCCAGCGAATGGCATCAATCACATTGGATTTACCACAACCATTAGGGCCTACGATGGCAGTAATGTCGTGCTTAAAGGTAAAAGTGGTGGGATTGGCAAAGGATTTAAAGCCAGCAAGTTTTAGGGATTTTAGACGCATGATTGATGATGAAATCTTAGAATAAAAGGCTGTTATTATAGCAAATTTTACCAAGATTTTAACTAAGTTTCTATTGAGCAAATTGGCAGACGAACCAAACATCTTATGAAGAGACAGAGCCAATGATGTCGGCATTACCGGCATACGCCATTAAGCCATTAAGATGATCATAAAAACCGCCAAAATAATGCAGGGGTTTGTTTGAGTAGTTTTTGGGTATCGGTAATGGCGGTAAAAGTGGTATCGGCAAGATTTTTTTGGGTGTCGGTGGTGGGTAAGATTAACAACACCTTACCCTTACTTTGCTTGTCGGTGGTAAGCCACATCTTTTCAAACTGACGGCGTGTAAGGGTGCGATTGCCCCAGCTACTATCCGCCAAATAGACATTGTGCTCATCAATGGCACGCACCACACTAAAATGGTCGCTTCGTTTGTGATTGACATAAACAATGGCAGGGATTTTAAGCTTGACAAGTGTGTCATAATCCATCATTACGCCACGAGCAGTAAAACCATATTTTTCACTGACCTTTGCCAAATCCAAAAACGATGCCATGACATCATCAAGTGCCATGTCAGCTAAAATCTCGCTTTCGGTTTTGGGATTTTGGTAAAAGTAAGTTAAAATGGTGGATAATGACGATGCACCACAAGAATAGTCCACATCTTGCTTGGTAACTTTGCTATTTTTAATATCGGTGTAAGTGGTCTTTGTGCTAAGTGTTTTGGGTGTATGCCAATCTGCATAAGCCAAATTTATGCTAAAAGCAACTATAAATAAAAGAGCTTTTTTCATTACGATTACAATCTTAGCCATTAAAGTCTTATTTGGCATTTTGTTTTTGAGCTTGGCGATATTTTTGTGATAAAGGCGGTGGTAACTCCCCAATCTTGGTGGTCAATCCAACCGATACCGTACTACCGCTAGCTCCTGAAATTGGCGTACGAACATTGGCAGTCAAGTTACTTCTTGCACTTAATGCATAAGCCAAACCAAGATTTAAAGAGGTTTGTGTTTGGTTGTTTTCTATGTTGCCAAAGTCGTTTTTGTCCGACCATTTGTGGCGAATACTCACACCACCTGTCAGCGTAATATCAGGATTGACCGCAAAACCTACCGTACCGTTTAGCATCGCTGTGTCGCCCAAATGAATATGACCACCATTTTGTAATTCACGCTTTGTTTGATGTTGGTAAGTACCTGTAAGACTTAGCACAATCGGATCATTGACAGTATCAACACTCAAACCGAATAGTGCCGAACCGCCCAATTTATTTTTGAGCCCTTGTGTGTTATCATAAAGCGATAATTCGCCAAACATTAAGCTATCAGGCAAGGTTTTATGGTTTTTGATAACTTGGTATTGGGTGGCTAGGCTCACATCATTTAGGCTTGTATCGCTTGACTTTGATAAATCCGCACCATTTTGATGACGGTCATTGCGATAGACACCGTTAGCCTTAATACCCATTTCTAGTCTATCACTCACACCATAACGCACTCCAAAAGATGCAATTAGGCTATCGGTATTGGTATTGCTCTCGCCAATATTAGGCAAATAAATGGTTCGTCCACCACCTAAGTCTACGCTGTTAAAGCCTTGTGCCACCGCCGATGTTTTTTGTTGATTAAAATAGCTAAGTTCGGTATCCAATTTAAAGCGGTTTTTATCCGCCAATAAGTCATCAACCGTAAGGGGTAGATCGGCGTGGGCGATGAGTGGTAAGGTGGTTAAAGTTAGCAATAAAAGTTTCAATCTCATAATATCATCTCAAACTATCCTAATTGCACTATTCATCTTTATAGGATAATTCATATCAATATCCTTAATGTTTAATTCTTTTGATTGATAAATTAGTGTCTTTTTACTTTCTTCAAAAAAAGTCAGTTCAAAAGCTCCATAATACCTATGGATATCTTTTAACAAAGCCACACTTTCTTGCTTCAATGTATACTCAGAATAGGCAGTACCCTTTTTTATTTCTTTTATCGCTTTATGCCAAGTCAAATTAAGCACATCGCCAAAAATGGATTTTAATTCATGTTTTAGCAAATCCGTAGCAGCACAAACAAAAGCATTGTTTTTTTGTCTTTTGCCAAGTAATGACCATTTACAAAAAACGATGTGTCTACAACATGACCATTAAGCGGTTTGATTTTAATAATCATGAGCACACCTTAAATATTTATTACTATCTTATGCGATATAATCGCCTTTCTTTTATACAATAAGGACTATTAAATTCAAACTCTATTTCTAGGTCTTTAACAATATTTCTAAAAATCGTTTCTTCATCTTCTTTGTGTCTTAAATCAATAAAAGAGAAGTTAAATTCAATATTATTATCAATCAATGATTTAAATATATCGACAGCAATATCTGACAAGAAAAAACTAACACTTCTCTTATCAGCTTCTGATTTTATCATAGTGCTACTAAAACTGTAAGAAAATACATACATATTACTATTATTAATGGTGTAACAATAACAACCTATATGAAAACTTCTTTTTGTATCAAAATTTGTAGCAAAATAATCTTTTATATATTTCATCACATCACTTTTAGACTGTATCATAAAACAAAAGGACATTTATTAATACCTCTTTGGCTTTCCATAAATAATATGATTTCCGTTGGTTTTTGATGGATGGAAATGGTGATACTGGGTGGGTGCGGATGGTTTAGGGTTGTGGAATTCTTTACGAACACCGTTAGGATTATTTTTGCTAGCGGCACGAGCGATCTGTTTGGCCTGCTGTCTTGTATGTGCCTGAATAAATTTATCCCCACTTTTCCTAGCTACTTGAACAGCAACTCTCTGCGTTACCCATCTTTGTGCTATAAAACGCCCACCATGAATCACCCCTATTGCCACCAATGGAGCAACCGCCCCTTCCGTCTCTTGCATTTCGGTGGTGGTCATCTCTTTTGTTTGCAGATTTTCTACATCATCAAAAGCAAAAGACAAATCAGTGGTTTGGGTAGATAATTCTACACTTGGGGCAGTACTTGGTATGGTTTGATAAACAGTTGTTTCTGCAAAAGCAGGGGCGGTGGCGATAGTGGCAGTAAGTGCTAGGATTGATAGTTTTTTCATAGAATTTTCCTTTTATCAACATTATAAAAACCCCAGTTTAATACCGATAGTCAATAACCGCAGCAAGCCATGCCATCTTGGTGTTGGTTACTGTGTATGATACTAGCAGATACAATTTTAGCTATCAAGTGTTTTTAATAATTTTTTATTTGGTTTATTTGTTAAAATTGGGCGATTAGAGGTAGTCGATGCAAGAAAATAAAAGTTTTGAACAAGCAAAATATTAAAAAACCTTTAATAAGCACATCCAACAAATATCATTTAAATTTTTTTGATAAGAAATTCGCTAAATTGCAAAAAACCACGCTAAGCAACAATAAATATCCAAAATAATAAGCCAAATAAATATAAGCCAAATTATCACTAAGGCGATTTGTTTGGTTTACAACTCTCAGAGAACACCAAGTCAACACCATCATTGATATTAACAAAAAAAATCTTTCAAGCCAAGGTCTAGTTGCAACAATAGAGATGTTTTTCATCCATCCTATAAACAACCCTAATGTCGCTATAACATATACTAGTAACATAATAAACTCACAAAGCATTGTCAATAGACCTGACAATGCTTTTTTACCCATTGTGAAAAGTTAACGAATATTGATATTTTTACCAGTCGCACTTGCGTAACCATTGATAGCACCAGAAACTGTACCCATAGCGGTGGCACGCATACCATTTAGCATGGTAGATGCACCCCTAATAGGGTTAATTGCACCCATAGCGGCACCAGTACCAACGGCGGCAAGGTGTGCTCTTTTATTATAAGTTCCGCTCGCAACATAACTCGCCACATAGCCATAATGACCACCGATACCACCCATTATGCCACCAAAAGCATTAGCAGCCCAAGCCCCCTCCGTCTCCTGCATCTGACTATCAGTCATAACAACTGTTTGCAGGTTTTGGATATCCTCAAAAGCAAAAGATAGGTCGGTTGTTTGGGTTGGTTGAGTAGATAATTCTACACTTGGTGTGGTGCTTGTTATGGTTTGATAAACAGTTGTTTCTGCAAAAGCAGGGGCGATGGCTACGGTAGCACTAAGTGCTAAGATTGACAATTTTTTTACAATATTTTTCCTTAAATACAATTCCTAGCCGTCAGCAAGGCTTGTTAAAGTACAGTTGTACTGACTTGCATGATATTAGTAATTTTTTTGCTTTGTCAAAAGGTTTGATACTACGCTTGTACTTTTAAACCAATCCATGATATCAATCATTTCTTGGTGAATCAACTTATCGCTCAAAGCTGCACAGTCGCTGATGATTTAGGCGGATTACAATATCAAAGTTGACATCCAGTTTGCTCATTCGCAAACGATATATAAATTATTGAACTCTACAAAAATAGCTTTTTCATTTATCATTCCTATTTTATGAGTTTGCATATTTGCAAAATCTTCAGAGTAAGAAAAAGATAAAAAAGTTTTATCTTCTTGTAATTTTTTTAATATATTGATAATACTGTTTGATAACAAAAACATCGATGGATAAATACATTTATTTCTTAAGTCCATTTTTATGCAGTTGTTAAAAAGTTTTGGATTCGATGAGTGCGTAACAATCATGTCTTCAATAACAAAACATTTCTGTATTATACCATCTTCATTATTGACCGTTTTTCTATAATAAAGATGATTATTTTTTTCACATTGTAAAAAAAATCTTGCCTCCCTTAAAAGGCAATGTTTATTATTAGACCTTGCACAGGCAATTTCAAAAAACATCTTCTTTATCTTAATTTATCTATGTCGTTTTCCATAAAAAGCATGACCTCTGTATTTTTGGTTTGTATGCTGGTAATGCGAATAATTAGAGTGCAACTCCTTTTTTCCATGCCGAATAATATCTTGCCGTCCCCATGCTTGATTTGCAATTGCTTTGGCTTGTTGAGAGTTTCTCGCGTAGATATTCGCACCTTTTGATAGAGCAGCACCAGCAACTCTCTGCGTTACCCATCTTTGTGCTATAAAACGCCCACCATGAATCACCCCTATTGCCACCAATGGAGCAACCGCCCCTTCCGTCTCCTGCATCTGACTATCAGTCATAGCAACAGCTTGTAAGTTTTGAGCATCCTCAAAAGCAAAAGATAGGTCGGTTGCTTCATTAAATTGGGTAGATAACTCTACGCTTGGTGTATTACTTGGTATGGCTTGATAAACAGTTGTTTCTGCAAAAGCAATGTCCAAACTATCTTTTTTCTAAAACATAATAAAGGTAACCACCAAAAACAGCCATAGCAAAGCCCATCATTACCTTAGCAACACCAACAATTAAAGCATTTTTATTATATATCAAAAAGATATGATAATAATATAAAAATCCCACCAATACAATGGTTGATACCAGCAATAAAAATCTTTTACCATTTACCAATAAGTTTGGCATCAAAATCATGGAAAAAAATAAAACCAAGGCAACATTCACAATATAACCTCTTGACCTAACAGAGTGCAGACAAACTCTGTTAGGTAACTACCATACAAAATTTCAGTAGATATTTAGCCCCTTAGAATTTACCAGAGATAACACCCAAGCTCACGCTAGTCGCACCAAAAATAGCTGCGCCTGCCTTTTCGCCGACCTGCCCAACCCATCCTCCATAAAATCCAGAGGCAGCACCAACAGCAGTAGCTGCAGCAATTTGTTGTGCGTTCTTACCGCCAGTTGCGGCGGAAATGCCACCAATCGCACCGCCTATAACAGCACCCCAAGGACCAGCCACCCCCTGCACCCCCCTGCATCTCACTATCAGTCATTGCGACTGCTTGTAAATTTCGGGTATCCTCAAAAGCAAAGGATAAGCCGATTGCTTCATTGACTTGAGATATTTATCCATAATTTTGCAAATGAATTGCATTGAAAAAATTTAGCACCAACACAACATCATTTAAATACTGCATTGATGCTTTAATAGCATTGGTTTTTTACAGTATTATTATAGTATTGATTTACATGATCAAGGTTTTTGTAAGAAAATGCAAGATTCTAAATCAAACTGAAATTTTGTAGTTTTTGCACATCACTTGATTTTAATAAATCAATCAAAGTTTCCACCAAATCTAATTGATGTCTGGCATAATCACTGTCTTTTTTACGAATGTCTTCATCGCTCACCAAATGAACTAGCTGGTAATAAATGTTTGAAAGTTCAGATGGGCAATCTTTCCACGCATCTAATAATGGTCGCCCTTCAAGGCAACCGTCCAAATAAGCACGCAAACTATTGATTAAATAAGTGTATGACACTTGTATTACCTAAAAGCGCTTCCAAGGAGTAATATCGATGCGATTTTTTTACCATCTAGCTTTAAAACATCAACACAACCCATTATTTGCATTAAAGATTGTCCATTTGATCAGTGGCGCTAAGATCATGGCAAGCACCAAAGAATTGTTAATAATGAAATTTCCGATAGGATTAGACGCACGAATTGGTAAAAACATGGGTTTTTTAAAATATCCTTTAATCAAAAAAGAATTGATCAAAAGCAATAATAATGCTGGTAATAAAAAAACAGAAGCGAACGCATCATCGCAAGGGCGGTAAAAAAATAAACATAAAATTAAAATCATTAAAAAAGCATGAAATTTGGTTAAGCGTTTAACCAAATTTCTAACTTTTTCTAAGATTTTATTTCTCAAAAAAAATCATCATCAACCTTTATATTACCAAAACCATTGACCACACCACCAGACTGGCCAAAGCCTAAATATCTGTCAAAAAATAGGATTTGTTTAATGTACAAAACTCACCTCATTACCCCACTCCAAACCAACTGACACCCCACCACCATCAAAAGACAAGCAAAGGCTTTTTTGAGCGTGTTTGCTGGCAGTTTATGGGCAATTTTTGCCCCCAATTTAGCAGTGATAAAGCTTGCCATACTGATGGCAGCAAATGCAGGCAAATGCACAAAACCAATCAGTCCACTGACAGAACCATCAAGACCTGCCACATACTCTCGCCCAAAAATCATGAACCCCAATGCTCCAGCGATGGCAATCGGCAAACCACAGGCAGCCGAAGTACCTACTGCTTGCTTAATTGGCAGACCTGCATGGGTTAAGTAAGGGACATTGAGACTGCCACCACCAATTCCAAAAATCGCCGACGCCATACCAATCACACCACCTGCCAAACTTTGATTGATCGGCTTAGGCAAAGGCTTAATATTTTCTTCTGCTTTTTTCATGAACATCTGTATGGACATCACAATGGCAAACGCCCCAATAAGCCCTTGTAAATACTGTCCATGTATGAGTGTTGCTACCCAGGCCCCAAACAACGAACCAACCACCAATCCATAGGTTAAGTTTTTAAAAACCTCCCAACGCACACCGCCTTTTTTATTGTGTGCTGTTAACGAACTGATGGATGTGATGATGATGGTCGCCAAAGCCGTCCCTACCGACACATGAGGAATGATTTCAGATGGAAAACCATAGGCAGCCAAAATCCATACAAGCGCTGGTACGATGATCAAACCACCGCCCACACCAAACAGTCCTGCACACACGCCAGCAAATGCCCCTGCAATCACGAACCATAAGTACATCATTTTAAAATCTCTATTTAAAATTATGCTATTATAGCCCATTTTTATTGTTTTAAAAACCAAAAACCCATGCACGAATTCAACACACCCCTTACCCACACACATTTTGATGAAACTGACAGTACCAACACCCAGCTCATCTTGGCTGTCAGTACAGGTAAGCTAGAACACTCCAGCCCCCATCTTTATACCGCCGACCATCAAACAGCAGGGCGCGGGCAACATGGTCGGACTTGGGTAAGCGGCATGGGCAATGTCTTTTTAAGCCTGTACATACCCATCGGTCAAGGAAAATACGAGCTAAACACACTGTCAGGACTGCTTTCGCTTGCAGTCGGATTTGAGCTTGCCAATTTACCAGTCATTCACTCAATCAATCAGCATCGTCAAACAAATAATCTGCCCACTATTGGTGTCAAGTGGGCAAACGACATCGGTTTTTATGACGAAAAATTAAAGTCATTTAAAAAATTGGCAGGCATCTTGATTGAACCTGTCTTTAAAAGGCTGGATAAGAACACCTTGGTTGGCGTGGTCATCGGCGTTGGCTTAAATGTCACTCATTCACCCACAATAAAAGATGGTCTATACCAAGCAACTTGCTTAAAAGAATTATCCGATATAAACATCTCTGCCGAAAAGCTCTACACTCCGATGGCAAAAGCACTCTTTCAAGCGATTAAGATTTGCAATCGCTGTCAAGAATCTTTATATTTAAACAGGTTTATTGATAAGTTTAATACCGCTCACATTTTGACTGGTAAAATCGTCCGCATCTTCATACAAAATAACATGAACGACATCAATGCACAGGGCAAATGTGTTGGCATTGGTCATCAAGGTGAATTGTTATTAAGTGATGACGATGGCGTTCAGGCGATATTTGCAGGCATGGCAAAAGTCGCGGATTGATTGTTCAGGATTTGCCACATTCATCGTTTTAAACCCATCTTTTATCAAGGAAATTTATGAAAAAGCTCTGGCTGGACTTAGGAAATACTCGCTTAAAATACTGGATCGTCAACAACGACACCATCATCGCCCATGACGCCAAAGAACATCTAAAAGCACCCAATGAACTACTACTCGGACTGCTTGGCACGCTGGTTGGTTTTAAGCCTGAGTTTATCGGCATATCCAGCGTGCTTGGCGATAACATCAACACCACCATCACCCAAACTCTACAAAGCTTTGATGTACCGTTTGAGTTTGCTAAGGTCAATGCCAACCATCAACTTCTCAAAAGTCATTACGATCCAGCACAGCTTGGTGTGGATCGATGGCTACAAATGCTTGGCGTGGTAGACGACACTAAAAAACAGTGTGTGGTTGGCTGTGGTACAGCCTTGACGATTGACTTGATAGAGCATGGGGTGCATTTGGGTGGTTATATATTGCCCAATGTCTATATGCAACGCCATGCTTTATATGCAGGTACTCAACAGATTGCAGTGAAAGTTGGGCGATTTGATAGTACCAGGCTTGGACAGACTACTTTTGATGCGGTTAATCATGGTGTGCTATTTGGTATCGTTGGGGCGGTGCGTGCCATCATGGTGGATCATCCTGATTTTACCATCACACTAACAGGAGGTGGTGCTGACATGCTGAATGCACAGTTTAACAACAGCTTGAGTACGGAGTCAGGGTTATTACTCAAAGGACTTAAACGATATTTTCAACACGACAATTAAGATTACCCAACAATACTTTTTGGCATCAGATCATGACCATTGCAAAATAGAATAGTGCCAAGCAACACGACATTCCAAGAAACCACAATACTGAGCGTAGCAATGGTAGATCAAATGCACTGCTAAAAACAATACAACCAAGGCAGTAACAAATACCATTTTAATTAAAGCTTAAGCATTCTCTCCTGCTATCCTTCCAAATACCGCACCAAGCATCAATCCAGTACCACCAGCATAATTTCCATAATGAACACCGCCCACGATTTCACCGCAAGCAAACATATTATCAATACATTCACCATTTGTTCTGTATACTCTTGCATCAGGCCTCACTTTCAAACCCCCATAAGTAAATGTCACACCTGCTTTCACTGGTGCAATGTAGTAAGGCGGAGTATCAATTTTTTGGGCCCGGTTAGATTTAGGGACGCCAAAACAATCCACAGATTTATTACCATCCAAGTAACTAAAATCACAAATGACATTGTCGACACAATTGCGATTATAGCTTTCTATCGTATCATGCAGATTGCGATGATTTATACCAAACTTTTCACAAATAACTCGCAATGAATTTGAACTAAATAAATTCTCATCAGAAAAATACGATTGGGATAAAAAACCAACGGTTTTTCTATCAAATATCTGAAAAGCCATATTATTAATCTGCTTATTAATCATACGCCCAACTTTTGTATATAAAAAGTTTGGCATACTCTCACCCTCATCAAAAAAACGCTTACCATCATGATTAATTGTTATTCCTAGATTAAACTGATACCTCGATTGGTTTTGACTTTTAATATTTTCTCCTGGCAATAAATAATCAGGAAGATATGAGCTTTGAGGTGTCGCATGGCAACCAAATTCCGAATAATCCCCATAAAGTTGAATATTGTTTTTGATTGCAGGGAAAAACCAATCTCCAGTATTAAAAGGAACACCCCTGATGCCAACATTTTCCCAGGACTCTCCTAAAAATTTTTGCCTAAAATATGGATTAGCTTCATAACCTCCCAGTGCCAATATCAATGAATTAGTAGGCAAGCCAAATGATTCTCCATTATCCTTAGTTAAAATCAGCTCTTTAACACAATTATCAACCATTACAAAGTCATAAAGAGAGGTGCAATACATTACATCTACACTCAAACTCTCGGCAATATTAAAGTTTCTTTCTTGTAAAGATTTACCCGAACCTTTAATCTTAAGAGGTATGCTTCTTTTAAATATATTACCAAAATCTTTATATGTCCATTTATGCCCCAAGTCTCTCATCCATAAAATAGTTTCAAAAGATTTATCAACAAGTGTTTCTTGAAGATCCAAAACTCCTTGATTATTGGAAGTGGATCTTAAGTCATGAAGAAAATCATCCTTCGTATACGGCATGTAGCTTTATCTTAAAACCTTCTCTACCTCTAAATTTCTATCACCATCATCAATCAAGCTTAATAACTCTTCAAAATTATTGTGAGGAAATCTAAAATTCATTGTTAATGAACTATTACCCCCTCTATAAATTCTTGGAGCTTTTTCAATGACCAAAACACGCTTTCCTTTCTGGGCAGCTGATATGGCTGAACAAAGACCAGCATTGCCAGCACCCACAACAACATCATACGCTTCTTTTAATTTCATGAGACCGTCTAATAAAAACCATTAATAAAACACCAGATACAAAAGACAGCAATGCCGCAACAGTATAGGTAAGCATAATATTGTATTTTCCAATCAAATATCCACCTAACATGCTTCCAATGATGCCAGAAATAGCCACCAATGTTTTTCTGCTTGTTCCGATTACCCGCCATTCTGATGAAGGGGAATATTTTTGAAAGCAATCCTGCCAAAACGGAATTGAAAACGCATGAATAAAGTTAAGAACAAATACAGATATTAAAAAATACCAATATCCTGAAGAGAATGCGGTTACCAAGAAAAATAAAGCATAAAATATACGCAGATGCGGGGCAATACGGACAGGCAACTCTTTATGTCTGGATACTTTCACCATAAGCAACGAACCAAAAACCGTTGCCAACATCAGACTAAAAAAATAAAAAGAAACATAAATATCATCGACCTTATAAATATCCTTTAATACATATATAAAAGTCCCGTTATAAATAAATAAGCTGACTGCGGATATGGCATGAGCTGTACTCAAATAGAAGATATTTTTTGAGAATAAAATTTTATAAACCGCTTTTTTGATAGAATTACTTCTTTGTTTGATATCATCGATAGGAGTCAAATACATAAAAATAGCAGATAGGACAAATAAAACACCGCCAATAAAAAATACAACACGATGATTTAAAACACTTAAAATAGCACCGCCTATAAAAAACCCTAACGCTGAACCCATGCCTGCAAAAACCTTTGTTTTTCCTATGATGGTTTGTCTATTTAGACTGTGTGTTGATTCTGATAAAAATGAAATCAAACTCTCAATATAGCCACTTGAACAAGTTGATAAAAATGTTCCAACAAAACTTATGGCATACAACGCATAAATCATGGCTGAATCATTAAAAAAATATGGTAAGCATAACAAAATACTTAAAGTAACATTAATGGCCACAATGTGCAATTTATCACTTTTAAATATATTAAAATTATTAACAAAGAAACAAGCGAGCAGACTACCTGCCGCAGAGATGGTTACCTGAAGTGCTGTAGAAATGGCACTATTGGTAAGATGATAAACATATAGTGGCAATACAACCAGATAGAGGGAAGATGCCAAACTCGATAGCAACATGCTGCCACAGATATTATTCACTGATTTATTAAATTTGCCATCCATAGTTCTAAAGCCTTATTATTGATTAACAAAAAGGATCTAGGGTCATCTTATTATAAAAAGGATTTACTCTCACAAAGTTTTTGCTTAATGCTTGATTGATGATTGCTCTATAACAGTGATATCCACTCATCTCATTAATATGCACCACCTGAACATCATGAAAATTCAGCAAGTCAAGAAGATCATATAGCGAGAACTCTTTGTCAAAAAAAATCAATTAAATGATTGTGCAAATATTTCGATTGTAAGTGATTGATTCTGTTTATTGCACCAGAACCAACCAAGGTATGAATTCTATCAATAGTGCTTTTAACATTACCCTTTGGGTGTAAATTATTTTTTACAATAATATTAGCCACCAAACTTTTTGGCATCAGATCATGACCATTGCAAAATAGAATAGTGCCAAGCAACACGACATTCCAAGAAACCACAATACTGAGCGTAGCAATGATAAATTAAACGCATACGCCATGCCATAACCCATGCGTAAAAACACATACAACCATGCTAAGGCATTAATGACATTTTGTGGTACAAAGCAATACATCGCTACCAAAACGGCCGCCAAAAACATCGGCAAGCCTTCAAAGCTGTTGGTTTGGGCAGAGTTTAGCCTTGCTGCCAAGCCCGTTGTTTTTGCCAAAAACTCCCGTGGATTGGCATTGTCCACAAGGCGAAATCCCCCTGTTATTTTTGCAAGCAATGCAAAGACGAATGGCAAAAGACACGCCGCCAACATCGCCTGTATCGCCACTGAAATTTTGGGAGAAAAATTCACCACAAACATCATGATCGCATCCATCATTTCACCTTGCCATTATCGCTTTCAATGATTTCATAATCATGAGTGATATTCACACCACCATCAGCGAGCATCTTTGAGGCAGAGCAGTACTTTGTTGCAGATAACTCAATCGCTCTGGCAACCTGAGATTCTTTGATATCAGTTCCAATGACAACAAAGTGTAGATGAATGTCAGTAAATACTGCAGGTGTGGCATCAGCACGCTTGGCAGATACTTCACAACGGACATCCTTAATCGCTTGGCGAGATTTTTTTAGAATACTCACGACATCATAACTGGCACAGCCACCCAAACCCATCAAAATCAACTCCATTGGTTTTGAGCCTAAAACTTGGTCTGAGTCCATCATGACTTCATGCCCTGAACCACTGGTCGCTTTGAAGTTAATAGCCTCATTTTTTAACCAAGAAATATCAACACTAAGATCTGCCATAAAATCATCCTTATTATCGCCTTGAATTTTAAGATAAAGAATAAACACATTTTTGACTAGTATGGCGATTTTTTAGGGATTTTTCAAGCAAGTACTGAGCATTTTTGTGCAGCCATTCATTTTTTGTATAGAACAAATGCCTGATGTTCTGTTGGGTGTACCAATTCGTTTAAAAAAACTCGACATGTCATCGAGCTTTTCATCAATCATGTCATCATTTGACCAAATTAATTAAATGTTCAAAATCAGTTCATTAAAACTAAAAACGATAATTAAGCATGAGTTTGGCACTGGCTGGGTTATCAATGTGTTCATGGAATGTTTTTGCCACTTCCAGCGACAACCCAGAATACTCACTTGCACTGGCCTCAACCCCCAGTGCTACCAATCCTGCCACACCTGACAAATCACTTGACCAGCGTGATTTGTGCTGATTGATGGCATCATTGATGATTAAGTCATTTTTCTGACGGACATATCCTAATTGCATGGTCGCATAAGGTTTGATCATACGCATGGACTTGGAAATGCTGGCTCCAACATTCACTGCCGTCAGTGTCGCACGCTCAAAGTCAATGGTTGAGCCTTGCACCTGTGCGTCTTTGCCATCAGCATTTAGATGAATGATGGCAACAAAAGGCTTGATGTGATAATCGTTGATGGGCATCAATTTGGTCATACCCAGCGATGCACCCCAAGCACGATGTTTCACATTCTGCACAGACACATTATCTATGGCTTGTTTTGTGTATTGATGAGCCAAAGCACCCAGGACAGTCGCTCCGCCCACCAGTTGTTTGTTGACATAGGCTGACACACCTGTCGTCACATACCCACGATCAACATCTGTCTTGACCGTACCATGACTTTTGCTTGCCAAGGCACCAATCAATAGATTCCCATCTGTCATGCCCACACCCAGTGTCGTACGCTGACTCACATCATTAAAGCTGCCTTGCTCATGATGGAATGTGCGGTCATTGCGATGGTGCAAAGCCCAAATTCCTGACCGCACGGGTGCATTCATCATATCCATCATCGAATAAGGAGTAATGACGGCTGCATTCATCGCCGATGTCGTGAGTGATGATGCCATGGGTCTATTGTTATCATTCAAATGTGATAATACCCAAGCCTTGTCCACTTGACGCAACCGATACGCATATGCCCCTCGTTCTACCTTGTCAATGTCGCCACGACCATCACTTAAATGAAGCACGCCATCGCCACTTTGAACCTGCAACAAATACTGATCTTTAATTTCTTGATTGATCTTAGTTGGCATAATGCGATGCTTGCCCAAAAGATGTTGAATGCTGACTGGTTGATCACTTGGGGCCATCACAAAATCCAGCGACCCCGCCACCTTACCAAAATCCGATCCTTCTTGTACCAGCACCCGACCTTGACCATCCAATTGATTAATGTGAGCAGTCCCCCTCTCACCTTTGACGGTTAAGATGCCATCATTCATCGCAATGTCATCAATCGTCACATTTTTTTGATTGGCATGGACATTGATCACACCTTGATGGTTAAGAATCGTTCCAAAAAAATCCCCCTCTATGTTCAAAATACCATCAGCAAATATCTCACTGTCGGCATACATCTGATTGTTGGCCGATAAGATCATCTCGCCTTGCTTGATGCTAACACCGCCAAAATGATTATTTCCCGTCAAAATGAGCTTGCCTGAATGATTTTGGATAAGCCTACCTTTGCCTGTGATGTCATTATTCCAAGCATCATACTCTCCAAACCCTGCGATATCAAGCGTCGCATCTGGCGTTTTTGTCGTCAAATCACCATACAGATGACCCATGCCATCGTAAGCAGATGGTAAGTTAATCAAACCCCAGTTGTTGTCTGGATTGTTCACATCGCCCATTTGAGCAAAGCTATTTTTTGGATAAGCGGTAGATGCCAGCACCTGTCGGTGTGCATCATCATCAAGGTAAGGATAGCGTAATTTCAAAAGATGGCCAGCCTCTTTGGGCAAGTCATCAAGACCAAGACGCTCAATCTGATTGTCATTTTTTAAAGTGTGGTAATATCCGATGGCGTGACTGTCTTTTTTGTGGTCATCATAAGATTGACTTGGTAGCTTTTCTAAACAAGACCTCAATTCATCGCCACACAAATCAGCGAATAAATGACGCACTGATGCAGATAGCTTCGCCAGCTCTTTGGCACGCACATCATCCTCAAGCATTTTCGCCATAAAATAGTAGCGGCCCGCCCTAGAAGTCATGGTATCTGTGGGAAAATGAGCACCGACAATCACACGGCTCTCACCATATTCTATCGCTCTGGCAAATGCCTCCTTGCCACGCTCTGGAAAAATTAAAGACATGGCAACAGCCTGCCCAAAACCGTTAGAAGTGTGTCCACTTGGATAAGAAGAATACGCTCTTTTTGTTTTTTCATCATGTGTTTTGGTGTCATAATCTGGCAAGTAGCTACCTTCATCATCCAGCACTTGATATGGGCGACCACGCAGATACCTGTCTTTTAAGATGAAATCAAACGCCCTGGGACGATTTTTATTACTATCAAAAGACCTTGTTGCAAGACTCGCCAAATATTCAGTGCCACCAAACAGTGCTTCAAGCTCAATATCACTGATGTCATCAGCCATGTCACCCAGCGTACTTTTGACAAATTCGCGACGAACATGGGTGCGATCCTGGCTTTTATCCTCCTCTGCCAATGCTCGACGCTCTGGGCTGGTATTTTGTTGTTTGTCCCATGAGATGCGTCTGTCCAGTTCAGCCTCCAAACTGTCCTTTTTTGGATAATCAACCACGACTTTATCGGCCAGATGATCAAACCACGCCTGCCTATGTCGATTAATGTCCGAAACAATAAATGGCTCTTGTTTGGGTTGTGTGTTGGAGGGTGCAGCAGACTTAGTTTCGGTGTTTTTTTGTTCATCTTTTAAAGACGGCACACTTGGCTGGGAGGTGAAGCCATGCTGGTTGATACTTGTCTTGTTACTGTCTTGTGAATCAAACCAAACTTGATGACCTATGGTAGAATCGAATGCGTTGCCTTTAGACTGATTGATTGTTGCTTTAGATATATTGGTATTGGTCATATTAACAGCAGAGTTGGCATCCGTGTGCGACATCATGCCGGCAACCGCAATTGTTAGCAGTGTTCGTCTTAGACACTTGCTTTTCATGAGCATTTCTCCAAAATCTTTGTACATAAGTACCCATTTTCTATGTTGGCTGTTGCATTTTAGTAACCTTATGTGACAAAAGTATGAAATAAATCGCCATTTTTATCATCAATGACACATCAACACCGACAAAATCAAGCGAACATGAAACATTTTAATGCAAAAAAACATTACACTTTTTACGAAAAATTTGTTTTAATAATACCAAGTCATCTGTCATCACACATGGCAGAATTTGTTAAAAATTTTTATATAGAGTTTAGTCATGATTGATTCGGACGGCTTTCGAGCCAATGTCGGCATCATCTTGGCAAATACACAAGGGCAAGTGCTTTGGGCAAAACGCATCGGACACGACAGCTGGCAATTTCCCCAAGGGGGCATTGACGATGGAGAGACGCCATTGGATGCCATGTATCGTGAATTATACGAAGAGGTTGGCCTGCTTCCTAGTCATGTTGAACTGCTTGCAGTTACGAAAGATTGGTTGCGTTACCGACTGCCAAAGCGTTATGTTCGTAGCAATCAAGCACCGCTGTGTATTGGGCAAAAACAAAAATGGTTTTTGCTTCGCTTAGATGAAGACAACACGAAACACATTCGCTTTGATGCGTCAAAGCCTGAATTTGAAGAGTGGCAATGGGTCAGCTATTGGTACCCACTCAACCAAGTAGTCGCCTTTAAGCGTGGCGTGTATCAGCGAGCATTGCAAGAGCTGGTAAGAGAACTTCCCTTAACAAAAGAATTGATATCACACGCTTGGCGATGAGTAACATTGACCATCAATCACCACAAAGACCGAATCATTGATTCGGTCTTTTTCATCATTAAAGACCCTAGAAACCCAAGAAAATTTTGGGCAAATTTGCTATAATGGATTTCAAAACTTTAACTCATTGGCAAATCTATGGCAATCTTTCATCCACAATTTGACCCCGTCGCCCTCAATCTGGGTTTTATTGAGTTACATTGGTATGGTCTGATGTACCTACTTGCTTTCTTATGTGCCTATCTTTTGGCGACTTGGCGTAGCAAAAAACGCCATGATTTCAATGCTGAAATGGTATCAGACTTGGTATTCTTTGGGGCATTGGGCGTCATTTTAGGAGGTCGTATTGGTTATGTGGTGCTGTATAATTTTGGTGAATTTTTAGACAATCCTGCTTATCTATTTCGTGTGTGGGAAGGAGGCATGAGCTTTCATGGCGGCTTTATCGGCGTGGTCTTGGCAATGCTTTATTTTGCTAAAAAATACAAAAAACACCCTTTTACCATACTAGACTTCATCGCACCCTGCGTACCACTTGGCTTACTGTTTGGGCGTATTGGCAATTTCATCAATGGTGAACTGTGGGGGCGTGTGTCGCATGGCGATTATGCGTACCTGATGTATTTTCCACAGGCCATCGCCGCCGATTATGAACTGATCAACAAGGACCCAAGCTTGATCAGCATCGCCACAAAATTTGATGGGCATTATCTGTTACCACGCCACCCAAGCCAACTGTATCAAGCATTTACCGAAGGTGTGTTGCTATTTGCTATTTTATGGTGGTTTAGTGCCAAGCCTCGCCCACGCCATGCTGTTTCTGCTTTATTCTTGCTTGGGTATGGCATTGTTCGTTTCACTACTGAGTTCTTCCGCCAACCTGATGTGGGGTATGATCTTATTTTTGGTTGGATGAGTAAGGGTCAGCTGTATAGTTTGCCAATGATCATCTTGGGCGTGATTTTATTCATCATGGCGTATAAAGATCAGGTTTATGATTGGCGATGAACATGAACGCAACAGCCATCAATCCAAACCAAAAGCAATATTTAAAAAGCAGTATTTAATTGGCATATTCACATGAAACAGTATCTTGATTTACTCTCTCACATTCTAACTCATGGCAACGACAAAGGCGATCGCACAGGTACAGGCACTCGCTGCGTTTTTGGTCATCAAATGCGATTTGACTTAACAGATGGTTTTCCATTGTTGACGACAAAAAAAATACACATCAAATCCATCGTTCATGAATTGCTTTGGTTCATCAAGGGTGACACTCATGTCAACTATCTGCAAGACCACGGTGTTACGATTTGGGACGAATGGGCAACGGCCGAAAAAACCGCCATTTTTGATAGGTCGGCTGGCGACCTAGGGCCGATTTACGGACACCAGTGGCGTAATTTTGGAGCAAGTAAAAATCCTGATGGCAGTTATAATAAAGATGGTTTTGATCAGCTGTCTTGGTTGATTCATGAAATCAAAACCAACCCCAATTCTCGTCGGTTGATTGTTTCTGGCTGGAATCCATCAGAAGCTGGGCAGGTTGCCCTACCTCCTTGCCATACATTGTTTCAATTTTTTGTGATTGATGGCAAATTATCTTGCCAACTCTACCAACGCTCAGCAGATGTGTTTTTGGGTGTGCCGTTTAATATTGCAAGCTATGCCTTACTTACTCATTTGGTCGCCCAAGTATGTCAATTACAAGTAGGTGACTTTATTTGGACTGGGGGAGATACGCATTTGTATCACAATCATTTTAAACAAGCAAAATTACAATTAACTCGCAAGCCACTACCATTATGCCAGTTAACCCTAAATCCAAAAGTTAAAGACCTGTTTGCGTTTGAGTTTGATGACATCAATTTCATCAATTATCAATCCCATGACAGGATCAAGGCCGAAGTTGCCGTGTGATGAACACACAAAGAACGAATTGATTTTCTTTTTTTACCCCTTTTTATGCAGATGATTTTATGACCCTATCAGACATTAGCCAGCATTTACACGCCCAAAACATCACCTTGGTTCATGTGGTCGCTTTTGACAACAATCATTGCATTGGCAAGGACAACACTCTTGCTTGGCACATTCCTGAAGATTTAAAACACTTTAAACAGCTCACCACGAATGGCGTGGTAGTGATGGGACGCAAGACTTTTGAAAGCATTGGCAGGCCTTTACCAAATCGCATTAACTGGGTGATTACAAGAGATGAACACTGGACGGCCGATGGCGTGAAAGTTGCTCACAATCTGGAAAATGCCTTAAAAATGGCAGCTGATGATTGTGATTGTGGCAAGCTGTTCATCATCGGTGGCGGTGAAATCTATCGCCAAACCCTACCAATTGCCGATGTGTTACAAATCACCCGAGTTGACTTGGACATACAAGGCGACGCATTTTACCCCACCATTCCACAAATGTTTAAGCTGATTGACAGTAAAAGTGGTGTCAGTCATGATCAAAACATTGGTTTTGCCTTTGAAACCTATGCCAGATGATGATCGGTTTCTCCAGACAAACGGTGTTATTTTTCACTTAATGACACCAAAAAATGTTACAATGACGCAGGATTTTAGACTGAGAAATCATCATGCGTTATTTGCCAATCATTTTTACTACCGCCCTTATTGTCAGTGCCTGCTCACCGAAAAGCAACTATGAGCGTATCGAAGGCAAGACGATGGGTACAAGCTACCACATCACTTTTAAGGCAGACAAGCACGATGTTAATGCCATCAAATCCATGATTGACACACGCCTACATGAAGTCAATCAAAGCATGTCTACCTATATAGAAGACAGCACCATCTCTAAATTCAATCGCCTACCAAGCCACCAAAGCATGATGATAGATAAAGACTTCAAGCAGGTTTTAGGCGATAGCAAAACCATCTTTATCGCCAGCAATGGCAGTTTTGACCCCACGGTGTATCCACTTGTTGAGCTGTGGGGCTTTGGCTCTCATATGAGTGTCGAACGCTTGCAATCACCCCCTACCGATGAAGAAATCAACAACCTAAAAAACAGAATTGGACTAGATAAAGTCGTTCTACAAGCAGATGAGATTCACAAGACACATGACGGCGTGGGGCTGGATTTTTCAGCGATTGCCAAGGGATATGGTGTAGATGTCATTGCAAGCGTCTTATCTACAAAGTATGGCATCAATGATTACATGGTTGAGATTGGTGGGGAAATCGCCACTAAAGGCAACAACGAGAAAGGCAGACCTTGGAAGCTTGCAATTGACTCACCTGTGTTAGACAGTTCAGTGTCAAACCGCAAGACTTTTACCACCATTACCCAGCCAGCAGGTCAAACACTACATGTGGCCACCTCAGGAGGCTATCGCAACTCTGTGATGTATGATGGTATGCGTTATAGCCATACCATCAATCCCAAAAGTGCCAAACCTGTTACCAATCCTGCCCTAAGCGTTACCGTCCTACATGACAGTACGGCACTTGCTGATGGCTGGGCAACTGCTTTGACCGCCACCTCTTATAATCAGGCTTTGGTAATGGCAAATCAACATCACATTAAAGCATTATTCATCATTGAAAGTAAAGATGGCAAAGGCTTTGAGCTTATCAAATCCAATGCCATCATGAATGACCAAACGCCAAACTGATTTGTGTTTTTGACTTTATGCATGTCATGCTTTACAATGATGAACACAGCGACAAACACAACTACGAGATTTCTATGGCAACTTTTTCTCCAACCCCACAGTTTTCCAGACGCTGGCTTGCCACACCAAGCGTCGTCAAGCAGGCTTTCCATCAAGAAATGGATGACATCATTCATATGCTTGGCAGCGACATTCCTGCCGCAAATTATCAGTTCACCAATCAAGACTTTGGCAGTGCCATCGCAGAATTACTCACCACATACTCAAACACTCAAAACCCTGCCAAACTGGTACACAGTTTTGACAGTACGCCTTTGATTGCCGACAAGGCAGAGAATTTTAATCAAAAGGAATTTGCAGAGATTGAATCTCGCATCATCGCCAAACTATCTGCACAGCTTGATGATTTTTTGACCGAACACCTATCGCAACTTTCTATAGATTTAAAAGCATGGGTAGACACTGCGGTTAAAAATGAGCTGAACAGTCATCAAACAAGCAACACCCCACATCACCAGTCAACATTGGTTAATGCTGAATAAGAGAGCATCATGAGCTTTTTAAGCGACATCATCATCATCGGTGCAGGCCCAGCTGGACTTGCTTTTGCCAGATATTTTAAAGGCACAGACTTAAAGATCGTCATGATAGATAAGGCAGAATTGACTGACATTCAAGACCCTGCTTATGATGGTCGTGAGATTGCACTGACCCACCATTCCAAGGAGATCTTACAAGACTTAGGGGTTTGGCAACGCTTTGGTCATGACGAAATTTATCCACTCAAAGATGCCAAAGTCTATAATGGCGGATTTGACTACGATTTACACTTTACAGTACCAAAAGATTTACAACGACTAAGCTCCATCGACCGATTGGGCAATCTCATTTCCAATCACAACATAAAAAAAGCACTCTATGATGAGGTCAAAGAGTTACCGAATGTTCAGCTATTGACAGCCGTCAGCGTTAACAGCATACACATTGACGATACAATGGCAAAAATAACGCTCAATGATGGCACCATATTGACCACAAAATTGATCATCGGTGCTGATTCTAGAATGTCATATGTGCGTCGCACGCTTGGCATTGGTGCACACATGAATGATTTTGGGCGTACTGTGGTTGTGTTTCGTGTTCGGCACACTCAGTCAAATCAAGCCACTGCCCAAGAATGTTTTTTTGATGGGCGAACTCTTGCCTTATTGCCATTGCAAGATGATTTGACCAATTGCGTCATTACCTTGGACAATCATCAAGCCAAGGAACTCCTCTCCAAGTCGCCCAATGAGCTTGCCAAAGAAGCTCAGCGTATGATGGGCGATAAACTCGGTGCTTGTACGATTGCAGGTACAGTGCATCATTATCCCCTGATGGGTGTACACGCAAATACCTTCATCGCTAAGCGTGCCGCACTCATCGGTGATGCAGCGGTTGGAATGCACCCTGTTACAGCACATGGATACAACTTGGGTCTGATGAGTGTTGATACGCTGGGCCAGCTCATCATTAAGGCTTATCATGATGACCTCGACATTGCAAGTGACGCCCTGCTCCATAAATACAACTTGCAACACCAAGCTCACACACGACCACTTTATCACGGTACGAACATGATGGTATCACTATTTACCACTCAAACACGCCCCATGCGTATCCTAAGAGATGCCACTTTACGCATCAGTAATAACCTGCCACCAGTTAAACGCTGGATCACAAGCCAACTAACAGGAAAGTCATGAAGCATCAAGACGACTCTGTGCATTTTGTGCATCAAGTTGTCAATGTGAAATCAACTGACATGAAACAGCTTAAAGTGATGAATTAAGACCAAGCCAATCGCCCATGCCACGCTCTGAAACAACAGCACAAACTGTTTTTGACCCAGTGTGGCGGTTGGCATTTTATTACCAGTTTTCATGCTTAAAAAATCCGCCAATACCGATAAAATAGCACACAAAGCAAACGCATGATACGCATGACCATTGTTTTGAACAATGGTAACCGCCAGCACCATCACACCCACAAAAAATAAAGACAAAGACACCATGCTGGCAACTTTTTTATTCATATCAAACCCATCAGCCCAATAGCAGTGAGTCATCTACAACCGCTTCACCATGATTTTTTTGAAACATTTCAAGCAAGTCATTGACAGTCATACCATATCGCTCCTCCCCCAAAACATCCAATACCACCCTACCTTGGTGCAGCATGATGGTGCGATTGCCATGTGCGAGTGCTTGCGGCATAGAATGAGTTACCATCATGGCAGTCAGCCCATTTTCCTGAACAATTTTATCAGTCAGGTTCAGTACGAATGTTGCTGTTTTTGGGTCTAAGGCGGCAGTATGTTCATCAAGCAACAAAATCTTTGATGGTTGTAAACTTGCCATCAACAAACTCACCGCTTGACGCTGACCACCAGACAGCATTCCCATGCGATCAGTCAATCGATTTTCCAGACCCAGTTTTAACTCAGACAGCTTTTCACGAAATATCTCACGGCTGTCGGCATTGACTGCTGATGATAACCCACGAGCCCTGCCACGCCTTAATGCCAATGCCATGTTCTCTTCAATGGTCAATGCTTCGCAAGTACCAATCATGGGGTCTTGGAATACTCTTGCCACCAAATGACTGCGTTTGTGAGTGGGTAGTGCCGTTACATCAACACCATCAATCACCACAGAGCCAGAATCAGGGCGTAATGCCCCACTAATGGCATTTAAAAAAGTTGATTTACCTGCACCATTCGTGCCTATCACCGTCACAAAATCACCTTTGGCAACGGTCAGATCAATGCCTTGTAGTGCAGGGTTTTGCATCGGAGTGCCTTTATTGAAAGTCAAGCGTAAATCGCTTATGGTCATCATACACACCTCCTTTGACCTACTTTTTAATGGTCATCTGCAAGCTGTTTTTATCAGCTTTAAGGGCAGATAAGATTTTAGTGCGATATTTTGGCAGCATGAGTACGGCAACGACTAACAGTGCCGTTACCAAATTCAAATCTTGAGGTCCAAAACCAATGTTACGCAAGCTTTGGCTGGATAAGGCGATTTGTATGAATAACTTATACAGCACCGCACCAACAACCACCGACAGCGTCATCCAAAAAATACGCTTGGTGGTCAATATCGTCTCACCAATGATGACTGCTGCCAAGCCAATCACAATCGTACCAATACCAATCGAAACATCTGCACCACCTTGAGTCTGTACAAAAATCGCTCCAGCAAGTGCAATCAAGCCATTACTGATAGCCATGCCAAGCACAATCATGGCAGAAGTGTTGATGCCTTGAGCTTGTGCCATTTTTAAATTTGAACCTGTAGCACGCATCGCAAGACCCATCTGAGTTGCAAAGAACCAATCCAAACAAACCTTAACCCCAATCACCATGACACACGCCACCACCACACGAACCCATGCACCGTTATTACCCTCAATAAAAGCAGTAAATACGGTAGATTCACCCAGTAGTGATAAATTAGGAGCCCCCATGATGCGTAGATTGATGGAGGAAAGTGCCGTCATCACAATAATGCCTGACAACAAATGCAAGATGCCCAGCTTAACATTAAGCAAGGCCGTTGCCATGCCTGCCATCATGCCTGCCATCATGCCAAAAACACAAGCCAACCAAGGATCAAATCCTGAAACAATCGCCAATGCTGCCACCGCACCACCAAGCGGAAAACTACCATCTGCTGTCAGATCTGGAAAATCCAAAATACGAAATGAAATGAGCACACCCAACGCCATCAGTGCATAAATCAAGCCACTTTCTAACGCTCCAAGCAAGGCAATCATTGACATAAAAATTCCTAAAACTAAGTAAAAAAACACACACCAAAGACAAGCATGGTGTGTGCATCACGATTTCAACACACTTGAACAAGATGGAGGAATCGCTAAAGTCAATTTGTGGAATATTTTCCATACATACATTGATTAAAATGAATGCATGACATTAAGCAGACCAAACCAACATGATAAAAAGTGGCAAGCGACATTCGCCAAAATCACATCAGCTCACTGGCAGATCGATCATTACCTTGTTACAACATCAACATTGATGGCATCTTTGGTAATTTCATCATTCAAGGATACGCCTTGCTCAATGGCATGTTTTGGGCTGACATATAATGTCAGTGTATTCATGATTTTAGGCTCAATTTCGGCAGGCTTTTTACCATCTAATACCTGTGCCACCAACTCGGCAGTTACCACCCCAAAATCAAAATCATTCACACCCAACGCAGCCGTCGCACCACGACGCACACTAAATTCGTCAGAAGCAATGATGGGCAAATCAAGCTCATTAGCGACTTGTACCATCGCTTCCATTGCTGAAGCAACATTATTATCCAAAGAGGTATAAATCAAGTCCGCACGACCATCAAGCGCACGAGTAGCCGCTGCCACATCCGCCGAACGATTGGCGGGAATATCAACCAAAGTCATGTCATATTTTGGCAAGATCTCCATTAAGCGTTCTTTGAGTGCGACCGAATTCGCCTCTCCAGGACTATACACATAGCCGATACGCTTGGCGTTCGGTTTTACCTTGGTAAAAAGCTCGATTTGTGGTTCAAGTGGCAGCTGACTTGATAGACCTGTGATGTTCATCTGGGTGGGGATATTATTGTTATCAATCAATTTGGCCGCCACAGGATCAGATACTGCCGTATAAATCAAGGGAATGGTCTGAGTGGCCGCTGCCAAACTTTGGGCTGTCGGTGTTGAAATGGCAACGATCGCATCAGGATTTTCCGAAGCGAATTGCTTAGCAATTTGAGCCGCAGTTGCCATATTGCCTTGTGCAGACTGAAAATTCACTGTCAAATTTTGACCATCTTTATAGCCCAAATCCGCCAAACCTGCGACGATGCCACGACGAATGTCGTCAAGCGATGGATGTTCAACAATCGCACTGATGGCAACGGTCTTGGCTTGCTTGGCAGGTACTGTGGTAGCCTGTGCATGTTGAGTGGCGTCAGCTGGTGTCTCACTTTTGTCTTGACAGCCAAATAAAGCAACCGCTGACAAAGTCAAAGCCGACAGCTTTAAGGTATGAAAATGTTGCATCTTATTCTCCAAAATAAACCTGCCAAATTAATAGATTTGGTACGATGAGATGCCCCACCCCAATGTATCAAATTACCATAAAGATGGCAGATCCTCGTCATATATCCAATAAAAATCTGGTCAAAGTCAGTAAGTCTCATCACTTTCTATGATCAAAAGTTCGATATTCTCATTCGTTGGTGAATCTTGTATTGGTTGAGCTGCCTTGGCTGGCTCTGTTTTTGGTTGTTCAGGCTTAGTCTCTGGGTGTGATTGGGTTTTGGTTTGCTCTACAGAGACATCTTGAGGCTTCGCTTGCTGTTCAACCTTTGGTTTGGGCTGAGAATACTGGGCTTGTGGCTCTGGACGAGGCTCTGACACTACTGGTGCTGGTTGCTGAATGCGAGGTGTCGCAATGGGTGCTACAGGCTCTAAACGAACCACGGGAGTATTTTGTGCTTGCACATGAGATTCACTTGCCATGCCATGCGTCCCCGCCACGACAGCATCTGCCACCAGATTGACGATTGCATTATCCATGCCAATAACCGCCTTGTTATTTTCAATGGTATAAGCAAAAGCTTTGGCAACCAATCGATTACCCCCTACAAGCGCCGAACCTGCTTCAGCCGCTTGCTCATCAAGCGGTGCTAAGCCCAATGATTCAAACGCCAAATTCGCATAAATGACTTGCTGAATGGGCAGTACAAACTGCACATCAGCATGACATGTCGCACCTGATGCCACCACATTGTGCAAATCAATGTTCAGTTCAGTAAGATTTTGACGCACTTGCTTTTCTAGACCCAGCTTTGACGCATCATCATAGCTTTGTATTGCCATTAACGCATGGTCTAACAATCCTGCTTGTAAAGCATCCACCAGGCGATTACGCAAGCTTGGCTCATCACAAATGGCTTGGATTTCTTGAACGACAGGTTCAGCAACTTTTTCTTGATGTTCAGTTGATGGTTGGTCTTTTTTGGCACACGCTGACACCATTAAAGCCACAACAATAACACCCAAAGCGCACTTTAACGCACTGATTTTTTTCATATTTACTCACCGTTCAATTTCATCATCACGGACACGCCTGCTTTATGATACAATACACAAACCGCCCAATAAACACCGTATTATATCATACGCATGGTAACTTTTTAAGCATTAACACACACAAAAAACATCGCACACTCTGTATTGTATCATCACATCAACAATGGCCATCACCATGAATCAAACAACCCCGATCAACACGCCTACCGACCGCAATTTCGACACCATCACTGAACATTTTGCCAAAAAAGTCTACGGCAGCTTAAAGGGGCAGGTGCGTTTGGCGGTACTTGGCCGTGATGTCAATCAGTCGGTCGAAAAGTTAAGCGGTCAGCTAAAGCGTCCTTTAAAAATTCTTGATGTTGGTGCAGGATTGGCACAGATCAGTCTGACACTTGCCAAAGACCATCACTGTACCATCAACGACATCTCGGTCAATATGATTGAGAAGGCAAAACAAGTCGCCGAAGAACAAAAACTCAATGGCATTCGATTCATCGCATGCCCCTATCAAGAACTTGCCGATATGATTAAAGGTGAAACATTCGATCTTATTTTATGTCATGCGGTGCTAGAATGGCTAGGAAATCCTCAACAAATCATGGATTTTTTTGATGAGTTTTTGGCAGATGGCGGCATGCTATCATTATGCTTTTACAATCCTGCCAGCCTGATTTATCGCAATCTCATCATGGGTAATTTTTATCAACTAGACAGACCAAAACCTGCTGATGACAAAAGCCTAACCCCAAACAATCCTGTACAAAATGAAGAAGTGGAAAGCTGGCTGGCATCTCACCATTATGTCGTACAAAGCCGCTCTGGAATTCGAGTATTTTGTGACTACGCCCCTTTAAAGCGTGGTGGACTTACCAATCCTGATGCAGTGATTGCCATGGAGCTTCGCTACTCACAACAATTACCATTTCGCTTAATGGGTCGATATTTACACATCTTAGCAACCAAAAACATCGCCCAAAAATTACCATCATGACAAATACCGTCCAAGCACTGCGTTGACCGCACTTTCCGTGCGTAAGATGCGTTCACCTAAGCTTACCGCCGCAATACCCACTTCATTAAATCGCTCAATCTCATAAGGGACAAAGCCCCCTTCTGCACCGATGGCGATGAATGTGGGCAAAGCATTTTTTTGGACAAATTCACCAAAAGGCATGGCAGCATAAGGGTGGCATACCACCGAATCAGCTGGCTCAATTAAGCTTGGCAATTCATCTTGAACAAAAGGCTTAAATCGCTTGGCAAGTGTGATTGTTGGAGGAATGGTATCTACACCTTGCTGCAACCCCTCAATGACAAATTCATCTAGGCGCGAGAGTATCGGCGACCCCCAGTAGCTTTTATCTGTGCGAGCACTGTTAACCAAGATGATGTGATTCACCCCCATTGCCGTCATATCCATGATCAATCTGCGTAACACTTTTGGGCGTGGTAAGGCGAGCATGATGGTAACGCCTGTTTTGTTGGGCGGTAGGACTGTCAACTTCACATCGGTCAATATTGCTTGATTGGCAGTAAGATCTGTTAGCACACCAACACCCGCACACCCACCAAGTCGCCCGATTTTTAACACATCGCCAATCTGTGATTTCAACACGGTTTTGATGTGTGATAACTGATCAGCATTGTTGATGACGGCACGATCGCCATCAAAACATTCATCAGTCAATAGTAAAACATTCATAAAAATCGGCTTATAAATAACTTAATAAATACTCAGCTTGAACTTGGGCGGCTTTTTGCTTTTTGGCAACCACAGCTGCACCCTGCTCTCCAGCCTGCTTGGCCAGTTTGTCATCAAAAAGCCAAGACCGTACCGTTTGAGCGATGGCATCGGGGGAGCTGTCTGCCTGCACCAAAGCATTCACCGATGAAAGTTGCTGTACCAACAGCTCACAATTTTTAACAAATTTACCCATGACCACAGGCTTAGCGAAGCTTGCTGGCTCAATTGGATTATGACCACCCACATCAACAAAAGAACCTGCCACCACCGCCACATCACACATGGCATACCAAGCCAAGAGCTCCCCCATGCTGTCCGCCAGGTAAACTTGGGTGCTTGTATCTATCTGCTCATTTTTAGAGCGTCTGTGCGTCGTCAGACCTGATGCTTGGCATAAACTTGCCACGCTTTCAAAGCGTTCTGGGTGGCGAGGCACTAAGATTAGCAACGGATTTTGATCGGATTGTCGCAAAATATGCTGAGCTTCAAGCATGAAATTCTCCTCGCCTTCATGCGTACTGGCAGCAAGCCAAATGGGTCTATTGCCAAAATCCCACGCTCTTACTTGTGCCAAGAGCCGTTCATTATCCTTAGATAAACGAACAACACTTGCCCACTTTAGAGAGTTGGCAACATGAACCTTGTTGGCATCCGCCCCCAGACCGATGAATCGCTCCACCGATGCGTCATCTTGGGCGATGATGGCGGTGAGATTTGCCATCATGCTTCGGCTTAATCTACCAAATCTGGCATAACCTAAGAATGATTTTTCGGTCAATCTGGCATTCACCAAAACCGCCAAAATGCCTTGGCGGCGTAACTCATATAACATATTCGCCCACAATTCTGTCTCAATGAATACTGCCATCATGGGTTGAACATGTGCTAAAAATCTTTTAAAAACCTTAGGGGAATCCACAGGCACAAAGCTATGGTTGACACGCACGCCCATTTCGTCTTGAAATAGCGTGGCGACTCTATCAAAGCCTGTTTGTGTCGTGCTGGTTATCCACAAATCAAAACCTTGATTTAGTAATATTGTTAACAATGGATAAGCCGTGTTCAACTCCCCAAGGCTGACCGCATGACACCAAATTAACCCTTTACGATGCGGTGGACTTGTTGGCACATGAGACGCATTGTCTGTTCGGCTTTTTGTGGTCGGTATGGGCAAATAAGCCTTACCAAATCGCTCATCAATCTCACGCTCATGGCTTGATAAACGGTGTGATTTTTTATACACCATATAACGATACAGGGGCATGGCAAGACAAATGGCCACGGAGTAATAAAAAGGCGGTTTGATCATGGTGATCTTGGCGATTGATGTCAAATAAGGCAATGGTTGATCCGATTGAACACTACACAAAAAATACGGCAAGTTTGACCTGCCGTATTTTATGATCATTAAGCATTAAGCATGTTATTGACAAATTCTAACACATTTTTAGATTTTGCAACACCTTGTAAGGCAATCAGCTTTTCTTTAACAATCGCCTTGCGAGACTCATCAAGGGTATACCAGCGTCCAAGCTGCGATAGCACTCTTGAAGCAACGGTCGGATTGATGGCATCAAGGCGAGCAAGGGCATCAAAATACAGCGTCAAGCCCTCTTCACTCCACAGCTGGGTTGGCTTGGCAGCAAGGGCATTTAGTGTTGTGCGTACACGATTTGGCACATTCCAATCGTAATCATCACGCATCATCAAAGATTTGATGAAGGCCACATCACGCACATCAGCACGAGCCTGCACCGCAAACCAAGAATCAATCACCAGCTCTTCATCACGGAATTTGTCATAAAAATCCGCCACATAGACATCCGCTTTTTCCAAATTAAAGCTTATCATCGCCGACAAAGCACCCAGTCGTTCACTCATACAGCTGGCATCATCATATTGCTGATAAGCCCAAGATTTGACCTGTGGCAAATCTGCTGCCAAAGCAAGGTTTAGTAACACATTACGCAAAAGTCGTTGACCACGCGCTTTTGGCGTATCTTCATAAGGCACGATGGGCAACGCCTGATACCACCCTCCCACAACTTCTGACAATGCCGCAGCAATGCCTTTTTTCAACTCATCCCTCTTGGCTTTCACAAATGATGGATCGTAATCGACCTCATAAGCCATCGCCAATTCTTGCTCACTTGGAATATCAAACAGACGAGCTGCCAACATTGGGTCATCTTGCATGAGTGCTGGAATGACAGTGCGTAGCGTATCGGTCAATAATGACAAATCGTCAGACTCACCCAACAACAAACGATTGATTAAAGTTTGTACTGCCTGCCAGCGGTTAAACCCTTCGGTTTCAAAGGCGACCAACTTCATCAAATCTTCGTTACTGTACTCAAAGTTTAGCTTGACAGGAGCAGAGAAATTACGCAACACCGAAATGACAGGACGCACGCCATTTAAGGGCAAATCCTCAAAAACAAAACTGTCAGCATCTTTATTCAACAATAGCATTTTTTGAGCAAGCAACTCTCCACTCTCCCCATCAAAGATTGCCGTATCCACAGGAATCGGCAATGCAGTGGGTGCATCAAAACCTGCTACATGACGAGTTTTTTGAGAAAGATTGATGGTGACCTGATTGCCTTTAATGTCAAAGCCACCAAAAACCTCAGGCGTGCCAGGCTGACGATACCAAGCCAAAAAGTCCAAGACACGCTCATCGCCTATGGAAAGAGCTGATAAAAAGTCCTCTATGGTTACTGCCTGTCCATCATGGCGTCGAAAGTATTCATCTGTCCCTTGACGATATTTTTCTCTGCCCAAAAGATTGGCAATCATTCTGACAATCTCCGCACCTTTTTCATAGATGGTCATGGTGTAGAAGTTGTTAATTTCCACAAAACTTTCAGGACGCACAGGGTGAGCCAGTGGTCCTGCGTCTTCAGTAAACTGATGTGCTTTTAAGAATGCCACATCTTCAATGCGTTGCACCGCTTTAGAGCGAAAATCACCAGAAAACCCTTGTTCACGAAATACCGTCAAGCCTTCTTTTAGGCATAATTGAAACCAATCACGGCAAGTAACACGGTTGCCTGTCCAATTATGAAAATATTCATGAGCCACCACCAGCTTTACTCGAAAAATACTCTCATCAGTCGCTGTTTGTGGTGTTGCTAATACGCATGAGGTATTAAAGATGTTCAGACCTTTATTTTCCATCGCCCCCATATTAAATTGACCAGTTGCAACAATCATGTAGCGATCTAAATCATAGGCACAACCATAATTATCCTCATCCCATTTCATTGAATCTTTTAATGCCTGCATGGCAACATGACATTTATCCAAATCCTGCTTGGTGGCATAAATTTCAAGCAACACTTCCCTGCCTTCACAAGTGGTATATGTGTCTTGCATCACATCAAGATTGGCAATGACACAAGCAAAAAGATAACTTGGCTTTAAGGTGGGATCATGCCAAATCGCAAAATGCCTGTCGCCCAAATCTCCTTTCTCAATCAAATTACCATTAGCCAACAAAGTGGGGTATTTTTTATCCGCCTCTACCCTGGTGATAAACTCTGCCAGAACATCAGGACGATCAGGATAGAAAGTAATTTTACGAAAGCCTTCTGGCTCACATTGAGTTACGAACATCGCATCCATGCCAGTGCCAGCCTGATACAAGCCTTCTAGTTCAGTGTTAGTGTGGGGAATGATTTTGACTAAAGTGCGTACGATGGCATCATCAGGGGCGTGATGAATGATCAATTGTTCCTCATCGAGCGTATAATCACCACCGCTAAGCACCTTTCCATTGAGCTCAATGGCTTGCAATTCAAGCTTACGCCCAAACAATACCAGCAAACCCTCGTGCAGACGCTTCATGGTCAAAGTCGCATCTACAATCGCGTGATCCTCGTAGAGTCGAATGTCTAAATCAACTTTTTTAACACAAAAAACAGGAGGGGTGTAATCCTTTAAATAAACTTTATTTGGGGTGGTCATTTTTACGCTCCAATATCAATACCAGTCTATAAAATATGCAACAATGGTTTGTCATACTATCAAACTTTACACACAAATAAAAGCCCATCGCACAAAAACAGCGAATAATAACATCAATGAAGCACGCACCAGATGATCACTCCCTCAACATGATTGGATTTTTACCATAACCCAAAAATCACTTGTAAAAATCGCATAACTTTGTCATCATATGTCAATTTTTTTATTTTGGAGTCGTCATGCTGGCAAATGCCAAACATTCCCTGCTTGCCATCGGTATCATTCTTAGTATGGCAGGTTGTGTCAATACACAAACAACTCAACGAGTACTGGTAGCACCGATTGGCTTCACAGCTCACACCAAGCACACTCACCACAACACCGTGCCTAGCATCAGTCATGGCAAGACAGCCATCACGCAAACACAAGGCGTGGTTTATTTTGATTTTGATTCAGACCGCATCACCGAACAAGCCGCTCAAATTTTGGACGCACAAGTAAAATTTTTAAAGACCAATTCTATTGCACGCTCAATCATCGCAGGTCATGCTGATGAGCGTGGCTCTCGTGAATACAACATTTCTTTGGGAAAACGCCGTGCTATCGCTGTGTATGACTACTTGGCAAAGCAAGGCGTGGACACCGCCAATATTGAAATCATCAGTTTTGGCGAGGAGCGTCCTGCTGTACTAAAAACGGGAGAAGTCAACTGGGCAAAAAATCGTCGTGTAGAGCTGATTCATGTTTACGACGGTAAAAATTCAACGCAGTTGTCAAATTAAAAAGTAGCAAAGCCATCGTTTTTTTGACATGGCATTTTTTGATATGAATCAGCTTGATGCACCTCATACACAACAATAAAAAAATCACCCCAAAATGGGGTGATTTCATCAAATCATCGCTAAGATGAAAATGACTGACTGCCAGTCATCAGAAACGGTAAGTGGCACCGATTTTAGCAACTGGATACCAGTTTGAGTACTCCTTATCTTGAATACGCTTAGCAGCCGCCTTGTTAAAATCAGCATTGTCTGACTTGATGGTTACATCAGCTTTACCTAAGTAAGTCGCACCGATCTCACCGAACAGACCCCAGTTGTTGTTGATGTTTGGACGAAGACCCAAGCTTAGGTATGGAGCCAATTTGTTACGATGCTCAACAGTACCCTCAACAACACCATTTACTCGATAGTCCACACCGTTAACAGTTTGGGTGCCTGTTGCGTTTTCAGTTTTTACTTTGATGTCATTGTCAGGAACAATCACGCCAGCACCGATGGTTAGCCAGTTTGAGGCAGGACGCATCTGAACACCTAGGTATGGATTAGAAAACTTAGTATCCAACTTATATTCAGTGCCATCAACAGAGATTTTATCTTTAAATAGACCTGCAGGATCACCGCCAGTCCAACCAGCTTGTAGTTCGGTAGTGGCATCTAGTGACCATGCGATGTTGGCACCATAACCAAGTGTACCAACTTCTGCACTAATTGCCGCTGGCTTTGATACAGTTTTGAATAAGTTTTTAGTACCATCAACAACAGCGATTGTGGTGTTTTTTGCACCAGTAACGATGACAGTACCAGCATCAGTTGCAACATTTGCCATGGCACTGGTAGAAAGTAGAACAGCACCAGCGATTGCAGATAGTTTAAGAACTTTCATGATTTTCTCCAAATTAAACAATGTTACTCACAAGACATATGTTGACCAAGAATCATTGATCTTTATGCGTGCTCGTTGAGTGTATTTAAAACGATTTTAGCCGTTTTGTCTAGCTGGGTTTTTGTATGTTTTGTATGCCTTTGTGTGAATTATCATCACAAGTATGATAATCTTAGAAACACAAGTCAAAAAATTTACACAAAAAATACAAAACCTTGCATAAATTCGGAAGTCATATGAGATGAATCCATGTCTCCCAATCATAGGGCGGCTATTGTAGCATAATTTGTTGTGTTATAAAATCTTTCTTTGAACTTATCGGTCAAGCCACCATCAATCTTTGGTGCTGCGTACATCATACCACCTTAAAAAACGCACAGTACGCTCAAATGGTGATGATACTGATGAGGCAATATCCTTGATGTGTTCATCATCTTGCATGTCGTCAAGCATTTTAATGCCAGATTCATCAGCAACCTTCTTATTTGGCATCAAAATCCGCCAAGTCAAAGACTCGCCATCATTCGATTTGACCATGCTTGTTGGCCAGTTACCTTGAATCATGGCTGTGCCAGTTGCGTCATGCCAGGTATTGCCTACAGCCTTTTGTTTGCGATGAGATGCACACACTCCAAATGGCAAGCAAAATGCCTGTGGCTCAACCACCATTTCATGCAGACAATCTGCTATTTTTACTGGATTTAGATGGTAAAAGGCCGTTGCTCCAAGACGAGACGACTTGGTCATGCTTGGAATGATCACGCCATCATTCATCAAAGTAACATTCGTATCACCGCCAATATTAAGTGCCCGCGTCCAGCCTTTACTCTGTGCTACTTTACCAAGCCATTCAATGGGCGTATGAACCTGATCATCAATCTCAACCAACTCGTCGATAAAAATGGTCGGATGGTCATTCAAATCAATCAAACCATCATCAAAAATACCATAAACACGATTGACTTTACCAGTCATCATAGGTAATTGATCTGATGATGCAATGCTGATGAGTGCAAATCGGCGATGACGACCAAAAGGTCTTGGGTGGCGATGGGAATCATACAAAGTAATGATGGGCTTTTGATAGAAACGCTGATGATGAATACCAAACAAATCATTGGCCAATGATTCATCATCATTGGCAGAAAATACACGCACGGCATCGCCATCATTCACATTCAAACGAAAAATCTGACCGCCCAAGTCAGCAGCATAGATGTGTTCAAACACCCCATCACCTTGACGGTCAACAAGCGTCATCTGCGATGCAAAGCCATGTTTCATATAGGTATTTGACATGTCATCATGCCATTCGTGCAGCAACTTGCCTGTTAGGGCATCAATGACATAAACCGCCGATCCTTGTGCAACAGATTTATGGCAATGAGTATTACCCTGATAACATTCATCAATCCCACCACCAAAAACAAATGTCGCCACTCGTCTGCCATCTTGCCAAAGATATCCCATGCTAACGGGTGCATGAATATGGGAAAGGCGTGGTAACTCATCAGTATTCAAATGATACAACACTCTAGGATGACTGATGTCTGTCAAATCAATTGCCATCAGACCATAGGCACTACGCCCAAAACCACCAATGCCAATCAGCCTCTCCACCCAACCTT
This sequence comes from Moraxella oculi, assembly GCF_023336735.1. Taxonomy (GTDB): domain Bacteria; phylum Pseudomonadota; class Gammaproteobacteria; order Pseudomonadales; family Moraxellaceae; genus Moraxella; species Moraxella oculi. The sequence goes on along the minus strand of NZ_JAMBAQ010000002.1, from coordinate 161,619 downwards.
GTTCATCATACACACGGACACGATGCAGTCGCCATATGGCATCAATACCGTACGGCTTACCCAATACATTTTTTGGCAAGTATGCCATCTTTTGTCGCCCCGCATCATCAATCACGCGCAAGACACCCTTATGATCTGCATAGAGTAACAGACCAGTTTTGGCATCGTCATCAGATGGATACATCACCGCACCAATGGTGTGGTCTTGGATCATTTCGGCAATGTTATTCAGTTCATTTTCAGAGTAATTTAACAGCCTCTTAACAACATGCTCATCGCCAGCCACCAGCTTAACCAAACGACCATCGTGATCATCATATTTGTCTTTTAAAAGCCAAATATGATGATCGTTTGGGTCTGATTGACCCTGCGTCCCAAAATGTCTTAGCGTGTCATCGACTGCCCACACATCTGGACGCAAGGCTTGATGAGAGTTGTGTAGTGCACCGCCGTCCGCCCCCATCACAATTGCGTTTGAGATTGGGTATTTTAGCAGCCCACCTCTCCAGTCTCGACCATCATGATATGCCAAGCTTAGATGGGCATGATTTGATGCGGCATGAATACCAGTGATGATGAGGGTATCGGTGGGGCATGATGATGAATGAATCTGCAAGAGACCTGAACCGTATTGCATGGCAACAGCTGGCATGGCACATAACAAAACTTTCATTAATGCCAAAAATAACATACTTCTAAGACAAAGATCAATGGACATACTCATACTCCTGAGCCAACATTTGATGAGAAATGCCATCATCTTCCAAACATGCCTTGATTTGTAAAGGGTGGAAATCACATGGTTCTTTATTCATACCAACAACCGCCAAGGCATAGACAGTCAAATGCAAAGGAGCAACCTCCTGCACCATGTCATCGCCCAAAACATCATCGACACTCACCCCAGATGGCATGTATGACAAATCATGCGAATAGAACGGTTCATCAAGCACCCACCAAAGCCATACTTGATCTTCTGCACAGCGAACGCCCAATGGAGGCAGCTTCAGTTTACTTTGATGAAAATTTGCAAATCCTTGTGCCAAATCATAGCACATCACACCGATGGTCTGCTGGGTCTTTACACCCTCATCAACCGCCACATCTTGATATATAAGCCTTTGATGATGCTGCACCAACTTGGGCAATATGCCATCATTGGCGACAATCGACTGACGGACAGATGGGTGGTTCAACTGGACAAGTGGGCGATCCGCCATGACAAATAGCACATTCATCTTACCTGTAACAAATGCAAGCCGTCCATCGGTCAGGCTTTGACGAATCGCAAGTGCCGATAAGCTTGTGATGATTAAAATCACCAACATCACCATCATCAACACATAACCACGCTGCACATTCATCTAAGCTACCCATCACTCATTCACAATAAAGCATTACGCAAATCAATACTCATTTGATGCAAGCGTCTGTCATGGCTGCCTGCATGATGAGTCAAATGAACCACACGATCAAACACTTGAAAGCTTCTCGCATCAGATTCATCAGCAGGCAAAATCATTGGCGAATGACTCAGCCACACAACATCAAGCGATACGATGGGTAGTGATGAATTGGCATCATACTCACTAATCATCATCAGTTTGATGCCATCAGGTGTTTTCACACCCAATCTTACCCACATGCCATCAACATGATAAGCCATGACCTGACCACCATTGCGTCCGCCAAGACCGTAAATCACATGAGATTTTTTTGTGTGTTTGGCTTGTTCATCAATGATGGCATTGATAAAACTAGCTCCGCCTTGCGAAAACTTTCGATCTCTTGTGGCATCACGCCTGATGTCTTCGGTGATGAATTTGGCCGCATCACACCGCAGACTCATCACACCATCAGTATGTTGTACAAAATATCGCTCAATCACTACTTGCCCATCAACCCAGCCCATCTCACCTGTTTTGAGTCTGGCACGGCGAGGACCAAGCACCATCTCACCTTCACAGTTACGCATGTCTTGGGGTGCACGATATATGATGGTTAATTGATCAGAAGGCAAATCCGTATGACCGTTTTTAATGCGTGCGGTGGTGGTTAGCTGATGAGACAGATTGACGCCGTTACTCTGTCTTTGGAGCTGATGATTGTGAATGAGTATGCCTTTTGGTGCAGGATAAGAAAGCACCGACTCATCAATACCAAGCCCAGCCAGTCGCAGATTTGGCATCAGTCCATCTGTGGCAAAAAGCTGCCTACTGATATCATCAGCCACTCTTTCTTGACTTAATGCACCACGCACACTCAATACAGATATCTGCATCGCCATCAATACAACCAATGTACCAACAAGCAATGCCATGACCATTTCCATCAAGCCAAATCCATGCGAATGCCGAATTATTGATGAGTTTGGCATTCTCACTAATACACCATCGTCATGCAGCGTGCACCCTGATTGATGACACCATTTAAAGAAAGGCAACCGTCTTCACTTTGCGTAGCTGGCGTGTCTCCCCATGCAGCAATAAGGCGGTGTGTTCCATCATGAAAGACAACATTTAAGCGAACACCTTCTTGAACCGCCAGCTTAGCATTGGCGATGGCACGATGCCAAGCCGCTTCATTCTCATGACATTGAGTCCGATCACACGCAGTATGAATGCCATTGATGGCATGGCGATATTCATCAAGCATCTGCATGCTCGTGCCTGTTGATTGATTCATTCGTCCAAACATATTGGCATAACTGCGTCTGGTAACATCATCAACATCTCTAAACACCTCCGCCTGAATCGTCATCGTAGTAATCGCTACCGTACGCATGGCAGCATCTTTGGTGGCATGGATTGCCTTGAACTGCACCATCAAAAAACCCAAAACCGCCATAGAAACCAATAATAAAGCCACCAGCGACTCAATCAAACCAAACCCCTGATGATATGCCAATCTCATGCGACGCCCTCATTCAAATGACCCAGCCAAGAAAACTCCTGCGACCCATGTGCCACACATACCGCCAACAATGACGATTTGGGCGCATGCTCAATGATGGTACCTGCTGCTGATTGTAAGGTTGCGCCTGTGGTTGCCACATCATCAAATAAAATCACCTTTTTGGCAGGAAGTGTGTCAATTAAAGCAAAAGCACCACGCATGTTATCCCGTCGTTCTTTACGGTCAAGCTTGCGTTGATGCTCACCATCGTCAATGCGATGAAGCCCTCGCCATAGAGGCAGCTGCCAATGATGTGCCAAAATTTTAGCAAGCACCATCACAGGGTCAAAACCACGCTTAACCAGTCTTTTGTCGGTGGTGGGCATGGGAATAATAACGGTATTGCTGGCATCAGCACCAATGGGTCTTGGCAACTGATGAATGGCATGGCTTAGTATCATGAGTGATGGCAAATGCTCTTTATCCTTAAAGTGCGTCATAGCTTGATTGATAGGGTATTGATAAAAAGTGGCAGCATATAAAGGAAAGTGGCGAGTTTGCGTTGAATGTTTGGCTGTCTGCAAAATTGGCAAGTTGATGGGTGGCAATCTTAAAGACATGATCGCATGACACGCATCACACAGCACTGATGAATCCTGCCTAAATGACTTAGGCTCACGACAAAGCACACACAGCCCATGAATTTTTTGTATCCATCTTGCAAAAACATAAGGTGGCAGACGCACTAGACTGATACGCCTGCGGTGATGAAACATGTTGTTATAATCCCATCCAATCATTAAGCATCACACCCACTCCAATAGAGGTGGCTTCATGATTATAGTCAATGATTGACTGCCCATAACCTTGGAACAGTTGCACATAGCCACTGATGCCTTTACCCAAGGGATGCACATAGTCCAAATGCAAGGCACCCTTACCTGTTTTTGGATTATAGCGCACCAAACCTGAGATTTTTTTATTGTTTTGCAGTTGGTATAGAAATTTAACATCCCCATAGCCATAATAGTTAAGTATGTCTGGGTTGTCATTTGGTTTTGAGCGGTCGCCTTCTTTTAGGATTCTCATCCATAATCTTGGCATGACCGTCAGATTCCCCCACTCCATGCCAGCCATCATGTACGCACGATTCCACGAGCGAGACAGCGGATTGTCTTCGCCATTAGAATGATGCACCACGCCAGCACCGAGCATTCTTAGGCGACCACCCAAGGGTAAGTCAGCCAAGACAGGCTGTGTTAAGAACATTTCAGGCTCATAATCATGCGCCCGAAATGGGCGGGAGTTATCCTCATTATAAACCTGCCAATGGGCAACATGCGTATAGCCAAACCAAAGATCGGCATTTGTGTCAAACACATCATCCATCACTTTTGACTTTAAAGATACTTGGAATTTTAGTTCAGAGGCGCGCTGCTGATTGGTCGTATAATCCTTGACTGCTTGCGTGGGCGTACTTGGGTGGCGGTTTGGTTTATCTTGAAAGTACATGGGCAAAATGTACACAGGGTTGTGGGGGCGAGCACGCCACAAGCCCTGCTCACTATTGCGATCAAGATCATAGCTGATTGATAATGGCGTGTAGCGTTCAATGTTGCGCCTAGCCCCAAGACCATCTGCTTTATATCGCACATCATTGACATTGGTATTAGGATTGTCATTGGCAAATACCACTTGGCGATTACCCTTAATGCTTTTGATGGTCTCGCCTAAAGCAATTGGCTGCTTTTGATGCAAGGCGATTGGGATTCTGCCTTTTGCAATCGCATCAAAGCAGATCAGACGAGCTGCATCACCTGTGATCAAGGCACAGTCATCAAACATCGCCTTGCCCTCTGCAATGGTTTTGATTGTCAAGTCTTGGTCATGCACCACATCTGCCGCCGTGGGCATTTTTGTCAAGCCATTGTCCAAATCTTGCTCAATATCCGATGCTGATGCACTCATGACAAATCCAGCCATCAACACCAGCAATCCTTTTTGACACATTTGATGAATCATCACATCACTCAATCTTAGTTAGTTGTTATAGTTAGCATTCCATCACTGATTAACATCATCAATAACCAAAACGCTCAATCAATACTATCCACGCTCAACATCCGCCAAATCCGTCCTAATCAAGCACGCCAAAACCGACATGCTCATGACAAATCAAGCCCAAATGCTTTATCCAATAAAATGCGTCCCTTTGGGGTGCGCTGGATATAACCTTGTTGGATCAAATAAGGCTCAATGACATCTTCAAGCGTGCCACGATCTTCCGCCATCGCAGCAGCGATTGCCTCAACACCTGCAGGGCGACCATCAAACCTTTGAGCCAGCATCAAAAGATAACGCCGATCCAAATGATCCAGTCCCTGCTTGTCCACAGACAGCATATCAAGTGCCAAGCTTGCCATGTCTTTGGTAACCACACCATCTCCTTTAACCTCGGCATAATCTCGCACACGACGCAATAGGCGGTTGGCGATGCGTGGCGTGCCACGAGAACGCCTTGCCACTTCTGTCGCACCACCCTTATCCATGACTATGCCCATCAAGCGTGCAGCTCGCTCAACAATGATGGTCAAATCAACAACACTATAAAATTCCAGTCGCTGCACAATACCAAATCGATCACGCAAAGGTGCGGTCAGCAGCCCAGCTCTGGTCGTCGCAGCCACCAAAGTAAAAGGCGGCAGATCCAGCTTGATGGAGCGTGCAGCAGGTCCCTCACCAATCATGATGTCAAGCTGATAATCTTCCATCGCAGGGTATAAGATCTCTTCGATGACAGGGCTTAATCTATGGATCTCATCAATGAACAACACATCGCCCTCTTCTAAATTGGTGAGCATCGCTGCCAAATCCCCTGCCCTTTCCAGCACTGGGCCACTGGTAGAGCGTAGGTTACCCCCCATCTCACGAGCAATGATGTTCGCCAAAGTCGTCTTGCCCAGACCCGGCGGTCCAAAAATGAGTGTGTGGTCAAGTGCTTCGTTACGCTGACGGGCTGCTGTGATGAACACTTCCATTTGTTCACGCACTTTGGGCTGACCAATATAGTCAGATAAAGTCGCTGGGCGAATGGCACGGTCCAGTGCATCTTCTTTTTTTGGAATGGGATCAATTAGGCGATTATGACTCATGAATGGCTCATCAGTGATTAGGCGGAATGTACAGGCATTTTGATACCAAACACTGCACAAAAAATGTCATCATTATAATCAAATTTTAGCAATTTGTCGCCTATTTCTTTATCCATCAACACAACACATCACCAGCCAAACAAGACGATCATCATCAATTATTGCCATCATCTTAATCATTGCAAAATATAGACAGACGAAGAACATTCAAGATTACTTAATTTTTTGATGAATTTCAATTACTTAATCAACAACTGTCAAAAAACTCACCTTACATCATTTACGCTCATGTTGCTGACTCATCGCCAAAATCAACAATAAAACAACACATTGACCCATCTTTTAGTATGACTTTTTATTTGTAAAGATTTATTATATACACAGTTTTGATTTTGCGTGTTCTTAATATGAACAAACCATTAATCCACAAAAACTCAACTCTAGTCTCACTGTTATTATTGCATCGGAAGCTGCTTGCCACATTACTTTTGTTCATCTGCTCCATCGGCATCAGTCATGCCAACCCCAGATTTATTAATATGCAAGGCAAGTTTCATAAGGCTTCAAGTACCGAGCTGACCGTTTCTCAGTACGAACTTGCTTTGGTGCAAGTGCTGTCTGAAATCTGCCCACCCATGCTTAATAACCATCAGCGCGTCCAGTTCACACATGCCTATCAGCAACAGTTGCGTTCTTTTATGCCCACCGCTGCCAATCCCAATGATACTCTACGCACTTTATACAACCAACGAAGCTATCGCTCTGCTTTACACAATATTCGTGCATGGACAGCAACCTACCCTCCTGCTCAAAATCGCAAGATATGCTTACAATTTACCGAAGTGGAATTTTAATGCCAGCATCACAAGCACCATTGCCCTGCCATAGATTGACTGGCCTTATCCTTATTTGACAAAAAAGCTTTAGTATCAGAGTTAAAAATGTCTGTAAAATCCGCCAAAACAATTTCAAGCAAGCAAAATCTTTGATATAATCCAAAACTTTTAATCCGATGCCGTTATTGTGATATTTATGATGAATCTACGCTCTTTATTGGCAATGACTTTAGGCCTGACGCTATCAGCCACCAGTTTCGTTGCCCACGCCGCACCAGCAGCACCCACATTGGACAACACCGCCTACATCTTAATGGATTATGACACAGGGACGATTTTGGCACAAAAGAATGCCGACACACCCCTACCCCCTGCCTCACTGACCAAGATGATGACCAGCTACATTCTTGAACAGCGTCTGCTGTCAGGTGAGATGAGTGAAGACACACCGATCAAGATGAGTGAGACTGCGTGGTGTCGTGGCTCTAGCACACAGTCATGTATGTATGTGCCTCTTGGTGAGAATGCGCGTGCGATTGACATTTTGCGTGGCATCATCGTTCAGTCTGGTAATGACGCTTCCATCGCTTTTGCTGAGCATGTGTCTGGCTCTGAATCCGCTTTTGCCAACATCATGAATGATGAAGCAGCAAAACTTGGCATGACAAATACCACTTTTAAAAATGCCACAGGCATGCCAGCAGAAGGACATTTATCAAGTGCCAAAGATCTTGCAATATTGGCACGCGCCATCATCAAAAATAGCGAGCAGTATTACGCCATCTACGCTGAAAAAGAATTCATATATAACAACATCCGCCAACAAAATCGCAACACTCTACTCTACACCGACCCTACGGTTGATGGTCTAAAAACAGGGCATACCTCACAAGCAGGCTATCTGCTTGCCGCATCATCAAACCGTAACAATCTGCGCCTCATTGCCATCGTGATGGGTGCTAAAGGCATGAAAGAGCGAGCCGATCAGATGCGTGAATTGCTCAGTTATGGTTACAGTAACTTTACCAATACTGTCATCGCACCAAAAGGTCAGGTAGTTGCACAGGCACCAGTCAAATTCGGTCAGACCAAGAAGATTGATGCGATCATCAAACATGATTTAAAAGTGTTAAACGATAACGGCATGAAGACCACACCAAGCACCGTCATTCGTTTGAATGATGACATCACCGCCCCCATCAAGCAAGGTCAAGAAATAGGTCAGATGCTTGTGATGGTTAATGGCAAGCAAGTCGCCAGCACGCCAATAGTCGCTGCCGCTGATGTTGAACAGGCAGGTTTTTTTAGTCGCCTTTGGGAAAGTTTTGTTGATTGGCTGTCTGATTTATTCTAACCCATCATGATCAATAAAAGTCGGCAAAGGTCGGCTTTTTTATTTGTTGAAAGCTTGATAATTTGGTAATATAACCATCATCATGTTCTGTGGCGGTAGCAATTTCATGCACCCATCAGACTAAATAAATGCAAAGACCCACCAAACTTTCCAATCACATCAAAAAGAGCGTCGTCATGCCAAATCATACCTATCACCGTCACTTTCCCCAAACTCGTTTACGCCGCATGCGTGTCATGGACGGCATTCGTGAGATGGTGCAAGAATCTCATCTGTTGCCCTGCCATCTCATCGCCCCATTATTCATCATCGAAGGAAAAAATCAGCGTGAACACATTCAATCAATGCCACATATACAACGCCTTTCAATTGATTTGAGCATTGAATATGTCAAGTCGCTTTATCAAGAAGGCGTACGCATGGTGGATATTTTTCCTGTCATCAACCCCCAGTTAAAAACGCCTAATGGTGAAAACGCCTATCATCCAGACACCCTGACAGTGCGTGCCGTTAAAGCCATCAAGGACGCTTGCCCTGATATGATTGTCATGACTGATGTGGCATTAGACCCTTATACCACACACGGACAAGATGGCATCATTGATGAATCAGGATATGTGTTAAATGACATCACCATTGACTCACTTGTCCAGCAGACGCTGGTTCATGCGGCTGCAGGTGCTGATGTCATCTCCCCATCAGACATGATGGACGGAAGAATCGGTGCCATGAGAACTGCCTTAGAAGCCAACGGCTTTATCAACACAGCAATCATGGCTTATTCAGCCAAGTATGCTTCTGCATACTATGGGCCATTTCGTGATGCAATCGGCAGTGCAGGCAATTTAAAAGGACACAAAAAGAGCTATCAAATGAACCCTGCCAACCGAAGCGAAGCCCTGCACGAAGTGGCTTTAGACATTGCTGAAGGTGCTGATATGGTCATGGTCAAGCCTGGTCAGCCTTATTTGGATGTCGTGCGTGAGGTGAAAGACAATTTTGGTGTGCCAACTTTTGCTTATCAAGTCTCTGGAGAGTACGCCATGCACATGGCAGCCATACAAAACGGCTGGTTAAGTGAAGATGTCATCTTAGAAAGTCTGATCGGTTTTCGCCGTGCAGGGTGCGATGGCATCTTAAGTTATTTTGCCTTAAAAGCAGCTCGCATGCTCAATGAATGAATTTTCAATCTCATGACCAACACTCAAAAATTACTCAAGCATAACAATATTTCATTTGCTAAAATACGCACTTCATTTTTATCGTAATCTTTATTTATAGGAAAAAAAGCATGGCTACCATTGTGGCATTCTTTGTGATTTTTTTTGCCATTCGTCTTTATTTTTTGGGCATTTCCATCAAAAATGAAAAGAATCTCATTGCCAAAGGTGCAACACAGATTGGTGAAAAACACTCCAAGTTGCTCGCTGTCGCACACATTGTTTATTATTTTTCTGCGTTAGCCAGTGCCATCATGATTGGTGCAACTTTCAATACCATCTCTGCGATTGGCGTGGCGATGGTGAGTGCATCACTGGTGGTTTTATGGCTCATCATCAAGCAGCTTGGTGAAATTTGGACAGTTAAAATTTATATTCTGCCCAATCACGAAATCAATCGCTCATGGCTATTTCGCACCTTTAAGCACCCAAATTACTTTTTAAACATCATTCCAGAGCTGATTGGTATTGCACTGCTTTGTCAAGCGTGGTGGGTGTTATTGGTTGGGCTGCCCATTTATGGCATACTTCTCCTCATTCGCATCAGACAAGAAGAGACAGCGATGAAGCACTTATTTTAAAATGTGATTAGATTTTAAAAAATGCTGCAATATCTTGTGGCATTTTTTTTGATTGGTTAAAGAAAAACAGTCGCCAAATGAGTGGTTAAAAACACCCTGCCATCACAGAATAGTCAATAAGTAAAGGCAAATGACATACTTAATGACGATGGTGTATTTTCACCATTAAGTATGCTATATTTTTAAAAAAATTACCCAGCATCAACACCATGAAATCGACCAATCCTTATAAAGACAACAGTTTTTATACTTCTGAGCTAACAGCTATTCTACATTCCAAGCGTGCCAACATTTATTATTTAGAACACTGTAGAGTCATGCAAAAAGATGGCAGAGTTTTATACCTGACCGAATCTGACAAAGAAAATCTTTATTACAACATTCCCATTGCCAACACCACATGCATTCTACTAGGTACAGGCACTTCCATCACCCAAGCAGCGATGCGCATGCTTTCACAGGCAGGCGTTTTAGTGGGATTTTGTGGTGGCGGTGGTACGCCGTTACTGATGGGAACACAAATCGAATGGTTCACGCCTCAAAGCGAATATCGCCCAACCGAATATGTGCAAGGTTGGTTATCGTGGTGGTGGGACGAAGCCAAACGCTTAACAATGGCCAAAAAGCTACAACTTACTCGTTTGTCTTTTTAAAAAGACTTGGCAGCGGGACAAGGAATTTCAAAGTTACGGTTTTGATGTTAACAATCAGCAAATCAGCACTTTTTTAGACAGTTATCAAGAGAAAATCGTACAGCAGTATAGCACCAATCATCTACTAACTTTAGAAGGGCGCATGACTAAAGAACTCTATCGCATTGCATCTACCAATACAGATAATGCAGGATTTAGTCGTCGTTACGATGGGATTGATAAGGCAAATACATTTTTGAATCATGGAAACTATCTGGCGTATGGTCTGGGTGCAACAACAGCTTGGGTGCTCGGAATTCCACATGGTTTTGCAGTCATGCATGGCAAAACACGGCGTGGCGCCTTGGTATTTGATATTGCCGATATCATCAAAGATGCGATTGTATTACCACTTGCTTTTATATGTGCAAAAGAAAACGCCAAAGAACAAGAATTTCGCCAAGAATGCTTAAACTATTTTGCTACTTATAAAGCATTGGATTTCATGTTTGAGGCAGTAAAAGAAATGGCATTAAATAAATCTTGGAATGGTTAAATGTTGGTTATCTTTGTATCGCAATGTGAGAAAAAAGCCCTAAAACGCACTCGCCGAATTCTAGATGCTTTTGCCAATCGCATTGGTGATCGCACTTGGCAAACCGCAATCACTGAAGATGGATTAGAAATGGTTAAAAAGCTGTTGCGTCAATCAGCAACCAAATCAACAGCAGTGAGTTGCCAAAGAGTACGAACTCGCCAAAGAATGGAGTTGGTATGGGTAGTGGGTAATCGTAAAAAATTTGATGAAGGAGGCATTGTGGCAGTTAATCGCACAAAACAAAATTTATTACGCAATGAACTGGGGAGCAATTGGCAGAGTTTGGAGGCAATATCAATCATTAGCACACTATCTGCTTTATTGCACGATATTGGTAAATCTACCAAAGGCTTTCAACAAAAACTTACTGCTAGCCCAAGTCGTTTTGGCGACCCATATCGTCATGAATGGATTTCACTCAAATTATTGGTATGGCTCTTACAAGGTTGTCAAACTGATGAACAGGTTTGGCAAAGGCTACAAACGCTTGATGACTTTTTAGCCAAAAACCGACCAATAGCAAAGGATTTACAAGGCAATATTGATCATGGCGGGTTTGATAAGCTACCAACAATCGCACAATGGATAGCATGGCTTATTGTTACTCATCACCGCCTACCGCCATTAATAGATTACTTTTTTAATGCCTCTCAGCGACAACAATACCTAAAAATAGACAACCGCCATTTTAAACGCGACTTAACCAACTACTACCAAAGACACATCAAGCCAATCGATTATTGGGTGAAAAATCCATCATCTATTCAAAATATGACCAAAGAACAACAGGCACAATTTTTTGATTTTGATGATTTGGTACTAGACAGCCCAGCATGGCAAAAACAAATCAAGCGATATGCCCAAAAAGCCGAAAAAAATCTCATGATGCAGCAACTAAGTAAAGATAACAAACCTATTGCTGACCCATTTTTGCTCATGCTTTCTAGGCTAAGTATGATGACAGCAGATCACAGCTACTCCGCCCTAACCAATCAAGATAAAGCAAAACGAGTGGAAGGCAGTAAAGACTGGAAAGGCAGACTGATTGCTAATACCTATCAAAAAACCGAAGGGACCAAAGAACCCAAGCAGGATTTAGATGAGCATTTGCTTGGTGTCGCCCATTTTACAGCTAAATTTTGTCATTACTTGCCTGTTTTGCATAAACAAATGCCCGCACTCAAAAATCACGAACCGCTACTTAAGGACACCAATAATCAAGCATTTCTTTGGCAAAACAAAGCCTTTAAATTAGCACAATCACAAAGCAAGCTGAGTGAAACGCATGGTTTTTTTGGAGTCAACATGGCATCAACAGGTTGTGGCAAAACCATTGGTAACGCACGAATCATGCAAGCTTTGGCAGACCCCAATAAAGGGGCACGATTTACCATTGCCTTAGGACTTAGAGTATTGACCTTACAAACAGGGCAAAGTTTTCGTCAAAACCTAAATTTAACCGACAGCCAGTTGGCGATTTTGGTGGGTGGACAGGCACAAAAACAATTATTTGAACTCCAAAAAACATCAGATGACACCGATCAGTTTGGTAGTGAATCAATGGAGAATTTGATCGATGAATGGGTGGATGCTGATGACATCGATGACATATCAGAGACCATGAATCTAGGAGCTGTAATAAAAGACGACTCAACCAAAAAATTGCTTGGCTCACCAATTGTAACCTGCACCATTGACCATTTAATCCAAGCTTCAGAATGTCAACGAGGTGGTAAGTATATTGTGCCAATGCTTCGGCTGTTTAGTAGTGATTTGATTTTAGATGAACCAGATGACTTTGATCATCATGATTTACCAGCTTTATCTCGCCTAGTGCATTTGGCAGGCTTATTTGGTTCTCGCGTATTACTATCATCAGCGACTTTGCCGCCTGATATGGTTGCTGGTTTGTTTCAAGCCTATTTAGCGGGAAGAAAAATTTATAACGCTCAATTTGACCACGCCTCTCCAAATGTATGCTGTGCATGGTTTGATGAAAATAATCTGCACACCGAACACTGTCAAGATAATGAACATTTTCAAAAGGCTCATGATCAATTTGTCCAAAAGCGTTGCCAATTTCTAACACAGCAGCCCATTCGCCGTCTGGCAAAAATCTTGCCAATTGTTGCTGATTATCATGGCGAAAAGCAGGCAGAATTTTATCAATCAATCGCCACTCAGTTATTAAATCAAGCCAATCAGTTGCATCAGTGTCATCATCTGCTTGCAAACGACAAAAAAGTCAGCGTTGGTTTAATGCGTATGGCAAACATTCAGCCGCTAATGCACATCGCCCAAGCCATGCATCAACTACAAACCATTGACGGACAGGAAAATACACATTTTTATGTCTGCTGCTATCACTCTCAACAAGTATTGGCACTGCGTAATCGATTAGAAAATCGCTTGGATAACTTGCTGATGCGTAAAAATATCTCTGCTAAAGATTTTATCCAACGCACCGACATCGCTGATGCCATTGCCAAACACCCCAACAAAACCAATCATATTTTTATCGTGCTAGCTACAGCTGTTGCAGAAGTTGGACGGGATCATGATTATGATTGGGCAATCGTAGAGCCCAGTTCCATGCGTTCTATTATCCAGCTGGCTGGCAGAGTGTGGCGACATCGTAATGATTTGGTAGCCAATACGCCAAATATAGGCATCTGGCAGCACAATATCAGAGCATTAAAAAATCATTCCCAAAACCGTCCAAATGGCGTTGCTTTTACCAAACCTGGTTTTGAAAGCGAGCAGTATCCACTAGATACACATGATATGAATGAATTGATACCAGTTAACATACTACAAAAAATAGACGCCGCAAGTCGTATTAAAAAACCAACACAACCAAAAAGCAGCTTGGCAGACTTAGAGCATCATGTCATGGCAGATATGATGAATAATCCAAAATTTACTGTAGTAAACGCATATTTTAAAGACGAACACACCTCCAGCCGTCATCATGTACATTTAAACACATTAACTCCCTTTCGAGCAGGACCTACTAATACAGAGTATGTCATCAAGCCCAATGGTTATTCATTCGATGTGTATCACATGGAAATCGCAAAAAATGAAGGCATCACTCATGACAACACCCAAAATAGAACCGTACAACCCTATCAACTACCAACCAAAAGCCCATTGGTCGATGTATGGCTAGATGGCCAACTGGATAAGACACTAACAGAACTGACAAATACATTCCCAAAACTTAGTGCCGACACTATAACAATTCGTTTTAGTAAGGTTGCTTTGGCAGAACATCAACATGGCTATTATTTTGATGAACGATTTGGTTGCTGGAAAAAATATTAACAGTTGCTATTAGCACCAATGGCATGATGATTGGAGCATTTAAGCCGCCTATGGGGCGGTAGACTTGTATAAAAATAAAATAATATTCTAAGCTGCGTATGTGGCAGTGGTGGCATTTTAGCCATTTTGTGGATTTTTTTCAAATTTAATTTTTATTTAAAATATAATAATAATATAATGGTTGAAATTAAAACATCACTGTGTTTTAATACACTCATGATGATGAGCTAATAGGAGATCACATGACAACGGCTTTTACCACTTCACAAATCAATGAAGCAATAGAACGGTTTTTAGATGCGCAATACAATAAAAAGACAGAGAAAGAACAAAAGCAGCTGATTCAGGCAACAGAACAACAAGATGCCGCCAAGATTCATCAGCTAAATACCGCACTAAAAGAAGCCAAACACAAATATCAAAAAAAGAACTGGCTTGCCGAAGCTAAAATAATGGCGGAGAACATACAAGTCGGCACACACATTTCCAAAGGGGTGCATTCATCTTCTCGGGGCGATAATGTTAATTTTGTTCAAGAGGTATGTCATGAGTATGTCAATACCAAAACCATCAACAGTGGTTTTTTGGATGCTAACAGCAAGCGAGGCGCCATCGATTTACCTTTAATTGCCTTTTTTGAGTGGGAGGTCATTGAAGGCTCAGGAATTAAGATGCGTGAGGTAATTTTGCAAAATACAGAAGCTGTGGCACATAGTTTTGATAATGATATTACCCTCTCTAAACAATACCAAGAAACTTTTTTGGCGTGTTTAAACAATCAACTCACAAACCCACAAACTCACGCAACCAATAAACAAATCTTATGGCCTCTATCACAGCAAGATGCAGGCGAAGATGATTACATCAATTTGGTACCACTGCACCCTACCGTACTGGCATACGAAGTAGGTAATATCATCAACCAGCATCTTTATTCAGATGACAATAAATCAGCTCGACAAAATCGCGGTAAAAAAACAACGGAACAAAAACCTTATTTAACCATCAAAGATTTGGTCGCAATCCAATTAGGAGGAACACAGCCTCAGAATATCAGCCAACTGGTCAGTAAACAAAAAGGTCGCAACTATCTACTGCCATCGATGCCGCCGATTTTTAAGCGTTCGCCAACCATTCGCATTCCACCCAACGCCACCAGTATTTTTGACACCAAAGCAGTGCTTTATCATACCAAAGATAACATGGCAGCATTATTTGACATCATCAAAGTTACTCATAACAATGTCAATATCCGTGATGCACGCAAGGCAATCGCATCAAGCATCGCCCGCCAACTCATTCGTATGGGTCAATCCATACAGCAAATACATACTGCTGGCTGGTCAAGGGAATATCATGCCCTATCCATGAGTCAAAAATACTGGCTTGACCCTAAGCGAGCAGATTTGGATGGTGAAGAAGAGTTTAAAAACGAATACGAAACCAAAGATTGGCAAGATGACATCACAACAGACTTTGCTAATTGGCTGCAAGCTTTGCTAAAAGCAGAGTTTACAGACATTGCTCATGAGTTTTCTGATTCAGAACATGATGAGTGGCGAAGAATGATGGCAGATGAGTTGAAACAAGCCGCACGACTAAATAAAGGAGAGTTACTATGAATGATAGTCATATTTATCCAGATTTGGAACCGATAGGCTGTTTACTAATAGATCGGGTTCAAATCATCAATGCCAACGCCATCTCCAGTCCTTTAACTTACGGCTTTCCTGCCATCACAGGATTTACAGGTGCGATACATGCACTAAGCCGAAAAGTGAGTAAAAATGAAACCTTGAAAGACATTCGCCTAGATGGCGTCCTTATCGCTTGTCATGAATGCCAACCTCAAGTGTATCGTGAAAACAGCTATAAAGAGTTCTCTTTTATTCAAACACGCAATCCACTAAAAAGAGACGGTAAGACTGCTTCCATCATTGAAGAAGGTCGTTGTCATTTAACGGTATCACTGGTGGTGGGCGTTTACGCTGACGATGACTTAACCGATGAACAAAAACAGCAACTCATTTCAACAGTCCATCAACTCATACAACAACAACGCATTGCAGGGGGTAGCGTTGTCAAGCTCAACAAAAAAGATGTGAAGTTTTACACCGATGCAGACATCAATGACATTAAACCTAAGCTTTTACCCGCTTTTGTCTTAATGGATGCACACGACAGCTTACAACAAATGACTACCAAATTACAATCTCATCACCCTAAAGCAACAGGGCTAGATGTTCTGATCGAAACAGCAACCTTGCATCACATACCCTCTGATGAAAAAGGGGAAAGTTGGTCAGTTGAAAGCATTAAAAAAGGTCATGGGTGGGTAGTGCCCATTCCTGTTGGCTATCAGGGGATTTCCCCTAAATTTGACGCAACAATCATGCAAAATAGCCGCAACCCAGAATACCCCAGCCAATATGTGGAAGCCATTTATAGTCTTGGCAGATGGGTATTTCCCCATTCCATTAATAATCTTGCGAGTGCTTTTTGGTATCAAACACACGACCATGAACAGGCGTTATATTTGGTTCGCCAAAATAATTGTTCTTAATCCTAAAACCTCAATTTTTTGTCCTTTAATCAAATAGGAGAGTCATCATGACAAAATCCACCACTCTACAAACTCCGTCAGTTTTGGCATTTGAGCGTAAACTGGATATTTCCGATGCTTTTTTTTGGCAACAAGACAGTAACAACCCAAAAAGCCATGCCACCATTGTTACTGTACAGGAAAAATCAGTACGAGGCACGATTAGTAATCGTCTTAAAAAGACCATTATGGATAGCCCATTAAAATTAGATGCCGAAATCCAAAAGGCCAATCTACAAAAAGTTGATGCCAGTAGCCTTGATGAGACGAATGATACTTTGGTTGCAAAATTCACCTGCAAAGTCTTGCCTTTCACAGGAACCCCAAATGTATGCAACAACCTAAGCTATCAAGATAAGCTACTAACAGTGGTAGCGAACTACAAACAATCGCACGGCTTTAAAGAACTGGCCAAACGCTATGCAATCAACATCGCTAATGCCCGCTGGCTGTGGCGTAATCGTGTTGGCGCCGAAAGCGTCATTGTCAATGTTACTTTTAATGAACAAACACTCACTTTTAACGCCAAAAACTTTAATTTAGATGGCTTTGAAAGCAATGATGACAATTTATCCCAGCTGGCTGGCTGGATTGAAAAAGGTCTGTTAGGCGATGATTTTGTCATTTTGACAATTACAGCAGAAGCAATCATTGGCTATGGTCAAGAAGTATATCCTTCACAAGAGTTAGTACTGGATACAGGCAGCAAAAAAAGCAAAGTACTATACCGTGTTGGCGACACCACACAAAATCACGCAGGCATGCATTCACAAAAAATCAGCAATGCCATTCGCACCATTGATGACTGGTATCTAGAAGCCAAATTCCCTATTGCCATTGAGCCATATGGAGCGGTTACAACACTTGGCACTGCTTTTCGCCAACCTAAACAAAAAATGGATTTTTATAGCTTATTTGATGATTGGGTGTTAAATAACAAAGAACCTGAAGATGTCAACCAACAGCATTATGTCATGGCGGTTTTGATTCGTGGCGGAGTATTTGGTGCCAGTGGAAGGGAATGATTGATGAACTTTTATCAAGAAATTACGCTCATACCCAATATTGAAATTACGCCATATTTTATATGGGGGACACTCTATAAACAGCTACATATCGCCCTGGCTGACATCAAAAATAAGCATGGCGTGGATACCATTGGCGTAAGTTTTCCAGAATATCAATATGAGCAAAAAAACGACAAAACCTTTGCCATGCTGGGTAATAAGTTGCGTATCTTTGCTAAAACAAAAGACGAACTAGAAAAACTGGCATTGGGCACATGGCTTAGTCGCTTGGTGGATTATTTACATCTAAGTAGTATTAAGGAGGTTGGTGATCAAGCAACAGGTCATGTTGTGGTTAAGCGATATCGCCATAAAAGCTTACATTTTTATGTGAAAAATTATGCCAAATATCACAACATCAGTTATGAAGAGGCATTAAAAGCTTGTCGGAATTACCGTATTGAAAAACCAGGATTTCCTTTTATTGATTTGACAAGCAATGAAAATGGAAATCGGTTTAAACTCGCCATTCAACAAATTGCCTCCGATCAAGAGGTAAATGGGAGCTTTAATACCTATGGCATCAATAATCCATCAGGGGTAGTAACAGTGCCTCACTGGTAACCATCAAATACATGGGATTGACCTTTATTTTTGACTATTTAAAAACTTTTTTAAAAACAATGAGTTATATCATGGCAAAAAAATAGGGTAAAAATGACTTTTTAGCCTTCTTAGCCTTGATATAACTCGATTTTTGCGTTAAAATTCTAGTTCACCACCACATGCGTGGCTTATAAAATGTAAGTGATGTCTAAATGCAACACTTCAGTGTTCACCACCACATGCGTGGCTTATAAATGATTTGTGTGCATATTTAGATTTTGCTAAAAGTTCACCACCACATGCGTGGCTTATAAAAACGCAAAACTACGCTTTGAAGCTCGCATTTGGTTCACCACCACATGCGTGGCTTATAAACTATGTGGAATTAAAAGCCAGCCCCTTAAAATGTTCACCACCACATGCGTGGCTTATAAAAATAGTCGACATTGGTTGACTGCTCGACGGTTGTTCACCACCACATGCGTGGCTTATAAATTGTAAAAGCCCCTTTCTATCTCTTTTAGTAGGTTCACCACCACATGCGTGGCTTATAAAACAAAACCTCTTATGCCATTTTAGAGCGGTCAGTTCACCACCACATGCGTGGCTTATAAAACGCTAAAAACCCAAACTATCATGGCGTACCAGTTCACCACCACATGCGTGGCTTATAAAGCCAAAGCCTTGAGCGGTCTCGCATTTGCGAAGTTCACCACCACATGCGTGGCTTATAAATCATCAATCTTAGTATTGATTAACTCTGAATGAGTTCACCACCACATGCGTGGCTTATAAACTCAAGAGTCGCACGCAGAAGCTCCGCCCCATGTTCACCACCACATGCGTGGCTTATAAAAAGCGTCTGTGCGGTCAAAATCAGGCAACTCAGTTCACCACCACATGCGTGGCTTATAAAAACTGCTCTGCTTTTAACGCCCACAACCCCGCTGTTCACCACCACATGCGTGGCTTATAAAAAATGCTTCTGCATAGCGACTGGCATGTATTAGTTCACCACCACATGCGTGGCTTATAAATAAAAAAATGCCCATGTTTCATATAGATCAGCGTTCACCACCACATGCGTGGCTTATAAAACGCTAAAAACCCAAACTATCATGGCGTACCAGTTCACCACCACATGCGTGGCTTATAAAATCAAAGAAATCATGGATCATGTAGCCATTATCCATCACCGATAGATATTCTAAAGGAATTTTTATAACAATAGATCAGTTTAAAAAATCTCAACCCATGGGCATTCATAAAAACAGACCAACCACCCAAACCTAGCACCAGCCTCAAAATCATGATAAAATACCGCCACGCTATCTTATCATAGGAACATCACATGGCACATCAGCATATCCCTGAGCAAAACAAAACCAAAGACACCACTTTTGCTTCTGAAGTTGATGCACAACGCATTCAGTTTGAACAAGCGGCATTACACTACCACGAACATCCACGACCTGGTAAAATCTCAGTCACCCCAACCAAGCAAATCGCCAACCAGCGTGATTTGGCACTCGCTTACTCGCCAGGTGTGGCATTGCCATGTCTTGAAATTGAAAAAGACCCAAAACTTGCTGCCAAATATACCGCACGAAGCAATCTTGTGGGCGTGATTACCAACGGTACGGCCGTATTAGGCTTAGGTAATATCGGAGCAATCGCCTCTAAGCCTGTGATGGAAGGCAAAGGCGTATTATTCAAAAAATTTGCTGGAATTGATGTGTTTGATCTTGAGATTAACGAAACCAATCCGGATAAGTTCATTGAGACGGTCGCAAGCCTTGAGCCAACTTTTGGCGGCATCAACCTAGAAGACATCAAAGCACCAGAGTGCTTTTATATTGAGCGTGAATTACGCAGTCGGATGAACATTCCTGTCTTTCATGATGACCAGCACGGCACCGCCATCATCTCAGCGGCCGCCCTATTAAATGCCTTACAGCTTAATGGTAAAAACATTGAAGACATCACGCTGGTATGTTCTGGTGCGGGTGCTGCGGCCATTTCTTGCTTGGATTTGGCGGTGGCTTTAGGCGTAAAAAAACACAACATCTATGTACTTGACTCTAAAGGCGTGATTACCACTGCTCGCACCAACTTAGATGAGTCAAAAGCTCGTTTTGCCAGAGATACGGATAAGACCACCTTGGCTGAAGTCATGATTGGTGCGGATGTGTTTTTAGGGCTGTCAGGTCCAGGCATTGTTACCCAAGACATGGTACGCTCTATGGCAAAAGACCCCATCATCTTTGCTTTGGCCAACCCAACTCCTGAAATCATGCCAGAGTTGGCTCATGCCGTGCGTTCTGATGTCATCATGGCAACTGGTCGTTCAGACTACCCAAACCAAGTCAACAATGCTCTGTGCTTTCCATACATTTTCCGTGGTGCCTTAGATGTGGGTGCGACCGTGGTCAACGAAGAGATGAAGCTTGCCTGTGTTCATGCGATTGCTGCGATGGCACATACCGAGTCGGTTCACCTAGACACCGATGGCAAGACCAGCAAATCATTCGGCCGTGAATATCTCATTCCTGGCCCACTTGAACCAAACTTAATTCTAGAAATCGCTCCTGCTGTTGCCAAAGCAGCAATGGATACAGGCGTGGCGACTTTACCGATCGCAGATTTTGATGAATATCGTCAAAAACTCTCAGAGTTCGTCTACAATACCGCCCTTGCCATGAAACCTGTGTTTAATAAAGCAAAGACAGATCCAAAGCGTATCGTTTATGCCGAAGGCGAGGACATCAATGTACTGCGTGCTGTACAAGTGGTGGTAGATGAAAAGATTGCCAAACCAATTTTACTCGGTCGCCCTAATGTCATCAATCAAGAGATTGCTGCACTCGGTCTGCGTTTGGTAGATGGGCAGGACATTACCATCATCGACCCAAACAACAACCCACGCTATGAAGCCTACTGTGAACACTATTATCAACAGAACCAACGCCATGGTGTCAGCCCAGAACTGGCTCGCCGCGATGTTCGTCGCAAGACCACCTTGCATGGCTCGTTGATGGTTGAGCTGGGTGATGCAGATGGTCTGATTTGTGGTACTTTTGGCTTTTATCACCTACACTTAAAATACTTAAATCAAGTGATTGGCAAGCGTGAAGATGCGTCGAATTTTTATGCCATGAGTGCCGTACTCATGCAAAACCGCAACCTATTCATTGCTGATACCTACATCAACGAAGATCCGACTGCCGAAGAGCTGGCAGAAATGACCGTAATGGCAGCCGCTGCCATACGCCGCTTTGGCATCACACCACGAGTCGCCCTACTGTCGCATTCCAACTTTGGCACATCAGACCGTGCATCTGCCATTAAGATGCGTCGTGTCCATGAAATCTTAAGTAACATGAATGTCGATTTTGAATTTGATGGTGAAATGCATGGCGATGTCGCATTAGATGCACGCCTACGCCAGCAGGATTATCCATTTAGCAAATTGACAGGTTCTGCAAACCTATTAATCCTGCCAACATTAGATGCAGCCAACATCGCTTTTAACCTACTTAAAACCGCCACAGGATCAGCAAGCTTAGGTCCAATTCTACTGGGTGCGGACAAACCTGTGCATATTTTAACACCATCGGCGACCGCACGCCGCATTGTCAATATGACAGCTTTGACAGTCAGTGAAGTCCAAGATAATGAGCAAGTCGCCTGACGCCCTGCCCATTCCCAAACATAAAAAGACTCTCTGATGGGTCTTTTTATGTCAAAACCAGTCAAAATCAACTCAGCTTTTTGTGGTGGTGTGTTATGCAGGTATATCTTGTTGGTGGTGCGGTCAGAGACTCCTTACTGGGCTTGCCAGTCAAGGATAAAGACTTTGTGGTGGTGGGGGCAGATTTTGACACAATCAAAAAGTTGGGCTTCACACAAGTCGGTGCTGACTTTCCTGTATTTTTACACCCAGACACACATCATGAGTACGCCCTTGCCCGCATAGAACGCAAAAATGGCGTTGGCTATCAAGGCTTTTCAACCCAAACAAAAAGCGTCAGCCTGGCAGATGACTTGCTTCGCCGAGACCTTACCATCAATGCGTTGGCTATTGAAGTGATAGGATTGTTCGATGACACACCAACAACAGGAGAGGTCATTGATTTATACGGCGGATTGACAGATTTGAGTAATAAGACCTTACGCCACATTTCACCTGCTTTCACCGAAGATCCACTAAGAATCTTACGAACCGTTCGTTTTTTAGCTCGCTATTTTGAGCAAGGGTTTAAGATTGCTGATGAAACACTCACCTTGATGCAGACAATGGCGAAAGCTGGCGAATTATCGCAGTTGAGTCGTGAAAGAATTTGGGCGGAGAGTATCAAAACGATGCAAACTGGGACGGCTCATCATTATTGGCAAGCACTAAAAACTCTTAGGATTTTGCCCTATTTGTTAAAAGAGCTTGATGATCATTGGCAAAATGACTCTATCTTTAACCAAATCATTCATGACCTCTCTTTGGCAAAAAACCATACCATCGCTGTACAATTTGCCATCATGTGTGGTGGTCATCTGGGCGATGACACAACCAACAAAACCCTAATTCAAAAGATTGCCAATCGCCTAAACACCCCAAACTACCCTGTCCAAATCGCAACCCTACTCACAGAATTTCATGCCATTTTCAACAAAACCCCAAACGCCAATGACATCATTCGCCTAATAGAAAAGACCAAAGCTCATCAAGGCGAACAACGAACTCTAAACGATGTCATCATGACAATTTTTATCGTTACAAAAAAGCCCATCATCTCTAAAAATCAAGCGATGACGCTTCTAAATGATGCCATCAATACCTATAAAAGCGTGGGCATTCATGAGATTGACCCAAGCTTAAAAGGCAGGGAAATTGGCATGGCATTGACCAAGCTTAGGCTATCAAAACTTCAAGACACTCTCAATGAGCATGTCAACGATGCGTGATCAAAAAATTGCCCTCATCACAGGAGGTTCTAGACGCATTGGGGCACAGATTTGTCGCACCTTGCACGCACTTGGTCATCAAATCATCATTCACTACGCCAAAAGTCAAGCAGCCGCACAAGCTTTGGCAAAAGAGCTAAACGCCCTTCGTGCTGGTTCTGCCAAGACGATATGCTTAGACTTTGCGGACATTGACGACTTAGTCAAGCTGAACAGATTTCAATCACAGACATTGGCATTATTTGGGCGTTTGGATGTGCTGATTCATAACGCATCAAGCTTTTACCCAACCGACCTAACATGCGATACCACCACCATCAGCAGCCACTACCATGAACTTTTTTTGACCAATTCAAAAGCACCACTCATATTAAGCCATCTATTTTTAAAAGAGCTGACTGCCAACGCAGGGCAAATCATTAGCCTGCTTGACATTCATGCAGACAATAAGCCCTTTGTGAATTATCCGATCTACACCATGGCCAAATCCAGTCATAGAGCCATGGTACAGGCATTGGCATTGGAGCTGGCACCAGTGGTTCGAGTCAATGGCGTATCACCAGGGGTGAATGTTTTACCTGATGATTTTAGTGATGCAATGTGTAACACTCTACGACAATCCGTCCCTCTAAAAAAAATCGGCACTCCAACAGACATCTCTCAGGCAGTCGCTTTTTTGCTAGATGCTTCTTATATTACAGGTCAGATCATCGCTGTTGATGGCGGTCGCAGCTTGACTTTGTGCGGTGGGCAATATTCTTAACCGCCGTAACTATGCAACGAATGGAAATATGCCTTTTACAAAGGTGCGTAACAAGCAAAAAATTAGAAAAAATAGCTGACAAATGGTATTTTTTCAGTTAAAATTCCCACAATTTTACTTGGATATGGCAACGCTTGTATGGGCTTTTGGCAATATTTGGGTAAAATTGCTTTTTTAACTTTAATATTAATTTTGGAGCAGATAGCCTAATCGAAACAAATTCAAACCCTAGGTTTGATACGATGAAGCTGTAGTTCGCTTTTGTGTTGACTGCGATTTTCGCACACTTAAAAGGAATACCATCGTTGAATACTTCACCCACCACCAATGTCGCTCGTTTACAAAGAAATCTTAGCTTGTGGCATGTGATCATCATTGGACTTGCTTATATCCAGCCCATGACTTTGCTTGATACTTTTGGTATGGTATCTCGTGATAGTGGCGGTCATGTACCGATGTCTTATATTTTTGCCTTGATTGCCATATTATTGACTTCTGTCAGTTATGGTCATATGATTCGAGCCTACCCCTCATCAGGTTCTGCTTATACCTATACGCAACGCGCCATCAATCCATCAATGGGCTTTATGGTCGGTTGGTCAAGCTGGCTTGATTACTTACTCTCACCATTGGTAAATATCGTCTTGGCGGTGATTTATTTAAACGCTCTTTTCCCCACCATCAACAGCTGGGTATGGGTGATTGGTTTAACCGCCCTGATGACAGGTGTCAATTTATTTGGCTCAAAAATTGTGGCTTATTTCAACAGCTGGATCGTCTTTGTACAGCTTGCGGTGATTGCGATATTCGTCTTTTTAACCTACAATTCATTATCAGCAGGTCAAAACGCCGACGGCATCATCAGTCCTGACAACGCCTATCATCTATGGAGCATGGCACCGTTTTGGGACAGCATGACTTCTGTGGGTGCGTTAATCACAGGTGCGACCATTCTATGCTTCTCTTTCACGGGGTTTGATGCGTTATCTACGCTTGCTGAAGAAACCAAAGACACCAAACGCGTGTTGCCAAAAGCAATGATTCTCACAACATTGATTGCAGGTGTTGTATTCATCATCAGTACCTATTTCATGCAAATCTACTTCCCAAATCATCCAGAGACTTATTTTGAGCTGGTTGATGAGACTCAACCTGAGATTTTAGAGGCAGTGGGCGGTGCAGCATTTAAAGCAGTCGTGCTAGGCTTTGCCATCATTACTGTCATGGCATCTGGCATCTCAGCACACGCAGGCGTATCTCGCCTGATGTATGTGATGGGTCGCGATGGCGTCATCAGTAAAAACATATTCGGTAAAATTCACCCAAAACTGCTCACTCCTGTCAATAACATTCTGATTGCAGGGGCGGTGGCTCTAACCGCAGGCTTTATCAGCTTGGAATCCATCGTCAACCTAATCAGCTTTGGTGCATTGACCGCTTTTAGCTTCGTCAACTTATCGGTCATTTTTCATTATGCCTTCCGAAATAATCATCTCATTAAAGGTGGCAAAGATATTTTTAATTATATCATCATTCCAATAGCTGGCTTTATCAGTGTGTTTTTGATGTGGCTTGAAGTAGATGGCACCACCTTTAAAGTTGGCTTATTCTGGGCAGCGATTGGCTTTGCGTGGCTTGGTGTCAAGACACACGGCTTTAAAAAACCAGTACCCCAGTTTAAAGAAGAAGATGTGTAACACCATCTCTCATAAAAAAACCCTGTCAATCGACAGGGTTTTTACTCATCATTGGTTATTGCTCTAAAAGACATGTTAAGACATCGTGAATATGGCATCAGCTTGCCCAAGCCATTTTTAATATCTGTGCCACAATCCACGGCGTTACAATAACCGCTACGATGCTCATCGAACCAAGCAAAGCCAAAGTCGGCAGTCCATTTAGTCCTGTGGCATACAAATCCACCGCCCCTGTTGCAAAAATCAACACAGGCAACTGCATCGGTAAAGCAATCAGTGGCACAAGCACCGCACCATTTTTTAGACTCAATGTCAAACTGCTGGCAATCGCAGAGAGCATGAGCATGAGAGGAGAACCGACAATGAGAGATAGCATCAGCATGGCCGCCTCATCAATCGGCACCTTGAATAATGGCGTGGCAAATAAAGACAGCACCGACACAAATCCTGCACTAAAAACCCAGTGAGTGAGCAATCTGGCAAACACCCAAACAGCCAAAGGAGCATCAGACACCACAATCTGTGCCAGCGTGCCATTCTCCAAATCAGCCTTAAACAAATCGTCCACACCAATCACCAATGACAACAAAGCTGCAATCCATACCGCTGAAGTCGCAAGACGCAATAGTACCCTAGGCTCACTGCCCACCGCAAGCGGAAACAGCACGATGATGATTAAAAAAATCATCAATGGGAATAACCACTGTACCGCACCTTGGCGTTTTATTTGCCATTCACGCACCAACATGGTTCTAAAAGCACGCTTCATCATAATGCAAACTCCGCCAAATCCAGCACACTTGTATTTACAGAGATAGCCTGATGACTGGTCATTAAGACCGCCCCACCCATGTTAGCAAACTCACGAATACGCTCCTCGATTCGCCCCACCATCTGCACATCAAGTGCTGTCATCGGTTCATCAAGCAGCCATAGAGGCGATTGCTCAGGCGTCATTAAAAACATCTTGGCCAATCCCACTCGGCGCATCTGCCCTGCTGATAATCGCACGCTAGACACATCGTTTAGTCCATACAAGCCTACCTGCTCCAATGCAAAGTCAACCATGTCATGATCAGCATCCACCCCATATAAAGAGAGTAAGAACACCAAGTTTTGTTCAACGGTCAAACTACCACTGATGCCCAGCTGATGCGACACATACACAGGCTTGTTGCATTCTTGGTGATGGATCAGCTTGCCCGTCATGACGGGTAGCAGTCCTGCAATCTGCGATAATAGCGTCGTTTTTCCCAGTCCATTCTCACCCATCAAATGGCACACATCACCTGTATTTAAAGTCATGTTAACCGCTTGGCATAATATGAAGTCGCCTCGTTGCACATCCACGCCGTCTAGCGTGATGATGCCACGCTTGGCAAATTGAGTTGATAAAGTCATTGCATGAGTGTTTATTAAAAATATCGCTCATCATATCAAAAAACACACCTAAGAAAAACCAGTTTGTATGATTTGCTTTGCATAATCCATCTGTTTAAGCTACAATTTAAAAAAATATCAACAACAGGATACGCATGAACATATTAAACAAACTCAAAAATCTCTTTAAAAATAAAAAGAACGCCATCTCCCCACCATCCACTGACAACCACACCCCTGTAACGACACGCATCATGGCATGGCTAGACTCCCAAGGGTGGCAATACGAACACCGCAAGCCCAACATCAAAAACGGTCGAACGCATCACCTCATTTTAAACCTGACTGATCAAAGTCTGGACTGGACTTGTGTCTTTCGCATCAACGAAAACAATCAGCTCATTGCCATATTTGGTATATTACCAAATACCGTACCGCCCAGCCATTTCGCACCCATGATGATGAAGATCGCCTATGCCAATACCAGCATCTCTTTTGGCAGCATTGAGCTTGATCCGACTGATGGGGAAGTGCGCGTCAGAATGTCGGTTGATGGTGAGTTTGGAATACTTAGCGACAAGGCAATCAGTTGCTATTTGCAAGGAGTGGCAAGTCTGACTGAGATGGCACAGCACCTTTATGATGAGGTGATGAAAGAAACCGAACCCAGTCCATTTTGGCATGATTATGTATCAGATGCACCAGAATCTGAAGAAAGTCCACGAGATGATGGTGGTTTTTTTATACCAACGCACGAACGCCAATAAATTTTTTTATGTATAAATCAGTTAAAATCGCACATCATCCTGATTTTTGCTTGTCATTGCCAGAGAATCATCGCTTCCCAATGGCAAAATATGAGCGACTACCCCAAAAATTATTGGTGGACGGTATTGCTATGCCCAGTCAGTTTTTCATTCCGCCAATGGCAACGATTGATGAAATCTTAACCACGCATACGGCAGAGTATTGGCAAGCGTTAGATGATTTGACTTTATCGCCCAAAGAAGCCCGCAAAATCGGCTTACCCATGAATAAAAAGCTGATCGACCGTGAACGGCTGGTGGTGGGAGCGACAATCGCCTGTGCCAAATACGCACTCACGGACGGCATCAGTTTTTCTACTTCAGGTGGAACGCACCACGCTTTTGCAGACAGTGGCGAGGGCTTTTGTGTCTTAAATGATGTCTGTGTGGCAAGTCATGTGCTATTAAATCAATCACTTGCCAAACGCATTTTAATCCTTGACCTAGATGTCCATCAGGGCAACGGCAATGCATCCATCATGGCGGATAATGCCAATGTCTTTGTGATGAGTATGCACGGCGAGAAAAACTACCCTTATCATAAACCAAAGTCGGATTTGGATATTGGCTTGGCTGACAACACAGGCGATGATGAGTATTTGCGTTTATTAAGCCACCATTTACCCAAAGTGCTTGATGACTTTAATCCTGATTTTGTTTTCTATCAAGCTGGCGTAGATGTACTTGCTGATGACAGACTTGGGCGAATCGATCTGACGATGAATGGGCTGTATGAGCGAGAGCAGTATGTGGTCAAGACGATGCTTGATCGGCAAATCCCAATGTCGGTGGTCATGGGCGGTGGCTACGCCCCTGATATTGATGTCATTGTAGAGGGGCATGGTGTGGTGTTTGGGGTGGTGAAAAATCCAAAAGTGACTAAATTACACTAATCTGTGTGCGAACTTTTTGTTTAAATTCATTTTTTAGGCTTGGGGTAATTGCTTGATAACGCCTTTTTGATAATTCCAAAAATCCCAATTCTTGCTCAATGCCAATATAATTTCTATCCAGTAAAGTTGCCGCAATGCCTGTTGTACCAGACCCTGAAAATGGATCTACTATCAAATCACCTTTTTGGGTAGAGGCTAAAATAATTCTTGACAAAAGTCCAAGTGGTTTTTGGGTTGGATGTTCCCCTTGTGTCTTTTCCCAGCCACTTACTGCGAGCAATCGCCAAACATCTTTTTGCTGTTTATTGGCATTTAATCTTTTCATCAAATCATAGTTAAAATAATGTGGTATTTTTGGATTTTTTCTTGCCCATATAATCCACTCAGCGGAATAGGTGAAATACCGACAAGAGAAATACGAAGTAATTTTTAATCAGAAACATCATTAAATTCCACCAAAACAAAATCACCCCAATCCAGTACAATATCTTCATTTTGATAGGATTCTTGTACGATACGAATGGCTTCATCAATGTTACTTGCCTGAACCTCAATAATTTTTGATAAAGTCTCTTGAAGTTGTATTTTATAGGCTTGCATATTTTACCTTTTTATATCGACCACGGGCAACGAATTCAATCAATCCTTTATCTCTCAAAATTTGCAACTGCTGTCTAATTTTATCTTTAATAAAGTTATTGTTTGGGTATTTTATTTTTAATATCTCTTCAAAATCATAAATATCTTTTAGGTTAAAAGTATCTTTTGAAATACTATCTATACACATCATTATGTCCAATATCCAACCTCTTGACTCTATATTCTTAGTGCGAATAAATAAGGTATTATTAAAATGTTCTTGCACCAAATTTTGATTAATTATTTGAGAATTTTTGACCAAGAAAATTTTACCAAAATCAACAACATTGGATATATCAATATTGCATCCAACCCAGCCTGCACGCCTTGCATTGGGCGACAAAGGCTTTCTTTTGATAATAATACTTGGAGTAAAAAATTGTTTTGGTATAATCAAAAAATCATTAACTCGGCACTGTTTATCATAAGTTAAGAAGAAAAAGTTTGGGCTGTTATTAGCGTTGATACGCTCTATCATCGTTGCATAAGCACCGTCTGTTATCACATTGGGCAAACGACCATTTTTACTTTTTAACTCAAATTCTTCGAGGCAATTTTGACAGTAAAAATCAGCAACAGGTCGATTGTTCTCAAATTCAGATAATGGCAGATTTCCGCATTTGGGACAATATGAGTTATTCAACACCCAATTTTCAGTTAAAACTCTTGCAATTTGAGCCTTACTAATGTATTCATTTGCTAAGTTTTTATCAAAATATAAATTCATCGTCTTTTACATGCCCTATACTCTCTTTATCTTTTTATAGCATCTACCCATATCCAATCTAATTGAATGTCATTTCACAAACATCACAATCCACTGAATTAAAATGACAGTCAAATAAAAATAATAAACCCAATACTTTGTTTATCTTTTAAAGATTAGAGCTAATGTGAGTAAACATTGATTAAATCGGCATTATAATCATTGATAATTAGCTTTTTAAGATATGGCAACTGCGACAATGCCCATAAGCAAACTGCTCCGCCGCCAACAAAAGGCTCTATCAAACAAAAGTCTTGTGTATAAACATAATCAGGCAAGCGTTTTTGAATTTCACCAATCAAAGATGTTTTTCCGCCAGCCCACTTTAAAAAAGGTTTCATCTATTTTTATCACTCAAATTAACACTATTAAGCAAATAGATCACATAATGATCTATTTGCTTTTTTTGATTTAAAGCCCCTCAATCTCCCCCACACTCTGCCTAACTTTCCCAATCTGTCCTTCCAATTCTGCTAATTTCTCTTTCTCAGCCGAAACCACATTAGCAGGGGCTTTGGCGACAAAGGCTTCATTAGCAAGTTTGGTTTTGATTTGCTCGTATTGTTTGGTGAGTTTATCCAGCTCTTTTTGGAGTCGTATCAATTCTTTTTGTGGGTCAATTAAGCCTTTCATTGGCACAAACACCACCGCATTGCCTACCACCGATGAGGACGACAGCGGGGCTTTTTCATCGTTACCCAAAAATGCCAAACTCTCTACCTTAGCAAGAGCTTTAAATAAAGTTTCAATACGCTTGATTTGTGCTTTTTCGCTGTCATTGATGTTTTGTAGTAGCACAGGCAATTTGACGCTATTGCCCAAATTCATTTCGCCACGAATATTACGCACCGCTCCGATTAAGCCTTGTAGCCACGCCATATCGTTTTCAGCCTGCTCATTAATGTAACTTTCATTAGTCATTGGATAATCAGCCAGCATAATCGTCTTACCGCCTCGTCCAATCATCGGTGCAAGCGCTTGCCAAATTTCTTCCGTAATAAACGGCATAAGCGGGTGGGTTAACCGCAATGCGGTTTCCAATACCGACAATAATACATAACGAATCTGGGCTTTGCGTTCATCGCTAGCATTCGCATCGTTTAAAACGGCTTTACTCAGTTCTACATACCAATCGCAGTATTCATTCCAAATAAAATCGTAAATGGCTTGACTTGCCAAGTCCAAGCGATAGGTTTCAAAGGCGAAATTCACCGCTTGCTCACATTTTTGTAATCGGCTGATGATCCATTGCTCTGGCAATTCCCAAAGTTCTGGTTTTGCGTCTTGATGAATGGCTTTACCGTCCACATTCATCAGCACAAAACGGCTGGCGTTCCAAATTTTGTTACAAAAATTGCGGTAACCCTCTACACGCTTAAGGTCAAAGTTGATGTCTCTTCCTGTGCTAGCAAGACTTGCAAAGGTAAAGCGTAACGCATCCGTGCCATAAGCAAGAATACCTTCTGAGAATTCTTTACGAGTTGCTTTTTCAATCTTAACAGCATCTTTGGGATTCATTAGTCCGGTGGTGCGTTTGGCAACCAAACTTTCTAAATCAATGCCGTCTATTAAATCAAGAGGGTCTAATACATTACCCTTTGATTTACTCATTTTTTTGCCTTCACCATCACGCACTAAGCCATGTACATAGACAGTTTTGAACGGAACTTGCGATTTGCCGTCTTTATCTTTAACAAAATGCAAAGTCATCATTATCATTCTGGCAACCCAAAAGAAAATGATGTCAAAGCCTGTTACAAGCACATCAGTAGGGTGGAATTTTTGTAGGATTTCATTATCAAAATCTTTGTCCGTGCCTGTCCAACCAAGCGTACTAAATGTCCAAAGGGCTGATGAAAACCAAGTATCTAGCACATCTTCATCTTGGCGTAAATTGATATCGCCTAAATGATATTTTTGGCGAACTTCATTTTCATCTCGTCCCACATAAAAATTGCCATTGTCATCATACCACGCAGGAATGCGGTGTCCCCACCACAATTGGCGAGAAATACACCAATCTTTAATATCACGCATCCACGCCATATACATATTGGTATATTGTTCTGGCACAAATTTAATATCACCATTTTCCACTGCATCAATAGCAGGTTTGGCAAGTGTATCAATTTTGACATACCATTGGTCGGTGAGTAATGGCTCAATCACCACGCCACTTCTATCACCATAAGGGCGTTTTAATTCATGGGGTTCAATTTTTTCTAAAAAGCCGTGCGTTTGTAAATCTTCAATGATTTTGGTGCGAGCCTCAAAACGGTCAAGCCCTTGATAATTAGACGGTGCATTTTCGTTCATTGTACCGTCCAAATTCATCAAATTGATGATTTCAATGTCGTGGCGTTCACCCACTTCATAGTCATTAAAATCGTGAGCAGGAGTGATTTTTACGCAACCCGTACCAAATTCTGGGTCAGGATAAGGGTCAGCCAACACAGGAATGGTACGGTCGGTCAGTGGCACATGAACCATTTTACCCAAAAGGTGCGTATAGCGTGTGTCATCAGGGTGTACCGCCAAACAGCCGTCCGCCAAAATCGTCTCTGGACGAGTGGTGGCAATGTGCATATATTGACCGTCAAGGCTTTCCCCATTGGCGTCCGTTTGCCCTTTGACAAAAGGATAGCGAACATGATACATAAAACCTTTTTCATCACGGTTTTCTACTTCTAAATCTGAAATGGCAGTTTGAAGTTTAATATCCCAATTGACAAGGCGTTTTTTACGATAAATCAGGCCTTCATCATAAAGCCGTACAAATACTTCTTTCACAGCATTAGATAGCCCTTCATCCATCGTAAATCGTTCACGCGACCAATCAACACTTGTGCCTAAACGACGGATTTGCTCCGTAATCGTACCACCTGATTGCACTTTCCACTCCCACACTTTTTCTAAAAATTTTTCACGCCCTAAATCATGACGAGAAATGCCTTGTAAAGCTAATTGGCGTTCTACCACCATTTGTGTTGCGATACCTGCATGGTCAGTGCCACCTTGCAACAGTGTGGATTTTCCCATCATGCGGTGATAACGAATGAGTGCATCCATAATGGTGTTGTTAAATCCATGCCCCATGTGAAGTGAGCCTGTTACATTGGGCGGTGGCGTGGCAATAGAGAAAGCAGACGATAAAGATAAGTTCGGTTTAAAATACCCTGTGTTTTCCCAAGCTTCATATCTACCTGACTCAATCATATTGGGGGCATAACTTGACGACATTTTATCTAAAATACTCACAACAACTCCAAAACATGCTAATAAATGAATAAAAAAATACCAGTTATTCTAACAAAACTGTAATAAAAATTATAGTAGGTAATGAATATTTTGACCAATACCAAAAACAACGCCCCAGCCAGCATATGGCTAGGGCATGATTCACATCAACAAATAACACTTAACATCGAACCGCCGTCCCATACGCCAGCACCTCCACCCCACCACCATCAACCATTGAGGTTTCGATGCGTACGCCATAGATGTGGTCATAGCCTAACTCACTTGCTTGACGCTTCATGCGTATCACAGCCTCACGGCGACTACGCTCTAAAAGACTTTCATACACCGTCAGATTTTTGCCAAAAAAACTTAGGAAAATGGCAGAAATCAGCTTAAATCTATCTTGAGCAACACAAACACCACCCATGACCAAAACGCCATCACCAAGAACTTTGGGCATATAAAGTCGCTCATTTGAGACAATAATGTGTGTCAAACTTTGTTCATCAGCATCAAGTTTGACAAGATGTTTACGCTCATTAACCCTACCAAAACACCAGCCTATGATGAGTAAGATCACCGAAATCGTTATTTGTATGTTTTTTAAGAGTAACTCAATAAAGTCCATCATGTCGCCAAACTCATTCAAACGGCGTCAAGCTTTGACCAGATGATGAAAGATTCTTTCGTACTTTAACAGCTGTACCATAAACAAAGATTTCAGACGCACCTGCTGCGATATTAGAAGTAGAAAAGCGTATGCCCACCACCGCATCAGCACCCAACGCTTGGGCTTTAGCCACCATACGATCCAAGGCCTCCTGTCGCGCTTCCTCCAACAGTTCTGTGTAGGCGACCAACTCACCACCCACGATGTTTTTTAGACTGGCTAAAAAATCCTTACCGACATGCTTGCTGCGTACCGTACTGCCATAGACCACATCCAATCTTTCAGTGATGATGTGGTTAGGTAAATGTTCCAAATTGGATAGCTGCATAATTCTCCTTAAACAATCAAAAAAAACATAACTAGCATTCAATCATGCTGACACATGTCCATACCATCACTCATCGGTATGAAACAATAAAAATAACTCCGTAATATTATCCTCCAGAGCATTCGCCATTTGTGCCAATGTCTCTTCATCACGCATCTCATCCATATCAGGATCAATGCCAGACAACAGCACCATGGGCAGCGTCAGCATCGCCACATCCTCCTCGGCGTCCTCATCATCAAACCAATCAACCTTCTCATCTGAGTACATCGCATCGACAAAACCTATCGCCCATGCCGCCAAATCACCCTCTTCACTAAAGTCCTCCGCCTCTTCACTGGCATCGAATGGCAACTCGATTGGCTCTTCGGCTTTTAGGGTGTCGTAGAGTTCTTGTTGCCAGGCAATCAAAGCCTCTTTAACCTCGGTTGGCACTTGTTTATCCGCACCTTCAAAAAAAGCTGACAGCCAATTTGGCAGAGGCTTACCAACCACCGTCGCAGTCAAAAATCCATGAGCCGCAATCGGATCAAGACCCAGTTGATTAGCATCTGAATGTAGGTAGTCAAATAGTTCTTGCTTGTTCATACGCATTCTCTTAATTCATTTGGGGTTTTAAAATGGCTTCATCACAAAAAAGGCTCATATCACCCAGATAAAAGCCTTATGATATTTTTGCTTCACCAAATCACGACAAATCAACAACTCACCATATTTAGTCATCAAAATCATCGTCAAGATCAAAATCGGCAAAATCATCTTCTTGCTCAAGAGCCTGTTCAAGTTTTTTTAGACGCTGCCGCTCTAACAAGGCATCAATTTTTAAACGCTTTTCCAAAGGCTTGGCTTTCGTCTCGTCTGCCAACTGTGCGTCCGCATCTTCTTCAAAGCCGTCATCGTCAAAATCATCAATATCACTCATAATGACTCCTCATGTCCAGATTTTAAGTTGCAAGCGATTGACTGGCGTATTTTCACCAACCATTTGTGCCTTATATCTGTATTTTTGTCAATTGTCAAGTACTAATGACGACTTTGAGAATAATTTACCCAAAGCTCGCCCATCAATCTTCCAACAAAACCTTATCTTGCACACTACGCAGTCGATCGGCAGCCCCAGAAGTGATGTTCGTCAAACTGCAAGCCTCACGCTCTTGAACCGACATGGGGGCATCAAGATGAGTCAGCTGAACATAGGATTTGACCTCATCACGAGCGACTTTATCAAGCAAAATCATCGGTGCCTCACGACGACGCTTGGACAAATCCAGCATGATGCCAGCATCACTGGCATGACTTACTGTTGTGCGAACCTGCCAAGCCACGCGTTTGATTTCACGGTGTTTTTCATAAACCACTTGGTTTAGCATCATCATGAGTTTGGATAAGAATACGGCAGCGGTAGCCACTTTTGCGGTTGTGTTGCCATACAAGGCAACCTTAGCACCTTTTTCATCATAGCCCTTGACAACATTGGCTTGCACACCCGCCAATAATGGCAATTCTAACAGATGTAACAACGCTTTATTAAGCAGCTGGTCGCATAAGGCAAAATAAGCCACCTTATTATCATTGCTAACGGTTGAGAATAACTCGTGCGGATCTTCAAACAGCACCTGCACCACCAGTTTTTCATTATCAGTAATGGGTGTGCTTTCGTCAACATCTGTTTTGGCATGCGCATTCTGACTTTCAGAGTGATTTGGTGATGATGTTGGTAATGGCTGCAAAACCGAATCATTTTGATCGTCTGCTTCATCAGGAGACTGCACCGTCGTTAAAGGCACTTGTTGGAGTAAGCCCTTATCCAAAAGCTCCAAACGCACCTTTTGGGCAATCATCGTTTGCATCTGAACAGTTGGGCGCGCCAAATATCCATAAATCAACCACAAAATCGCATGCAAGCCCGTCACAGCAAGCAAAAATAGCCAGTGGCGTGAGATGATTTGAGCGTGGTTCACCGCATCCATTTTAACAACCACACTACCCAAGGCATTACTGCCCAAGACCACCGACTCTTTTAAGGAAAGCCCACCTGCACTCTCTTTACCCATAGGCACAAGCAACGCATCTTCAGCATCGTACACCCCAACAAAAGCCAGCTTTTCTTCTTTGATGTACTTATCTGCAATGACACTCATGCTGATGCGATCATCTGTTGCCATCGGTATTTTTAATGCCTGAACAAGCTCAGACACCGCTTGGGTTGCGACCATATGCTGATGCTCTTTGCTTTCACGCTCTTCAGACAGCACAAAAAACAGTGTATGCAAGCATAAGCTGATGATGATAATGACGGCAAACAACCCCTGCCGCGGTGCTAAAAAATTCATAAAATGAACCAAAAAAATAGTAAAACAGGACGAGATGATTTAAAAAATCTTTATTGTAGCACGCTTGTACCAAAATGAAATCAGTTTTATTTGATTTTTACCAAAAAATACGCACACTCTTTGGAAATGCCATGATTTTTTAGCTCCCAATAAAGTCAATGAAAAATTGATTCGCCTGTGTTTTAGTAATGACTGAAAGCTTTTTTTGAGTATTTTTATTGCAGGCATCTGAATTTTTAAGAAATGTGCTTGTATTTTTGAAAAATTTTGGGCATGATAGAGTCAAACAATCTTGATGAGATTTGTGTCTATTTTTGGCTTTTTGTGAGTTGAAAAATAAGGAAAACATCTTATGATTACCTACGCCCTCCCAAAAAATTCACAAGCATGGCAAAATGCACTTACATCGGTCGCCCATGTACTCCCAGTCGACATGCGAATTGATGACGCACCGATTGACACCCTGCCTGTCTTTGCTATCATCATTGTCGCCAAGCGGCCGCATGATGATGTCGATACATTGATGCAAACATGGGCAGATACCCAAGCCAACTGGCAAATTGTCGATGTCATTGATGATGAGATTGCCAAAAAAAACGCCCACCTCATCAACTCCCCCACGCCACTTGCTGATGTTTCAATTCATCGCTACTTACTGGCACCGACCAAATTCATACAGATGAGTGATGCCAAGCGAGAATCAGCCGCACACATCATTGATGAGCAAATCACCAGCCATCTTCATAAACAGCTGGGCAATGACGCAGATGTGCATATTTTATCCATCGGGCAACTGCTACACAAGCATCGTTTGGCATGCTTTGACATGGACTCAACCCTGATTGAACAAGAAGTCATCGTAGAAATTGCCAAATACTGCGGAATTGAAGATAAGGTTGCAGACATTACCGAGCAAGCCATGCGTGGCGAGATTGATTTTGCCACCAGCTTTGCTCGCCGTGTGGCACTGCTTGAGGGGGTTAAAACT
This sequence comes from Moraxella oculi, assembly GCF_023336735.1. GTDB lineage: Bacteria > Pseudomonadota > Gammaproteobacteria > Pseudomonadales > Moraxellaceae > Moraxella > Moraxella oculi. Next base: position 123,347 of record NZ_JAMBAQ010000002.1, on the reverse strand, counting down.
GATGTGATTGATGAAATCATTGCCAAACGCATCACATTTAGTGCAGGAGCACATGCCACAATCGCCGCCTTAAAAGCCATTGGTTATCATACTGTACTCATATCAGGTGGTTTTATGCCATTTGCTCGTCATGTCGCACAAGCATTAGGTATGGACGATTATCATGCCAATACCCTATCAACACTGGATCACGAATTGACAGGGCAAGTCGATGATGATGTCATTGATGGTAATAAAAAAGCCGCCATCACCGCCAAAACAGCCAACAAATTATCGCTTGGCATGCATCAAGTCGTGTGCGTAGGCGACGGGGCGAATGATCTGCCGATGATGGCAATGGCTGATGTGGGCATCGCCTATCACGCCAAGCCGATTGTCAAGGCAAAGGCTGATGCCGCCATCACCATCACAGGGCTTGAAGGCGTGCTGTATGCCCTAGGTCATCGTTTAGATGTATGTACTTGACAAGCATCAATGCTTAACAAGATACAAAAATACCATATCTACTGACGGTATTTTTGGTAAAATATCCTCCACTCAACCATAAATATGGAACGACCATGTTCACACTACCCATTTTAGATGTTAAAACCGATGCGCTTGATGCTTTGTTAGCAACGGTAGGTTTTCGCTTACAGTCACTCATTAAAAATCGCAATAATGACACATTAAACGACTTGATTGATGGTAAAAATATTACCATTCAGTTTAAAAGTCCAGTTGCCGAACGCTATTACGAATTTCGTGATGGTAGGTTTGGTCATGCACTTGGCAGTCTTAATGATGCTGATTTGACCATCGAATTTAAAGACTCTCTGGCGGGTGCCAAACTCCTCTCCAAAGGCGATATCGCCGCTCTAATGACTGCCATTCAAGACGGTGATGTCAATATCACTGGCGATTATAAGCTGGTTTTATGGTTTGCCAGCGTCGCCAAACACGCCACCAAAATCCCTGACGAATACCAAAGCTATATTAACACCATCAAGCCCTATATTAACCAAGCCAAACCATATGCCAATCAAGCATTAAATGCCATCAAAGCAGCACTGGGTAAATAGCACCCATCATCTTTGTCTCAAAATGACCAAAATGGTGATACATCCCCATCAACCAAAGCCACCGATTGGATGATTCGGTGGTTTTTTGTGATCATTCAACAAAAAAAGATGAGTTGTATTATCTCATCAATGTTTGTTAAAATAAGAACGGTTGTTTACTATTTTTTAGAGATTGGTTATGAATGATTCATCAAAGCGATTAAACAAGGAAGACATCGCTCATTTATTTGAACTGCCGCTCATGGATTTGCTGATGCAAGCCCAAAGCGTTCATCGTCAGCATTTTCCCGCCAATGAAGTACAAATATCCACTTTACTATCCATCAAAACTGGTAACTGCCCTGAAGATTGTGGCTATTGCAGTCAGTCAGGGCATCATCGAGATAAGGTAGGGTTATCGCCTGAAAAACTCATCGCCCTTGAAAAAGTCATCAAAGAGGCAAAGAGAGCCAAAGCCAATGGTTCATCACGCTTTTGCATGGGGGCGGCGTGGAAGCATCCACATGACAAAGACTTACCCTACCTAACGACACTCATCAGTGAAGTCAAGGCACTTGGCATGGAAACCTGCATGACCTTGGGCATGCTCTCACCACATCAAGCAAAGACCTTGGCGGATGCAGGGCTTGATTACTATAATCACAATCTAGACACCTCTCGCAATTACTATGACCAAGTAACCACCACGCGTACTTATGACGAACGACTTGCCACGCTTGATCATGTTCGACAAGCTGGCATCAATGTCTGTTCAGGCTCGATTGTTGGCATGGGAGAAAGCAGAGAGGATCGTATTGACTGGGTGTACGAACTGACCCAAATGCCCATACCACCACAATCAATACCTGTAAACCTTTTGGTACCCATCAAGGGCACACCGCTTGGCGACAAAGTACTCAGTGAGGGCAAACTGTCCACGATTGAATGGATTCGCACGATTGCCGTAACTCGCATTTGCTGCCCAAAGAGTGTGGTCAGGCTCTCAGCTGGGCGTGAAAGCTTAACCGATGGCGAACAAGCATTGGCATTCATGGCAGGGGCAAATTCATTTTTCTATGGCGACAGATTACTCACCACCGCCAATGCTTCCATGAGTAATGACGACCATCTGATGAGGGAGTTGGGATTAACCGCCAAAAACCCCAAACCCAAAATCATTAACGCAATGACTGGCCAAGAAGAATACGACCACCTGCCCCAACACTGCCCACTAACAGCTTAATAACCCAACAATTTCAACGCCCCAACAATTTTACAAAGGAGTTTTATGATGACAAAACCAGCCTTACATCCACTGATACTGACTTTAAGTTTGCTAATATCTGGCATGGCACACGCTCAAAATTTTAGCCAAACGGTCGTGTTTGGTGACAGTTTGAGCGATGCAGGTCGTCTAAAAGGCATGGTAACAGACATCAACCCCACCGTTGGCAATCAATTACAACCATCTTTCACCACCAACCCCGACCCTGTCTGGGCAGAGATTTTGGCACATGCCTATGGCAATACCGCCAAACCCAACACCACAAACAATCAGACAGGCACCAATTACGCTGTCGGTGGCTCACAATCAGCACGCACCGCTCAATGGACAGATGCCAGTGGTCAGATGAGCATTGACATCCCCACTACCAAAACTCAAATCAATGAATACTTTCAACAAACAGGCGGTCAAGCCAATCCACAGGCTTTATATGCCGTATGGATTGGAGCAAACGATTTATTCCACGCCATTGAAAGCACTCAGCCATCACACATTGGCAATGCGGTAGAAGCAGCGGCAAAAGACATTCAAACATTAGGCCAAAAAGGAGCGAAAGTCATTTTGGTGCCAAGCATTCCTGATTTATCACTCACGCCACTGGTGCAACAGCATCCTCTTTTATCTGCCAAAAAAGAACAGATCCAACTTTTGACAAAAATGTACAATCATGGGTTATTCAAGGCATTGAACGATGGCACCGCCAATGTCATTCCAGCAAATACCTTTGCCCTGCTTCAAGAAGCACATGGCAACTTGACAGCATTTAAATTATCCAACGCCAAGGATGCCGCTTGCCACAATCACCCACAAATCAAACCAACTTCATCGTCCATCGCCTGCGATGAACATTCTTTGGTAGCACCTAACGCTAACGACTCATACATGTTTGCTGACCTCATCCACCCATCAGGACATACGCATCGCATCCTAGCACAGTATTATCGCTCACTCATTGACAGCCCCACGCACATGGCAGGCGTGATGAAGGAACTTGCACAGGTCGGCACAACAAACCATCAAAATCTGTATCGCAAGCTCAACTCACTTAGTCCCAGCTCACATTCCATATGGTTAGATGCCAACACCTCTTTTGGCAAAACCCATCACCCAAACCTGATGGTCGGCTTTGATGTGTCAAAACAGCACAGCCACACAGGCATGTATGTGAATCACCAAACACAAGCACATTCCCCAAACAGCACCATCAATGCAGATAGTAAACAAATCGGAATGGGACTGTATCATCAACATCGCTTTGGCAATGTACTAATGAATGCTGACATTGGCGTTGACAAGATTACACTGGACACACATCGCCATGTCGACTGGGAGGGTGCATCACGCATTCATCATGGCAAGGCAGATGGTCGTCGCCATCATGCTGGGTTACAAATTGGGCATGAGTCAAGCATTGATGAGCTTCTGATTCGTCCTTATATCGGCATGTATGTTCAAAAAGTGCACATCAACAGCTTTACCGAAAGCGATGCCAATCTATCCACCGCCTTGCAATACACTCTCCCCACTCAAAAGTCATACCAAGGCAGCATTGGCGTGGACATGGAATATCCGATCAACACAGCAATCAAGATCCGTGCTGGCATTGAACATTCGCATGATTTTAATGACGATGGCATGATGGTGGGTGCAAAGCTGCCATCTGTCAACAGTCATCATCACAGCTATCTGCTACCCGTCCATCATCAAAAAGAGGACAACACCCAAGCCCATTTGGGCATTCAGGGCGATATTGGACGCACCAGCCTAAATGCTGGATTGACAGCCATTCGTCAGAACCACGATACCAACATCGGCGGTCAGTTGGGGTTACAATTTAAGTTTTAAGCATGAAATAAACATAAAAAAAGATGGTATAATACCATCTTTTTTACATTCCATATGGAGGAGTCTGTGTTTTTATATATCAAGGCTTTTCATATCATTGCAATGGTATGCTGGTTTGCAGGAATTTTTTATTTACCACGCCTATTTGTCTATCATGCCATGAGCGATGACGCAGTGAGCCAACAGCGCTTTATCATCATGGAACGCAAGCTATACCGAGGCATCATGAACCCTGCCATGATAACAACCTGGACGCTTGGGCTATCGATGGTCATTATGGGCTGGGATGTTTATAAGAATCAAGGTTGGTTGCATGCCAAAATCGCACTTGTCATCTTGCTAACCTTATATCATCTTAGCTGCGGTCGATATCGCACCCAACTCATCAACAACCCAAAACTTAAAACACATATCTTTTGGCGGTGGTTTAACGAGATTCCTGTGTTTATTTTGATTGCCGTGGTAATACTGGTAATTGTCAAACCTTTTTAGCGTCCAAATTGATGATTCTTTCTAAGCAGTCGCATTCATCTTGATGGATTTGGCTTGCTTAACAATCCGTTGCCCACCGAGCACCGCCTTGGCAACTTCAATTTCACGCTGATCATCAAACCCCTCAAAATAATGACTCACTCCCCCATCACGGACAATTAGGCATCGATTTTCACTGATGATTTGTGCCTGCTTGGTAAGTTTGATTGACATGTCATTGATGATGATATGATGAGACTTAAGGACAAGCAGACCTTGCGTATGGTATTTTTGAGATTTGGCAGCGTGTTTTTTTTGATTAAAAAAATACATCAATACCGCCCATATTGCCAGTGAAGCAATGGCATATGGCACTGGCAAGGTAAAGCAAATCACCGCCACGACCACCGCACAAATAAGCATGGCAATCGACCAAAGAAACAGCGTATCTTTATTCTGACCCATCAAGGTGATTTGCACCCCGTCATCAATCACTTTCATCACCAGCCTAATGCCTTTTGTTGCTCCTCAATCAACAGGCGAATACCAGATTCGGCCAAATCCAGCATGGCATTTGCTTGTGTGCGATTAAACGGTGCTTCTTCTGCCGTGCCTTGAATTTCAATAAAGCCACCATTTTGATTCATGACCACATTCAAATCGGTATCGCAGGTTGAATCTTCAGCATAATCCAAATCCAAATAGGCTCGACCATCTTTCATGCCTACAGACACCGCTGCCACCAAACCAATAAATGGATCTGATTTTAGCTTGCGCTTGCGTTGCCAGTTTTCCAGTGCATCTATCACAGCAACAGCCGCTCCTGTGATGCTGGCAGTTCGTGTGCCACCATCTGCTTGAATGACATCACAATCCACATAGATCGTATTTTCACCCAGTTTACTCAAATTAATCATCGCACGCAAAGAGCGACCAATCAAACGCTGAATCTCCTGAGTGCGTCCTGATTGCTTACCACGAACCGCTTCACGATCGGTGCGTGTATTTGTGGCACGGGGCAACATGCCATATTCAGCAGTCAGCCAGCCCTGACCCTGCCCTTTCAACCATCGAGGCACCCCCTGCTCAATGGTGGCGGTGCATAGCACTTTGGTATCTCCAAAGCATACCAACACAGAGCCTTCTGCATGCTTGGTGTAGTTACGAGTGAATGAAATCGAACGAAGTTCATTAAAAGCACGATCATGATGACGCATATTTTTCCACTTTAACATTCATTATTAAATCTATTGTATCAATCACATAAAAAGCAATTGCCCATCACATCATTACTGCTCTTTTTGCTTTTCAAGCATTCTTAGCTCTTTACGCAAAATTTTGCCAACATTGGATTTGGGCAATTCATCGATAAATTCAACAAATTTAGGGCGTTTATAGCCTGTAAGATGCTGTTTTGCCCAAGCTTTTATCTCTTTTTCATCTAAGGTTTCATCTTTTTTGACGACAAACACCTTAACCACTTCACCACTGTACGCATCTGACACACCGATCACGCCACATTCTAAGACTTTCGGGTGAGCAGCGATGACCTCTTCAACCTCATTGGGATAAACATTAAACCCCGACACCAAAATCATGTCTTTTTTGCGATCAACGATTTTAATGTATCCAGCTTCGTCCATCACACCGATATCGCCAGTACGGAAATAGCCGTCTTTTGTGGTAACTTTTTCTGTCTCATCAGGACGATTCCAATAGCCTTTCATCACCTGTGGACCTTTGGCACAAATCTCACCGACCTCACCAAGTGGTAGCGGACGACCTTCATCATCTAAAATCACAACATCAGTCGCAGGCAGTGGTATGCCAATCTTACCAGAATAGCCTGCTGGTGGCGGTGTGACGGTCAGTACAGGCGATGTCTCAGACAGCCCATATCCTTCGGTGATGTGATTGCCTGTCAATTCTTGCCAAGCTTTGGCTGTGCTTGGCAGTACCGACATACCACCTGCCAGACTGAATTTAAGATTGCTATGGTCGATTTTCTTAAAGCCTTCATGGTTTGCCAATGCATTGAATAGCGTATTAACACCCATAAAAAACACAGGGCGATATTTGGCATGCTGCTTGGTTAGGTCGTCAAAATCTCGTGCGTTTGGGATCAGTAATAGAGCAAAGCCATATTTCATCGCCAGCTGACTGACCATGAAACAAAAAATATGGTATAAGGGCAACGCCACCGTTGTGTATTTACCATGCATCGCCCCCCCTGAAAACACTGTACTGACAAAATTACTCGCCTGCTCAACATTAGCAATGATATTGCGATGAGTGAGCATCGCACCTTTTGCCACGCCCGTAGTTCCGCCTGTGTATTGCAACACCGCCACATCATCGAGTGCCAGCTCTGGGCGTTTGAATTGATTGGTAGGTACACTACTGAGTGCTTCTTTAAAGCTGACTGCCCCACTGATATGATGACCTGGCACCATTTTTTTGACATGGCGTACTACAAAGTTTACCAAATGACCTTTTAACCCAAGCATGTCGCCGATACTGGCGATGATGACATGATTGACTTTGCCTTTATTTTTCACGCACTCAAAGGTATGAGCGAAATTCTCAATGATGAATAGCACTTTGGCTTCACTGTCAATCAACTGATACTCCAATTCATGCGAAGTATATAGTGGATTCACATTTACCAAAGTAAAACCTGCACGAATCACCCCAAACATGGCAATCAAATACTGTGGCACATTCGGCATCATCACCGCAACTTTATCGCCTTTTTCAAGCCCAAGTGACTGTAAGTATGCTGCAATCTTCAAACTTGCCTCATCAAGCTCACCATAAGTCATGGATTTATCCATGAAAGTGGTGGCAACGGCATGGCGATGATTGACAACATTATCTTCAAAAACATCTGCAAGCGAATGAACATGTGCTGGAATCGCAAACTCTGTGCTGATGCCATAGGATTGGTAAGTATCATACCAAGGGTGTTTATTGGTGGTGGTAAAATCGGTATTACTCATGGCAATCTCCTTTTTTAATATATAATTTAGCCCTTTGACGGTTCTGATGTACATAAAAATTGGTCAAGAATGCCACAACCAACCCACAACATCAATTTTTTTTATAAAATACACTATTTTTTGACAATTTTCCAATCAATTTTGCCATTGTTGTGCACAATTGTACACAAATATTAAAGCATGACAGCTCAAATATTCAGTACCAATCTCTTAGTACGCCAAAATCGCACCGATTTGGGTTACCAATTGTCTTGCAATGTCATGCTTGCTTGCTTTATTCAGCACAACTTTACTCTTGGCATATTTATCAGCAAAAAATACGGTCATGGCATTATGGTCGCTACCAAAACCAATGGATTGATCCGACACATCATTACAAGCAATCATGTCCAAATTTTTGGCAACCAGCTTGCCTTTGGCGTAGTCTTCAACAGCATTCGTCTCAGCGGCAAATCCCACAGTCAGCAGGTGTGGATAGGTCTGACTGATGGTTGCTAAAATATCAGGGTTTTTAATCAGTTCAAGCGTCAAAAGATCATTGTCTGTGGTTTTTTTGAGTTTTTGGGTGGCGGCATGCTTGACCTTAAAATCCGCCACAGCTGCCGTGGCGATGAATATGTCGGCTTGTTGGCAGGCTTGTTGGCAGGCTGCTAACATCTCATCAGCTGTGATGATGGTAATTTTAGTCGCTCCTATTGGCGTGGGTAAATTGACTTTCTGACCTGCCACAATACTCACCTTAGCACCAGCATTCACACAAGCACTCGCCAGTGCATAGCCCATCTTTCCTGTAGAGTGATTGGATAAATATCGTACAGGATCGATCGGTTCAAGCGTCGCACCTGCGGTTATAACGACCGTCTTTCCAGCCAAAGACTGCACGGTATTTTGGCGATTAAAAAACCCAACGATCTCATCACAAATTGACTCAGGCTCAGGCAGTCGACCCACACCGACATCACCACAAGCCTGCTCACCACCAGCAGGCATGACAACCTTATAACCCAAGCGTGTCAGTCTATCGACATTCTCTTGCACTTGTGTCTTATGCCACATTGCTTGATTCATCGCAGGATACAGCCATACTGGGGCTGTGGTCGCAAGTAATGCCGTGGTAACAAGATTGTCCGCCAAGCCATTTGCCAGTTTGCCAATGGTATTGGCGGATGCTGGTGCCAATATCACCAAATCCGCCCATTTGGCAAGCTCAATATGCCCCATACCACGCTCACTGTGTGCGTCCAAAAGTTCAGTATGCACCTCATTACCCGTCAGTGCCTGCAAGCTTAAAGGTGTGATGAATTGACAGGCGGCTGGTGTCATCATCACACGCACTTGACAGCCCGCCTTAATCAACAGGCGTGCCAAAATGGCCGATTTATAACAGGCAATACCGCCAGTCAATGCAAGCAGAACCTTGGGAGATGGCGTGGCTAAAATGGGCATATTCATGATGTCGTATGAAAGCGAATAAAAACAAGCATTATACTAAAATTTTAACAAAAAACCCATTAATGAATGAAAAATCCGCCAACAAAAAACAAGCATTCAACCATCAAAATCAGCCAAACATCAGCCTGGCCACCATTGCAAAACAGACAACGACAATCACTGGACGCACAATTTTTGCACCATTTTTAACAACCATGCGAGAACCAAAATACGCACCAATCACCTGCCCTGCCATCATGGCAAAACCCAATGCCCACACCACTTGACCCCCTAGGATAAAAAGCATCAATGATGCACTGTTGGTTGCAAAATTCAGCAACTTAGCACGAGCAGTTGCCTGCACCAAATCACGCCCTCGCAAAATCACTTGCGACAGACTAAAAAAAGTCCCCGTTCCTGGTCCAAAATAGCCATCATAAAAACCAATGACTGGTGCACAAGCACGCTCATAAAGCCTTTGGCTGATTTTTGGAGTGCTTTGTAATTTGCCCAAGTTTGGGGTAAATAGCGTATATAGCCCCACCAAAGCGATGACAAAAGGCAGTGCTTTATTCAAAAAATCAGGAGGCGACAACTGCACCAACACCGCTCCCACAGCCGAACCAAAAAACGCCATGATGAGCGCCCTTTTCATCTCAATAGGATGAATCAACTTCTTTTTTATCATGGTAACACTTGCTGAAAACGAGCCAGCGGTTGCTTGAAGCTTATTGGTTGCCAGTGCCGCCACAGGATTCATGCCTGTCAACAACAATGCAGGAATGGTCAAAAGTCCGCCACCACCTGCCATAGCATCAATGAACCCTGCCACAAGTGCCGTCGTAAACAACAAGCCAAGCAATTGCAATGAAATTTCCACAGTGTAACCCATACCATAAAATTTTTTGGCATATTAACATGTCAGACGAATGAATAAAAGTCAATGGGTAACATGTCCCAAGCTTTGGTGTTCACGCTTTAGTGAGTCAACAGCCAAATTTATCCGTCTTTTATCCATGCTCATTGATATGATTTTAAACATTTCTTTTCTTTGACTTTTGTGTTCAATAACCCTAAAATTCATCAACTTTAACATTTCACAAACACAAGGAAAAGGTCATGCCCATATTTCGGTACTATTTTAAGTCCAATTTGTTGATGAGAATTTTAACAGCTCTTATCCTAGGGGCGGTATTGGGGTTAATTTTTAAAGATCACCCCAAAGTTTTGGCGGTGCTGGCTCCACTTGGCGAGCTTTTTGTTCGCTTGCTTAAGATGATTGTCGTCCCTGTGATTGCCAGCACCTTGATTGTTGGTGCAAGTTCCATCACCCCCACCCAATTGGGACGCATTGGCATTAAGACTTTGATTTACTATACCATCACTTCCATGTTTGCCATCATGATTGGGTTGGGTGTTGGTAAAATCATTCAACCAGGACTTGGATTAAAGATTGCCAGCGATGCAGCAGCGGCAGGTAAGACAGCTGAAACACCAACGGTCATTCAAATACTGCTTGACATCGTCCCCACCAACCCCATTGGAGCCATTTCTGGCGGTCAAGTATTACCAATGATTTTTTTCTGCTTGGCGTTTGGCATTGCCCTATCTTTTGGCCGAGACAGCCAAGATGAACAGATTAAACACGGCTCCGATACCGTTTATGCCTTTGTAGATGGGGTAAGTCAGGCAATGTTTAAGATTGTCGGCTGGGTCATGCAGTATGCACCAATCGGGGTATTTGCGTTGATTTTTGGGGTATTTGCTCAAAATGGCGCCACTGCTTTCGGTGCATTGGCGAGCGTTACCACTTCAGTGTATGTTGGGCTGGTGTTGCAAGTCGTTTTGGTGTACTGTGTGATTTGCGCCCTATTTAAACTATCGCCGCTGGTTTTCTTAAAGAAAGTGCGCCCTGCCATGATTACCGCTTTCGTTACTCGCTCATCAGGAGCCACGCTGCCAGTCTCAATCCAAACTGCTCAAAATATGGGCGTTCCAAAACCTGTGTACAGCTTTGCCCTGCCTGTTGGTTCAACCATGAACATGGACGGCACCACTGTCTATCTGGGAGTCTGTGCAATTTTCATCGCCAATGCAGTTGGCGTGCCACTTGATGGCTCACAAATGATCACCATCACCTTAATTGCGGTGTTGGGTGCCATCGGTACAGCAGGCGTGCCGGGAGCTGGTGCCATCATGCTATTGATGGTGTTAGAATCGGTAGGTCTACCCGTAGAAGCAGGATCGGCGGTAGCGATTGCTTACGGCATGATTTTGGGCATTGACGCACTGCTTGACATGGGTCGCACTTCGATGAATGTGGTGGGTGATGTGGCAGGCACCGCCATCGTTGCCAAGCAAGAAGGCACGCTTGATGAACAGGCTTGGAGAAATTAATAAGAAGATTCTGGCAACACAAACCAGACTCAAACATCAATCAGATTTTAACATGGGGCAACACACATTTGCCCTATTTTTATGACATTGGTCAAATTTTTATAAGACGCCTCATTGCTCACAACATCGCATTTTCACTCCCTTTCAACCATCATCAAACCATGAAGCTTAAAACACATGATTGACTAACGCATCACCACCATAGAGCCATTCGCATATGATACCATTGATGAGTTTTTTGTAAATTTTTGGTACAAAGCCCATAAAAATCATTTAGCCCTGTGATTTTTTGTGATATATTTCTATATATTTTAGTCATATTTTTTAAGCATAAATCAGCATTATCATTTTTTTTAATTTTCACCGACAACGCCGATAAGAGTAATAGCCATGCCGATGAACCGTATTAAATCTTTTTTTGAACTAGAAGCTGCAGGAGGGATTTTACTTGCACTTGCTGCCATCTTTGCGATGATCGTTGCCAACTCCCCCTTGCATGATCTGTATCACGCTTTCATCCACGCACCAGTCGTTGTCCAAATTGGGGGGTTTGAAATCGCCAAAGATGCCCATCATTGGATTAACGATGGTTTGATGGCAATCTTTTTCTTTTTGGTGGGGTTGGAATTAAAAAGAGAGGCTCTCATTGGAGAGCTGTCCGACATCAAACAAATCATTCTGCCTGCCCTATGTGCGATTGGTGGCATGATCATGCCTGCCGCCGTCTACGCGCTATTTAATTATCATCATAGCGACCATATGACTGGCTGGGCAATTCCAGCGGCGACCGACATTGCCTTTGCTTTAGGCGTGTTAAGCTTACTGGGAAATAAAGTACCAAATGCCCTAAAGGTGTTTTTGGTATCAATTGCCATCTTTGATGATATCGGTGCCATCATCATCATTGCCTTGTTTTATACTGCCAACCTATCTTTGACATCCTTAGCGATTGCATTTGCCTGTCTTGTGCCATTGTTTATTTTAAATCGCATGAATGTTGTTAGAGTTACTCCTTATCTTTTCATCGGGCTCATCATGTGGGCAGCACTTTTAAAATCAGGCATTCACGCCACTTTGGCGGGCGTGGCACTGGCATTTTTTATTCCACTAAAAAATAAAAAAGATCCAGAGCATTCACCCGTAGAAGAGCTTGAACACGACTTACATAACACTGTGGCGTTTGGCATTTTACCGCTTTTTGCCTTTGCCAATGCTGGTGTATCTTTGGCTGGTGCAGGCATCAGCAGCCTTATGCACCCAGTACCACTAGGCATTGCCGCAGGCTTATTCATCGGCAAGCAACTGGGTGTGATGGGTGCTGTATTTCTTGCCATCAAAAGCAAAATCGCAACTCTACCCAAGGGGACAACCATGATGCAGATTTATGGCGTTTCCATACTCTGTGGCATCGGCTTCACCATGAGCTTGTTCATCTCAGGACTTGCTTTTGGCGGCATTCCAGAAGCTTTCGACCCCAGAATTGGCATCATTGGTGGCTCACTCATTGCAGGCATCATCGGATACTTAGTATTACGCCGCAACATCAAAGATGCTGACCACCCAACTCTCGCCCAAAGCAATGAAATGTATCTGGGAACAGACAAACCCAACAAGCACTAACTTTTTTCAAACACCCTCCGACAGCACCACTCTTTTAGTGGTGCTTTTTGTGTGAGCGGTTACCAATGATGGTAATATTTTGCATACACTTTCACCATAATCATACTTATTGTGGTAACAATTCATCAGAAAATGTGCGTTATACTAGGTGTTGGTAATGAATCTCAATCGTGATAAATGGTTTGGCCATTGTTGATGAATTCAGCCAAATGATGTTCTCAGTAAAATCAACACTAAGGAATATTTAACATGAAAAAATTACTCATCACAAGCAGTATTTTATCTGCACTGATCATGACAGGTTGTGCTGGCACTACCACAACCCCCACAATCATTAAGCCTGTAAACATTGAGCCTGTCAACCAAAAAGCTCAATCGAACAGTGCCGATAGCGACACACAACACCAAGAAGATCAATCTAAGCAAGATCAGCTTGCCCATCTGCAAGTATTTCAATGCGACAATGATGCCATCGTAGTGGTCGATCATATGCCCAAACATGATCTTATTAAAGCACACATCAACGCTCCATCTTGGAATCTAAAAAATGCCGCAGTGGACATGAAGGCCGCTCCTGCCGCCTCAGGTGAACGCTTCATCAATGATTTAAATCCTATGGTCAAATACGAATGGCATAGCAAAGATGACATGGGCGTGCTGTCTGTTATCGACAACACAAACAAAACCTCACAATTAAACTGTGAAAAACTTGAGATTCATCAACAGTAATCATCAAGACATTCAGGTGATAGACTTTGTGATTTGGTCATCACCTCATTGAGCTTTTGTGGGCAATGCTGGATACAGCTTGGGCAAATCAAGCAATTGCCGCACAAAAGCAATCTTTAATGTCTCACGACTGCCCAAATACCGCTGATAAAAACTAGAATTAAGCAATCCTGCACCACCTTGCCCAATTGCCCAAATGGCAGCCGCATAGTCTCTTGCTGTCATGGCACTGTTTTGCTCACTCAGATATTGCTCAGCGATTTGCACGAGTCGCTTCATGCGTTGCCGCCGCACTTGATACAGCTCACCAAAAACTTTATGAAGTCCCACCGATGTTCCAGCCAAACGCTCTTCGATATGATTGAATAACATGGCACGCTGCGGCAGTCGAAGTTGTAGTAACGCCATGCGTGCCACGCCTGCTCCTGCACCATCTTGCGTCATATTCATACGCAGCAGCCTACGCTCATACTCAATCAAAATCCTCAACAACAACTCATCTTTACTGGCAAAGTGTTTGTACAATGTCCCTTTTGCCAAGTCTAAATGCTGAGCCAAGCTGTCTAGCGTCAAATCGCCTTCACCAGATTCCAAAAGTAATTGTTCGGCAGCTTTAAGAATCTTCATCTCTCTTTCTTCAAATAACTCTTTGCGATTTGACATGTTAACCCTTGTAGAGATCTACTGTTATGGCGATTGGTTGATTTTTGACGGACAAAATTATTCAAAATTATAACAAACTCACCTAACGAAAAACAGCGGTTTCCACTAAAATCTTATGAAATCGCTCATCTGCCAAGACCTGCCGAAACACGATGCCACACATTCACACATCATAAGCAAACATTTCTGTCATTTTTGTGAATAAATGTTCACTTTCATTCATTTTTTAGGTATAATGAACTGGCTAAAACTCCATTTTCATATTGATCAGCAGGAATCTTCATGAGCGTCGAGAGAAATCCACAAGCCTTTGAAAACGCACCGATCAACTGGGTGCCTGCCATCGTCTTGCTTTCAACCCCACTACTTGCCATCGTATTGGTACCTTGGTATCTTTGGACACATGGCATCAATCCCGCCGTTTGGGTGGCATTTGCTTTCTTTATGGCATGGACAGGCTTGTCCATCACTGCTGGTTATCATCGACTATGGGCACATAAGGCGTATGATGCCCATCCAGCAATCAAGTACTTTTTGCTGGTAGGTGCAACGCTGGCAGTGCAAAGCTCTGCTTTTGACTGGTGTTCTGGGCATCGCACTCACCACCGCCATGTCGATGACGAATACGACGACCCATATTCTTCCAAGCGTGGCTTTTGGTTCAGTCATATAGATTGGATGCTACATAAATATCCCAGCGGTCAGTATGATTACAAAAACATTCCCGACCTAAAAAAAGATAAAATCCTACAAATCCAACATAAATATTACGGTCTATGGGTGGTGCTATCCAATCTCATCATCGTTGGGCTTGCAGGTCTGATGACAGGCGATATACTAGGCACATTCATCATTGCAGGTCTTTTACGCATGGTATTAACCCACCATTTTACTTTTTTCATCAATTCATTGTGCCACATGTTTGGTACACGACCTTACACAGATACCAATACCGCACGCGACAATCCGATTTTAGCGATTTTCACCTGGGGTGAGGGTTATCATAATTATCATCACTATTTTCAATATGATTATCGCAATGGCGTCAAATGGTGGCAATACGACCCAACAAAATGGCTCATCAACATCTTGCATAAAGTTGGTCTTGCCAAAGATTTAAAGCGTGTCGATGATGTAACCATCAAGCACGCCGAGGTGGTGATGCAATTTAAACGAGCTCAAGAACGCATTAGCCAAGCAGGAGATTTGAGCTTAGATGATCGTTTGACGATCTTTAAAGAAAACATCAGTGCAGAGTATGACGCTTTCACACAGACGGTTGAAGAATGGCACACCTTAAAAGCCAAATCTATGGAGTTAAAACGAACCGAATTTGCCAATCGTTTGCATGAAGCCGATGAAAAGCTCAAAGAGCAATTTGCACAAATTGAAGCAAAAATCTTATCTCACAGTGAACGCATACAGCACGCTTATCTACATCTTAAAGGCAAATCCGCCCAATAAGCACACGCCTCACTGAAATGCTTTTCTCCTAGCCCTTTATCGTTGTGATAAAGGGTATTTTTTATGGTACAATTTTTATTCATTACTCATTCAATCATATCTCACCGCCAGCATGAACCACCATCAGCACTATCTTAGCCTTGATACGATACTATACCACAAGCAAAACGCCACGCCTTTGGACAATCCCAAGCTTGCACATTTTAACCATACCCTATACCGAACGCTCAGTAAGCTGCCTGCCGATCATATTGATTGGCAAAGCGTGATCGGTGGAGACAATACCGCCTTTCCAAGTGAATTTCAGCCCCTATCAATGGCATATGCAGGACATCAGTTTGGGCAATGGGTAGGTCAGCTTGGCGATGGTCGAGGGCTGTTACTTACCCAAATCCTTGACACACAAGGAAAGTTGCAAGATCTGCATCTAAAAGGCGCGGGCAAAACTCCTTTTTCTCGTTTTGGTGATGGACGCGCGATGGTTGATAGTACGGTGCGTGAGTACCTTTGCGGTCATGCCTTATCGTGCTTAGGAGTGCCAAGTTCAACTGCGTTGGGGTTTGTTGTATCAGACACTTTAATCAAGCGACAGCAGACGGTGCGTGCCGCAGCCTTGCTAAGGGTGAGCGACTGTCATGTCCGACTTGGACATTTTGAATGGTTGGCGGCATATCACCCCAAGCTATTTGGTGAATTCACTCATCAGATGATTGCTACCTACTACCCAGCACTCAATCGGCATGATGTGCATGGGTTTTTACATGAGGTGTGTCGCAACACCGCCAAACTGATTGCTGATTGGCAACTTGTCGGTTTTAGTCATGGCGTAATGAATACAGACAACCTAAACATCACAGGAACAACACTTGATTTTGGACCTTTTGGTATGATGGAGCGATTTAACCCCAACTGGATTAATAACCATTCTGACCATCATGGTCGCTATGTCTATCAAAATCAACCAACGATTGGACATTGGAATCTGCAACGCTGGCTGTCCTGCTTTGATTTGTTATCCATCAATCATTCTGTGATGCTAAGCTGTCTTAACGACTATCAAAAAACCCTACACACCAAATACGATGATGGCATTTGCCAAAAAATTGGATTGCCAAAAAGCAGTACCAGCTTATCTTTGGCATATGAATTCGTAGGCTTATTAAAAAGTTATGAACTTGACTACACGAACAGCTTTCGCGCCTTGATTGCAACATCAGATGACAGCAATACTCATGAAAAAATACTGTTAGATTCTTTTGTCAATGAACTAAGCCATCAAGAACAAGGACTAGAAAAATGGCAAGGCTGGCTGGCACGCCATCAAAGGTGTATTCATCAACTCACCACCCCAAAAGCATCTGTGCAACTGATGAAAAAAAGCAATCCCGTTTATGTGCTTAGAAATGCGATGGCGGAGCGTGCCATCAGACAAGCTTACCATGATGATTTTGATGAAGTGGCAAGATTGTTTGACCTACTAAGTCGTCCATTTGATGTGCAAGACATCGCCACAACAGACGACACCACCCCCACCAGCCGCCATGATATGATGCCAGTCAGCTGCATGTCTTAGCTGGCATGAATATCGCAGTAAGCGTGGCTTGGTTAAGATGGGTTGGGGAATGCAGTCAGATTTAACTGGTTGGGAAAGTCGTTTGGTTTTGAAATGATGGCCTAGACTGGCACAAGGTGCATGGCGTTTTTCATGGCAATGATTTTTAAATCATCACCTTTTCGCTCAAAAGCGTAGACATCGCTAAGCATCCACATTACCTCATCAATCAGCATGCTATTGCAATCACCACCTTTTCTGGTTGAGTGATCAATGAGCAATCTTTCATCAGACAAATCATGCGTATTAAAAGCTACTAAAATCCGCTCACAGCCATCATAAAACTCTCCTTTGCCAGCACTAAATTGAGTCAAGTCCAACATCAAATCGCCATCAACAGGATTGCCATTGATGCTAACAACTCGCCACCGACCAGTCAAAAACCGTTCAGTTGCCTTGGTTTTACCCATCATAACAATCGCACTTGGCATGATGGCGATCGGTGCGACCGTCGCCGCATTGGTCATTTGGTCGTTGTTAGTAGGACTATCACAGCCCACCAAAAGCGATAGAGGTGCGACCAAAAATATCCAAGACCAGCATTTTTTAAAACAATTCATGATTGATTACTTCAAATGGTCAGAGGTGCAAAACAACATGCTCATCACCCAAAACATAATAAATTGTTAAGTATCAATCATTTTTTACCAAAAGACAAGCAAGAACCCTTAGGTTTTTGGTTGTAATTTTGTAGCTGATGAAAGTTTGCCAGTTTTGATTGCATCAATTCATTTTGTCATTTAACAATGACAAAATCTCCCAGCGTCCAATCAGCCAACGACAGATGTCAGTTGCCACGGCAAAGAATTCGGCAGTTTTCACACCCTGACCCAATGACCGCAAGAGATTTAACTTAGCAGACATAATGTGATATAATCATTGATGCGGTCAGCATTCAATTCATATTTTTACAGATTGATACCATGTTAAGCATCTATCTACTCATTCCACTTAGTCTCATGCTGTTTGTGGTGGCAATTTGGGCGATTTGGTATGCAGTCAAGTCCAATCAGTTCGATGACTTGGATAATGCATCAGAGCAAATCATACTAGATGATCGCCAAGAACGCCGCAAAGCACTTAAACAGTTAAAATAAAAATCCATTCTTTGTTTCATGGGTGATTTATGACAACCTCACTTCTGATTGCCGCACTGACCATGGGGTTTTTTGGATCGCCGCATTGCTTAGGCATGTGTGGCGGCATTGTTGCTGCATTCGGTCTTTCCATGAAAAATCTCAGTGTTACTAAGCGTCGCATACTCATCACCACCTATCACATTGGCAGACTCATCAGCTATACCACGCTTGGTGTGATTGCAAGCATGGTGGGCAGCCAAGTCATTGCTCCATTTTTAACAAACAATGACCTACCAAGAATGCTTTTAGGCGGTGCATTAGTGCTTGCCGCCTTACTCATGCTAGGAGCACCAGTTTTAACTCGCTTTGAAAAATTGGGCATGGGACTTTGGCAAAGCCTGACGCCCATTCGCCAAAAAGTCCTACCCATTGACAGTGTACCAAAAGCATTGGGTGCAGGGATGCTTTGGGGGTTATTGCCCTGCGGCTTGGTATATGGGGCGTTGGTCGTGTCGGTTGGCATGTCAACGACTCTTAATCATGCTTTGTCTGGTGCAATTTTTATGATGTTTTTTGGTTTGGGTACGCTACCCATGCTCATCGCCACTGATTCAATGATTGGTCTTTTACAAAACACAGTCAAAAGATTCAATCTAAGAAAGTTAAGTGGCATGCTCATGCTCATTTCGGGTTTGGCAATTGCTCTATCTCCCACAATCATACACCGACTACATCACACGCATGAGCATGATGGTGGTCATCACAGCCATCAAAACCTTCATGACGCACACCATCATCATTAATTAGTCAAGCATCAAATATCTTACCTTTATTCATGATGCCATTGGGGTCGAATACTGCTTTGAGTGCTTTCATGTATTCAATCTCAATGGGACTGCGCGTATATTCTAGATATGGTTTTTTGGTCATGCCAACACCATGTTCAGCAGAGATTGAACCTTGGTATTTTTGTACCGTTTCAAATACCTGCTGATTGACGCTTTGGCATTTGGCAAAAAACTCATCTTGGCTAAGATGGTTTGGTTTTAAAATGTTTAAGTGCAAATTGCCATCACCAATATGCCCAAACCAACAAATCTCAAAATCTGGATAATTGTCTTTGACAATCTGCTCAATGTTACTGATAAAATCATTCAGATGAGTGATGAGCACACTGACATCATTTTTATAAGGAGTGAATGCAGAAATGGTTTCAGAGATGGACTCACGCAATTTCCACAATTCATGCAGCTGCCCCACACTTTGACTCATCACACCATCTAAGACAAAACCTTTTTCCATGCATTGCTCAAACACACCCATGGCATCATCCATCACTTCATCACCAGTTGCCTCAAATTCAAGCAAGACATAAAATGGCGTACGACTTTCAAAAGGCTCTTTGGCATGCCCTGCTGACAACACCTTATCAATCGCCACTTGGTCAAAAAACTCAAAAGCAGTTAAGGTTATTTCCTTACTAAACTCATTTAAAATCTGTACCACCGAACCAAAATCAGGCACGCCAAGCACCATGGCGGTCAAATTCACTGGTTGTTTTTCAAGTTTGATGAGTGCTTTTGTTACAAAACCTAGCGTCCCTTCTGCACCGATGAACAAATGACGAAAATCGTAACCTGTGGCATTTTTTAGCATGCCGCCATTAAGCTCTAAGACATCTCCTTTGCCTGTTACCACCGTAAGTCCTAAGATTTGATCACGAGTCATGCCATAACGAATGACTTTAATGCCCCCTGCATTGGTAGAAATATTGCCACCAAGCTGACTTGAACCACTAGAAGCAAAATCCACTGCATAATACAAGTCTTTACTTTGGGCAAATTCCTGCAAGGCTTTGGTTATCACACCAGCCTCAACCTCCACCATGCGGTCAGCTTCATAAAACTTACCAATAGCATTCATTTTATCCAAGCTTACCACCACCTCACCATGTGCAGCCACCGCCCCTGCTGACAATCCAGTACGACCACCAGATGGCACAAGCGATACTCGATGCTCATTGGCAAGACGAACGATGGCGGCGACTTGCTTGGTATTTTTTGGAAATAAAATGGCGGTGGCATTGGGCGTAAAATGCTTTGTCCAATCCTTGCCCCAATGATTCAGACTTTCTGAATCAGATTTTATTTGACTGTCATCTAAAATGGCAGAAACTGCGGTCAAAAAAGCAACATGATTCATGGCGACTCTCTATCAAGTATGTCAAATGTATGCAAATGGCTGGCAATTATACCTTGTTGCATGTATGGTGTAAACGATAAAAAACATACCTCACCAAGCCAAATTGAAAAGTGCTGATGTGAAAGATTTTTTAAAAAGACAAAATGAAATGCCTTAATAAAGACAAAAGACTCTATAATCACCCAAACATCGAGTCGCTTTTTTTATTCATGTTACCCAGTCATTTTTTCATTATTCATGCGACAATTTAATGCGACAATCTTTTTTTCATAACACGGTTTTGGTTTTATGATTTTTTAAATAGGTTTGTGTTGGCTAAGAATCAGGCTCGATTTCATGCCGATACTTTTATCACCAATAATAACCTCCCTTACCCAAATAAAAATCCGCCTTAATGGGCGGATTTTTAGGCATGTCATCGTTAATCACAGATAGCCATAAGCCACCAATGCGTCCGCCACTTGAACAAATCCTGCGACATTCGCACCTGTCATGTAGTCCACCGCATTTTGTGTTTTGCCATATTTCTTGGCAGCATCTAACGCATTGTCATGAATGGTTTTCATGATGTCTTGGAGCTGACCGTCCAACGCTTCAAATGAGCGATATTGACGCACTGAGTTTTGACTCATCTCCAAGCCAGAGACTGCCACACCGCCAGCATTTGCCGCCTTACCTGGTGCATAAGCAATGCCATTATCACGCACAATATCAATCGCTTCTGCAGTCAATGGCATGTTAGCCCCTTCAGCCACATATTTGACACCATGCTTGACCAGTGATTTGGCATGCTCTTCACCAACTTCGTTTTGGGTAGCACAAGGCAATGCCACTTGAGCGTCAAACTGCCAAGGCTTCTGACCATCTAGCCATTCACCACCAAATTCTTCCACATAGTCGGCAAGTGCTTTGCCATTCGCCTTATGTTCTTTTACCCAATTGATTTTTTCTTGGGTAAAGCCATCTTTGTCCAACAAGGTGCCTTTTGAATCAGAAAAAGTAATGACCTTACCACCCAAATGCAAGCATTTTTCAGCGGCGTGCTGCGCCACATTACCCGCACCTGATATCAAGACAGTCTTACCTTCTAAGGTTTCATCATTGACTTTGAGCATGTTATCAAGAAAATATACCAAGCCATAACCTGTCGCTTCGGTGCGTAACAACGAACCACCATGACCCACTCCCTTACCAGTAAGCACGCCTTCAAATTCACGAGTCAGATTTTTGTACATCGCAAACATATAATTCACTTCACGACCACCGACACCAATGTCGCCAGCTGGCACATCCATATCCTTACCAACATTCTTATACAGCTCACGCATGAATGCATAGCAAAAACGACGGATTTCAGCGTCCGATTTGCCCTTCGGATCAAAATCCGAACCCCCTTTGGCACCACCCATCGGCAAGCCAGTGAGTGCATTTTTGAAAATCTGCTCAAATCCCAAAAATTTCAAAGTACCTTCAGTAACAGTAGGATGAAAACGAATGCCACCTTTATATGGGCCAATCGCATTGCTGAACTGCACACGCCAGCCACGATTCACCTGCACCTCACCTTGATCATTTTCCCAAGTCACACGAAAGCTGATGATGCGATCAGGTTCACATAGGCGTTCAAAGACTTGCAACGCTTCATATTTTGGATGATCGGCATAAACCTGCTCAATGGTCATGGCAACTTCTTTGACAGCCTGAATGAACTCTGGTTGATGCGAATAGTTTTTTTTAACTTTTTCAATCGCTGCTTTGATGGTCATGGCAAATCTCCTCATTGATTGCTACAATACGATGTAGCAGATGATTGATAGAATGATTGGTAAAATAACTATAATAAAAAGCATGACAAAATGCAAATAACATCCATCGAATTTCATAAATTTCATACACAGCTTAAAACTCATGACAGATTAAAGTCGATTGGTTGTTACAAATCCAATTTTGACTGAGTGTCAAGCAAAAACAAGCCCATGCACTTAAAAACCCACCCTAAACATCACTCAATATCCTCAGCGTGGGTAAATTTTGGCAAAACAATGTTAGGATTGTCAGCATGATTAAACAATGCTTTTTCAAGCTGTGGTAAAGCCGTTTGCATCATCGCACCGACCACCATCTGTGGCTCAGATGGCTCAAAACCCATCAGTGCCTCACGCTCACTAACACGACGACGAGCTTGTCTAAAAGCATTTTCTATCGTCTGCTGCTCTTGCATACTCTGTGCAAAAAATGCTCGCCCAAAGTAAGTCATGTCCGCATCATCACCACACCCAAAAGAAGCACGGTCTGCACGACTGGCGGTGATGATGACCGTAGTCGGACTGGCAAGCGTACGAATGAATGAGCCTGAATAACAAGAAGAAATCACGATCACGCGCCAGCGTATTCCAGACGCATCTAATGCACCACGCAGCCATACAGGGTCAATCTCATCAAGCCTTAATGGGGGATTGGTCATCACCAAATCACCCAAAATACTGCCAGATTCATCAACCGCCCCATGTGAACTGAGTGTCAAAAACAACACATCTTCATTGACATTCATCTTAGTGCCGATATCTTTTAAGGTCTGTTCAAGACTTGTACGAGAAGCAATCGGATACTCCTCCCAAGTATGCGGGTTGTTAATCAGAGAAATTGAGTGTTTTTTTGTGCCAAATCGGTCATCAAACAGCTGATTGACTTGCTTGATTTCACTGGCAAACACATCTTGCTCTGCATAGCCTGCTACACCCACAAAGTACCACTCACTTTTGCCACGCACACCCTTAGCGATGCCAGACAAACGCTCAGACAATAAGACGGATTGGTCATAAAACTGACTCTCACTCAGCGTTGGTGCAACTTTTTCTACTTTAAAAATCGGTTGGTCGGCGACATTTTTTTGCCACACAATCAATAAAGCAGTCGCCCCCACCAGCATTAACAGCCTTTCCCACCAAGGCCAGTGTAGTTTTTTGGCAAAAATCCATAACAAAGAAACGGTTTGCCAAACGAATAATAAGGCAAATAAAGTGGGCAAAATGCCATAGAACAATGAGGGCAGCCAGCCTTTTAGATGCAGAAACTGAATGCCACTTTGTAGCAATACCAGCATGGTATCAGCAGTCAGCCATAGCACAACAGGAACAAAAAGCAATGCGTAGTTCATCGTACGCCTTGCCAAAATGATGCCTACCACCAAAATGATGACTGGCCAAATCAGATAACTGATCAGACCTTGCTCATTGAAATACCCCCCATCATCCGCCGACAAATACCCAAACAAGACATTCGCTGCCAATGCCACAAGCAACAACACAGCAAATTGTGCAAAAGTCGGACGCACCAAGGCAAAAGCACGCACATTGCCGATGAGCATATGAATGGCAGCCTTGATATTTGACAATAAATTATCAGAGAATCTGGGCAAGGATACAATTTTTAGAGATGATAAAGGCACAATAAACCCTGGATCAAACTGATGATTTTAGCGTATTTTCTCAAAATACCCATCACCATGCAAGTAAATTTGGCAGTCAAAGCCAACATGTCATAAGCAATCGTCATCGGATGACCCAATCATCATATGACCAAGCTTTCCATGCTCCATCTTGGCACGCATGCTACCGACAAATCATCCATACTGCCCATGGATAGGCGTGCATGACCTGCATAAGCAATCATGGCACCATTATCAGTACAAAGATGTGGTGGTGCATAATGAACCACTCCTCCGATGGCATCAACAGAGCTTTCCAGTGTTGTTCTTAATGCCTGATTGGCAGACACACCGCCTGCAATAACCAGTGTTTTTAAGCCCGTTTGTTTCAATGCTTTTGTGCATTTTTTTACCAATGTGTCCACCACCGCATGTTGAAAACTGGCAGCAATGTCTGCTCTGATTCTAAAGTCGCTATCTGAACCTTTTGTGTCTTTAATAAGATTATGTACCGCTGTTTTCATGCCGCTAAAAGAAAAATCCAATCCCTTGCCAAGCATTGGGCGTGGCAACTCATAAGCATGAGGATTGCCATCTTTAGCAAGGCGTTCGACATTTGGTCCGCCAGGATAAGGCAATCCTAACATCTTTGCAGCTTTATCAAAGCATTCCCCCACCGCATCATCAATACTTTCTCCCAGTATGCGATATTGCCCAATGCCATCTGCCTGTACCAACATGGTATGACCACCCGAGACAAGCAAACAAACAAAAGGAAAAGCAATGCCCTCATTTTCAATCATCGGAGCCAGCAGATGCCCTTCCATATGATGCACACCGACAGCTGGAACATTTAAGGCATAAGCAAGCGTACGCCCAAATAACGCCCCTGTCATGAGTGCACCAATGAGTCCTGGACCTTTGGTATAGGCAATCGCATCTATGTCAGATTTATTGATATTTGCCTTTAATAATAACTCATCAAGCAATGGCACAAGCTTGCGAATGTGATCACGACTGGCAAGCTCTGGCACCACACCACCATAAGTAGCATGCAGTTCAATCTGACTATATAGCACTTGAGCCAACACTCCACCCTCACCGCCATTTAGCTCGCCATCATAAATCGCCAATCCTGTCTCATCACAGGAAGTCTCTAAGCCAAGTACTTTCATCATTTTCTCTTAATTATATGATTTTGCATTATTATATCATGAAATTTCGCCACGCTTTCTTAGCATCTAACTCAACACTTAAATTGGACAAAAAACCAACCAATGATGGCAAAAATGATGTTTTAGATGGCGATTTGGTCAGTAAAATGAGACATCGAATCAATCATCATTTTGTAATATTAACAATATGGCAATAAACTTACTGAGTTTTGTATAGGTTTAAGCACGCCCACTGGTATTTTTTTTATAACATGATAAAATGACACCACTTCAAACAATAAAAATATTTGCCATTTGATGGCAGGCTAAGAACATCATGACAAATACCACTTCCAACATCAAAAGCATCTCCATCATATCAGCCCTACTGCGTGTGCTGGCTGCCATCATTGCATTCATTTTAATTCTAATCCTTGCCTTTCCCATCGGTTTTTATGGCATGGCGATGTATTTGCAACCAAGTTTGCCTGATTTAAAAAATATTGATACCAGCAAATTTGAAATGCCTTTACAAATTTATACAGCAGACAACAAGCTTATCGGTCAATATGGCAATCGATTTTCCATTCCTGTAACCTATGAGCAATTACCCAAACAGCTGATCAACGCTTTTTTATCCGCAGAAGATTCAAGTTTTTTTGAGCACAGTGGCATCAGCGTCAAGGGCATTGGGCGTGCCATCACCGAGGTCGTAACCAACGATGATACCCAAACAGGTGGCTCAACCATCACCATGCAAGTCGCTAAAAACTATTTTTTAAGTGCAGAACGCACTTTAGATAGAAAGCTGACTGAGCTGTTTATCGCTCGTAAGATTGAAAATGAGATGACCAAAGATGAAATCCTAACCTTATATGTCAATAAGATTTATCTGGGTGAGGGAGCCTATGGCGTAGCAGCCGCCGCCAGAAGATATTTTAGTAAAACCTTAGATGAGTTGACGATTGCAGAGATGGCAATGATTGCAGGACTGCCTAAAGCACCTTCTGCCTACAACCCAGTCGTCAACCCAGAACGAGCGTTAATCCGTCGTAACTGGATCATTGGGCGCATGCTTAAAGATGGTCACATCAGTCAAGCTCAACATGATGAAGCAATCAAAGCTCCGATCGGTCTACGCCCATATCGTGAAAAACTTGATCTCAACATGCCCTATTTGGCAGAGATGACTCGTAAAAGCTTGGTTGAAAAATATGGTGAGGCAGTCATGGATAGTGGCTGGCGAGTACAGATTACCATCAATAGCAATGAGCAAATCGCTGCCGAAAAAGCACTGATCACAGGTCTAAAAAGTTATGATATGCGTCATGGCAATGCTTGGCGTGGTGCAGAGGCCGAATCTGGCAACCTAAGCAATTTTGTCAACTACGACAACATGTACCCAGCTGAGGTTGTCAATGTAACCAACAGTGGATTTGAGGCCAAGTTGCAATCAGGCAATACCGTGAGAGTTGCTTGGGCTGGTGGCATGAATTGGGCTCGCCGTTCGCTTGGCCCTGGTCGCTCTGGTGGTCATTTTAGCAGTCCAAGTCAGATGGTGAAGGTGGGCAATATCGTACGGATCACACCATTAAATGAAGAAAAAACCGCTTGGCGACTGACGCAGCCACCATCAATTCAAGGTGCCTTAGTATCTCTTTATCCTGAAAATGGTGCCATTCGTGCTCTTGTTGGCGGCTTTAATTTTAACCACAGTAAATTCAATCGTGCCACTCAAGGATATCGCCAGCCTGGATCCATCATCAAGCCTCTCATCTATGCCGCAGCCTTAGAAACTGGCAAGTTCACCCCCAACAGCCTTGTATCAGATGCAGCAATCAGCGTTGGCGGCTGGCGACCAAAAAACGCCGATGGCAAATACACAGGAGACATGCCAGTACGCCGAGCATTGGCCCTATCTAGAAACACACCCTCCATTCGTCTGTTGCGTTCAACTGGCATTGAGAATGCACGCCAAACACTTGGCATGATGGGCTTAGAAAAGCAACGCTTGCCATCAACCTTAGCCCTCTCACTTGGTGCTGCCGATGCCACACCATTACAGATGGCGACAAGTTTTGCCACTTTAATCAATGGCGGTCATCGCATACAGCCATATTTCATCGAACGCATTTACAATTTTCACAATCAGATTGTCTTTCAAGCAAACCCTGCACAAGCATGTGCACTTTGCTTTAATAACAATTTACAACACCTTAACAGCTCACTCGCCAAATCTTTTGAAGCGACCAATAAACACAAAGATGCAAACACACCGCAAGATGATCATGGGGTAACCGCCACCACGATGCACGATCGATTACGACCCATCACTCCTGTCGTTCATACGCATGCCGAGCAAGCACCCAGAATACTGAGTCAAAAAACAGCTTATGAAATGGCAGGAATGCTACGAGAGGTCATCACAAGCGGAACTGCCAAAAAAGCCTTAGTGCTTGGTCGCCCTGATGTCGGTGGCAAAACAGGCACGACCAATCAGGCTAAAGATGCATGGTTCGCAGGTGTTCACCCCACCAGTGCAACGGTTGTTTGGGTTGGTTTTGATAATCCTGCTCCAATGGGCGCCCATGAGTATGGTGGCGTTGCAGCACTGCCCATTTGGGTTAATTTCACTCGCCAACAACTGCACAACACCCCAATACAGTGGGTTTCTGCAAATAATCGGTCAAATTCTCAAAAGCAAGAACAGCAAGTCATCACTGTTACCGACAATGCAACACAACACTAATCATCAATAAATCATATTGATTGAAAAATAAAAACACCTTGATCAGCCAAAACCTCACCCCAAAAGAAACACTAACTTTTGGGGTGGGTTTTGGAAAAATACACAAAAGACTTTAAAATTAAAATCATTAACCATTATCCTTCGCTGACACTGTCAATAAAATTGCAAAAACTTGCCAATAAAAATGACGCTAAAGCAATGCTTAGCAAAGAATTGGTGAACTGGGTTAATAGGGGCAAAATTGAAGATTGAATTGTGTTGATGATCTGTTCTTTTTGTTTTATGTGGATTTGTGGTGATTGGGTTTGGTTGACAGCTCTTTAATTACCATACCAATCAGACAGAATAAAGAGTCAATTAAAGGACCAAGTTTTGTGAAATTTAAAAAAACAGTACAGAAACTTAGTCCTTAGTAAAAGCATTTATTTTGATGAACCCCGTCTTTAATCATCGTCTAAGATTTAGGAGGGCTCATAATTTGACGGTGCTTTTATTGAATCATCAATGTCTAAAATGACGCATGCCCGTAAACACCATGGCAATGCCATGCTCATTGGCAGCAGAGATGACCTCATCATCACGCATCGAACCACCTGGTTGAATGATACACTTGATGCCAGCTTTGGCAGCGTTATCAATGCCATCACGGAATGGAAAGAAAGCATCTGATGCCATCACAGCACCCTGCACCCGTAGACCCGCATGCTCTGCTTTAATTGTGGCGATGCGGGCAGAATTAACACGACTCATTTGACCCGCACCGATGCCGACGGTTTGGCGGTTTTTGGCATAGACAATGGCATTTGATTTGACATATTTCGCCACCTTCCAAGCAAAAATCAAATCATCAAGCTCAGCATCTGTTGGTGCAACATCTGTTACCACTTTCAATTCTGATTTGTCAATCATGCCCAAATCTTGCTCTTGCACCAAAAGACCGCCATTCACACGCTTGTAGTCAAGTCGCACCTGGCATTCATCGCTCTTAGGCAATTCACCACACACCAAAAGACGCACATTTTTCTTAGTCGCAACGATTTGTAACACGCCATCTGCCACACTTGGTGCGATGATGACCTCCACAAACTGACGATCAATGATGGCAGATGCTGTGGCAACATCCAGCTGACGGTTAAAAGCAATGATGCCGCCAAAAGCAGACTCTGGGTCGGTCGCATAAGCCAAGTCATAAGCTTCTAAAATGCCCTTATCGGATACCGCCACGCCGCATGGGTTGGCATGCTTGACAATCACACAAGCAGGACCCTCAAATGACTTGACACATTCCAAAGCAGCATCCGTATCAGCAATGTTATTGTAGGACAGTTCCTTTCCTTGCAGTTGCTTGGCGGTAGAGATGCTTGCCTCAGTGGCATCTTTTTCTACATAAAAAGCGGCTTTTTGATGAGGATTTTCGCCATAGCGTAAGTCTTGTGATTTGTGCAATTGCACATTAAATGTGCGAGGAAAATCCGCAGTTGGCGCCGAGTCTTCATTCGGACCAGTGGCAGTCTTGCTTAGTCTTGCACCAAAAAAAGAAGCAATCATGCCATCATAGCCTGCTGTGTGTTCAAAAGCTTTTACAGCCAAATCAAATCGGGTGGCATAGCTGATCTCACCCATCTCTTTAATCTCTTTGAGCACACGCTCATAATCATCAGGGCTGGTAATGATGCCAACATGAGCGTGATTTTTAGCAGCGGAGCGAACCATTGCAGGTCCACCAATATCAATATTCTCAATGGCATCAGACATCTTAACATCAGGATTTGCCACCGTTTGGGCAAATGGATAAAGATTGACCGCCACGACATCAATACGGTCAATGCCATGCTCACTCATCACCGCATCATCAATACCACGACGACCTAAGATGCCGCCATGAATCTTTGGGTGTAGCGTTTTAACACGACCATCCATCATCTCACTAAATCCAGTATGTGATGAAACCTCTATGGCGTTAATGCCTGATTGCGTTAATAACTTAAAAGTACCGCCTGTGGATAAAATACCAAATCCCGCTTCACTAAGACCTTTAGCAAATTCAACGATGCCTGCTTTGTCAGAAACAGACAATAAAGCAAAACGCTCAAAACTCATAATACACCTTAAAAAAATAAACAAGAGACGCCCATCATGATAACATTTTGGGCAAGTTTTATAAAGAGACAGATTGGGTTTTTAGATGACTGATGTACAAACTGATGATCGTTAAATTCATCAACCAGTCAATCTCATCAAGCTATTTTTTAATGCCTGAGAGTCTGTGCCAGTGATGCTCATCTGTATTGGCATAGTTAAAAGCATCATCAAGCACAAAAAACGGTGCATAAGCTTCCATCACTTCTTGAGTCTGATTTTCAATCAAGCCTGCCAGCACAATCGAACCACCCTGCTCTAACAAACCCCCAAAATAAGATGCAAAGCCAATGAGCGGCTTGGCAAGAATATTAGCAGTAATACAATCAATCGGCTGGTCATTTTCTTTTTGATGTGTCAAAAATTCTTCTGGCAAAAACACCTGCAAGCGGTCGGATACGCCATTTAAGGCAGCATTTTGTTTGGTGGCCAATACCGCCTGTGGATCAATATCCACTGCCAGCACTTGCTTTGCACCCAGTAATAATGCTGCCACACCAAGCACACCAGAGCCGCAGCCGTAGTCTAACACTACCTTGCCGTCAAGATTTTGCATGGAAAGCCAGTCAAGGCATAAGCGAGTGGTTGCGTGATAGCCTGTGCCAAATGCAAGCCCCGGGTCCAAGATTAGGTTGGTGGCATTCGGTTCTGGTGCGTCCAGCCATTCTGGAACAATCCATAGATCACCAGCACACTTGATGGGCTTGTAGTATTTCATCCACTCAGCAGACCAGTCTTTATCATCTAAGCGAGTCGTCCAAAATCGGGTTGCTTCTACTGCCGTCGCAACCTCACTTGCCATACCCTCAAAATCAGTACCATCAAAACGATTGTCAGAATTGGTATCAAAAATTGCCGTCATTACGACATCTTGCCACAACGGCTCTTCGCCTGGCATCGGTTCAAATAACGGCTCATCACCTGCGTCTTCCAAAATGATGGAAACCGCACCCTTTTCATAAAATAAAGCCTCAGCCAACTCAACCTTATCTTTAGGACATTGTAAATGCAACTGTTGCCACGACATAAAAACACACCTTCGTCAAATAAAAATTGCAATGAAAATTCATTACTTGCACACCAAGCACTCAAAAAAATACCATTCATCATCATTGGCAGTTTGGTCATCTTAGCAAGCAGTCATTGCCACAGCATTATAACAAAATTTGATGACAAATGGCAGGTGACTATGGCAATGACCATCAATCAGTCAGACACCTTGTTTGGAATAAAAAAATTATTTCCAATCAATGGTTATCTTTTATTTAATAGTATGTTAGAATAAAAGCCCAACAATCAAACTTATCAAAAAACATCACCATGATCTCCCCAAAGATTAAGAACAAATATTTAAGCCATCCAGAAATCATCATGCGTCCTGTACATCTTCGACTGTCCGAAGAAATCATTTCTCACCTAGAGGAGACGGCTGGCATGCATGGCTTTAATCGCATTCAAGGCTTGATTCGTCTGTACATTCGCCAAGGCCTTGACCGTGATAATTGCAACTATCGCTTGGCTGATGATGTTTTGTTCATTGAAAAGTTACGCAAAAAAGGTGTCAGCCAGACAATCATTGATGAAGCATTGGCCGATCTTAACAAAAACTGCGATCTAGACTGATCTTTACATAAAAAACGCACCCATACAAACATCGGTGCGTTTTTTATCATGCCACTAAAAGCATCATTTTAATGAAGCATCCTCTTCAAAAATGCCCATTTTTACACCTTGACCCAATCCTTTACCCATCTGCACACCAAAACGATCAAAGAACTGTTTGACAGGATCAGAATAGCTGTAATTGACTTGTTTTAAATCAAGTTGTTTTTCAAGTTGCGACATGCCGCCTATCTTGTCTGCCAAGCCAAGCTCTACAGATTCTTTCCCTGTCCAAAACAAGCCAGTGAACAGCTGGTTTTTTTCAGGATCTTTTAACCGATCGCCACGACCTTCTTTGACAGCATTGATGAAGTTTTGGTGAGTGCCATCAAGCAGCTTTTGCACATGAGCACGCTCCGCCTCACTCATTGGGCGAGTCATTGACAAGATGTCCTTATGCTCACCTGCAGTGATGGTGCGATCGCTCACGCCTGCTTTGTCCAGCAACTTTTGGATATTATAGCCAGACATGATCACACCGATAGAGCCAACCAAGCTTGATGAATTGACCCAAATCTCATCAGCTGATGATGCGATATAATAAGCACCTGATGCACCAATATCACCAATGACGGCATATAATTTTTTATCAGGGTGGTCTTTTTTAAGTTGCATTGCCATTTGCCAAACTTCATCCGACTGTACAGGTGATCCACCAGGAGAATTGATGGCAAGTGCAATCGCCTGAGCATTGTCATTCTCAAAAGCCTCAACCAAAGCACTGTTGATGTTATAAGCACTGGTTTCGGTTTTTGGGGAAATCACACCACTGACATCAATCACAGCCAAATGCGGTTCATTAATGCCCAAAGGGGCGGTACTCATCGAAGTCGGTGCACAACCACGAGACAGCATCAACACAAAAAACACCACATAAGCAAAAGTCAAAAGCTTAAAAAATATTCCCCATCGACGCGCTCGTCTTTGCTCCTCAACGCTTGCTAGCATCGTTTTTTCAATAATTCTCCACTCTGGCGTACCCATTGATGGCGATTGTGCCAAAGGTATTTGCTTATTGGGATTTGAATTATGGTTGTTAGGATTTGGTGGCCATGCCATGTGATGATCCTTAGTGTGAATTTATGATAAAAAATACCAAGCAACAATCAATACCTGCGTTGGTCAAATGACTCTATTGTACCCCAAAAGACACAAAAATGATAGCCTTGTAAGGCTTACCAAGGAGTCGCCATAAATTTTTGCCTAACATCATCGTCATGACTGGCAAGCGGATGTGATAGCCACTTAGCGTCATGAGTGGTCGCTTTGGGTGCAATGAGTGCGTCATCATCTTGACAAATCCACCGCCAAAGTTGCCAAGCATTGTCATGAGTCGCCGCATTAACGATGACTCGATGAATGTCTTTGGGTGCATCATCAGGCATTTCATCAAAATCTTGCCAGTCTTGCGTATTAGTTTTATCAAGCCGAATTGGGTACTGACTTACCATCTCAATGCCACACCCCCACACCCTTTCATCGGCAATCTGTTGCCAGCCAGTCAATGCCCGCAATGACAACCCATCCATTTGATAGATTTTACCCGCTTGACACTCTTGCATCACCAGCCCATTTAAAGTCAGTGGCGACCTGCCTGCTTGCCAATAGTGCAAAATAGGTATTTTGGCATGAATGTCTGCCACCATCTTAGGCAATGTCGTGCCTGGCGTCTGCACAATCACCCCCGTCAAAGAACGCACTCCTTGGCGTCTCATGCCATCAATCAAAACAGTCGTTTGACTAACGGCCGACGCCCCCACCCCAAAATCAGCCAATAATAACCATGCCTGCTTGTCATTTTTTATCAAGACGACCTGTAATGCCTGATGGTCTGTCGGCATGACTTTTAGGACGACCGTTTTCTCATCATGTGCCATCAACCCCTTATCAATCAATAAAAAAACAAGCACCGTCAGCGGCAGCAACATTGCAAATTTCGGCAGGCTTTTATTTAACATGGGTAGCAATACCAGAACACACAAGATCAGCCCAAGCACGCCAAATGGTGCATACAACCAAGAGTCTCCCAATAAGAACAACTCAAAAGCCGTATGCAATCTCGTCAAAATACCAAATGACACAGCCCAAATACCATCGGCAATGGCAGGTAATACAACAAAAACCATGCCCCCTAGCAGATTAATCGGTACAATCACCGCGCCAAATAGCCCTACTGCAAATAAATTGACCAAAATCCCCCATAGCGACACTTTTCCAAAAAACACCCAAGACACGGGCAACATGGCAATAAAAAGCCAAACTTGCAACCAAACCATTTGTTTCACACGATGCCAAAACCGCAAGTTTGTTGGCACGCTTTGCACCAGTACCGCCTCATGCTTCATTAATAACAATACCGCCACAAATGACAACCAAAACCCAGCCTGCCAAAGCACATAAGGATCAAGCCAAATCATGACCATACCCACCACCAGCAGCATCGCCAAATTTGACATGGGCAATACCAAATATCTTGCCAATGCCATCGCAAAAAGCATGTATACAGTACGCACAGCAGGCACATCAAACCCTGTAAAGACCGCATACATCACACTGACAATCACCATCAAAACCAAGCGAATTTGCCATCTTGCCCAAGTCATATAAATACCAGGGCATAGCTTATCAATCAGCATGGTTGTCAAGCCTGCCAACATGACTGCCAAAAACACCACATGAGTGCCTGAAATGGCGAGCAAATGAGAAATGCCTGCCAACTGATACAACTCTTTCGTCTCACGAGTGATCAAGGCACGGTCGCCTGTCAATAGACTTAAAGCAACCGCTTTGGCTTGTCCAGTTGACACATCGTTATCATGCCAATTGTGATAAAAGTGATTTCTTAGTATCTGACGGAACGCTTGCAATCGCCCTGTCATGCTGACACGATCTGAAGAAGAAATGTCATCAATGGATATGATGTGTGCGATGGCATGAATCTGTCTGGTATGCAACCAAGCATTAGCATCAAAGCCATCAGCACTTTTTTTTGTGCTGATGGGTCGCAACTGCAAGGTCATGCGAGCATGGGTATTGGGTGACAATTGATTAAGTTGATGTGAGTATTTTGCTGTGCGTCCGTCCGACCTTAAAAGGACGACCATTTGCTTAGGCAGATGACGATTGCCCACAGGCTGCGTCGCCGTCTCCAAGCTGGGTGTCTTAGGAGAATAAAAAGGATTAGCAAGCCGTACTCTTTGATGCAATGAATCGACATGCCTGATGTCTTTTAAAATGGCTCGCTGACGATAACTCACCCCCAAAACATCATCATAAATGCTGTCACTGATTTCATCGATATGCACCGTCGCTGTTACTGTATGGGGTGCCTTTATGGCAAGCTGCTCAAAATCATCATACGCCACCATCGCACGCAAAGCGAATAAGAACACCGTGAGCAAAGCCAATGTCGTCTGCACGACTCGCCGTAAAGCAGCATGAGTCAATCGATTGGTCATGACAAGCCCAATGATTGTCAATATTAAAATCGCTGATAATGCCTCCATATAACAAGGAGCCATGAATTGTAATGGCAAAGCATGATCAGACATCTTAGGCATCACTGCCAAGACGCCCAACACAGTGATGATGATGGCAGCACCAACAATCCCTAACATACCATCTTCCAACAAGCAAAAATCATCATATTAGGGTTGATAAAATGGCTTGTAGTAATGGCAAGTCCTCTGCATAAGTCAATTTCATATTCAGCCTTGAACCTGCCACAACTTCCACTTTTCTCCCCAGTATCTCAAAACCGCTGGCCTCATCAGTGATCTTCATGCCACACACAGCCACTTGCGACAGCACCTCTTCGAGTGCCTTTAAGCGAAAAACTTGTGGCGTTTGTGCCTGCCACAACAAATTCCTATCAACCGTCTTTACCACATGCCCTTGACTGACCTGTTTTAGCGTATCGACCACAGGCGTGGCCAGTATGACACCCTCGCACTTGGTGTGGTTAAGCATTGCCAAAACTGCCATCAAATCCGACTTCGGCAGGCATGGGCGTGCTGCATCATGGATGAGTATCCAATCATCATCACAAGCACCGTGATTGCGGATATCATTAACGCCATTCATGACCGACTGCCAGCGTTCAGCCCCACCCCAGGCACGGCGAATTCTACCGTCAAAATCAAATGACAAACCATCAACATACCCATCCTCTTCAGCAACCACCAAAGTCAAATTTTTCAGTTCATCAACATTAAGCCTTGCGACACTCTCTTGTAATACCGTTTGGTCCGTGATTTTTAAGTATTGCTTTGGTTTGTCAGCCCCAAAGCGAGAACCCTTACCTGCTGCCACAATGAGTGCGTGAACGGTCTGGCGTGAATCCATCATGATACATGTCTCAACATCTAAAAAATAGGGATGAAAAAAAATAGATGAACGCCCGTTTGCCAGCTTGATAAAACCCATGGCAAACTAAGTCAAATGACAATTAAACTGCTTGATTTTTTGTAGAAGCGTTAGCATTCATGTCAATATGGTCGCAACATTCTACCATAAAATCTTAACTTTGATAGAACAGCCCCAACCTTAAAACTCATACTTTATTTGATGATCAAGCATGGTCAGATGAAGTTATTTTGATGACGCTCATCAAGACCAATAAAGTATGATACAGATGATAAAGCCATTATTTTTGATTGCTTAAACCAAAATACGATGCCCTCATACGCTTAGAGGCAGTATTTTAAACACGCCTCACTCATTCAAAAAACTTGACCACTCCCAGATTTTGACCCAGTTAAACAAAAAAAATAAGATTGGCATGACCAATCTTATTTCATCAACAATCACGGCGTGGCATTTTCAATTTCCAAACCATCAATCGGTTCAACAACATCAGCTTCATCATTGAAATTTTGATGGCTGTAAGTGATGGGTGCATTTGACATCTGAAAAAAAGTCTCTCCAGACTTAATCAGCCCCAAATCAATTCTTGCATGCTCTTCAATGGCTGATGTTTGCGTTTTTAAATCATGCACATCAGCACGCAAGAGATTGTTGATGTAGGCTTGCTCAATATTGATGGCCTTTTGCTTGGCAACTTGCTCATGGAGTGTTTGCACGCTGGCATGACCATTTTCACCATACCAATATCGATGTTGTAGCACCATCAATATCACCAACCCAAGCCCAATCAGACAAAGATGTCCAATCACGCCCAGTCTTTTGGGCGTGTCAGTCAATGACTGCTTGGTTGTCGCATTCACCATGACCTCGATTAGCCACGCAAGCCAATAAACTCTTCACGACCACGGAATGTGGCAGTAACCTGCTGCTCAATACGAAGTAATTGGTTGTATTTGGCGACACGATCAGAGCGACATAAAGAACCAGTCTTAATCTGACCCGCTGCCGTACCCACCGCCAGATCAGCAATCGTTGAATCTTCGGTTTCGCCAGAACGATGGCTAATGACGGTAGCATATCCATTATTTTTTGCAAGGTAGATCGCATCTAGCGTCTCACTTAAAGTACCGATTTGATTAAATTTAATCAAAATGGCATTAGCAATATTTTTATCAATGCCTTCTTTTAGGATTTTAGGATTGGTTACAAATAAGTCATCTCCAACCAATTGCACCTTGTCGCCAAGCTGCTTGGTTAAATAAGCCCATCCATCCCAATCACTTTCATCTAAGCCATCTTCAATGGAAATGATTGGGTATTGACGGCACAGACCAGCCAAATAATCTGCAAATCCCTCGCTGGTATATGACTTGCCTTCGCCTGCCAACACATACTGACCGTTGTCATAAAACTCTGATGACGCACAATCAAGTGCCAAATAAATGTCCTGACCTGCTTTATATCCCGCCTGCTCAATCGCTTTCATGATGACAGTGATTGCCTCTTCATTAGAACGCAGATTTGGGGCAAAGCCGCCCTCATCGCCTACTGCCGTATTAAGACCTTGGGCTTTGAGTACCGATTTTAAGCTGTGAAAAATCTCCGTGCCTGCACGCAAGCTTTCAGAAAAGCTAGAAAATCCCACAGGCTCAATCATAAACTCTTGAATGTCCACTGTATTATCAGCATGTGCTCCACCATTTAAGATGTTCATCATTGGCACAGGCATTGTTAAGGCAGTTTGGCGATTCAAGTTGGCAATGTGCTGATGCAGCGGCAAGTTTTTGGCGATGGCTGCAGCATGAGCAGCGGCCAAAGACACGGCCAGCGTGGCGTTAGCACCCAGCTTTTCTTTATTTTCTGTGCCATCAAGCTCAATCAAAATTTTATCAATCTCAGCCTGTGCGGTCACATCTTTATCCAAAAGTGCCGAGCGAATTTGGCTATTGACATTGGCAACGGCTTTTTTTACCCCTTTACCCAAATAGCGAGACTGATCACCATCTCGTAATTCAAGAGCTTCACGAGAGCCTGTTGAGGCACCAGATGGAGCAGCGGCACGGCCACACACGCCATTAGCAAGAATCACATCTGCCTCAATCGTTGGATTGCCACGAGAATCTAAGATTTCACGAGCAACAATGTCTTTGATTTCAATGGCGTTATCAGTGGTTTCAGCGTACATAAATATTCCTTTCATACAAGTTAATAAAATACATGATCAAAAAATCAATGCGTATCTAATACTGCAAAACCTTTGACCAAGTCATCCAGCTGTTTTAATTGTGCCAAGAATGGTTCTAGCTGGGCAAGCCTAAGAGCACAAGGACCATCACACTTAGCCTCATCAGGGTTTGGGTGCGCCTCTAAAAACAAACCTGCCAATCCAGTCGCCATACCTGCACGAGCCAAGGTTGTGATTTGATGGCGACGACCACCCGCACCGTCAATTCTTGCACCCGGCTCTTGCAAGGCATGCGTCACATCAAAAAAGACAGGCACATTCATCGCTTTCATGATGTCAAGCCCAAGCATGTCCACAACCAAATTATTGTAACCAAATGCAGTGCCACGCTCACATAAAATGACTTTGTCATTGCCTGCTTCTAGACATTTATTGATGATGTGACGCATTTCATGAGGTGCAAGAAACTGTGCTTTTTTGATATTGATCACCGCACCAGTTTTTGCCATCGCACTTACCAAGTCTGTCTGACGACTTAAAAAAGCAGGCAACTGAATGATGTTTGCCACCTTAGCTGCTGGGGCTGCTTGATACGGTTCATGCACATCGGTAATGATTGGTACATCGTATTTTTCTTTAATGTCATTTAACCAAGTCAACCCTGTTTCAAGGCTGGGGCCCCGAAATGAATACAAGCTGGAGCGATTTGCCTTGTCAAAGCTTGCTTTAAAAACATAGCCAATATTTAGCCTTGAACAAATATCAATGTATTGCTCGGCAATCTCAAAGGCAAGCTCACGACTTTCTAGCACATTCATACCGCCAAACAGTACGAACGGCTTATCATTGCCTATCTCAACCCCTGCCACAGTGATGTGTGATTGAGGTTTACTTAACGACTGCGTCATCAACCTTTCCTTTTTTTAGTAGAAAATATTTGGCTTGTCATCTTTGAACGAAAAGCACACCAAATATCGGCGTGCATTTCATATTATCATTTTAAGTCTATGGCTGCCTTAATAAAACTGTTAAACAGTGGATGACCGCCTCTTGGTGAGCTGGTAAACTCTGGATGATACTGCACCGCCACAAACCAAGGATGATCGTCAATCTCCACCGCTTCCACCAAATGCTGTCTGGCGGAATAGCCTGAGATTTTCATGCCTGCTGCTTCTAACGACTCAATATAACGATTATTCATCTCATAACGATGACGATGGCGTTCGGTAATGTTGCGTGTGCCATAGATTTTAGCAAGCTTTGAACCTAAAACCAGTTCTGCTTCTTGTGCACCCAATCGCATCGTACCACCCAAGTCAGAATCGTCAGAACGGATTTGCAATTCACCTTTTTCATCAAACCATTCCGTAATCAGCCCGATGATTGGCTCGGAAGCCTTACGATCAAACTCCGTTGAATTGGCAGACAAGCCAAGCACATTACGAGCAAATTCAATCACCGCAAGCTGCATGCCCAAACAAATGCCCAAGTAAGGCTTGTTGTTTTCACGAGCATATTTGATTGCCATCATTTTGCCCACAGTGCCACGCTCACCAAACCCACCTGGCACAAGTACGGCATCACATGACTTAAGTTCGTCCATCAGATTTGCTTGTGTTTCTAGTTTTTCAGCATCAATGTAGTGAATTTTAACTTTGGTTCTGTTATGAATGCCTGCATGCAATAACGCCTCATTGACTGATTTATAGGCATCTGGCAATTCAACATATTTGCCCACCATCGCCACGACAATTTCACCTTCCGCACTCATCAGACCTTCAATGACCTTATCCCAATCTGACAAGTCTGCTTCTGGCACATCAAAACCAAAACGCTCGCAAACCAAGTCGTCCAAATTTTGTTCATAAAAAGTGCGTGGAATTTCATAGATGCTTCGTGCATCTTTACACACGACCACCGCACGCTCAGGCACATTCGTAAACAAGGCAATTTTACGCTTAGTATCAGCATCCACATCATGCTCAGTACGACACACCAAAATGTCTGGCTGAATGCCGATTGACAACAATTCTTTGACAGAGTGCTGAGTAGGCTTAGTTTTAAGCTCGCTGGCTGATTTGATATAGGGCAATAAGGTTAGGTGCATGAGCATCGCATTATCATGCCCAAGCTCAACTTGTAGCTGACGCACAGCTTCCATGAATGGCAAGCTTTCAATATCACCAACCGTTCCACCGATTTCAATGATGGCAATGTCAAAACCCTTGCCAGAAGCTTTCACACGAGACTTAATTTCATCAGTAATGTGTGGAATGACCTGTACCGTCCCACCCAAATAGTCGCCACGACGCTCTTTGGCCAACACAGTCTGATACACACGCCCTGAGGTAAAGTTATTGACCTTGCTCATCTTAGAATGACGCAAGAAACGCTCATAATAACCCAAATCAAGGTCGGTCTCCGCACCATCTTCTGTCACGAATACTTCACCATGCTGAAACGGACTCATCGTGCCAGGATCGACATTGATGTAAGGGTCCATCTTGGTCATGGTAACTTTAAGACCACGAGCCTCCAAGACGGCCGCCAAAGAGGCAGCGGTAATGCCCTTACCTAAAGATGACACCACACCGCCAGTTACAAAAATAAATTTCGTCATAACAATTCACTGCTTACTGGTAAAAGGGAATTTTACTAAAATTTGCCAAAAAAATATAGGGGGCTGGTCAATTTTTTTGCGTTTTGTTTAAGCCGCCATTTTAATGTTTTAAGGTCATTTTAAGCTTAACCTAGCAATGATAAATGCCCTGACTACCACCGTTAATACCCTCAATTTATCCGACATGATGCTTAAACGCACAGTCGATGACATGATCATCAACCATACCGCATGCTTGCATGTACGCATAGCAGATGGTAGGGCCTATGAATTGAAAACCATCTTTTTTCAGTTGTTTTGATAAAGCGATGCTTGCCTTTGTCTTTGTAGGAATGTCTTGTATGTTTTTAGGGTGGTTGATGAGCGGTGTTTGACTTTGATGGTCAGCAACAATCCCCCAAACATACTCATCAAACGATTGATTTTGGGTAACTCTTAGATAAG
The DNA here is from genome assembly GCF_023336735.1 of Moraxella oculi. Classification (GTDB taxonomy): domain Bacteria; phylum Pseudomonadota; class Gammaproteobacteria; order Pseudomonadales; family Moraxellaceae; genus Moraxella; species Moraxella oculi. The sequence continues at coordinate 81,765 of NZ_JAMBAQ010000002.1, read as the reverse complement.
CCTTAGCATTGGCAATGATGGCTGTAATCTTAGGGCGATGGCGAATGATGCCTGAATCACTCATCAGCTCGTCAATTTTTTTATCATCATAACTGGCAATCTTTATTGGATCAAAGCCATCAAACGCTTGATAATAGGACTCTCGACGCTTTAATATGGTGATCCAGCTCAACCCTGCCTGCATCCCCTCCAAGCACAACATTGCAAACAGTTTTCTGTCATCATGACAAGGCACGCCCCATTCGTCATCATGATACGACTGATAAAGCGGATCTTGACCGCACCATGTGCAGCGTTTCTTATTTGTTATTGACATGGCTTAGGCTACCATCTTTTGATTCTGATGAGCATTTATGTTACATTAATTTGCTGAATTTTTTGTACGATTTTGTAATTTTTCATATTTTTGGAGTTGTGTATGATCAGCCAAATGGACATTAAAGACCTTACCCCAAGTGCAGAGCAAAACATTTGGGATGTCCGAGATGAAAAAAGCTACCGAGAGGGGCATATTGAATATGCCAAAAACATCCCGCTAAGTACGATCAATCAATCGCTATTACAAACTGTTAAAGGCGATATTTATGTACTGTGTGGCGGCGGTACTAAGGCTGGGCGTGCTTGTGCCATGCTTGATGAATTAGATCCTGATCGCCGCATCATTCATCTGACAGGTGGCACACGAGGTGCCAAAGCCCTTGGCATGACCATCATCAGTGAACAAGAATGACTGGAGTTTGGTTGTCATACCACCCTGTTCGGATCACTGTATGAAGGGGCTGGCGGTGTGTTGATGGTTTAAAATTTCATAAAAATCATATGGTTGCAGTTTTTTTATGAAATTTTAAAAAAATTTAATTGACATATCGCCATCTTAGCTGTATTATACGCACCACAACGACGGCAGACGATGAAAATCAGACGCTGTACAATCATCGGAGTGTAGCGCAGCTTGGTAGCGCATCTGCTTTGGGAGCAGAGGGTCGGGGGTTCGAATCCCTCCACTCCGACCATGTTAAAAGCCTAAGTGGCTTTTTTTGTTAGTAGAAATATTTTTCACATGCTAACATTAAGCTTTATGAGCGCCTGTAGCTCAGTTGGATAGAGCATCTGCCTTCTAAGCAGGTGGTCGCAGGTTCGAATCCTGCCAGGCGTGCCATTTGCCTGATTTTCATCAAATCTAAAATTATGGTGGCTATAGCTCAGTTGGTAGAGCCCCGGATTGTGATTCCGGTTGTCGTGGGTTCGAGCCCCATTAGTCACCCCATATTATGAAAGCCCGCTTAGCTAAGTGGGCTTTTTATCATATCCAAAAAAATATCCCAACAATACACTAAGAAATTTTGCTATACTAGACCACACGATTTTAACAGTCTTATCAAAACACCAAAAAATAAAGTAGAGTATTCCATGACCGACATTTCAAACACCCTCTTGGTTCAAGACGCCCTTCACATCGGATCTCGTACCTTTTCATCACGCTTACTGGTTGGTACGGGCAAATATAAAGACCTAAATGAAACAGGCGAGGCCATCAAAGCCAGTGGCAGCCAAATCGTCACGGTTGCCATTCGCCGCACTAATATTGGTCAACACAAAGACGAACCCAATCTGCTAGACATCATCTCACCAAAAGACTACACCATTTTACCAAATACCGCAGGGTGCTTTGATGCTGATAGTGCCATTCGCACCTGCCAGCTTGCCAGAGAGTTGCTTGATGGGCATAATCTGGTCAAGCTAGAAGTGCTGGGCGATGAAAAAACCCTATACCCGAATGTTACCGAAACCTTAAAAGCCGCAAAAGTATTGATTGAAGATGGGTTTGAGGTGATGGTTTATACTTCAGATGATCCGATTGTTGCCAAAGAGCTTGAAAGCATGGGCTGTGTGGCAGTCATGCCATTGGGCAGTTTGATTGGCTCTGGACTTGGATTACTAAACCGTCATACGCTCAGTCTGATTATTGAAAATGCTCATGTTCCCATTTTGGTGGATGCAGGCGTAGGGACAGCATCTGATGCCGCCATAGCCATGGAATTAGGTTGTGATGGCGTACTAATGAACTCTGCCATCGCCCATGCCCAAAACCCTGTGATGATGGCGCACGCCATGAAAAACGCTGTCCACGCAGGTCGCCAAGCTTTCTTAGCAGGTCGCATGCCAGCACGCAAGATGGCAGTAGCAAGCAGCCCACAAACTGGCTACTTTTTTCAATAATTTCATCTTGGAATGTTGCTTTGCGTGCTTTAAGCCTTACCGACCATTTATTTTTGTTGTTAGAGTCTGACAACCAGCCGATGCACATCTCAGGATTATGCTTTTTTGAATTGCCCAAAAATGCCGACGCTAATTTTGTCAAAAAACTAGTACAGCAAATGGCGACAAGCGACATGCCAGCAACAGCTCCGTTTAATCAACTGTTAACATATAAGGCATTTTGGAGTAGAGATGATGATTTTGACATCAATCATCATCTGACATACCATTTGCTAGATGATGGCAGTGAAGAGACATTGATGGCTTATGTTTCTGGTCAGCATTCTCAAATACTAAACCGCAACCACCCTTTGTGGGAGTGTCATGTCATCGATGGACTAAGTCCTGTCACACAAGACAAGCCCCATCGCTTTGCCATTTATCTGAAAATGCATCATGCCATGGCTGATGGTGTGGCCGCCATGCGTCTTTTTAAACGCTCGCTTTCAGTCTCACCAGACGCCAAATTTGTTTGGCACTTTTGGTCAAAAAACCAGCAAAGACATTCCAAGAACCCCCCAAAGCACCGTACCATCATCTCACTCATCAAAGAACAAGTCGGTACCATCAAGCCTGTCGCACGAGAGTTCATAAAGCGTCTAAAACACCCTCAATACTCAAATGCCATCAGCACTTTTAATACACCACCTTCCATATTAAATCAACGCATCTCCAAATCTCGGCTGCTGATCACTCAGTCATTAGAAAAACAGCGATTTTTATCAATCGCCGAACACTTTCAAGTCAGCACCAATGATGTGGTTTTGGCGGTATGTGCAGGTGCTTTGCGTGAGTACTTATCAGCTCAAAACTGCCTACCTGACACTCCTTTGACAGCTTTTGTTCCCATCAGCTTACGCCAAGACGATAGTGATTTGGGCAATCAACTGTCTTTTTTATTGACTAATTTAGCCACCAATGAAACTGATGCCGTCACTCGCCTAAACACCATACGAGCAAGCATCATTGATGGTAAAAATCGCTTTTCACGCATGACGCAAGCCCAAATCATTAATTACAGCCTGATCAGCTATGGCTGGGCTGGCATTAATCTTGCCACAAAGCTTGCTCCAAAAAAACAAGGATTCAATCTCATCATCTCAAACATTCCAAGTGATGATGTTTCTCATTATTTAAACGGTGCCAAACTTACACAGATTTTCCCCGCCTCTGTTTTGCTAGATGGGCAAGCACTCAACATCACACTCGCTAACCATCAAGACAAACTTGATTTTGGCATCACCGCTTGCCCCATTACCTTACCCAATATTGAAAAATTACCCTCACTCATTAAAAATCAGCTACTGCAATACGAATGCTTAATTGACAACACCACTCAACCTTGATTTGATGATAAAAAACCCAAAGGCACATGCCATTTGGGTTTTAGGTATGTTTTGATTTTCATCAGACTTGTCAAACACATTTGTTTGGTAAGTTTAGTTGATGAGTGCGTTTTCCCAAGTTGGAATGACCAGTTGCATGAGTGGCTTTAATAGCTTAACATTACATGCAAACACAGAGCCTGTCGCCATTGCATTACTGGCTCCATGATGATCCACGACCACACCACGAGACTCCGCCACAATCAATTCGCCTGCCGCAATGTCCCAAGGCTTGATGCTCATTTCAAAATAGCCATCAAAGCGACCTGCCGCCACATAGCACAAATCAAGTGCTGCCGAGCCTGTACGGCGAACTTGGCCACCGTTCTCACACACCGCTTGTAAGCTGGCAAAATGTTGACGAGCAAAACTGGTACGAACCGTACCCACCATACGCTCATAAGGATGCCCTGTTGTGAACAATCCACCTGCGATCGTTCTGCGATCGGAGACGGTCAGACGACGCTGATTCAGTCTGGCACCACGACCACGACTGGCGGTGAAAAGCTCATCACGCACAGGATCATACACCACGCCATGTTCAGTAATGCCATTTTTTTGCACAGCGATTGACACACAAAAATGTGGCACGCCATGCACAAAGTTTTGTGTGCCATCTAAGGGGTCAATGATCCAGCACCATTGAGCATCGCTACCTTTGCCTTCTTGCAGACCAAACTCCTCACCCAAGAATGAATGATTTGGATAGCTTTCTTTCAATAAAGAGATGGTCAGTTCCTCAGCATAGCGATCAACTTTGGTAACCAAGCCATCAATACCCTTAGATTCTACCGCCAAATCAACACGATGGCGATTTTCATGAGCACGCAAAATCTCATGACCTACTTTTCGCGCCACTTGTGACGCAATCACTACCATGGGTTCCATAATTCACCTTACCAGACTGTTTTAAAGAGTGGTTTTTGCATTCAGCATGCAAAAATGCCATTATAGCCCAAATCAGCCGTCTTTACCATGTTTTTTACCCCAATCCAACTCTCATCAAATTGGGCTGAGTCTGTGCTCATGAGTTTTGTTATGTAGCAACATGCTTAGTTGTTGACGAATGCCGCTTTCATCTAATTGACACTCCGCCAGTTGCTCAGCATGCGAACCATGGGCGATGAACTCATCTTTAATCCCAAGATTTTTAATGGGTAGGCATACGCCTTGATTTGCCAAATATTCATTCAATGCAGAACCTGCACCACCCATGATCTGATGCTCCTCAATGGTCGCAAGGTGCGTTGCAGTTTTGACCACATCGTCAATCAACGCCGTATCAAGTGGCTTTACCCATCGCATGTCGCACACAGTAACAAACACCTCATCACAAGCCAAGCTTTGCACCGCCTTTAATGCGTCAGCAAGACGAGTACCAAAATTAAATAACACCAAGTGCATATAAGCCAAACCACGCTTCATGAGTGATGATTGGTGAGCATGTGTGTCTTGATGGTTTGCATGACTTTGCCAAACAATCCTACCTTTCCCCACGCTCAATCTCTCATGATTCTTAACGATTGAGCAACCCACTCCAACACCACGAGGGTAGCGAATGGCAGAGACACCTTGGTGATCATAGCAAGCATTTAACAAATGATAACATTCATGCTCATCAGATGGCGTAGCAATCACGACATTCGGCACGCATCGCAGATATGCCAAATCAAACACGCCAGCGTGTGTTGCACCATCTTCACCCACAAGCCCAGCCCTATCAATGGCAAAAGTAACATCTAAATTTTGTAATGCCACATCATGAATCAGCTGATCATATCCCCGCTGTAAAAAGGTAGAATAAATCGCCACCACTGGTTTTAGCCCACCAGTTGCCATACCGCCAGCAAGCGTTACAGCGTGCTGTTCAGCAATGGCAACATCAAAAAATTTATTAGGGTGGTTTTTGGCAAATTCCACCATACCAGAGCCTTCACACATCGCAGGCGTGATGGCAACCAGCCGTGATTCATCGGCACGATCCATGAGCCATTCACCAAAAACATCAGAGTATTTCTTGAAGGGCTTGATGGGAGCGTTGTCTGATTTTAGTGAAGCAGTTTTAGGAATCTTGCTGATTGCATGATACTTGATAGGATCGGTCTCAGCAGGCAAATATCCTTTGCCTTTTACCGTATGCACATGAACGAGTACGGCACCGCTTAGTTTTTTAGCTCTTTGAAAGACTTGCAACAGTTTTGGCAAATCATGTCCATCAAAAGGCCCAAGATAAGTAAAACCAATGGCTTTGAATAAATTATCAGGAAATAAATGATCATTCAATTTTTCAGCAATCTTATCTGATAATGGCATGGGTGCGGCATTTTTACCCAAGAGATTACCGATACTCTTGCCAATATTTCCACCGATTTTGGCAGGAATCCTCTCCAATGCTTCTTTGGCATCTGTCGCCATATGCAGATAATGACGCATGCGACGATCATCAGTGCTGATTTCACGCTTGGTCATCAAGATGTTGCCATGTTTATCAATATCAAACGCCAAACCTCTCTGCCAAAGCCGTGCCAAATAACGACTAAAACCGCCGATTGCTTGGGAAATGGACATGTCATTGTCGTTGAGAACCACCGTCAAATCGGCATTTTGTTGCACCGCATCATTCATTGCCTCAAATGCCATGCCACCCGTCATCGCACCATCTCCAATGACAGCCACGACTTTTCGAGACTCCCCCAACATACGACTTGCCAAACTCATGCCAAGCCCTGCCGAAATGGATGTGGAGCTATGCCCCACGCCAAAAGCATCGTACTCACTTTCACTTCGCTCAGGAAATGCCGTCAACCCTCCTTTTGAACGAATGCCCATCAATGCTTCTCGCCTGCCTGTCAATACCTTATGGGCATACGCCTGATGCCCAACATCCCAAACAAGCTTATCATAAGGCGTATCGTAGCTGGCATGCAAGGCAACCGTCAATTCCACCACGCCCAAATTCGCCCCAAAATGTCCGCCAGACCGCCCTACCGAATAAAGTAAGTATTCACGCAATTCATCAGACAATCGGCACAATTCAACCACACTCAATCCTTTTAAGGCTTTGGGCGAATCAATTTTATCAAGCAATGGTGTTGCTGGACGCTCAATCGGCATTGCTGTAAAGATCTTAGGACGAAATGCTTGTCTGTCGGTAGAGTTTGGCATGACTGGCTATGTTCCAATTATCAATAATGTTTTAGCAAAGGTAACAGAGATGGTGTCAAATCCGCTGTTTTTTTTCAACCAATTTCTTTTCAATCAATCAAAGAGTATGGCATAATAGCATTTTTAATAACATCATGCGACTATTTTATAAGATGGGCCATGTTTTTGCTACCCAAGCATCGCCATTTTAATGAGATGCTGTATTTTTCATCATAGTTTTGCAAAATTTTCTATAAAAAGCCGCATGATTCATAAAAAATCAGACTGGCGTGTGTCATTTTTGGGGTTTGTTTTGTATCATTTCATCAGTAAAGCCAAATTACCTACCGTGCATGGCGACTTTGACATTCATGTTTTTGAAAATGAAAATAAACAAGAGCATGTTTTATTAAGCCATGGACTGCCCAATGATGACCCTACTGTCATTCCTATGGTTCGCATCCATTCAGAATGCCTAACGGGGGATGCGTTTGGTTCACTCAAATGCGACTGTGGGCCGCAGCTGAATGCCGCCATGAAAATGATACAGGCACATGGCTGTGGTGCCATCTTATATTTGCGTCAAGAAGGTCGTGGCATTGGCTTAACCAATAAAATTCGTGCTTATGCACTACAAGACCAAGGACACGACACCCTAGATGCCAATCTCATGCTTGGACTACCTGCCGATGCTCGCACCTATGAGATGTGTAAAGAAATGCTTGATCATGTCGGCGTTAGCAGACTTAGCCTCATGACTAACAATCCAAATAAAATCAATGAATTAAAAGCACTCGGCATCAATATTATCTCTAGAGTACCACTCATCGTTGGTGTCAATCCACACAATCAAGACTACCTAAATATCAAAGGCACCAAAATGGGGCATCTGATCAATCATCAATAACTCCATCAAAGCAATCTTCAGAAATTTAAAGCAGTTAATCACTAAGGCAATGTAATGACAATGTTAGACATTCATGACAATAAGATTTTGGCGGTGCGTGAATTTTTATTAAACTTACAAGCCAACATCTGCAATTCCCTAGAAAACGAAGAGCATTCAGGTGGCGTTGATGGCGGCAGCGATGTCAAGTTCATCATCGACGACTGGGAGAGAGCCGAAGGTGGTGGTGGCCGCTCATGCGTGATGAGTGGTGGCAAGGTCATTGAAAAAGGCGGCGTGATGTTCAGCCATATCCACATTAACAAATTACCACCGTCCGCCACCGAACGCTATCCACAGCTTGTGGGGGCAAAAGCACAAGCAATGGGGGTTTCGCTTGTCATCCACCCAACCAACCCCCATGTGCCAACCAGTCATGCCAATGTGCGACTGTTCGTAGCACAACCAAAAAATGGCAGTGAGTCCATTTGGTGGTTTGGTGGTGGTTTTGACTTGACACCTTTTTATCCCAACATGAATGATGTCATACACTGGCATCAAGTCGCTCATGATTTATGCCAGCCATTTGGTGAGCAAATCTACGAAAGATTCAAGACTTGGTGTGATGAATATTTCTATCTAAAACATCGCAATGAATGCCGTGGTGTCGGTGGTCTATTTTATGATGATCTGAATACTGCCAGCATGGGCTGGGATTTTGATCAGTGTTTTGCTTTCATGCAGGCAGTCGGACAAGGCTATCTTGATGGCATTTTACCAATCTTTGCACGCAACAAACAAACAGCCTACTCCGACTCCCAAAGAGCATTCCAGCTATACCGTCGTGGACGCTATGTAGAATACAATCTCATCTATGATCGTGGTACAATTTTTGGGTTGCAATCGAATGGACGCACCGAATCGATTCTGGTATCCATGCCACCACTAGCCAGTTGGTCGTATCGCTATGAGCCTAAAGTAGGCACGCCTGAATTTGAACTGACCGATTTTTATTTAAAGCCTAGAGATTGGCTGGCATCACAACCAACCTGATAGTTATTGGTCGTGTGATTGGACACAGCGTATTGGTCTGTTTGGACATAGGCAACATTCATGAATTTCATTGAAAATCAATGTTTTGTGTGTTATATTGAAAAACTCATCTGAATTCATCATCAAGCTGCTGGTGAAAACAGGTATGATTTTTCTATTTTAGCCACCTTGCGAGGAAGCCATGAACATATTGCCAATCAGCAAAGGTCTTGCTATCGCCATTGTCGCTGTGTTAACTGTTACTGCTTGTAGCTCAAAACCCACAACACCAAACGATGTCAGTATTCGCCAAGACATCATGCAAGACTGGCGCATATCAAGCGATATTATGAAAAGCATGCTTTTTGAAGATCGCTTTGATGCAAAAGCCTTTAAGGAACAAGCCGACGCCATTCAGGCCAGCACGCATGTTTGGGCACATTTTGATAATGATGCAGAAAAAGGCAAGGCACAAGATACCGTTTGGACGGATGCTGCAGGATTTAAACTTAAAGCACAGATGTTTGATGACGCTGTCGGTGAACTGGTAAGTGCTGCCGACAAAGCCCAATCTTTTACTGATGTTGAAAAAGCATTTGGTAAGATGAACGAAAGTTGTGGTTCATGTCATAAATCTTATAAAAGTAGATGACTGGTCAATAAAAAACGCACTGTTAAAGTGCGTTTTTTATTGATTCTTTTAGAACTTGGTCTGTACAGACAGTACAAAATTACGACCGCTGGCAGCATATTGGCTGGGCAATCCTTGAGTATGCTGATTGCCAGAGACAACCGAGGTCTGACGCAAAGACTCCCATGGGCTATATCGATAATTAAAGACATTATCAATACCAGCTCTTACAGTCAACTTATCAGTTGGTTGATAAAATGCCGACAAATCCAGCGTTCTCCAAGCCTTACTATTGACCGTAGTGGCAACTTTTTCATAAGTACCGCTCGGTGATGCGACTAATGTGGTTAATTCAGTGTCTTTTTTAGCATCGCTAAAAATCCAAGTCGCACCCAAGCCCCACTTATCGCTATCAGCAGTATAATCAAGCGATAAAGCATAACGAGTAGGTGAGATGGTGTCTAGGAAGTAGCCAGAACCGTACTCAAAACCTTCTTTGATGTGGTTATCTTTAACTTTGGTTTTTAGATAGTTAGCAGATGCAGTCAAACCCACAGGCAACTTATCCCAAAGCTCACCAAGATAGGCCTTAGCTTGAACACTATGACCAGCCAAACGCACATCTTGATAGTTGCGATAGCCCCACTGATCACCTTTGAGTGTCAAATCAATCAGATCACTGTATCGGTTATCAAAGTAAGTGGCCGTAACCTCACCCAAATTGCCATGAAAAGCGATACCAAACTCTTGGTTGCGAGCCTTTTCTGGTTTAACATTAGTACGGTAATGCTGATCGTCGTTCTCCCCTTTGGTCAAGCCATCTAAACGGTAGCCGAACAGCTCTTTAAAGCTTGGCACACGATAGCCAGATGAGATACGATATAGCAAGTCAACATGATCGGTTGGTTTTAGCACAAGACTACCATTGTAAGATAAATTACGATATTTGCCTGTACCAGTCCAATCATCATCACTGTTAAAACGATGGGTGTCATGACGAACACCTAGGGTAATGTTCGCAAGGTCTCCGATGGAGATCGTATCTTTAAAGGTGGCATAAGCATTATGACCTGTGATTGGTCTGTCGCCACATTTGCGAGCTTCGCCTAAATACTGCTGAGCTTCTTGGCAAATGTCCGTACCCTCTTGATACTGATTAATTCGGTAGGCTTCAATAAAGTTGCCATTTGAATCTTTGATGTCATCTACAAACTTAAAGTCTAAACGATGATATCGCTCTTTAACATCACCAATCCATAGATTGGAACGGAATTTATCTAAGCCAAGACCTAAATTGAGACGATGATTGATGATGTCGCCTGATAGATTTTTGGAGAAATCTGCTCGCCATAGCAAATGGTCCTCACTGTACACTTTACGATTTTGTCGTTCGGCAGAATTTGGTTTGTCTGCACTGGGTGTACAGTTTCTATCAACCGTAGGATAAGGCGAACAGTATTTCTCAATTTGCAGATGATCGATGGTGACATTTTGCTTATCAACACTTAAATTCAACTCATCAAACCAGCGAAAATCTTTAGGACTTTGGTAACGATAGTTGATACCATAACGACTTTTATCGTGTTTTTCATCAAAAAACTGTGCCTGCGTCCAAAGTCCAATTTTAGCATCTGTCACATAGCCTTCTTGATAGCTTTGTCCGCGATAAACGAGTGGTGATTGTGCCAGATTACCTCGACCGTGATTGGCGGCCAAGTGGTAGGCCGTTTTGGTCATGTCACGACTGTTATAGTTTTGAGTGGTTTTTTCGGTCAAAAGCTCAACTCGTTGCGTAGACGAAGGATTAAAGCCTGCCTTAATCAATACAGATTTAGAATCGTATTCCATAGGGTCAGGCAATACTCGCTTGTCGCCAGTGTATTCTTTAGCACCCATGGTCTCTAATACAGGCTTGATGTCCAGCTTTGGCTTGGTACAGCCAGCCACACTGCTAGGGTCTTTGTCCACATAGGTAGGGCATTCATCGATGATGATAAATTGGCGTTTTGGATCATTTGTAGGTGCAATTGCCTGCTTATCAAAGTCCACCTGAGAGCCGCCCCAACGCCACACTTCATAATTGGTCTGATAGATGTCGCTATGCGGTTTGACGGTCTCTTTGGTACGATCGGTATACTGCACAAAAAGATCGGCTTTTTTATGGCGTAATGCCGCACCAACGGAGTGCATTTTTTGCTTATTCTTGCTGGCGTATGCACCTTTATAAAAAGCTGAGAAATTATCGTCTGCATCTAGCACATCGTCAATGCTTTTGGTGCGAAAGCTTACCGCACCACCTAGTGCACCACTACCAGTCTCAGAACCACTCGCTCCTTGACTGATTTGTACACCGCTGACATTTTCAAGTTCAATCTCATTGATTGCCCCAGAGCCTTCTCTGCCATCACCAAACTGGCGTTTTTGGGTCAGATAAGACTGGATTTGAGCGATGCCATCAACATTGACCGCCACTCGGTTCTTATCCATGCCACGAATGGTGTAGCCACTGCTGGCACCGCGGCCCTGCTCAACAACAGCCACACCAGCAACATCTTTTACCATATCTTTGACGGAAAGTACTTGATTTTTATTCAAATCTTCCATCGTTTTGATGGTCTTGCCAAGACCAGTAACTTCTTCGGATTTGGCATGCAAGCGTTTTTTGATGATGACACTTAGCGTCTCAAGCTCAACACTTGGATCATCCCCATCATTATTGGCAAATGCAGGCAAGCTGCTGCACAGCATCGCTGTGATGACCAGTGGCAGATATTTTGGGCGAAAATTCATCGTCTCATCCTTACTTTTGTTTCGTTTCATCTTCTGTGGTTTTTAGGTCGTCTGTGGTTTTTGTGCCATAGAATACCGCACCGCCAACAACCGTCTCGTCATCGCTCAGATTTTTTTCAAAGCTGAACGACCCACCCAAGTGTTTGGCATTCTCGCCATAAAACGCTCCAGTCAGATTGTCACTCTCAACTGTTAGGATTTGTTGGTTTTGCTGACGACCTTTATCCAAATAAATGCCATTGGCACGAGTGGTGGCCGTACCACTAAAGCCATTACCATCAATGGTGGCTTTTAGATTAAAGGCAGGTTCAATGCCTGATTTTTCAGTCAATGTACCAGTCAACTGTTTAGTACCAAAATCCACTTCAAAATTTGCCTTACCGTCGTACTCGCCATAGCCTGCTTGCGACTGCCAGTGATGACCGATTCTGCCATGCCAAGTACCTTGATAATTAGCTTGACCTCGATTGGCTATCTGACTGACTGGGGTGCGTTGACCAAGAATGTATAGACCTGTCAAAGACTCTTCAATGCCAATCAACGGAATGACCTCTGATTGTTCTGTCGTACTGTCATTTGGTGTGCTAGGCAGAGCAGGCAGATAAGCGGTTAAATTTGCCATATTTTCGCCATTATAGTTATCGCCTTTGGTTAATAACTCTACCAATTGATCATTTGCCGATTTATCGTTAGCCTTTAGCTTTTCAAACAATTCGCCAGCCTTTTTACCAACGGCGTCTTGCTTGTCTTTAGTATAGGCAGCTTTAATTTTATTGATGACTTGTGCTTTTAGTTCTTCCAAATCATTAACATCCGCACCCGACACTTCACTTGCACCATCTGTCGCATTCTCCACACGCTCATCGTCATCTTCTGTACGATTTTGTGCAGTTTCGACAGACTCTTCATCACCACCAAAGTTGCCGTTTTCTATTGCAAAGTTGTCTAGGAGATCTTTTAGCTCTTGTTTTTCAGTTTCAAGCTTTGCTTTTAAGTCAGCTTTTGCCTTAGTAATTTGATCTTGAGTGTGGCTTGGTGTTGATTGTGCCACCAGGTTTTGAACCAAGAACTCTTTTAAATTTTCTTTATTATCAGCTTTATATTTATCACCTGTGGCAAGCATTTCTAAAATGTCATCAGCAGCCCATTTTCTTTCGTCCCTATCTGAGCCCATCAAGCGATTAAACATATCCTTCAGGTCTTCTGCTGCATTTTTTTTACTGCTTCCGTCAGCATAGCCCAATAAAACCTTTTCAGTAATCTGCTTTCTTAAAGTCGCTCTATCTTTACTATTTTTTTGGTAAGAATCAAGCAAAATAGTTAGCTCTGCTTTTAGCCCTTCAACCTTTTCAGTCAATTTTTGCTTGGCTGCTTCAAGTTGTTCTTCGGTTGGACTGGCAACGATTTTAGCAATCTGCTCTTCTGTAGGACCTGATGACACTTGCTTTGATGGGCTTTGTACTAAGAATTCTTTTAGATTGGCATCGTCATTAATATCATATTTATCACCTGTGGCAAGCATATCCAAAATTTCTTCAGCAGCCTCCTCTCTTTCATCACTTCTAGTTAGACGCTTGAATATCTCATTCAAATCCCCTTTTAGATTTTCTTTTTCACTGTCAGTTGAATATCCAGAAAGAGCTTTTTCAGTAATTTGTGACTTCAAATCCTGAGTTCTATTTTTTTGATAATTGCTAATTAAAACAGCAAGCTCTTCTTTTAACTTACTAACCTTTTCAGTTAACTTCTGCCTAGCTGCTTCAAGTTGTTCTGGGGTTGTTTTGGCAGGCTCGCTAACCTTATCTTCATTCGTCACTTTAACATTTTCAGCAGGTTTGCTTTTTGCCGTCGTCTCGATGATCTTAGCAGTTTTACTTACTGAGCCCAATCTTAGAACGCCATCACTGCTACCAAAACTGGTGATGACAGCTGTTTGCCCTGTAGGCAGTTGGACGGATTGCTGAGTTGTTTTTCCCGCTTCTTGAGGTAAGAGCGTGATGGTATGATCGCCCAATTGCAGCTGATCCACATTACCAAAGTTCACCAGCGATAACACTTGTGACTTTTGTGCAGGGTTGACAGCCTTGTCTTGGGTCAGCTCGACATAGCTGCCACCAAATACCTGCTCAAGCTTCTCAACTTCGTCTGGATTGTCCTGCTTACCAGCAAATACCGCAAAGACAGAATTATCATTTGTTAGAAACTTACCTGCCAATTCCTCAGCGTTTTCACCATAAAACCCACCTTCTAGGCGGTCATCGGCATTTTTATTAAAGAAGTTAGGTTCTAGAAAGCTACTTTCGGTATTCTTAGCAATGGCAGAACCTGCAAATCGATTGCCCTTGATGGTCGCATTAATATCATAGCGGTCTACATAGGTCTCTTGACTGCTGGCAATCGCTTTTTGCTTGGTGGATAGTGTGCCAGTCAGTTTTTTTGCGTCAAAATCAGCTTCAAAGACCGCACTATGATTGCCCTGTCTTGGACTTACCTGACCAAAGACTTGCTCGGCAAAGCTGGTCGCACCGACTTCATCGCCAAAGCCAGTGTCCATATTATAGCCTGGACCACCACCGAACGCTTGGCGACCTGTCGTCTCTGTGATGGTCAACTCTCTTTCTCGCTTGACATCAGTCACGAAATCCCAATGCCCCTTATAGTTTGCCACACCTTTGGCAAGTCCCGTGGTTGGATTTTCACCATAATAGTACAGATAGCCATCACCTTTGGTGTATTGCTTAGGCTGGTCCGTATCCTTATCAGTTTCAATCGTCTCATAAGGACGCAAACCAGTAAAAATCCAACCAGCTTTTACAAACTCATATTTATCATCGCTCTTATATATCTCTCCACCCTTATGGCGCTCTTGTAACTCTTTGGTTAAAGCTGGCACGGGGTTGGTATGAGCGGTTGTGATGTTATTTTCATCAAGTGGCACATACTCTTCTAGATGAGTCAGTTTGTTCTTATCATAAGCCTGATTACGCTTTGGAATCGCCAAAAAACTGCCCAACACTGGCATGGTTAGGCGACTGTCTGCTTTATTCTTAGTGTCAGCATTGGCATTGTCATCAGCCTTAGCGGCTGAATCATCCTTTGACTGGTCAGACTTCTCAATCATCCTAGACTGACCGATGGCAATGGTACTTGGGTTATTAAAACTGCCACCGCCACAGGCTGATAGCATCAATGAAGTCACAGCCACCGCCAAAGGCAATAGGCTAAATTTGGTACTCTTAGACATGAACACTCCCTACTTTAAAAAGTCAGTAAAACAGCATCAAACAATCATTTTATCTTAGTGACAAAATAATGATAACAATAACAATTCTTATTATATAGTTAAAGAATTAACAATGCAAACCTTTTTTATAATTTGTGCAATGTTCTTGAAAGATAAGCAACCTGAAAATACAATTCACTTAACACCAAACATGCCACCTAGTACATTTAGCATCAGATGATGAACGATGAATCAAAATTGGTGAAAGTCGTGTTGAGACGATGACACAAAAAAAATCAACAAACCAAGACGACATCAATCGTGCAAGACTTGCTGATTTTAAAGATGATGTAAGTTTTTTTAAAATTGGCGACTCACCTCTAAGAACACACGACTCTTATCGTAGCTGTACAGTGCGATGTTGCTGTCATTTTTTTGGTATTGCCAAGTCAATTTCGGCGTTAGCCCTAAGTAGCTCAGCTTATTATGCCAAACACTGATGTTGGTAAAATACTCATCGCTGGTTTGTGTTTGATTAAAAATCGGCATCGGTCCATGATAGCGTCTTTGGGAAAAATTCAAACTGCCACGCACACCCAAATCATGCCACCGCTTGGTAATTGAACCTTGTATGCCGACACGGGTATAGGAGTCATCTTTATCGCGGGTTTTTGCCTGTCGATAATCTGCACCAACACTGACCCAACCACTTTCTCCCAGCCAGTTAGGACGCGTAGAAAAGGTCGCTTTGGCACTGACACTATGCCCTGATAGGTGATGTCTGATGTTATGATGATGTTTGGCAAATTCAATGTTGGTGGCAAGCTGGCTTTTTTTACCAAGCTGTTTTTGGGTGCCAATACTCACACCCAGCGTGTCCGAAAAATGCCTTAATTCATCAACGCCTTTTTTGCCGCCAGCATACCATGAAGTCTCCACAAAAGGTGAGATGGATACGCTACCCCCAGTATGGTTTTTGATAGTGTTGACCCCTAGGCGAAGCTGCGTTTCATTGTAATGCTTAGCATCACGAAAGAGCTTGCCATTCATCGTAACCGAAGGCTCTATCGTCACGCCATCTTTGAATAAAATTTTCTTCTCCATCCCTGCATTGATGGCAATCCCATGTGCTTGCTCAGCAGCGTTTGCCGTCCAGCCACCACCCAAGTCGGTCTGATTGGGTGCATTGTTAATGTTTTTATCAACAATTACATTGCCAGAAAAATATACCGATGGCTTGGTTAGATTTGTCAACGCCTTTTGGTAGGCACGCATTTCACGGACAATATAATCTGGTTGCTCTGCAAGCAGTTGTTTGGCTTCTAGATATTGACGATTGGCAAACAAACTCTGAATCAGTCTAACGGCAAACAGGGCATTATTAGGATATCGTTCATGCAGCGACTGGTAAATCTTGCTGGATTTGTCATGTCTGCTTTGCGCACCTGCCAACACGGCACTGCCCCAGTCAACCATTTCAGATTCAATGATTTCACTCGGCTGTTTTTGGTAAATGGGCAATAATAACTGAGTTCCAGCCACATCATTAGCCACCAGCACCGAAAGCATCGCTCGAGACAGTAAGGTTGGGTTGGTCAGTAGCATCTGCTCATCTACCGACAGCATGGCGTTAGCAGGCTGTGGTGGTATTGGCAGTGCTGAGTCGATAGGTGGTGTTATGTCAGGTATTTTAACATCTGATTGTAGACGGCGATCATCTTGCGTATCAGCATGTGCAACATGAACAGAAAACAAGAAGACAGATAAGGCTAATCGGTAAAATGGAGAACGCATGGCAAATATGGGCAGTTAGGATAGGGATAAGAAAATAAATGATACTTATTATTATTCTTTTTGTCAAGTCAGCCACGCTACCAGACCATCTAAGATGAACAAAACACCGCCATCACCAACGACGAAACGCACCACGCCTCATCTTTTCATAACCGATATGATGATAGAAATGATGTGGCAAAAGATGCCCAACCATCATTAAAATTATTTTTCCAACTTCTTAACCCACGCCCCACTGGCATCCACTCTTGAATCTTTGGCGAGTTTTTGCCTAATGGCATTGGCTTCATCATAAGAATCTGCCGAACCAATCAAAACACGGATGCCCCGAGATGTCTGACTGGTACTAACTTGATAGCCTGCGGCACGGTATTTCTTAACCACCTCATCAACTTTTGCTTTATCAGGCGAGATGGCAACTTGTACACTATAATTGTAGGCAACTGCTGTATTATTTGCTTTGTTGTCAGACTTGGTTTTTGAGGCGGTGCTTTCGGTGGCTGGTTGTGCTGGCTTAGCACTTCTTTCGCTTTTAGCGATTGAAGATGCTGATGGAATGACAATGGTGCGACCCAACACTAAAGCATCATGACGATTCATGTCATTGGCCGCCGCAAGTGCTGACACAGGAACGCCGTATGTGCGAGACAAACCGATCAGCGTATCACCTTTGGCAACGGTATGCTTACCCTTTTTCATGGCATCATTGCTTGTGGCAGGCTTACTTTCAGTCTTGGTTTGTGTGGTGATTTTTTCTGCTTGCTTATCTTGTTTGGTCTGATTGGGCTGTTGTTTGGTCATTTCTCTTGATTTTCGTTCAGCAAGCTGTTGGTCTTGGATGGCCTTTTGCTCAGCAGCTCTTTTTTGCTCAGCCATTCTTTTTTGTTCCGCTACTCTGGCCGCCTCTACCGCTTCTGGACGAGTTTGCACGGCAGGCATGGCGATCATCTCACTTTTAGAAGCATTGTCCGCACTGATTTGGGATTGAGTTGTTGGATTGGCCTCTTGCTTGGCTTTTTCCAATGCCAACATGCGTGCACGCTCCTGCTCACTGAGTAGCACATCAGCTTCTTTGGCAAGCTGTTGGTTATAAAGCTCTCTTTGTTTTTGCTTTTGAGATAGAATTTTTTCTTCGGTCGCTGCATCTGCTGTCAAAGGTACGGCCACAGGTCTTGTTACCGCATCGTCCATTTGCACAGCTTGAATTACCTCATCGGCGTTTGGCTTGATGGGTTTGCTATTTTGTAATACAGCAAAAATCGTTACCGAACCACCCAACAATAACACCAAGCCCAAAATTACTTGTTTTGAAATCATAAAACAGCACCCTCATCTCTCACAGCAACTTACCAAAAATCAATCTGCTCAATACAATGACTAAAAATACAATGTTTCTGCAATATTGTCAATCCAGTATCAACACCATCAATGATGCAACACAACAATGCTAATAATTCATTTAAACGCCGTCAAAACCTCACCAACGGTATGAAATGAACCAAATACCAATATCATGTCTTGGTCATTACTCATCTCAATCGCTCCAACACTTGCCAGCCTTAACTCATCATAAGTGATGATGTTTGCCGATGATAAATGGCAATCCATGAGAGTTAAAATGTCATTCAATCCCATCGCTCTTATGTGGTCAATCATGGCGACATGCCAAGCGGCAATCTCAAACAAACCCTCGTCAATCTTTGCCTGCACCAAATCAAGCACCAAACCAATGTCTTTATCCCCTAACATAGAAAAGACGACATGAAGCTTGGCATCAGCATGAGTTCGTTGATGTTCATGCCAATATGGGACGAATTGTTCCAACAAAAAACTCATGCCGTGAGCGTTATGAGCGACATCAAACAGCCATTTTCTGCCACCAAAGTTGCGATGATCAAACCGCCCTGACAGAGCCACACTTTCTAAGCCTTGAGCGATTGCCGCTTGGTTAATGTCCAAAGATGATGCCAGCACTGAACTGACTGCATTTGCCGCATTCACCAAAGAAATTCTAGGCTTGGGTAATTTGAGCGTCGTACCAGCCGATGAATGATACCAAACATCTTGACGGTCATCAAATTCATACTCCTTACCCAGTTGGTACGATTTGGCGTGCCTCATCCGAACCATCTCCGACACACTACTAGGCAGAATCCTTGCACCCAAGATGACAGGAATGCCATCACGAATGATGCCTGCTTTTTCAAGTCCAATTTTTTCAAGATCGTCGCCCAACCAGTCAACATGATCAATGCCAATATTGGTAATCACCGCCACATCAGGATCAATGATATTGACCACATCTAGCCGTCCGCCTAAGCCAATCTCCAACACCCACACATCGCAGTCAGCCTCCTTAAAAATCAACAAAGCTGCCAATGTCGTCATTTCAAAAAAAGACAAACTTAGACCCATGTCAAGGCGAGCCTGCTCCACCTTTGCCAATGCACGCACCAAAGAGTTCTCATCAGTCTGCCTGCCATCAATATTCATGCGTTCGGTAAAATCAATCAGATGCGGTGATTGGTACAGGGCGGTTTTTAGCCCTGCCGCTTGACAAATGGCACTGATGGTGGCGGTAGTCGACCCCTTGCCGTTCGTACCAGCAACCGTGAATACATAAGGAGCATTGGGCATTTGTTTTTTTAATACACCCAAACGCTGAGCAACTGGTAATACGCGTTCAAGCCCCATATCAATCGCAGAGACATGAATGTTGGCAATGTATTCTAGCCAGCTTGCCAGGCTGTCATTTTCGGTCAAATGCTTGGTTGTTCTCATGGTCTTTATCATATTGGTTAATTCATAAAGAAAACGCCTGCATTGCAAGCGTTTTGATTCAGTGATTATAACATAACAACAAACAAAACACATGGCAAATGCCGTCATGCGTCTTGGCAGTCATCATCATACTCTTTTGATGCAACCAGCCTGTTAGCTTATGGCAACATCAAGCAGTCGTTAAGCATTTGGCAATTTACATAGCTTGGTCAGCAAGCGATGTATCGTCTCAATCAGTTGATGACGATGCACCACCATATCAACCGTACCTTTTTCTAATAAAAATTCTGCTCGTTGAAACGGCTCATCAAGCACTTCTCTTACCGTCTGCTCAATCACTCGCTTACCTGCAAATCCAATCATAGCTTTAGGTTCAGCGATGTGTATGTCGCCCAACATGGCAAGACTTGCTGTTACACCGCCATAAACAGGATTGGTCAATACTACCACATAAGGCACGCCAGCAATACGCATTCTTTCAATCGCTGCCGATGTTCGCGCCATCTGCATGAGTGATAGCAAGCCTTCTTGCATTCTGGCACCACCAGAGGCAGCAAAACACACCAAAGGCTTGCGCTCTACCAATGCCTTTTCGGCAGCCTGCACAAAACGATCACCAACCACAGACCCCATAGAACCACCCATGAATTTAAAATCAAACGCACAAGCAATCAATTCCAACTTGTCAATCCTACCCTCCATGACCACCAAGGCTTCGCTCTCACCAGTCGCTGACTGGGCTTGGGTCATACGCTCTGGGTATGGTTTAGAATCGACAAAATCCAATGGGTTTCCTGCAACAAATTCCTGCCCCAGTTCTGCACTCACACTGTCAAAGAACCAAGTCAGGCGTTTGCGTGCTGACATCGTCAAATGATGATCGCAATCTGGGCAAACATACTGATTAAAAATCAAGCTAGTGTTGGTCGTCAAAGAATGGCAATTAGGGCATTCAGTAGATGGTTCTGTTTCCACTGCTGATGGTGCCACCACACGATCTTGCTTGATGCCTGGTACGGTACGCTTTAGCCAAATGGTCGGCTCGGTGCTGGCAATTTGGGCTTGATCTGACATAAATAATCCTATTTTTTATGCAATTAACAATGAAATATAGTTTACACTTGTATTATTTATTTGGCAAATAAATTTTATTCATGCCTTTCATCACGCCCATGTGCCAACTTATTCCAAACCATGCTGATCAAGCATCATCAATCGCCAGTCTAAGCTCGTCCATTTTGGCAAGTAAAGTGGCACGAGCAGCCGCAATCGCCACCTCATCGTCGGCCGCCACACCAGCAAAGTTTTTAACCAGCTCACTGCCGACAATCACACCGTCTGCAAATTTTGCCACCGCTTTGGCACTCTCGCCGTCTCGTATGCCAAAACCCACACACACAGGCAAATCGGTATCGGCTTTAATGGATTGGACTTGGCGAGCCACTTCATCGGTATCCAATGCCTTTGAACCCGTTACGCCCTTGACCGAGACATAATAAATAAAGCCTGTGCCGTGCTTTAATACCGCTTGACGGCGGTCGGCTTGTGTGGTTGGGGCAAGTAAAAAAATCTGATTGATGCGTTTGTCGGCAAGTCTTTTGGACAGCGTGTCGTCTGTTTCATTGGGCGGTAAATCGACAAGCAATAAGCCATCCACACCATTTTGTGCACACAAAGTTAGAAAATCATCATAACCGATAATCTCCACAGGGTTTAAATAGCCCATTAACAAAACAGGTGTTGTGGTATTGGTCTTGCGAAATTCGCCCACCATTTGCACGGCTTTTTTGGTACTGGTGCCAGCGTTTAAAGCTCGCTCACCAGCTAGGCTAATCACCTGTCCGTCCGCCATTGGGTCGGAAAATGGCAAGCCAATCTCAATGATGTCCGCCCCTGCCGATACCAGCTCGTGCATTAAATCCACCGTAACGGACGGATTTGGGTCGCCTGCCATAATGTAGGGAATTAGGGCTTTTTTGTTTTGCTGTTTTAAAGTCGCAAAAGTTTGGGAAATTCGGGTTTGTACAGAATATTTCAAATCTATCTCCATAAATAACAGATTAGTTAAATGTATTAAATGATATGTAACCCTCTCCATTATTTAATACATTAATTGTTAAGGGTAAAAAGTCTTTAAACTCGTTACGATTATCGCTGAGATTTCTAGTATTCTTTCTTAATTTAGTATTTGGCGAACCAATAATTCTTCTTCTTTTTCTTAACTTGATATTATCATACTCGTTACGATGATAATATTTCATTAAAGATTGAAGAAGATAATCTACAACAAATAGTTCAGAGTTTTTTAACTGCCTTGAACAGTCTTTTGGTTTAATTTTTTCAGATTTTAAATCAAAAAAATACACATCAATATCTGTACTATTGCAAACCATTATTACAATATCACAACTCTTATTTAAACCATCTTCACGCTCAGGGTTTAAGTACTGTGATAATTGAGGAAATCTCTTTTTTCCCTCACAAAAATCTAATGTAAAAGCAATTGAATTTTTGGGAATATGGTCGATGTTAAGTCTGTTAATTAAACTACCATCCGAATCTTCTTTTAAAATCAGCTTATTACATCTAGGGTTGTCAGTAACAAAATCTAGTATAATGTCTGGGTTGAGTAAACTTTTAAAACTAGCTAAAAATGAGCAGATTTGTACCATACTTACTCACCTAAAGAATAGTAAATTTTATCATTTAAAATATTTGCCTCATTAATAACTGTATCAAAAATTTTTGTGTCTATGCCATACTCATTAATAGTAAACTCAGTTATTTCATGATTTTCCACCCCAATACCATAAGCTTTTACATCCGAGATATCCAAAAGTTCATCTTCAGATATCTTGTATTCGCACATAATATTTCTTCTTGCTTCTGGCGACAAGTTTTTTAGCATAATTCGGTTATTAAGCTCTCTTACTAAGTAATCGCTATGAGTAGTAATCAAAACCTTAACGCCAGCATTTATTAGTTTAGCCAATAAAACGGCTATCTTTCTTTGATTGTTTGGATGTAAATTTAGTTCTGGCTCATCAATAATTAATAGCCCTCCTTTTTTAGCGATACAATTTATATACAAGTCAATCAGAAACATAGATTTTATAGAAGATGAGGCAACATAAAATGGTATAGCTATTTTTCTTCTATTTTTCTTCTTTTTTGGATAGTAAAAAACTTCTTTATTGGAATTTTTGAAATTACCTCCGATGATATCTTGCAAAGTGTTCAAAATTGAATCATATTTTTCTTTATCTTCTCTGATAAAGCTTTTATTTTTTTGAACGCTTTCATAATCCCTAATTACCTGAATATTATCGTGTATTGGTTGGGCATATCTAGAACGATATTTCGTTAAGAAGTCAAAAGGGTCAAATTCTTTACCTTCTGTTAAGGTTTCAAGTATTAAATTCTTATTTACATCCAGCTCTTTGTAAAATAAAGATATACCCGTTCTTTCAGATGTAATAACAAATGGATTGGGAAAATCATCATTAGATACTATCAATTTTATCAAGAAATCATTTAAAATATTCTTTATAAGGCTGTTAGGAAAATTTTGTTGTAACTCACCATTATGCTTTAATGTGATATTAATGATATCCGTACCTTCTTCTTTATAGAAAATAAACTCACTCTGATGTTTTTTTCCTATCACAGCTTTTGCTTCAAATTTTTTGGGTATAATTTTTTCCAAATCCATATCTACCATAGAAATACCGACTGAAGAATCTTCAAAGAACTCTTCATTAGTATTAAAATATCTATGTAAATTTTCAGAAAAATTATGCCCAGAACTCTCTAAAGATTTCAACATATTGATTTCATACAAAGAGATATTTACCAAGCCATTCTCTTGCAAGCTATCAATATAATTATCATCAAAATCAAAATGAATATTATTTTTTATGCTTTTTAGCAAGCCATAAATTGCATAATTTAGATAAGTTTTCCCAACGTTGTTCTCACCAAACAATATTGTCAAATTACCCAATTCAAGACAGCCATTATCAACATAGCCAATATTTTTAAATGAAAATTTCATATTAACACCTCCTAAATTTCAACCCCATCCACCGTCATCACCGTATGCAAATCTTTATCGCCACGCCCTGACAGATTGATAATTATAGACTTATCTTTATCCATGGTTTTGGCAAGTTTTAACGCATAAGCGACCGCGTGCGAGCTTTCTAGGGCAGGGATAATGCCTTCGGTTTTGGTCAAAATACGAAAGGCTTCTAGAGCTTCATCGTCATTGATGACAGGGTAATTGACACGCCCAGCGTCCTTTAGAAAGCTATGCTCAGGACCCACACCGGGGTAGTCAAGCCCTGCCGATATGCTGTGCGTGTGCAAAATTTGACCATCATCGTCCGCCATAAGGTAGGTGCGATTGCCGTGCAACACGCCCACACGCCCTGCATTTAGGGGGGCAGAATGCTCGCCTGTGTCAATGCCGTGTCCGCCTGCTTCCACGCCATAAATCGCCACATCATCGTCATTCAAAAATTCATAAAACAGCCCCATGGCATTAGAGCCACCACCCACGCAAGCGACCAAAGCGTCAGGTAATTTGTTTTCTTTTTCAAGGTGTTGTAAACGAGCCTCTCGTCCAATAATTGCCTGAAAATCTCGCACCAAAAGCGGGTAAGGGTGCGGACCTGCCACCGTACCAATCACATAATAAGTATCGTCCACATTGGTTACCCAGTCTCGCATCGCTTCGTTCATCGCGTCTTTAAGCGTGCGAGAACCACTCGTTACAGGCACGACTGTCGCCCCCAAAAGTTTCATACGATAGACATTCATTTTTTGGCGTTCTACATCGTCCGCCCCCATATAGACCACGCATTCCAACCCCAGTCGTGCTGCGATGGTGGCTGTTGCCACACCGTGCTGACCTGCCCCTGTCTCGGCAATGATACGCTTTTTACCGACCAATTTTGCCAAAAGTGCCTGACCGATGGTGTTATTGACCTTGTGTGCACCTGTGTGGTTTAAATCTTCTCGTTTTAGGTAGATTTTTGCCCCACCTGTTTCCGCTGTTAAGCGTTTGGCAAAATACAAAGGCGTGGGACGACCGACATAATTCACCAAATCGTCATTATACTCTGCCCAAAATTCTGGGTTATTTTTGACCGATAAATAAATGCGTTCTAATTCTTCCAACGCACTCATCAAAGTTTCGGACACAAAGCGTCCGCCATGAATACCAAAATGACCTGAGGCGTTGGGGTATTGGGTAAAATCAGTGTTGCTCATCTTCTTCTCTTTTAACGAATTGTTTAGCCTTTATGGACCGTAAGACCCGCGAAAGTCTGCGCCGTTGGCATGACTTCCAAGCGATTAATGTTGATATGTTTGGGCTGATTGATGAGCCATAATACCATATTACTGATGTCTTGTGGGCGGATAAATGCAACATTTTCATATACTTTACCAGCTCGGTCGTCATCGCCATAAAAACGCACATTGCTAAATTCTGTGCCACCACACAATCCTGGCTCAATGTTCGTCACTCGCACATTTTTTCCAATCAAGTCAGCTCGTAAATTCAACCCAAACTGCGTAACAAATGCCTTGGTCGCTCCATAGACATTCGCCCCAAAATATGGATAATTTCCTGCCGTTGATGAAATATTGATGATTAAGCCGTCATTTTTGGCGACCATATATGGCAAAATTTGATGCGTCATCTGAACCAGTCCGAGCGTATTGGTCTGAATCATCGTCTGCCAATCGTCAATACTGGCTTTGTCAGCAGAATCCAATCCTAATGCCAATCCTGCATTATTAATCAGCACATCAATATCCTGCAACAGCACATCATCCAAGTCTGCTAGGGCAGATTTGATGGCTTTCAAATCTGCCACATCAAAGCATAGCGGAATAAAATCCTCACCCAACTCCGCTTTAATCTGCGCCAATTTATCGGCACGCCTGCCCGTACCAATGACAGTATGACCCGCCTTGACACAATCCATGGTGATTTGTCTACCAAAACCTGATGTAACACCTGTGATTAGAATATTCATAAAAAATTCCTTAGATTTTGAAATTTTGGTTACGCACAGAATAATACTTACTTAAACTTTAATTTGGCTCCGATACTAGAAATTTGATGCACGCACCACAAAATCGGTCATACTTTCCTTGGTATTTTTGATGATGTCATGGTAATTATTTTTAAAAGAACACATCACATTTGATTTAAGCAAAATACCGACTTTGTTATTGTCAGTAACATACCCATCAAGCTCCTTCGTCTTCGTGGTTTGTAATCTTTTGGCAGGATTTTGCTTAATGCTTAGTACAATCCCAACAATGACTTTATGATAGAGCCATTCATAAGGTTCATTACTTGGTAATTTTTGGTATTACTTGACTGACGAAATTGATACTACCAACACAACTTTTGCCCAACACCAAGCCAAATCTGCCACATGATCCCTATTCATGTGAATGCACTCATAAACGCTGTCATCCTCTCCATGCATTTCACCCCTTTTTCCTTCTCAATACCGCCACTGACATCCACACCGTGAATTTTTACCATTAATGACTGATTGTTCACAATCCGACTCATATTCTCAGGCGTCAATCCTCCCGCCAAATAAATCGGCAAAGGCGAATCATCAGGGATTTTTGACCAATCAAAGGCATGACCTGTACCACCATATGCCTTATCATTAAAGGTATCCAAAATCACGCCACTTGCCCCGCACACTTGTAAGGCATGAATCTGGCTTAAAATCATCTCTTGACTGTCATCTGCCTTGACACGAATGGCTTTTATCCAGCGCTTGTGAATCATTCGAGCAAGTTTTTGGCAGTCGCTTGGCATTTCATCACCATGAAATTGAATGACATCAAACGCCACTTCATTCGCCAAATTCACCAATTCATCTTGTGTCATATTCACAACCAAGGCAATGACCGTAGTAAAAGCTGGCACGGCTTGAATCAGTTTTTGAGCCTGATCGATGCTGACCGCACGAGGACTGGGAGGATAAAATACCAATCCAACCGCATCCACGCCAAGCTGGCAGGCCGTTGTTATGTCATCAATGCGTGTTAGTCCGCAGAATTTAATTTGCATCGGTCATTCCTCTTAGCGTCTCATGAACTGGCAAGCACCCACATTCTGACCAACCACATCAACCTTTGCGCCCGTCAGAACAAACAAACCTTTGATTTGCTCAGCAGCATTGTTCGCCGCCATTGCCATCACATCGCCTTGACATGCTTTATTAAGCACTTGTGTTTTGGCAGACTCTTGGGCTTGACTGAAGATGTGTGCGTCATTACTCATCGCACCGAACAATCCTGTCTGCCAGTCATACACTTCCAAAACGTCCACATACACATCAAACACTTCCGATGGCGGCATAGTGATGGTAATGTGCGTGATTGACTGATGATCATCTTGCTTATGGGTAACTTGCACCATATTGGGAGTTATCTTGGATAAATCCACGCCTGCCAACACTCGCCCATGTGCCACAAACAGCCCTTTTTGACCATCTTGCCAAAGTCGTTGCCAAGTACCTGATTTATTTGCCGTAATGATGGCATCGACAGAAAACGCCACAGATTGCAATCTGGCAAGCTTTTGAATGTCTGTTACCACCCCCTCATGGGTAACCATATGTGCCGAAGCGGTCGCCTTGTCATAAATCGTCTTAGCAAACATGGCAACTGTAATCAACAACACCAATAAAAGTGCCACATGAAATAAAGAAAATCGGGTCTTAATCGCCATCATCATCTCCAAAGCCTGATGGTGTAAAAATTTTGATGGTAAAGTTAATGCAACTCAATGTATCACAAATATTGGCATTATGGGCATTTTTTTAAATATTTTTTAAAATTAAGTTGCACAAGCAGCTAACATTGCCTTAATATAGCACACTTATCCTTTGTTCTATCCTAGTTTTTAGGGGTTGTCATGAAAGCCAGTCAATTTACCTTTGCCACTTTAAAAGAGACACCAAGCGACGCCGACATCATTTCAAGCCAGCTGATGGTGCGTGCTGGTCTGATTCGCAAGCTTGCCTCAGGTCTTTATGTGTGGATGCCAGCAGGTCTTAGAGTACTTAGGCGTGTAGAAAAAATCGTCCACGAAGAGATGCAGCGTATCCACGCCCAAGAACTTCTGATGCCTGTGACACAGCCTGCCGAGTTATGGCAAGAATCTGGTCGTTGGGAAGACTATGGAGCAGAACTGCTTCGCTTCAAAGATCGTCATGATCGTGATTTTGTTCTTGGTCCTACGCACGAAGAAGTCATCACTGACATCGCCAGAAATGAACTAAAAAGCTATAAGCAGCTGCCAGTTACTTACTATCAAATCCAAACCAAATTCCGTGATGAAATCCGCCCTCGCTTTGGGGTAATGCGTGCACGAGAGTTCACCATGAAGGATGCCTACTCTTTTCACATTGATAAGGAGAGTTTGGCAAAAACTTATCAAGACATGTACGATGCTTACAGTCGAATTTTTACCAGATTGGGGTTAAATTTCCGTGCTGTGCAAGCTGATACTGGTTCAATCGGAGGTTTTGCCTCACATGAGTTTCATGTACTGGCAGACAGCGGAGAAGATGACATCGCATTTTCAACACTGTCGGATTTTACAGCAAATGTTGAGCTTGCTGAAGCAGTATGCACTGATGAGCGTGGTCAGCCAAGCCAATCTCGCCAAAATGTCGACACACCGAACATGCCAACTTGTGAAGCAGTTGCCGAACATCTTAGCGTTTCATTAAAAAAGACCGTCAAAACACTCATCGTCAAAGGTTCTCACTCCCAACAAACGCCAGACATGCCAAAGCTTGTGGCATTGGTTGTGCGTGGCGATCATGAACTCAACGAAATCAAGGCTGAAAAACTCACTCAAGTTGCCAAGCCCTTGACCATGGCAAGCGAAGAAGAGCTTAAAGACGCAGGTTTGATTAAAGGCTATATCAGTGCAGACCTATCACACTTAAACATTCCTGTTTTTGTTGATCGCAGTGCAGCCGCTTTGTCTGATTTCATCTGCGGTGCAAACATTGAGCATCAACATACGATTGGCATGAACTGGGAGAGAGATGCCATCATTACCGCAGTGGTCGATATTCGCAATGTCGTTGATGGCGATCCATCACCAGATGGTCAAGGCGTGATCTGCATCAAGCGCGGCATCGAAGTTGGGCATATTTTCCAGCTGGGTGATAAATATTCTGATGCTTTGGGCTGTAAGGTACTGGGCAAAGAAGGCAAACCCGTTACCCTAATGATGGGCTGTTATGGCATTGGCGTCAGTCGCATCATCGCCGCCGCCATTGAACAAAACCATGATCAAAATGGCATCATCTGGCCAAGCACGCCAAATCCTGCTGATGACATCGCTCCTTTTAGCGTTGCCATCGTACCAATGCGTTCAAAAGATGGCACAGCCGAAGCCAAAGCAGACGAACTATACCAAACCTTCAAAGACAAAGGCATCAATGTTCTGCTAGATGATCGTGATGAGCGACCTGGGGTTAAATTTGCCGATCTTGAACTGCTGGGCATTTCGCATCGCATCGTGGTTTCCGAACGCAATCTTGCCGAAGGAAAATATGAGTATGTTAAGCGTGCTGATGGTGAAAAGCTGATGCTTAGCCTTGAAGAGCTTTTAGAAAAATTCTGATCAAGCATGCCATGCTGACTTAACAATCAGCCGATAATTTCACTCTTTTAAATCAAAAAGGCGAAAGCCAATCGCTTCATCACAATGGTTGACCGTCAGCGATTTGATAACAACTGACACATATCAAGCAAGCGATTGGCATAGCCCCATTCATTATCATACCAAGCAAAAACTTTGATTTGCTCACCCGCTTGCATGAGCTGTGTGCCATCAATGATGAGTGAATGATGATCGCCAATAAAGTCGCTAGAAACAAGAGCCTGCTCTGTATAACCCATAATGCCTGCCAAACGCCCTTCACTGACCTGTTTTAAAAAAACAGCCACTTCATCAACGGTTGTTTTGGATTTAAAGACCAAATTAACATCTATCGCCGCCACATTGATGGTCGGCACACGAATGGAATATCCATTAATCCTACCCTTTAAAAACGGCAACACTCGTTCAGTAGCACCAATACTGCTTGATGTGGTAGGAATGATGTTATGGCTGGCTGCTCTGGCACGACGCAAATCACGATGAGACTGATCCAGTACATTTTGATCAGCGGTAACAGCATGAATCTCCGTCATCATCACATCTTGAATGCCAAAGCGTTCATCAAGCACACAAAGCATGGGAACAAGCGCCTGAGTCGTGCAGGACACACTTGAAATGATGGATAACTGGCGATTTAGCAAATGATCATTCACCCCCATGACGATGCTGGCATCAACCTCATCAAAAGGTGCCGCCCCAACGATGACCTGTGCAGCACCCGCCAGACGATGATGGGTGGCGTCTGCATACGAGCGAAATCTTCCTGTGCACTCCAGCACCACATCCACACCCAAATCTTGCCATGGCAAATGACTGGGGTCTGATTCGTTCAACAGAGTGATTTGCCAGGTCTCATTACCCTTTGACACACAAAGCAAGATATCATCATCTTGGCGAGCCAAGTGTGCTGACGCACCCAAAGCAGACAATCTGCCATGTGTAGAATCAAAGCTTAAAAGATGCAACAATGACTCACAATCCGCCACATCATTGATTGCAACGATCTTAATACCCTCAAATCGATTCGGCTGTTTGATAAAGGCACGCAGCACATTACGCCCAATTCGCCCAAAGCCATTGATTGCTAGGCGAAGTTCTCTGACACTCATTTTTCACACACTCTGATTGTCTTTTTTATCAATAAAAATCAATGCCAAACGCACAGCGTTACAACCGATACCGTCTAACATTTCAACAATGGGACGCAATCTGAAACCCTCAACAAACTCACCTTGAGAATAAAGCACCTCATATGCCTTTTGAACAACAGCAACGACGGCATCATCAGGGCGAATATGTTTTAGATTGAGCGTTTTGTCTTGTTGATACAGGTGATCAATATGCCCAATGATGGTTGATTCTGCCAAAAAACGCTTGTTAGCAATCTCTTTAATCGTCAACCCCTGTTCTAAAAGCTGCTTTGTTTCTTGCAAGATTTGATCAAGCTTGGCTTGTCCGTCTTGCTGCTGCAAGGTTTTTAACGCCTCTTCGATGTGCTGATGCTTCGCCTGCATCTTATTGATATTGGCCTCATTGGCAAGCATGCTCTCTTCTTGGATTTTGCCACCAGATGCTAAAATAAACTTATCATGAATGTCCGAAAGCTTGTTAGCATCTAAGCGACTGATGTCTTTTTCTTGTTGGGCAGAGAGTTCCTGAAAACGCTTGTCAACTTGAAAGACCCACGCATCAAGCAGCAGACTTTTTTGATTAAACCCTAATAATTTCAAGCCACTAAGTGATTTTAGGCGAGATAGTGCCACATAACCTTGACCCATCTCAAAAGTGCGCGTCAAATCAATCTCAGCCGCATCCAATGTCATGCCCTGCGATTTATGAACAGTCATCGCCCAAGCAAGGCATAAAGGCACTTGGGTATAACTTGCCAACAGTTCACCATCACCATTTTCCATGATCCATTCATCAGGCTCAGCAATGACCATGTTGCCATTATTTAAAAGCACCTTAGGATAAACTGGCGAGCCATGGTCATCTGCGACTTGAACAAAATCCACCACTTTACCCAGCGTACCATTAGACACCCCAAGATTTGGATTGTTTTTGACGAACATCACCTTTGCCCCAACCTTAAGCGTCAGTTTTTCAGGTGCTCGCACGCTTTTTTTAAGCATTTCAGCCAAGTTTTTTTCACCCAATGAGCTGGCAAAAAATTCTTGCGTTTTGGCTTGTATGCGATCCAGTTCAGATTGATTGACCTCATCAACATTGGCATTGTGCGTATAAAGACGGGTGCGATTCATCGCAATGTCGTTATGTTCAGTAGCTCTTAGGGCATTGATGGCTTCACTGCTGATATTTTGTTCACGAATCTGATTTAGAATGTCATTAAGAGACACGCCAAAAACCCCTCGCTCTTCATTGGTGGATTGGCGATGCTGCTCACTTAGGTAGCATGTCTGAAAGTCAGCATCAAGCCAAGCTTGAGACATAAAGGCAAATCTTTCTTTCTTCGTTTCGTCTTTCATGCTAACAGGAGGTAACTGAAAGAAATCGCCAGAAAATACGACCTGAATACCCCCAAACGCTGCTTGATCTTCACGAATGAATTTTAATATCTCATTCAACAATTCCACCTGCTTGGCATGCAGCATGGAAATCTCATCAACAATCAGTACGCTAGCCCCTCTGATGCGTTCATAGAGCCTTTCATGAGATTTTAATTTTCGTAAGCCAGTCTGGGTGATGGTATTTTTGATGCCCATGCCAGACCAAGCATGTATTGTCATGCCATTCATGTGCGTGGCGGCAATGCCCGTACTTGCTGTAACAGCAACCGAAACATCTCTGGCTCTAAGATAGTCAATATACTGTTTTAAAAGATGGGTTTTTCCTGCACCTGCCTGCCCTGTTAAAAAAACATTCTTGCCTGTTTTTAAGATATTTAATGCGGTAGTTTGTCTCATACATACCAAAACTGTCATCAATAATCACATTAGCATAGCACAGTTTTTTTGGGTTTTGGGGAAATTTTTATTGAGATTTTTTAAGACAAAGACCTTAAAATAAGCATTGTGAATGCTTGTCAAACTGTTACAAAAATTTACAAAAACTTAAGTGCAGCTCAGCTTACGATTTGTTATTGTAAAGTTGTGCGACATACCGATTGATACTTGGAAATATCTTTCGCACATCATGTAATGACACACATTTCACATAAGGACAGTTCATGAAATACGATACCCCCAACACCCCAAATTCCCTTGTTCAATTCCGCAAACAATACGACAACTTCATTGCTGGCGAATGGATCGCTCCAACCAAAGGACAGTATTTTGACAATACAAGCCCTGTTGATGGGGCGGTCATTTGTCAGGTGGCACGCTCAGATGAATCCGACATTGAAAAAGCCTTAGATGCTGCTCACGCCGCCAAGGACGCATGGGGCAAGACAAGCCCAACTGATCGTGCCAACATCTTACTAAAAATGGCAGACAGAATAGAAGAAAATCTAGAAAAAATCGCTGTTGCCGAAACCTATGACAATGGTAAACCTGTACGCGAGACTTTGGCGGCCGACATTCCACTGGCGATCGACCATCTGCGCTATTTTGCTGGCTGTATTCGTGCCCAAGAAGGTGGCATCAGTCAGATAGATGAAGATACGGTAGCCTACCATTTTCACGAACCGCTAGGAGTCGTAGGTCAAATCATTCCTTGGAATTTTCCAATCCTAATGGCCATTTGGAAAATCGCACCGGCACTGGCTGCTGGTAACTGCATTGTACTCAAATTGGCCGAACAGACCCCTGCTTCTTTCTTATACCTGCTTGACACCATCAAAATCAATGAGCTTCTACCAAAAGGCGTCCTCAATGTCGTGAATGGTTTCGGGGTGGAAGCTGGCAAACCCCTAGCATCAAGCAAACGCATTGCAAAAATCGCCTTTACAGGTGAGACTGGCACAGGTCGTCTCATCATGGGATATGCCAGCGAAAATCTCATTCCTGTTACCTTAGAACTTGGCGGCAAATCCCCAAACATCTTTTTTGAAGACATTTTGGATGCAGATGATGAATTTTTGGATAAGGCGGCAGAAGGTTTGGTCATGTTCGCACTGAATCAAGGAGAGGTATGCACCTGTCCATCTCGCGCCCTTGTTCACGAAAGCATCTATGATAAATTCATGGAGAAATGTATTGAGCGTGTGAAGAATTTCAAACTTGGCAGTCCTTTGGATACCGAGACCATGGTTGGTGCACAAGCCAGTGAAGAACAGCTCAAAAAGATTTTAAGCTATCTGGACATTGGTAAAAATGAAGGGGCGAAAGTTCTGGTTGGTGGCAGTCAAGACGACAGAGAAGATGGTGGATACTACATTCAACCAACCATCTTTGAAGGCGATAATCACATGCGAATTTTCCAAGAGGAAATCTTTGGACCTGTGCTTGCTGTAACAAAATTCAGCAGTGATGAAGAAGCGTTACAAATCGCCAATGACACATTGTTTGGTCTGGGTGCAGGAATTTGGACACGCAACCTCAATAAAGCTTATCGCTTCGGTCGTGGCATTCAGGCAGGTCGTGTGTGGACGAATTGCTATCACATCTACCCAGCGCATGCTGCTTTTGGTGGCTACAAGCAATCAGGCATCGGTCGTGAAAACCATAAAATGATGCTAGAACATTATCAACAAACCAAATGCATGTTAGTATCATATAGCAATAAAGCGATGGGTTTTTTCTAACTCTCGTGCTTTTTTGATATTTATTAAAACACCCCAAGAAAAGTTTTGGGGTGTTTGGTTTTATCATCAAGATAACATCAAATCAAAGATTTTACTGCCTCAATGACCTTGTCAGTTGTGATGCCAAAATGATTAAAGAGATCTTTGGCTGGAGCAGACTCACCAAAAGTCGTCATGCCAACGACTTTACCATCAAGACCTGTGAACTTATACCAATAATCCACGATACCAGCCTCCACCGCCACACGACTGCGTACATTGCTTGGTAGGACGCTTTGAATGTAGTCATCATCTTGCTTGGTGAAAATTTCAGCACATGGCATTGATACCACACGCACGCCAATGCCTTCATCACTGAGTGTGGCATAAGCTTCCATTGCCAGTTGCACCTCTGATCCTGTGGCAATGATGATGGCTTGCAGATCTCTTTTCTCTTTAGCAAGCACATAAGCACCCTTTTCAATCAATGTAAGCTGTTCATCACTACGAGCTTGGTGTGCTAAATTTTGACGAGACAGAATCAATGATGTCGGTGCATGGGCAGTTTGTAGAGCGACTTTCCAAGCAACCGCCGTCTCCACCGCATCACAAGGACGCCATGTGAAATGGTTTGGTGTTTGACGCAAGCTTGCGATCTGTTCAACAGGCTGATGAGTCGGACCATCTTCGCCCAAGCCGATAGAATCATGCGTATAGACATTGATGACTCGTTGCTTCATCAGCGACGACATACGCACCGCATTGCGAGCGTACTCCATGAACATTAAGAATGTTGCTGTATAAGGAATGAAACCGCCATGTAGTGCTAAACCATTGGCAATTGCTGTCATACCAAATTCGCGCACGCCATAATGGATATAGTTGCCATCTGCATGGGCTTGCACACTCTTAGCATCTTTCCACAGTGTCAAGTTTGAACCTGCCAAATCAGCCGAGCCACCAAGAATCTCTGGTAACAGTGGAGCAAATGCCGCAATGGTGTTTTGACTGGCTTTACGAGTGGCTACTGCCTCCGCCTTATCTTGACAAGCTTTAATAAATTCATCAGCCTTAGCATCAAAGTCAGCTGGCAACTCACCTGACAATCTGCGGATCAGCTCAGCCGCCTCGACCGGATATTGTGCTTGATAGGCCGAAAACTTATCATTCCAATCTCTTTCTAACTCACTACCTTTCGCCTTAGCGTCCCAAGCTGCATAAATGTCATCAGAAATCTCAAATGGCTCATCGCTTGCCCAGCCAAGCTCATGACGCGTCAAGGCAATCTCATCCACACCAAGCGGTGCTCCATGACTGTCTTCCTTGCCTTGTTTATTTGGACTGCCCAATCCAATGATGGTCTTACAAATGATGATGGTTGGGCGAGTGATTTGGGCACGAGCCTCAATGGTTGCTTGACGAATGGCATCAGCATCATGCCCGTCAACTTTTAAAACTTGCCAGTTGTAGCTTTCAAAGCGTTTGACCGTATCATCAGAGAACCAGCCTTCCACCTCACCATCAATCGAGATGCCATTATCATCATAATAAACAATCAGCTTGCCCAAACCTAGCGTACCCGCCAATGAACACGCCTCATGACTCACCCCCTCCATCAAGCACCCATCGCCCAAGAAGCAATAAGTATAATGATCGATGATGTCATGATTGGGTTTATTAAATTGACCTGCCAAAGTCTTTTCTGCCAAAGCAAAACCAACCGCATTAGCAATGCCTTGACCCAAAGGCCCTGTGGTGGTCTCAACGCCATCTGCATACCCATACTCTGGGTGACCCGCCGTCTTGGCATGCAACTGGCGAAAATTTTTAATATCCTCAATTGACAAGTCATAACCGCTTAGGTGTAATAAGGCATAGAGTAACATTGAGCCATGACCATTTGATAACACAAAACGATCACGATTTGCCCATTTGGCATTAGCAGGGTTATGTTTTAAAAACTCACGCCACACCACTTCAGCAATATCTGCCATGCCCATCGGCGCTCCTGGATGCCCAGAGTTGGCTTTTTGAACAGCATCCATGGCAAGGACACGAATGGCATTGGCATTGCGGCGTTGATTTAAAGGAGTTGGCATCACGGCTCTCTCAACAATGAAAAAATTTGAGTGGTGATTATAGCACAATTTTGGTCAATTTTTCATACAAAATCATCGCCCACTCACTCACTCCTAATAAGGTTGACGGCAAATTTTTGACATGAAATTAACAGAGGTCTTGGCGACAAAATCCTCATGGTCAATTCACTTGATTTGACTGCACACCACAGACAAACACCACAAAACATCTTGAAAATCTTAGTGAATTAAAGTACAATGGGGAGGTTTTTATTGTTGGAGTAATTACCATTAAAGCGTCAAACCGTTTACATATTAACGAAGAAATTCGTGCAAAAGAAGTTCGTTTGGTTAAAGAAGATGGCGAACAGCTTGGTGTTGTCAGCTTAAATAACGCCCTACAGGTCGCCGCTGATGCTGGTCTTGATTTGGTTGAGCTTGTTGCTGACGCAAAACCACCAGTTTGTAAAATCATGGACTACAAGCGTTATCTGTACGACCAAAAACAAAAAGCCAAAGAAGCCAAAAAGAACCAAAAGCAAACACAGGTCAAGGAAATCAAACTTCGCCCTGGCACGGAAGAAGCAGACTATCAAGTCAAATTGCGTAAAATCGTAGAGTTTTTGTCAAACAAAGATAAGGTCAAAGTCTCAATCCGTTTTCGTGGTCGTGAGATGGCTCACCAAGAGATCGGTAAAGCACAACTTGAACGCATCATTCAAGATACCGAAGAGATCGCCAGTGTTGAGCAAGCTCCAAAAGTTGAAGGTCGTCAAATGGGCATGTTACTAGGCCCAGCCAAGAAAAAATAATTTATCCAAAGTAGCTCATCTGTATGAGCTACTTTTTTATTTGATGAACGAGGATTATCATGAAAAATTATCTTTTGTTGGTGACTGGACGCCTGTCTTTGAACATTTATAAGTTGGTAAAAACGACAATGATAATGACAAAACATGGGCGATAAGACAAAGCATCTTTGAAGATACCTACAAAGCCAATCCCCCAACCAAAAAGGCCAGACGAGGCACCCACACTTCTATCCCAAAGCCCTATCGAAAAGACATGATGCCTGCGAAGTTTATCAAGGGCAGAGAAAGTGAAGATGTGATGTTAAAAGGCATTGTTCCTTTAAAGAATGCCACCTTATACGACCATCCCCTAAAAAGTCTAAACTATGATCCATACTGCCATGATTGCGACAACACTTCTTTTTATGCTACATTTGCACCCATGACACTCGCTCAGCACAACTCTTTAGTTAAGAAGGTTAAGTTTAGATATGTAGAAGATATCTGCGGCGATCCACGCCACATAGCACGATTTGAAAGAGTTGGCAAAACCACCATACTTATTGTTGACGATGGCTGTTAATCAAGCCCTAAAGCAATTTTTGGAAAATTAACGCATCAATTTTTTGGTGCGTTTTTTTGTCCTGGTAGTAGCTGGCTCTTGTGTCAATTTGATGAAAATCGAATTTTTTATATAACGCAATCGCTGCAAGATTATCCGCTCGTACCTCAAGCAAAATTCTCTCTGCTTGTTTTTCGATACAATGACTGGCAAGATGATTTAAAATTAAACTTCCAATGCCGTTTTTTTGACAATGCTTAGCTGTAGCAATGCGTAAGATCTCCGCGAATTCAAATACCGCTTGATAGATACAATAGCCTAGAACCTCTTGATCAGATTCGACCACAATCACTCCAGCACCAAATCCATATAACACCGAAGAAATCGCCAGCACATCCCAAGCATCATCGAATAATTCGGACTCTAGACGCGCCAGTTTCTCCAAATAATCTTTGGCAACCAAGCCACCTTCTATCAACGAAACATTCATAAAATTTCACCCAAAAATCATCAACAAATGTGATATGATAACCTAGATTGAACGATAGTTTATATAATTTTGAAGAGAATATAGAGAATACTTATGTCGAAGAAAAAAACACCAATGTGGAACGACCCCAACGCCATCGATGAAGCCAATAAATACCAAAACCCCATTCCGTCCCGCCTGCTTATCCTACAAACTGTCGCCCAAATGAACAATGACGGCAAGCCTGCCACGGCGGAGAGTTTGGGACTGCATTTTGAGATTTTGGGCGATGATGAGCGATTTTTTGCCCTAACCAACCGCCTAAAAGCCATGCTCAGAGACAACCAACTAGAACGCACAGACGGCATTCATTTTAGCATTGTTGCACCACCCAGCATCATCACAGGCAAAATATCCGCCAACCCAAAAGGCTTTGGATTTGTTGTGTTAGATGACATGCCAGACTTATTCGTCCATGAAAAACAGTTGCGGGTGGTTTTTGATGGTGATACGGTAGAAGTGGTAGCAAGCCAGTTTAAGGGCAAACCTGAAGCACGCATTCACAAAGTCATCTCTCGTAACAGTACCGAATTTATCGGCGTGGTCGATTGTGATGATGAAGGTTATTTCGTCCGACTTGCAGGGGCAAATACTCACCAACCAATCACAGTTACCGATGACAATGTGGCAGATATGGGTGCCAGCATAGGCGATAGCGTCAAAGTCGCCATCATTGACATGCCAACTTATCAAGAATACGCCACTGGTAAAATCACAGAGATTTTAACCAATCTTAATGACCGTGAACTCATTATTGAAACCACCCTTTTAAATCATGGCATCCCCCATGAATTCAGCCAAGCCGTCCTTAAACAGGTCAATAAGTACAGCGAACCGACCGAAGCAGACTTTAAAGGGCGTGTGGATTTACGCTCATTGCCGTTAATTACGATTGACGGAGAGGATTCTCGAGATTTCGATGATGCGGTATATGCTTGTAAACGCACAGGGGGAAATTATCGATTGGTGGTTGCGATCGCCGATGTCAGTCACTATGTCACGCCCCATAGCCCGCTTGACTTAGAAGCTTATGAGCGTGGCACAAGCGTGTATTTTCCACACCGTGTCATCCCCATGCTCCCAGAAGCGCTGTCCAACGACTTATGCTCGCTAAACCCCAAAGTGGATCGCCTCTGCATGGTGGCGGATATTAAGCTGTCTCGTGTGGGCAAGGTTACAGGCTATGAATTCTACCCTGCGGTCATGCACTCACAGGCTCGCCTGACTTATAACCAAGTCAACGCCTATTTTAATGACCCCACGAATGAAACTCTGCCCAATGATTTGGTCAAAAATACCAAGGTGATGAAGTCGTTAGACACGCTTTTTAGCCTTTATCAAATCCTAGATAAAAAGCGTGAAGAAAGAGGAGCGATGGCATTTGAAGCAGCGGAGAGCTACATTGTTTTTGCTGAAGATGGTGATATTAAAGACATTAAAAAACGCACTCGAGGTGATGCTCACAAACTCATTGAAGAGATGATGCTCCTTGCCAATACTTGTGCTGCCAATTTTTCTCTCAAACATGAATTGCCTGTCTTATATCGCAATCATGACAAGCCATCAGATGAAAAGTCAAGCAAACTGGCTGAATATGTCAAATCGTTTGGTTTATCCTTCCCAACCGAAAACCCGACCCATACTGACTATCAACGCATCATTAAGGCAACTGAAGGAAGAGCAGACACCCAAAGTATTCACTCAATGCTGCTGCGTTCAATGATGCAGGCAAATTACAGCCCTGATAATATCGGTCATTTTGGCTTGGCATATGACGAATACAGTCATTTCACAAGTCCAATCCGCCGTTATCCTGATTTGATGCTGCACCGCGCCATCAAAGATAAGATTACTGATCAAAAAAGTGTACAGCAAGTTTATAAGAATTTGGAAGAAGCAGGCGAGCAAACTTCCATCACAGAGCGTCGTGCCGAAGAGGCAAGCCGACATGTTGAGACTTGGCTTAAATGTCATTACATGCAAAGGCATCTAGGCGAAAAGTTCGCAGGGACAATCACCACCGTAACAAATTTTGGATTGTTCATCACACTCAATGATTTGTTCATTGATGGCTTGATTCATATATCTAACCTTGGCCAAGAATATTTTGAATACGATGAGCGAGAGCAAGCGTTGATGGGTGAGCGTGGCAGCGTCTTTAAACTGGGCGAACAGTTTTTGATTCAAGTCGCTGGCGTGAATATGGATTTATTACAGGTAGATTTTGCATTGGTAGAAAAATTGGACGAAACACCTAACAAGACTAAGGGTAAGAGGAGTAAATAACCGCAAGTAAATCAAGCATTTGTAACCAAGGTCAATTTTGATGCGTTATGGCTAACCGTCATATCCAATTTTTTGCTTCACAGTCTTTATTAAATCATATTCATCAATAAGTTATTTACAAGGTTTTATCTCAATCAAATCACGCCTTTACAATATTCAAACTTTTTAACCAATCGCTTAATTTATGATCACAGCACTCAAACTCACCTTCATCTTAAACCTTGCCCTACTTGGGGCAAGCCTGTCTGCCTGTGCCAAACCCAGTACTGATTACACCGCACAGCGACACACCGTTCATGAAAAGTCTTATGAATTGCAAGAACTTGATTTGTCAAAAGTCGGACTTGTCAAACAAATTGCCTTTGATGATATGGGCTGGCTCATGCTCATCAATGACAAAGGTGAGCTGTGGCAAATACCACACTCTGACAAACCCACCAAGCTCGCCACCAGCGTGTCATCAAGCGTTACTCCGGTGGCAAGTTTTGGCAAAGTGGCTTTTGCTGATAAAGATGGTTATTTTACCCTAATCCAACATGGGCAAGTTTATCGTTCAGCCATTCGCCCATCCCCCCATTCTGCCATGCTCATGCTCCCATTTGCCACTATTGTGGTACAAACCAACGATGATGGCTCGTCAAGCTTGGTTCGTCTTGAAGTTTTAGATGGTGGCGTAAAGGCAGTTGCTCGTTTTGATTCCATTTTGCCAGATGCTCGCCCCATACAGGTCGATTTTTCAGGTGATGATAACGGACATATCGCCGTACTTTCCCACCCTGACAACACGACTTATCAGCATGGGGTGCTGGGCGATGACATGGAAGCAAGTCAGGTACAATTTTTAGAGCGACACAGTTTAAAACCACTTGCTAAGCCTTTATCCATTGAGGGGTTAGTATTTGAAGCGAACACCTTGGAGGTTTTACCCCATGATAAAGGAAATCACTTAGTAACAACCATGTCAGGTGGCGGTCATGGGGCAAGCACAATCATCATTGATAATGTAGAGGATGAGCTAAAAATCATTGCCCAAAGCACGCCTTTGCCAAACAATCGCTGGCAATCACCTTTCGTGTTTGAGAACAAACTTTATGCCATACAAATGCCGCACTTGGTGGGACGACTGGTGGAGTACATACAAGCTGGTAATAAACTGCATGAAAAAGCATTGGCCGAGAGTCATTCCAATCATGCCATTGGTAGTTTCGACACTAATTTGGTCGCAGGTCGCCACGGCTTTGCCACAATTCCCAATAAGAACCATCAACAGGTAAGCGTACTGACCACTGAAAGTGAAATTACGCCTTTGCCCAACAAGTTACCAGCACCGATAATTAAAGCCCTATCCAATGGCAAAAAAATCCATTTACTGCTTAGCAATGGTATGATTTGGACATTAGGTCATCAACATGACCTTTAAACCGATAAAAAAGAGCGAATCATCTCGCTCTTTTTTTGTGGTAACTACCGATCCAGATACGCCTGTGCTTCTGCCAGATCCAGCGTCCCTTCATAGATGGCACGACCTGTAATCGCCCCCAAAAGATATTCACTGTATGGTTTTAATCGTTCGATGTCCGTCATGTTCGTTACTCCACCTGATGCAATGACAGGCAATTTGCAAGCACGAGCCAGGTTAACCGTCTCATCGATGTTCACACCCGCCATCATGCCATCTTTGGCGATGTCGGTATAAACAATGGACGACACACCCGCATCAGCAAAACGCTTGGCAAGGTCGGTGGCACGAGTGTCAGTAACATTCGCCCAGCCGTGCGTTGCCACAAAGCCGTTACTTGCATCAATGCCCACAATGATGGCATCTGGAAATTCCTTACACGCCTCATCGACAAAACCAGGCTCCTCCAAAGCCTTAGTGCCGATGATGATATGACTTAGCCCGGCCTCTAAATAATGTTCAATCGTTGATAAACTGCGAACACCACCGCCCAACTGAATGGGCAGATCGGGATGTGCCTTGGCAATCTTTGTTACCACTTCTTTGTGCACAGGCACGCCATCAAAAGCCCCATTCAAATCCACTAAGTGCAAGCGTCTGGCACCTTGACTGACCCATTGGGTCGCCATTGCCACAGGATCATCACCAAACACGGTGTCATCTTCCATTCTTCCTTGCTTTAGACGCACACATTTACCGTCTTTAAGATCGATGGCTGGAATGATTAACATGGACATAACTCTCCTTAACATTGATAAAAGCACATTCAAATGATCAAATTGATGCTGATTGTAGCAAAATAATCATAAAATTTGGCAACATTTTTTAGCTTTTATTAAAAATCCACAACCGATCAAAAAAACCCATTTATTATCATCAACTTAATCCCTTTATTCAGAATTTTTTTGCTAAATACTCTGTAAATTTTTGACAAAATGGCGTATAATTGAAAGTTTAATTGTATGTGTTATGGTGTTTTGGCAATGTTTTTGTAACAAAAAACACCTCATGATTTCCACCTAACACTCTCCTTTGGACAAAAATAACTTGCCAGCAGGTTCCTGCCTTGCCAGTAAGTTTTGGATGTTTTTGGGAAATTTGGTAGCCAGCCGCTTGCGGTAGCCACGATTTGTTTAGGCTTGCTCGTGCTGGCGTGTTTTGGTCTTAATTTAAGTATCCGCTTATGATTACCATCAAAAAAGGCTTGGATTTGCCAATTACTGGTGAACCTACCAAACAGATTAGCGAACACACGCCAACTCAGGTCGCCGTCATCGGTTATGACTATATCGGCATGCGTCCGACCATGAGTGTCAAGGAAGGTGACTTTGTCGCCAAAGGGCAAGTGTTGTTTGAGGATAAAAAGCGTGCGGGTGTTAAATACACTGCCCCTGTCAGCGGTCAAATCGTCGCCATCAATCGTGGTGAACGCCGTGTTTTTGAAAGCATCATCATCGCTGCCGATCATCGGTCTGACAATGAAGTAACTTTTGATGCTTACTCA
This sequence comes from Moraxella oculi, assembly GCF_023336735.1. Classification (GTDB taxonomy): domain Bacteria; phylum Pseudomonadota; class Gammaproteobacteria; order Pseudomonadales; family Moraxellaceae; genus Moraxella; species Moraxella oculi. The sequence goes on along the minus strand of NZ_JAMBAQ010000002.1, from coordinate 38,220 downwards.
CCTAAGGATTTGGCAGAAATCGATCGTGATGTCGTAAAACAACAACTGGTTGCCTCTGGGGAATGGACAGCATTTCGCACCCGTCCATTCAGTCGCACTCCAGAGATTGACAGCACCCCTTCCGCCATTTTTGTGACAGCAACCGACACCAATCCACTGAGTGCTGACGCATCTGACATCATCAACAGCCACATTGACGCATTCAATGATGGTTTGGCAATCATCTCAACACTGTCGCCAAAAACCTATGTCTGCCATGGGGAGACAGCACCTACTAAAGCAACCAATTTGGCATCAGGCAACAGCACTGAATATCACGGCTTTAAGGGCAAGCACCCAGCAGGCAACGCAGGCACTCACATTCACTTCCTACACCCATTGGCTCGTGGCACAACAGTTTGGACAATTGGCTATCAAGATGTCATCGCCATTGGCAAGTTGTTCACTACAGGCAGAATTTATGCTGAACGCATCATCAGCCTGGCAGGGCCTTCCGTTGCCAATCCACGACTGATACGCACAATTCGTGGTGCTGATTTATATGAATTGACAACAGGCGAACTTAAAGGTAATGACAATCGCATCATTTCTGGGTCGGTGTTGTCAGGTCGTAAAGCAGATGAAAAAATTGCTTATTTGGGTCGCTTTCACAACCAAGTTTCAGTGCTTGCCGAAGGTCGTGAACGCCCTGCCATGCACTTTTTTTCATTGGGTGCAAATCGCTTTTCGTTTTTACCGATTTACATCTCACAATTTTTCCGCAAAAAATACAACTTCACCACCTCAACCAATGGCTCGCCTCGTGCAATGGTGCCAATTGGCTCATTTGAAAAAATCATGCCACAAGACTACCTACCAACACAGCTACTGCGTTCACTCATTGTGGGCGATATCGTTGAGGCGGTTGAGTTAGGCGCACTTGAACTGGATGAGGAAGATTTGGCACTTTGCACTTTCATCTCACCTGGCAAATATGAATTTGGTGATATTTTGCGTGACAACTTGACCCGTATTGAGCAGGAAGGCTAACGATGAAATTTATTCATAATATCTTTGACCGTATGGAGCCGTCCTTTACCAAGGGCGGAAAATACGAGAAATACTATGCAATCTTTGAGATGTTTGACACTTTTTTCCGTCAGCCAAGCTCTCAAACTTATAGTGCATCTCATGTTCGTGATGGAATTGACTTAAAACGCATCATGATCACTGTGTGGTTGTGTACTTTCCCTGCAATGTTTTGGGGCATGTATAATGTCGGTTTTCAAGCACTGACTTTTATTGCACAATCAGGCATCACGCCAGAAGGTTGGCGTACCGTCATCACCAATGCGGCAGGTTATGATCCCACCAGTATTTGGGCATGCTTGGTTTATGGTGCGATGCAATTTTTACCGATTTATGCAGTCACTTTTGCTGTGGGCATTTTATGGGAGATCATCTTTGCGGTGGTGCGTGGACATGAAGTGAATGAAGGCTTCTTTGTTACCTCCGTGCTATTTGCTCTTTCACTGCCACCAGATACGCCGCTTTGGCAAGTCGCTTTAGGCATCAGCTTTGGCGTTGTCGTAGCCAAAGAAGTGTTTGGCGGTACTGGTAAAAACTTCCTAAATCCTGCATTGGCTGGTCGTGCTTTCTTATACTTCGCCTATCCTGCCTCTATGTCAGGAGATGCAGTATGGACAGCAGTTGACGGTTTCTCTGGTGCTACCCCATTAGGTCAAGCTGCCTCAGGCGTTGCTCCTGAACAGTTTGTCAATGCTTATGGTCAAGCCATTACTTGGACAGATGCGTTCTTGGGTAATATGCAAGGGTCCATCGGTGAAGTCTCTGCTTTGGCCATCTTAATCGGTGGTGCGGTATTGGTTTACACCAAGATTGCCAGCTGGCGTGTGATTGCAGGTGCCGTGATTGGTCTGGTAGCAACCGCATTCATCTTTAACATGATTGACAGCAACAATCCAATGATGAGTCTGGCACCACATTGGCATCTGGTCATCGGCGGCTTCCTATTTGGGGCGGTATTCATGGCGACAGACCCAGTATCAGCAGCCCATACCAATACAGGTCGCTGGTGCTATGGTTTGTTAATTGGCTTTATGACAGTGACTGTTCGCGTAATAAATCCTGCTTTCCCAGAAGGCATCATGTTGGCCATCTTATTTGCCAACTTGTTCGCCCCCACATTTGACTATTTTGTCAAACAGGCCAACATCAAACGCCAAAATGCACGGAGATTAGCCCATGTCAGCCAAAAATAGTAACGCAACGACTTTAGCCACCGCACTCATTTTGTGCTTGGTTTGCTCAGTCATGGTATCAGCGGTCGCAGTTGGTTTAAAATCACAACAGCAAGCCAACCGAAAGCTTGATTTGAATAAAAACATTCTTATTGCGGCGGATAAGTTCAATCCACAGACCGATTCAGACAGTGATGTGGCGAAAAGATTTGCCGACTTTGAAGTGCGCTTGATCAACCTACAAACAGGTAAATTTGCCACCCAAGCAGAAATTGATGCGGCCAACATCAATGACTTGGATAGCTATGATGTTGCCAAAGCGGCACGCACACCAAACATGTCAACCCGTTTGGATCACGACATTGCTAAGATTGGTGGTCGTCCAAATTTTGCTAAAATTTATCTTTCCAAAGATGCCAATGGTAACTTAGACCAAGTCGTTTTACCAATTCATGGTGCTGGTCTATGGGGACCAATCTTTGGTCTTTTAACATTGGATAAAGACTTAAATACCATCAAAGGTGTGAATTTCTATCAACACAAAGAAACACCAGGGCTAGGCTCTCGTATTGAAGAACCTCAATGGCAGGCTCGATGGACAGGCAAAAAAATCTACAATGAAGACGGGTCCACTAAAATAGCAGTTACCAAGGCAGGTACTGCCCGAGAAGGTGAAGTTGATGGCATCAGTGGTGCCACCCTAACCATTCGTGGCGTGAATAATCTGCTACAATTTTGGATGGGCGATAATGGCTACAAGCCATTCCTTGAAAATCTAAAAGCTGGCAAGGCTGGCAATGGTGAAGGAGTGTAATCATGGCTGATACCAAAAAAATATTAAGTACGCCAATTTTTAATAACAACCCCATTGCTTTACAGATTTTAGGCATTTGTTCGGCATTGGCGGTAACAACAAGTGTTGCCAACGCCCTAGTGATGTCAATCGCCCTAACTTTGGTAACAGCATTTTCAAGCTTTTTCATCTCCATCATTCGTAACAAAATCCCATCATCAATTCGCATCATTGTACAGATGGTAATCATTGCCAGCCTTGTAATTGTGGTGGATCAGATTTTGCAAGCTTTTGCCTACGAAATCAGTCGCTCGCTATCAGTGTTCGTTGGTCTGATTATCACCAACTGTATTGTCATGGGCCGAGCCGAAGCATTTGCCATGAGTAATCCTCCCGTACCCAGCTTCTTAGATGGTATTGGTAACGGCTTGGGATATTCAGCAGTATTGATTTTTGTGTCAAGCATACGCGAAATCATCGGTAATGGCAGCTGGTTTGGTATCCAATTACTTGAAAAAGCTACCGATGGTGGCTGGTATGTACCAAATGGTCTGTTATTGTTACCGCCATCGTCGTTTTTCGTGATTGCGTTGTTCATCGCCATCATCCGCCTATGGAAAAAGGATCAACAAGAGCCTGCTGAATTTGTCATCAAGCCAAATTCGAAAGGAGGAATGCATTAATGGAACACTATATCAGTTTACTCATCACATCGATATTCATCGAAAATATGGCACTTGCCTTTTTCTTGGGAATGTGTACTTTCATCGCCGTATCTAAAAAAGTCTCTACCGCCATTGGCTTAGGAGTGGCTGTGGTGGCGGTCATGGCAATCACTGTACCTTTAAACAATCTGCTTTATCAATATCTCTTAAAAGATGGGGCATTAACATGGGCAGGTTTCCCAAATACTGATTTGAGCTTTTTGGGATTGTTATCCTACATCGCCCTCATCGCAGCAGTGGTACAGATTTTGGAGATGTTTTTAGATAAGTTCGTGCCTTCTTTATACAACGCATTAGGCGTATTCTTACCACTCATCACCGTTAACTGTGCCATCATGGGCGGTGTCTTGTTCATGGTCGAACGCGATTATAATTTTGGCGAATCCATCGTGTATGGTATCGGCTCTGGGATTGGCTGGGCATTGGCAATCACTGCACTTGCAGGCATTCGTGAGAAACTAAAATACTCCGATGTTCCTGCACCCTTGCGTGGTCTTGGCATTACCTTTGTTACCGTTGGTCTGATGTCGCTTGGCTTCATGTCATTCGGCGGTATGTCAATTTAACCAATAGGAGAACAGAATGGAATTTGGTACCGCATTTAGCGGCGTGGCAATGTTTACCGCCATCATCATGAGCTTGGTGGCAGTCATCCTGATAGCTCGCTCTCGTCTTGTGAGCTCGGGCAAAGTCACCATCAATATTAACGAAAACCCTGACAATAATGTCGTTACTGCTGCAGGTGGCAAACTACTACAAACTTTGGCAAATGAAGGCATATTCCTATCATCAGCATGTGGTGGGGGTGGTACCTGTGGTCAATGCCGCTGTAAAGTACTTGAAGGTGGTGGTTCTATCCTACCCACCGAAGAAGGTCATTTTACCCAAGGTGAAATCCGTGAAGGCATGCGTTTGGCGTGTCAAGTTGCTGTTAAACAAGACATGAAGATTGAGGTCGATCCAGAATTCTTTGATGTCAAAAAATGGGAATGCGAGGTCATCTCTAACGACAATGTGGCAACTTTCATTAAAGAACTCACCCTCAAAATCCCAGAGGGCGAAGTCGTGCCTTTCCGTGCTGGTGGCTATGTACAATTAGAAGCTCCGCCACATACTGTGCATTATAAAGATTTTGATATTGATAAAGAATATCATGAGGATTGGGATAATTTTAATTTATGGCGTTACACTTCTACTGTAGATGAGCCTGTGATTCGTGCCTATTCTATGGCAAACTACCCAGAAGAAAAAGGCATCATTAAGTTTAACATTCGTATCGCCAGTCCACCACCTCGTGGTCCTGACAATATCCCACCAGGAAAAATGTCGTCTTATGTATTTAGCCTAAAACCAGGTGATAAGATTACCGTTTCTGGTCCTTATGGCGAATTTTTTGCTAAAGATACCAAGGCTGAAATGGTATTCATTGGCGGTGGTGCTGGTATGGCACCCATGCGCTCCCACATCTTTGATCAGTTGAAGCGTCTGAAATCAGACCGTAAAATCAGCTTTTGGTATGGAGCACGCTCAAAAAGAGAAATGTTCTATGTCGAAGACTATGACAGTCTGGCAGCAGAATTCCCTAATTTCTCTTGGAATGTTGCCCTATCAGACCCACAACCAGAAGATAACTGGGAAGGCTATACAGGATTCATTCACAATGTGCTTTATGAAAACTACCTAAAAGACCATCCTGCACCAGAAGATTGTGAATTCTACATGTGTGGACCTCCGGTCATGAATGCCGCTGTCATCAAGATGCTCAAAGATTTGGGTGTGGAAGATGAAAATATCTTGCTTGATGATTTTGGTGGCTAACACAAAATCCACCCAAAATATGAACCTCCCAAATCCCAAATAACAGATTAAAGGCCAGGTTCATCAAACTAAGTGGTTTTATTAAGGACTAAGTTTCTTGTACTGTTCTTTGAACTTGACAAGACTTAGTCCTTTTTAATTTGTCCTTTTGGCTTACTCTGCATTTCATCATAATCACAGGGCAATCAAACACAGTCAATCACTCATTTCAGATCCAGTCATGTCCATTGTTTATTATTAATTGGCTTCTCCCACTTGAAAATCATATTAAAATAGCACATGATCAACCACCCCATCTGCTTCACCTTTATTTTTTAACACCATCTGCATTGTGTGCAGATGGCATTTGATTGACAAGCTTTGTCATCTTATGATTGAAGTTAAAGCATTCTGTATGGTTTTCCATGAAAAACACCCCAAGGGTTGGGGTTAACCTTTGGGGTGCGGTTCATTGATAGGTGTTTTTTAAGCATCAGACAAATCAGTGATGATGACCACCTGCACCATGAGCATGGCCATGTGCGATTTCATCGGCGGTTGCTTCACGAACTTCGACAATTTCCACATCAAAGGTTAGGGCCTGACCTGCCAGTGGGTGGTTGCCATCAACCACAACTTCCTCATCATTCACATCTTTGACAGTAACCAGCATGACATGACCATCATCGGTCTGAGATTGAAACTGCATGCCAACTTCAATATTATCCACACCCTGAAAATTAGTGCGTGGTACAGACTGAACAGCTTCTGCAAGATACTCCCCATAAGCATCTGCTGGTGCAATGTTTGCGATGAATTTATCGCCAGCAACCTTACCTTCCATTTGAGCTTCAAGACCTGGAATGATGTTATGATGACCATGTAGATAAGCCAATGGCTCTCCACGAGATTGATCCAATGTCTCGCCTTGGTCATTGGTTAATGTATAATTAAACTGAACCACAGTGTCTTTTGCGATGGCTGTCATAAAATTTTTCCTATAAAAAGTGAATTTTGCTACCGTAAAACGATGAGCTTAGAATCCATTATAACAGACTTTACTCTTACTTGCGTGAAAATTACAAAAAACCTATTATTCCATTGGATTGTTGTGTTTTATGATAAGGTACTTTTCACAAAGCTTTATAAATGCTATGCTAATCTTTTTTTTGATATTTAAGGAAGTCTAAACATGCTGAATTACTTGGTTGATTTTCGCCGTCATCACACACATTTGGTTGATGTTACAATTAATTTTATTGCCAATAAAGACGCACCGACATTATGGCTACCAACTTGGATTGCTGGCAGCTATCTGATTCGTGAATTCAGCAAAAACATCACTCTCGTACAATACCTAAAAAATAATGAACCGCTCGATGCGATAAAATTATCAAAAAACACCTACGAACTCACTCAAATCAAAGCTGGAGAGTCAGTCAGTGTGCATTATGAAGTGTACTGTCATGACCTGTCAATACGCACCGCTTTTGTGGACAATACTCGACTGTTTGGCAACTTTAGCTCACTGCTTTTGATGGTAGAAAGCCAAGAACAGGCAGAAGCTAACATCACACTTAGCGTACCTCAAGCCTTTTTTCAAAACAATCCAAACACTCTTTTTGCTTGTGGTCTAAAACACACCATGACCCAAACGCAACTATCAACACAGTATCATCTAGAAACAATTGCCGCTTTTGAAAGCTATGATTATCCTTTTGAGATTTCAACACAAGTCATGTTTGACTTTGAGGTAATCGATCGCCATGGTCAGGTTTTGCCCCATCGATTTTTCATCACAGGTAAGCACCAAGCCGATCTTAAACGCCTAAAAACAGATGTCCAAAAAATCTGTCAAGCCTATTTAGACGAGCTTGGCGAAGCACCATTTGATGACTATACTTTCATGACAATGGTAACAGGCAATGATTATGGCGGTCTTGAACACATCAATTCTACTGCCCTCATCAGTCCACGCAATGATCTGCCAACCATCTTGGAGCCATCTGCCCCAAGTGATGATTATCAGCGTTATTTAAGCCTATGTAGCCATGAATATTTCCACGCCTGGTGGGTCAAAACCGTGCGTCCTGATGTGATGATGGATTCGACCTTACAAACCGAAGCACCAACTCCTTTATTATGGGTATTTGAAGGCTTTACAAGCTATGTTGATGAATTCATGCTGTTGCGTGCAGGATTGATTGACAAAAGCACCTATCTAAAAGCATTGGCCACACAAATCAATCGCTACTATAAGATGGAAGGTCGAGACTTACAGAGCGTTGCCGAATCAAGCTTTGACGCATGGATTAAGTTATATCGTGCTGATGAGAATTACACCAATCAAGGGGCAAGCTACTACAATAAGGGGGCCTTAATCGCTTTGTTACTTGACCTTAAAATAATACAATATTCTGATGGAAAGCATCGATTGTTTGACATCATCAAGGTATTTTGTCAAAAGGCGTTTGACAGTCAAAATAAAAGATTTGGCATGACGCATGAAAACTTGGCGGAAGTGGTCAGTCAATTCCTTCAAGCATCAGTTTGGCAAGAATTTTTTGACAATCATGTGATTGGTCGCACACCTCTACCGATTGAGCAGATGCTCAGTGAATTTTCTGTTAAGATTGACACCAAAGAAAATCGAGCAACATGGGGCATGACTGCCGAAGAAATGGCAAGCGGTCTGAAAATCAAGCATCTATCACGAATGGGCAGTGCAAGCCAGGCAGGATTGTCTGTCAATGACATCATCATTGCGATTGATGGCATAAAAGCCACCCAAAAAGTACTACAAATCGCTTCAAATCAGCAAGCACAACACAAAAACAGCATCATCATTCATGCGTTTCGCCGTGATGAATTGATGGTTTTTGAAGTGGCTCAAGGATCACTTTGTCATCGACAAATCTCTTTAAGTGGCGGTGCTGATCGTTGGCTTAGTTAGCATGATGTACTTAATGAGCGAGATGGTTTTTTAGAGACAATATCCGTCGCTTTCTGACGCATCACACCATTTTTAGCAGGACGCTTAGCAAGAGATTTTTTGCTAGGCGTTGTTAAAATCCCCAACTTTAGTAGGTCATACTCCTGTAAATGCAGCACTTGATGTTCACCCACAGCAAGCTGCCCACCCAAATCACCCAAAGTCCACCAACCAACTTGATATCTGATCAACCTTAAGCATGGCAAACCAACATGGGCAACCATACGCCTTATTTGACGATTTTTACCTTCAAAAATGGTCATGGCAAGCCATGCTGTCGGAATGTTTCTGCGTTCACGAATCGGCGGATGTCTCTCCCAAAGCTTGATGGGCAGATCTGTTAATGGCTGAACATGACAAGGCAGCGTCTTACCATCTTTTAAGACAATGCCACGCTCTAATGCTTGAATTTGTGATTCGTTAGGCACATTTTCAACTTGCACCAAATAGGTTTTGCCAGTTTTTTTAGAAAGGTGGTCAGCTGGCGGAGTAGTGATGGCGTGATTCACCGCCCCACTGTCTGTCAATATGAGCAGCCCTTCGCTGTCCTTGTCCAACCTTCCTGCCACACGCAGACTTTTATCATGAAAAAAATCCCCCAAAGTCTGCATGCCGTCATGGTCTTTACGGAATTGGCTATGCACGCCATAAGGCTTATTAAACAAAACTATTTTCGCCATTTTTACCATCAAATTCAGTGTTAATAAAAAAATCAGATGACAGTTTACCATCATCTGATTTTTAAAGCCAAACTTAAACACATTCGTTAGGCGTGAATCACATCATTTATTTTCAGTGGTCTGTGGCTGGGCAGTCTCTGACTGTGCGGATTCAACTTCAGTCGCCTTGCTCGTTGGTGCATTACCAATGGCTGCCAATTGCTCACCTTCTCGAGATATCGTAAACTCGATACGACGATTTTGAAAACGCCCTTGCTCGGTAGCATTTGAAGCGATTGGGTGGTCATAACTGGCACCTTCAGTGCTCAGACGATCCGCAGGCACACCCGACTCCACCAGATAATCACGAACAGCGGCAGCACGCTTTTCTGATAACTCTTTGTTATACTCATGCGATGCTTGGTTGTCGGTATGACCGATGATTTTTAAAGTTGTTTTTGGCAAGGCAATCAGCTTTTTGGCAGCCAAGTCAAGAATTTCTTTATTTTCATTAGGAATCTCTGCCGAGTCGACAGCAAAGTTGATGATTTGTAAGTTCAACGCACGAATTAAGTCATCAGCAGTTGGCTGATCATTTAGACTATTGATGGCTTCTTTGGCTGAATTGATGCTACCTTCCACAGCAGCAGCGATGTCTAGTGCTGGCTCTGCTTCTACGGTGAAATCAGCTGGCAGTATGGCTTTGGCACCATCAATCAATTTGTGGATATCAGCCTCGTTAGCGGCATTAAAATACACCACCTTATCTGCAATGCTCACGCTAGAACTTGGCACGCCTTTCATCAAGCCCAAAATTGCAGGCAGGTACTCCACTGCTGGCATGGTCTGAGCATAGCCTGATGTGGTCTGCATGGAACACTTGTCCGTACCAAAGACACCAGCAATCGCAGTGCGGATAGAGCCAAGTACGCCTTCAGAACCTGCCTCAGCACGGCATGAGTACAAAGCTTCACCAGTCTCATCAACAGCAATGGTCAAAGTTGCAGGCGTTGCTTCAGCGGCAACAGTAGCTGGTGCGTCAGTCACTGGCTCATTTGGTGCAGCAACTGGTGCTGGCTTATCTTGACAGCTACGAAGCATTAACCATGCCAAGCCAGCCAAAATGATGAGACCGATGATTGGCAACAGGCTCTTTAAGAAACTACCTTCTTTTTTCTCTTTATGCAAGACGCCAGTATCGGTCGGCGTGGCAGTAACATGGGTCGCCATTGGGTCAGCAGCGGCTGATACAGGGTTTGCAATGGTTGAGGCACCAAATAGACCTACTGGCAATAGTGCATAAGCCCATGATGGCACAAGTGCACTAAACGATGACAAACTGTTCTTTAAAAAAACTGGCAAAGAGGTATCGCCAGCAAGCTCTTTAAGCTTGGTCAATGCCAGCGGTGCTGCAGCAGCAGTCAGAGCACTGGCAGTTGTGCTAGACAGATTGAATTCCTTGGCGAGCTGATCATTAAGCTGTGCGGTTTGATTGAGAGTATTTGCATCATTAAATGCCGCATCAAGAATGTTACGACCATTGTCCAGATCTGTCGATTGCAGTGCAGAAACACGCTCGAAGCTGTTGATGTCAGTCAAACGAGATGCAAAAATCGCATAAAACGCTGAAAGTAATTTTGATTTGACGGTGGCATCGCCATCATGAGTTGTTGTAGCAGCAAGCACATGAGGGGTTACTGATTCAGATAAAATATTAACCAAATTCATGGAAAACTCCTATTTGTTGAAATTAAAATAAATTCTGCACAATATCCGCATTGAAGCATTTAATGTGTTTGGAACTTGTCGCTATTTTGACTGATTTTTCTAAAATATAAAAGGCTTTACTACAATAATTAACAAAATAATTACCAATCACCCCATAAAACCAACTCTTTTCAAGACATTCGTGTAATTTTCAAGTATTCCATGAAGATTTTTAGCGACTCTTTTTATTTCTTTATTACCAATCAAGTGTTTTTTTAATCGCTGTCATACGATTGTCATTTGCCAAATGCGGTTTACCTGTTATACTTAAATTCATATCTTTAAAAATGGCTGATTGTACTGATTCGATTAAGTCAGAACACATTCATCATTGTAATGATACAGATAGATGCACCTGTCTTGCACATACATTAATACATCATAAAAAACCTATGCTAACCATGAATCACACCACAGTCCTTATCATCATTACCGTCATCATAAGCTTGTTGGCATGGCAAGATCGTTCACTGATGGGAAGATTAATTTTCGATCCTATCTCCATCACTAAATTCAAACAATACCACCGTTTCATCACACACGGCTTTATCCATGCTGATGGCATGCACTTGCTTTTTAATATGATGACGCTCTATTTTTTTGGGCGAGTGATTGAAAACTTCTATATCAGTAAGTTTGGCTTAATGGGCTTCGTTGGCTTTTATGTTCTTGCCATCATCTTTGCCATCATTCCAACATACTTACAAAACAAGCATCATGCACGCCATCTTAGCCTTGGTGCTTCTGGTGCAGTGTCGGCGGTGTTGTTTGCTTTTATTTTATTTGCACCGTGGCAGACACTGTATTTCTTCGGTATCCTACCAATCCCTGCCATCCTCTTTGCTTTATTGTATGTCACTTATAGCATTTATGCCGAACGCCGAGGAGTAGGCAACACCAATCACTCAGCACATCTGTTTGGTGCGGCTTTTGGTGTTGTGGTAACACTTGCCATTGAACCTTCTTTAATTTTGCATTTCGCCAATGCCTTACTTCATCCAAGATTTTGATACCCAGCCATTTTAAAGACCTGACTTATTTTTGACCAACTTTTAACCATCATCATGATTTATGACATTATTGGCGACATTCACGGACAGGCGGACAAGCTTAAAGGACTATTGATTCAACTTGGCTATCGTCATGATGGCACAAGCTTTATCGCCCCAAAAAATCACCAAGCAATTTTTATCGGTGATTTTATTGACAGAGGTCATCAGCAGTTATCTGCCTTAGCCATCATTTTTGACATGCTGGATAACCATCAAGCACTTGCCGTGATGGGCAATCATGAGTACAATGCCATCGGCCACACTTTGTTGTGTGATGATGGCAAGCATCTTAGACCGCATACCCAAAAAAATCTTTTCACTCACAGAGCCTTTCTTGATGAAGTTGGTGATGGTACAGCACTGCATCAATACTGGATTGAGCGTTTTTGTGAACTGCCGCTTTGGCTTGAATTGCATGACTGCATCTGTGTCCACGCCTGCTACGATAAAAACAGCATGGACACCCTAAAACCCATCTTAACCAACCAAAGACTTACCAAAGACGCCATACGCCTTCTGACCGAAAAAGACCCTAAAGTACAACATGCCATCGAATGCCTACTCAAAGGCATTGAATACCCCCTGCCCCATGGGCATGCCATGAGGGATAAAACAGGCATCATACGCAATAAAGCACGAGTCAAATGGTGGATGAAAAATTGGCAAAACCTACCCATCAACCAGACATTACTTGCCGATGGATTACCATCAAAACTCCCAACAGACCTCACCAAAGAACTGCTAACGCATCACATTGATACCAAAAAGCCCATATTCATTGGTCATTACTGGCTAGATGGCACGCCAACACCACTGTCAAGGCAAGTCGTCTGCGTTGATTATTCAGTAGGTAAAGATGGTCATTTGACCGCCTATCAATTTGATACTGACAATCCACAGCTAAACCAAAAAAATTTTGCACAGTATTTAAGCTCGTGATACTCAATCCATAAAAATACTAAAATTCTTAACCAAAATTTGCTATAATACTAAGTTTTAATAGGATAAAATCATGTCAAGCACTTTACCACCCCCAATTCCATCACCAGAAGGCCCAGCCAAAGTCGGCATCATCATGGGCAGTCAATCCGACTGGGAAACCATGCAGCACGCTGCACAAGTTCTGGCTGATTTTGGCATACCTTTTGAATGTGAAGTTGTGTCGGCACATCGCACACCCGACCGATTGTTTGACTACGCAAAGTCCGCCAAATCACGCGGCCTGTCTGTCATTATTGCAGGGGCGGGTGGTGCTGCTCATTTGCCAGGCATGTGTGCCAGCCAAACTGATTTGCCAGTGCTTGGTGTGCCTGTCAAATCCTCCATGCTTAGTGGTTGGGATAGCCTATTATCCATCGTACAAATGCCAAAGGGTGTCGCCGTAGGTACGCTCGCTATTGGTGTGGCAGGTGCATACAATGCTGGGCTACTATCAGCACAGATGCTCGCCATCTGTGATGACGAACTGGCAGAAAAAATCGCCGCATTTCGCATGAAGCAAACCCAAAACATCTTAAAAAATCCAACGCCTGGCATCATTGACTAAATCACCTTCTAAAAGAGTGAGATTTATTGCAATTTCGTCATTTGCCAACAATCACAACCCTTAACTTTCAATCACTTAAAAGAACTTTCTTATGACCACACTTGCTCCTGTTCGTACTATTGGTATTTTTGGTGGTGGGCAATTAGGCTTAATGCTTGGCAATGCCGCCCGCCCCCTTGGCATTATGACCGTCTTTTTAGAAGACTCACCAAACTGTCCTGCCAGCTTGATAGGTCAAGTATTTACAAGCACTCAATCCGATCGTTTTGAGAGCATGTGCGACACATTCACACTAGAATTTGAAAACACACCGCTTGAACATGCCAATCATATTGAGAAAAACCACAAACTATTTCCATCTTCGCACGCATTACTCATCGCCCAAGACCGATTGAACGAAAAAAATCTATTCAATGAGCTTGGTATCACCACCGTGCCATTTTTGTCAGTTAATGACTTGGACGGACTTAGACACGCCTGCCAACAGCTCGGCTTACCACTCGTCTTAAAGACTTCTCGTGGTGGCTATGATGGCAAAGGTCAATTCGTCATTAGGATGATTGATGACATCATTACTGCATGGGATGAACTTGGTGAAGCAACGAAAATCGCCCCATTGATTGCCGAAGGTTTTATTGATTTTAGTCGAGAAGTTTCAATCATCGCCGTGCGATCGCAAACAGGTGAAATTCGCTACTATCCTTTGGTTGAAAATACACACAGCAATGGCATACTGGTCAAGACAGTCGCTCCTGCACCAAACAGCGACCACCTAACTTGGCAAGCCCAACAAAACATCAAAAAGCTCTTAGAGCATTTAGATTATGTTGGCGTGATGACCTTAGAATTATTCGTCACTGACGCAGGTTTGATCGCTAATGAAATCGCACCCAGAGTGCATAATTCTGGACACTGGACAATTGAAGGGGCGGTGTGTAGTCAATTTGAGAATCATATTCGAGCAGTGGCGGGATTACCACTAGGTAGCACCAACATCACACAGCCATCTGTCATGATCAACATCATTGGTCAATTTCCAGACCCCAGCCAACTCCTTGCCATTTCTGGCGTGCATTTTCATCATTACCACAAAGAAGAAAGAGCAGGAAGAAAGATTGGGCATATCACCATCATGACAGGTGATGAATTGCTCAATGATACCGTTAATCAAGCGATTGAGTGCCTGCCAAACAGATTGGGTTTATAAACCTCTAATCACATTTTTACCACAAAAGTTCAGCAAACTTTTGTGGCTTTTTTACCCCATCTTCAATCAGACACATCAAGCACCAAAAAAAATGGGTGATTAGTCATCATATTTAAGACAGCAGCCCATTTTTTCAAAAAGGTTCCACCATAAAGACACGCATTGAAACAAGATAACCTTAACAAAAAATAATTTCAATAAAATACATATGACATACTTGACAATAACAAACATTGCTATTATTCTACTAAGACTAAATTTTTGTATCATTTTTTTACATATGATAAAATTTAGTTATATATGTTATAAACATGACATCAATAGCCAGCTAAGTCCTAGTAAGCCATTTGTTTGTTTTTAGTACAATACGATGAATGGATTGGCTGGGTCGAATCCAATGTTAAGGAGAACCCGTTTTTCATGAATAAGCTAACCCCTACCAAACGCCTACCTAAAAGGCAGTCATGCCAGGCACTGTCGTTATCAATACTAACAATGATGTTGGCGACGACCGCATCGGCAGCAACCTTTGAGATACCTGCAGTTAAAAACGGCCTGAATTTAAGCATACATGGCAGTGCCAATCCAAGATTAACCACAGAATATGATAAGTTTAATTATACTTATGGCGATCCAAAAATCTTTGGTAACAATGGCACCCTCGCTGATGTACTGATGAATCAAGATCGTAAAGACAGCGATGAACAACTCAGACTTGATGGTGTTAACTGGACAATGCTGGGAGTCAGTGCCAAGCAAAGAATCACGCCAAAAATGACTGCCAACGCCTCTGTTGTCATAGAAGCTGGTGAAGGTTATGTCAATAACTGGGGTGCTTACTGGGGTGCATGGCTTGACTTTGGCACCTACGGTGAAAAAGGTCGCATTACCATCGGTGGTCAGAACAATGGTCTGGGTGTTAGCCAAACTGACATTGGCATCGTAAATACCCTAACCGATGGCGGCACAAACATCAACGGTCGATACATGGGCATACCTCGCCTTACGCTATCTGCTTATCATATGTTTAGCCAGTCTGCCGACATCAATGACAATACGAAGACAGGCTGGCATGACAGCAATGGTATCGCTGCCAAATACGATTTTGAATTCGCTCCACGCAAAACCCTAAGCTTGGCAGGCGGTTATAGCCAAAGCAAAGGTCATGATCAAATTGCATATTTTAACACCTCTGAAAAAGCCAATGCGTATTTGGTTGGCGTAAGTTTTCAACATAACGATTTGACGGTCGGCTTAGACTATGGTAAAAGAAATGAAACTTACAATGGTGCCGTAACACATGGTGTTGATAAAGATACCTATGGCATCAAAGTCAATTATGAGTTCACACCACGTCTACAAGGAAGCATCAGCTATGGACGCAGTCAGACAGATAACAAATCACCTGCTCCAGTGCAAAGATTGGTATCGTCAAAAAGATTAGAGCCTCAGGGCAATCAAGAAGCATTGTTCTTCCATGAAGTTAAGAAAGATCGTTACAGTGCGGAACTATCCTATCAGCTGTATCAAGGCATTTCATTAACAGGCTCCATCACTAATCTAAAAACTAAGAACTATACCGATGAAGGCGAATTCAGTAATCGTAATCATTTGACCTTCAGTACTGGTGCATCATTCTCATTCTAACTTTTTAAATAAGGATTTTTTATGAACACTCCAACTTTTAAGCTAACCAAAATCGCCCTATTGATTGGTACTGCCATCGTAGCTACCAATGCCCATGCTGTTTACAATCTATACAAAAAAGACGGTTTGACTTTAGATATTGGCGGTCAAGTTGATATTCAACTCACTAAGCAAGACCGACAATTCACCCTTGAAAGCCCAATGAACAAAATAGTCAAAAATCCGGAATTACAACCAGCAGGTACCAAATTATCAACCACAGATAAAAAGCCTCGCCTAAGCCAAAATCACGGCGTATCTTATATTGACTTCCGTGGCTCACAAGAACTGCCAAACGACTGGCGTGCAACAGGAAATATCGGTCTTGGCTATATCAGAGGCAGTAATTTTTATTTGTCCAATTCAAGCTTGTCATTGGATAAAAAAAATGTGGGTGCTGTCAGCCTAGGTCGTCAATATCTACACACCAACTATGTCAATCGCACAGGCACAGACACCCCATTGGATATTTTTAGCACCAGTGCCTTACGCTTTGATTACTATGGCATCAAGGGCTTACAAGCCAGTGCTTATTACAGTCTTGCAGGCTATAATGATGTTACCAAAGAAAACAACGGTGCTGTAAAATCAGGCTATGGGGCATCAGCAAGCTATCGCTTCCCAGTGGCAGAAGGTCAAACGCTAAGAGTGGCGGCAGGATACACACACAGTGATTACAATCCTGAAACTGGCATTGATGGAGATACCTGGAAAGCCAATCAAAACACCCTAAACCGCTATCCTAGTAAGACAGACGGTTTGGCAGCATCATTGGAGTATCAAGCAGGCAAATTCTTGGTAGCTACTGATATTGGTCGCAAACAAGAAACCATGTCTGAAAGCAAGTTTACCCCACTGGATAAGCGAGATACTGATTATTTGGGTGTGAAAGTCGCCTATGACATCAACCCAATCTTTCAAGTCAGTGCAGGCTACGGCACTAAAAAGGCAGAGACTAAGCTGAAAAAAGGTGCGACACCACTAAGCAATGATGCCAATGCCTTAAATACAATCGGTCAGCAGACAGGCGGACTACAAATACTTTCCTATGTCGATGCCGAAGAGAAATATCTGTATGATAAAGCCAATACCAAAGAAGCTTATGTGCAGCTAGACTACATGGCTCGCCCAAATGTTCGCATCTATGGTCGCTACGACACCGAATTAACAAAATTTAAATTAGGCTCAACCAACACCAGCAAAATCAGCGATGATAATATCCGTGCTGGCGTTGTGTTTAATTTCTAAACCAATACGGCCACTTAATGGATGTTCAGATGGATTGAGCAATTCAATCCATCTGTGGCAATACAATCATAAACAGGATACCATATGAAACTAAAACTTACCTCACTGGCATTGGCAGTAGCATCGTCTGTCTGCATGACAGCGGCATATGCCGATGATGGCAGCGACAATAAAGACAAATTACATTATCCAAAAACTCGTGTACACCAAGACAGCTACGATCCATTTTTAAGCGGTGAATTTGGCATGTCTGCCAATACAGCGGACATCAAAAACGCACGATATGACAACACTCAAAACATTCCCGATGATGGCATTGATCACTATATCGGTGGCACGATTGTCGATAAATATCGTTGGCTAGAAGAGTATGACAACATCGATGCTTATGTCGCCAATGAGACCAGTGATGACCGCCAACGCAACATGATCGGCACTCGTTTTGAGGACGATCATCCACTTGAAGCCAGAACCACCAAATACCTACAAACCGTTCAGCCAAAAGTATCTAGTGAGGTCAATGACTGGGTCAATGCTCAAAATGCACTGTCCACAGAATATGTCAAAGACTCACCTTTCTATGAACAATTAAAACGCAACTACGAAGCCTTAAAAGGCGTCGAGCACACCATCAGTCACACCAATCGTGATGGCATCGGTGAAATCCGTTACTATCGTCATGCGGACGGCTATGATCGCATTGAGAAAATTGCACCAGACGGCACTCGTACCGAGCTGCTTAATGAAGCAAACATCTCACCAGATGGCAAGGCCGAACCAAACGGCAAAGCCGACATTCGTGGTGTCAAAGTGAGTAAAGATGGCAGCTACATCTCTTTCTTCGTCCGCTCAGGCTCTGCTGACATTGACCCAAGATATTTACATGTCATTGATACTCGCACAGGCAAGCTTGCTACGCCTGTCATCAAAAACATTAGACGAGACATCATGAAAGCCACATGGCTGGATGATGACACTTTGTTTTATGTAGGCAACTCTCCACAACTTGCCATTTATCGTCGTGATATTGGCAAAGAGCGCTTTAATGATCCTATTGAAGTCAGCTACTTACATCTCGGAGGCAGTGCAGTTACTGGTATCTCTTTTGAAGGTGATGATGATCGTTATCTAGTCATGAACGCCATAGCCTTCGGTACAAACACCGCCTTTATCAAAGATCGCAAAACAGGAGACATCTATCGCCTGCATAACCCCAAATTCTTTGATGAAGCCATTCGCTATAAAATTGCATTTAATAACAATGTCTTAGCTGAATTGGTTCACTTTGATGACAAAACTCGTGATGTTTGGCTCATCAGTGGCGAGAATAATCGCAAAGGTGAAATCATCAAAACCAACCTGGATAATCTTAAAAAACGAGAAGTTGTGGTTACCACTCCAGAAGACTTAGACTTAATGCGTGATGCCTATTATCACGAAGAGGGTGATGGCTATTTCTTGGTTACCTATCTCAAAGATGGGGTCAGCCGTCTAAAACTGGTAGATGCCACCACAGGAAAGTTCTTAAAAGATCTAACTCCGCCACAAGGTGCTGGATATATTTCTGACCTTTCTGGCAATGTTGTGGGCAAAGAGTCTGATAAAGACAAGGATAAAAACAAAGACGACGATCCAGAAGCGAATGAAAACTACATCAAATTCTCTTTTGAAAATCCCACTTTCCCTCAGACAGAATATAAGTACAGCATTGCCAAAGATGAGTATTTAGATATTCGTCGTTCCGACTTGGTGCCTTTTGATGAAACTCAATACGAAAGCAAAGTGGTATTTTATACCTCTTATGACGGCACAAAAGTTCCAATGAACATCAGCTACAAAAAAGGCATCGTCTTAGATGGCAAAAACCCAACCATACTGTATGGCTACGGTGGTTATGGCGTCATTTATGATCAAGCATTCGGCTTCCCTGCAAATACCGCTTGGCTAGAAAATGGCGGCGTATGGGCTCATGCCTTCATTCGTGGTGGTGGTGAGTACGGCGAAGAGTGGCAAAATGCCGCAAAATACACCAATCGCTTGACAGGCTATGATGATTTCGCCGCAGCAGCCGATTACCTCAACCAAGCAGGCTATGCCGATCCTGATCATCTGGGCATCATGGGTGGATCAAATGGCGGTCTTTTGGTCGGAGCAGCAATGGTTCGACATCCAGAAAAATACCGAGTAGCATTGCCACAAGTCGCAGTACTAGATCAGCTTCGTCAGGCAGATATGGGCATCACCCAATACTGGATGGAGGAGTATGGCGTGCCATCTGAAGGTCGTCATGTTTATGATGTCTTGATGAGCTATTCGCCTTATCACAACTTAAAGTCTGGCACATGCTATCCATCAACCTTGGTTCAAACATCAAAACGAGATGACCGTGTCGTACCATCGCACTCTTATAAGTTTGTGGCGAAACTTCAAGAGATTGAAAGTTGCGGTCATCCAGCATTGTTATATGCATCTGAGAACCATGGTCACAGTTCAAATATCTATGCTGAGCGTAAAAACAACGAATTGATGACGATTGCTTTTGCATTCAAAGAGCTGGGGGTTAAGAGCGTACCAAATCTTGAAAAACGCCCAACAGCAGATGAAATGAAGACGGCCAAATGGCGTGCTGAAGATGCGGCGAAAGCTGAGCGTCAAAAGCAACAAAAAGAAAAAGTCAACAAGTAAGCCATCATCATTCAAAAAGGTCTTTAGATTAACTAAAGACCTTTTTTATACCAAATCCATTTTAAAATATCACAATCCACACTACCATTACCGCACATTCAATAAACCCAAACAAAAGACATTAGCTTGGAACAATATACTCAATTAACCCCAAAATAACCCACCAACCCTTGCTGAATACCCTCAAACTTTGATAAATGACTTCCAAGCCATTTCTTAATGGTTGCCCAAGTCTGCTCAATGGCGTTTAATTCAGGTGAATAATATAGCAAGGGTAAGATGATGGGCTGAACATATGCTCACCCAACCAAGTCATCTCCACAAAAACCCATGCGACGACATGGGTTTTTTGTAGTAACAAAGAGAGGATCGCTCATTATTATCCTATTGCTGTCTTTTTAGATAATCACCAACATGGATTGGCTGAACAGTCCTACGAACAGGCCCTGATGACGAATCTGCTGATTGCTGAGAACCTTGTTGACTGATGGCACTGGCATGACCTGCTGGTGCTTGCTGTCCAGATGATTGAGGTTGTGCACTCTCGTTTAAGGTCAGCCCTGTTGCAATCACAGTTACTTGCAATTCATCACCCATCGTATCATCATACACAAAACCCCAGAAAATATCACCCTCATCTAAGTCAGCAATCTTTGAAAGCAGCCCACCGATTTCATCTGCCTCACTTAAATTCATGGATTCCTGCGTACCTTTGATACTAACAATCAATCCTTTAGCATTGTCAAGACGCAAATCATCTAGCAGCGGTGAGCGAGTTGCTTTTTCAGTGGCTTGTTTGGCACGATCATCACCACTGGCACGCCCAATACCCATCATCGCATATCCACGAGACTGCATGGCGGTGCAAACATCTTCAAAGTCCACATTGACCTGACCTGGACAACGCACGGTCTCAATAATTCCCTGGACGGCAAATAACAACACATCATCTGCTTTTTTAAAGGCGTCTGCGATGGAAATATTATTATAAACTTGGCGTAATTTTTCGTTAGGCACTGTGATGATAGAATCAACATGTTGGGACAGTTCAGCAATACCTTCTTTAGCAATCTTCGTGCGTTTACTGCCCTCAAATTTAAATGGTGTCGTTACTACCGCTACCGTTAAAAGCTGCATTTCTTTAGCAATGCGAGCAATGACAGGAGCTGCCCCTGTGCCTGTGCCACCACCCATGCCTGCGGTAATAAATACCATGTGATAGCCTGACAATAACGAGCGAATTTCTTCTTCGTTTTGCTCTGCCAACTCACGCCCTTGAGCTGGACGACCGCCCACACCTAAGCCCGCCCCGCCAAATTGAAATTTATTAGGTACTGATAAATGCTCAAGGGCTTGAGCATCAGTGTTGGTCGCCACGAATGTCACACCTGAAACATTCTGACGAACCATATGCTCAACCGCATTGCCTCCGCCACCGCCTACTCCAAAAACAATGAATTTCGCTTGTCCGTCTGTATCAAGTTGCGTGTCGTCTGACATGCTATAAGCCGACATATTTCCTCCAAATTAGTAAAAATGACTCAAAAAAGACATCAAAACCACTTTTTAACGCTCTTAGCAAATGACTGCCAAGCGTTAGAAATTTTATTCACCAGATCGCTCTGAACTGGCGAATCATCATGACCATTGCGTAAAAACTGCTCGCTATTTTGATATAGTAGTGCACCGATTGCCGTATGCAACTTATTGCCTTTGATATGGTCATTTATTAAGACAATATTATGATCCGTCAGATTTTTAGGGCAGACACTGATATGCTCATTAGTTGTCATCATACGCACAGGCATCGCCCATTTATGATTAAGGAACTTGACGATACCCTCAATCTGACAACCACCGCCCGCCAGCACCACGCCAGCACCAAGACATGATGACAAATTTTTATCGTCTAGCTGCCTGTAAATACGATCAAAAATCTCTTCATAGCGTGCTAAGATGATATTGATAAGCTGTCTTAGGCTGACTGTTTTCTCCCCACGCATAACACAAGGCAAAGTGATGAATGTCGCCTTATCACCAGGACTTGGTTGCAGCGTGCCATACTGACGCTTTGACGCTTCTGATTCAGGAACTGACACGCCCAATTCAGCAGCAATGTCGAAAGTTACTGTCTGACCACCCACATCAAAACACTCAGAAAATACCAATACCCCATCTAAAAATACACAGACCTTGGTTGTGGCTTGACCAATGTCAATAAAGCACACGCCACGCTTTTTTTCTTCTTTGGTCAGTGCATACTCTGCACCCATGATACCATCAAAGAACATTTGCCCAATTAAAATATCATTATTATGAATGACATCGGTGATTTGTCTTTCATGATTGCTTGGTAACATCACCACATGATTTAACACTTTAAGTTTATTGGCATGCATACCCAATGGGTCTTTAACATCTTGTGAATCATCATCCAAATAAAAAAGTTGAGGGCAGTGTTGCACCAGTGAATAGCCCTCTGCAAGCAACCTATCAGCAATCAATTCTTTGACTCGATACAAATCACCAGGTCGCACTGTGGTACATCCGCCAGCATGACAGAGCTGAACCTCTTGGCTATCATTCGTGCTTTTCATGAGTGATGATGCAAAAGATAGGCAAACCTCCTCAATGGCCACCCCTGCCATATCGCTGGCTTCTCTTAGCGACTTATGTATTGCACTAAGCAGATGTTCTCTGTGACCAACTCTGCCGTCAGTAAAGGCTTCATGATGTGCCAAGCCCACAGCAACAATCTTAATCTGTGGCTGTTCAGGCGTGCCAAATGGGTAGCCGACCACCGTATGAACCGCTGTCGAACTTAAATGCAAGGCTACCTGTAGCTCATCCATAATCAAAAACTCTCAATAATGATTCATGTTACGGTCATCAATCATCTAAAAAACACGCCAATAATATCGTGATATTTTAACACTAATGTTCACTTTAAAAAAGAGGGAAAAGCTAATAAAATCAAGTCTTTCGTCAAATTTTTACCAAGATTTTTAATGCTTAATGACATTAATCATCGCAATTTCCCACCCACCATCAGCATGAATGAATGATTAATGCGACTCTCTCCAAGCAACCGCAAAGCCATTTTTGTAACGCAAATCCACCGAATGGATTTTTGGCAGTTCTTTTGCCAAGCTATTTTGTAATAATAGTGCCAATGTGTATAATTTTTGGTCAGTATTCTCATGATCAACAATGACACGCAAGCCATTATCAAAACGAATCAGCCAAGTTTGACGAGCGGTTAAAGTCACATCCCAAGCTTTGATTCCAAGTGGCGAAAACCACTCGTTGATTTGACGCATTTGCTTCATGATTTTGTCAGCATCTTTTGAATGACTGCCATAAAGACGCACCAAAGATGGGTCCATCAATTCATGCTCATCAGCAGGCACAAAAACCTGTCCATTTGCATCAAGCAAATGTTGACTGCCAAAATTTGCCACCGCACGCCTTGGCACAACTGACACCACCACACCTTGTTGCCAATCACGCCTAACACTCACATCACCAACCCAAGAAAGCTGAGCAACTCTGTGATGAATGCTGGGCAGGTCAGCCAAAAAGAATTGCACATCTCCGATGGATGCTGCTACCGCTTGTAGTGATGATGCTTGAGATTGCGTCAAGTTATGATGATCAATAACGATCGGCTTGGCTGGTGAGTAATGAACCGCACGAATTCCAAAAACCCCAATCACCACAAACAGAAAAATTCCCAATATGGACAACGAACATGCCTTACTTAGGTGTTTTTTAGTGGATTTTTGATGGGTTTTCATGAGACTTCATGTTAAAGATGATAAATTTGCATATACTAACGCATTTTATGAGTAACACCAAGCAAAATTTTACACAAAAAGCCAATTTTTACATCAGCTTGCCAATTTATTTTAAGGCAGCAGGTATTTTGCATGCACCCCCAGTGTCATTATTTGTATCGTTTTGGATTAGAAAGATTACCGACATTCATTTTCTAGCACTTACCATCAGCACATTCATAACCAAAAGGCCGAAAATACACTTCTCGACCTTTTAATGAATTTCTCAACCTTAATCATCAAGTGTTTGTACCAAAATCTCTACGCACAAATCAGCAAAACCAATTCCCATTTCCTTTGCTGCCATCGGCACCAAGCTGTGGTCGGTCATGCCTGGGACAGTGTTTAGTTCCAAAAGGTACAATTTGCCATCATCGCCCTTTAAAAAATCCACCCGCCCCCAACCCTTGCCACCCACCGCTTCAAAGGCACGCTTGGCAAGCTCGCCCATTTGTGCCTCTTCATCAGCGGTCAAATCAGACGGGCACAGATAGGCGGTGTCATTACGGTTGTATTTGGCATCGTAATCATAAAATTTGCCCTTAGGGACAATTTTAATGCTTGGCAATGCCGTATCGCCAAGCAGCGACAAGGCGTATTCGCCCCCTGTGATGGCTTTTTCTGCCAAAATCTCGCCATGATATTGCTTTAAGCTCGGATACACTTTGGCAAGCTCGCCTGCCTGTTCAATCATCACCACCCCAACGCTGCTGCCTTCACTGGCAGGCTTGACAAAGAGCGGTAAACCAAAGTCTGTCTCCACCGTATCAAAATCGCTGTCATCGTGTAGCACCACATATGGCACATTGGGCAAGCCAAGTGCCTGCCACACCAAGCGACAGCGAAATTTATCCATCGCAATGGCAGATGCCAGCACGCCACAGCCTGTATAAGGCACGCCCAAGCCGTCCAGCACGCCTTGTAAACCGCCGTCTTCACCAAAAGTGCCATGCAACACATTAAATACACGGTCAAAGTTTTTAAGCTGTGTCAAATCACGCTCTTTGGGGTCAAAGTGGTGAGCGTCCACGCCTTTGGATAGCAAGGCATCAAGCACCGCCTTACCGCTTTTTAAGGATACTTCTCGCTCGGCACTAAATCCGCCACAGACTACGGCAACTTTGCCAAATTGGGTTACATCATTCATACTTTTACCTTTAAAAACAATCATTTTACCAAAAAACTAAAATAAAAATTTAAATATTTTGATATACAGATATCAAAATCAATCATTATCCAAAAGATGTTCCTTTACAGAATTTTTAATAACCACAGACAAGAAAGGTGGTACGGCATTACCAATCTGTAAATTTTTATCACTTCTTGAACCGAAAAACTGATAATTATCGGAAAAACTCTGCAACCTTGCACCTTCTCTTGTAGTTAAAGGTCGGGCAACTTTTGGGTGTATGCAACGAGAAGATGATGGCGTACTAAGATTTCTTGTAATTGTCGTACTAGGTCTATCCCACCATAATCTACAATAAGTATTAGCAAAGCCACTTTTTGGTCGCAAATACTCAGGTAAATCTGATGGGCTACCGCCATCAGGTAAAAGCTCCATTAAACGAATAAGGTTAGAGTTGTTATTTGGAGAATTATGGTCTTTTAATTGCTTTGGTGAATTTTTTCTCATTTGTGCTTGAAAAGCATTTTGTGGCTCACTTGCATATTCAAAACTTTCTTCATTACACCCTATAAAAGGCAAATCTCCAATTGCATCTGAAACGCTTAGATAGGGCAATAGATTACTTTCTAAACCGTGGGTTTTTTTAGGAAATAAAAAAGGATTATTTAGCTTTGTTCCAAATATAATAACACGCTCACGAATTTGAGGTACGCCATAATCGGCAGCATTCAACACCTGCCAGTATATAGTATACCCAAGAGATTCAAAAACTTTAATGATGGTCTGAAAAAGGCGACCTTTTTGCATTGACAAAATACCTTTCACATTCTCAAAAACAAATGCTGTCGGCTCCAATTCTTGCAGTACACGATAATACTCGTAAAATAATTTTCCACGAGGGTCATTATTATCTCTTTTTCCGATAGTGGAGTATGATTGACAAGGCGGACCACCAATTACTAAGTGAACATCTCCCTTTTTTACCCCCAAATCTTGCGATAAATCTTTGATACCAAAACTCTTGATATCTTTATTGTACACTTTGACATTGGGGTGGTTGAGCTCGTAGGCTTTTGCCATATTAGGCAATATTTCATTTGCAGCAATAATATCAAAACAGTCATCGCAGGCAAAGCCATAGCTTAGTCCACCAACACCACAAAAAAGATCAAGTACATTTATCTTATTCATAACTCTAATTCATAATATTTAGGCGGTAATTGTGTCAATTTCCAAACAAAATAGTTTTGATTGATATTAAAAACTGTTTGCCCTTCCATTTGTTGTCTTGTTACCCAATGCACACTATCATTTTCTATATCATCTAATCTAATAAAGGCAACTTGACCATTATATAAATCAAAGTGAATTAAAACAGATGATATATCTTGCTCATATTTAATATTTTTTGCTTCTCTTACTTTATGTTCTTTAATATCGTTTATATCCTGAAAACCAGACTGTATTTCAATTCTCAATACTTCATTTTTATAATTTAATTGCAAATCAGCTTTTGGCGTTCTTTTAAAAGAATGCAGGTTATCGAAATTATCATCGCCAACAAATTGTATGCTATCGCAATCAACATCAAATATATAACTTATAGCACCCAAAAAATATTTGGTTACAACAAAACCACGAAGCCAAGAAAAATAAACCTTTTCGGGTCGTCTACCTTGGTTATTAAGCTTTGCAATAATATCATTTTGTTTTATTTTTTCAAAAGAATCTAAAATATTTTTTTGACAAAAAAATTCAATATCATTAGACTTGATTTTAGGACAGACAACATTGTCAATTCTATAAAAAATATCTATCAATCTACTATTAAGTAAATCAATATAATTATAATCAATCGTTGGCGTAATATCCTTGGCATCTAAAAATTTTTTTGTATCTTGCTGGCGACTAAACCCAAGCTGGGCTCTATAAGACTTAAAATAAACAGAATCTAACATAACATCACCCCCCTAAATAAACCCCATTCTCTTTCAACTCAACACACAACTGCCCCACATTGCCTGCCCCTTGCGTGATTAGTAAATCATTCGCTTTTAGCCCTGCTTGCAATACTTGCTTGATTTGTGTTTTGTCGTCCACATTGAGCACAATGGGTTCAACTTGCCCACGCTCACGAATGGCTCGTGCCAAATCATCGCTTGTCGCCCCTTTTATCGCTTCTTCGCCCGCCCCATAGACATCAAGCAATATCAATTTATCCACTTGCGACAATACCGCCACAAAATCATTAAAACAATCTCGTGTGCGACTGTAACGGTGTGGCTGAAAAATCATTACCAAACGGCGGTCTGGATAACTTTGCCGAGCGGTGTTAATGGTCGCCGACACTTCGGTGGGGTGATGCCCATAATCATCAATCAAAAGCACATCGCCACCTTCTGCCACTGGGTAGCTACCATTATTTTCAAAACGCCTGCCCACGCCTGCAAATTTTTCCACCGCACGCCTAATCGCCTCGTCCGACACGCCTTCATCGCTTGCCATTGCAATCGCCCCAAGTGCATTATACACATTGTGTAAACCGGGGATATTTAAGGTAATCTTTAAAGGCTCCCTATCTTTTCTTAACACGGTAAAATGGGTGCGTGTGCCATCTGTCAATACATCCACCGCTTGCACATCGTTGTGCTTTTCCAAGCCATAAGTAATCACAGGTCTGGCAATGCTATCAATCATTCCAGCCAATTCTTTATCATCACCGCACACCACCGCCAAACCATAAAACGGCATATTATGCAAAAACTGAATATAGGCCTGTTTTAATTTATCAAAACTATTTTCATAAGTGTCCATATGGTCTTCGTCAATATTGGTAACAATGCACGCCATCGGTCTAAGACTCAAAAAAGACGCATCAGATTCATCGGCTTCCGCCACCAAATATCGACTACTGCCCAAAGATGCATTTTTGCCAGATGCGTTTAATTTTCCGCCAATCACATAAGTGGGGTCAAAGCCTGCTTCAGTGAGCATCATTGTCAAAAGGCTTGTGGTCGTGGTTTTGCCGTGAGCACCCGCCACCGCAATGCTATGGCGATATCGCATAAGCTCGCCCAGCATATCGGCACGACGAACCACAGGCAAACGGGCTTGTAGGGCTGATTTAATCTCTGGGTTATTTTTGTCAATGGCAGATGATACCACAATCACATCGGCGTTTTTGATATTGTCGGCATTATGCCCAATAAAAATGGTCATGCCCAATGCTTGCAATCTTTGAGTAACTTGACTTTGCTTGATGTCCGAGCCTGATACGCCATAGCCTTGATTAAATAACACTTCGGCAATGCCACACATTCCCGCCCCACCAATTCCCACAAAATGAATGTGTTTAATGCGACGCATTTCTGGGATTTGGATAAGTTGTTTGGGTAGGGGTTGTTTGGGATTAGTCATTTGTTGTTCCTTTAAAATAAAAGCGACATTTAGCCAGTTAAACGCCATAAAATTGGTTGGGTAAAATTAACAAATCATCATTCAATGTTTTGCAATTTTTTAAATCATTGTCATTTAATAATCGCAAGGCAAAATCCAATTCGCCTTGACGATGTTTTAATTCGCCAGTAACAAAATAAATGGGCTTATTCAAATTTCTTAAAAATTTTAAGAACTCACCATTGATTTTGTCATCAACCATTGTATTGCCTGCCATTCTGCTATAAATAAAAGGCTCTTTGGCAATTAAATAGTGCTTAAAATAACGACTTTTTTCAATGTCGTGAATGGCGGTATGGCTAATAAGTAAACTAACTGTTGACATTTTCATTATACTGTGCAAATAAATCAAATGCACAAATGGCATTTAATTTGAAAGACTCACTGTTTTTGACAATTTCAATTTTTTTGCCAAGCAAGTCTGATGAGTGAATTTAGCTCAATCATTTTCGTAAATTAGCGTTCGATGGCATCAAATAATAACATCATCAATTAGCTATCAATTTTAAAACTCTTGCCCAAATGGTCTTGATTAGACACACCCATTATCAACCATTCAAATTCAAGTCTTTGCACTCAAAACCGATAAGTATAAACCGCATGGTTAATGATGTCACCATTAACATTTTCATTATTGGCAATGATCCCGCAAAACTCAAATCCCAGTCGCTCAGCAACTCGTCGGCTTGGGATATTGTGCTCGCCCGCTTTAATATCCACCACTTCCATGCCGTAGGTATTTTTCGCAATATCCATGATGGCACGCACCGCAAGACTCATGATGCCACGCCCTTGATAATCTTGGCGTAGCCAATAGCCGATTTCCGCCTTTTTTAGATGATGATAAATATTATTTAAGCTCACCGCACCAATAATTTTATCTTCATAAATAACATGGGTGTGAATGGCTTTATTCTCAGCATATTGATGTAGAGCAAATTTGACAAATTCACAATAGCTATTTTCGCTAAAGTCATTCGCCCATGGTAGCCATTCACCCAAGTAGTCTTTTTGCACATTAACAATGTCATTCATTTGACTGGCAAATGATGAATGCACCAAGGCCAGGTTTAATGTGTCGTTGATTTTATGGTGAAACATTTTTATTACCTCATTACAAGACCATCAAAACTATTTTTTAACCGCACTCTCCACAATATCCGCCACTTGTTCAGCTGCCTTTGGATTTGCCATTGAATGGGCTTTTTGTGCCATTGCCAAACATTGTTCACGGGTCAAATCACCCAGAATCTGTGCCAATTTCTCCCCTGATAGCTCACTTTGAGGTAATAAAATCCCCGCTCCCTTATCGGTTAAGGACTTGGCATTAAAGGTTTGATGGTCATCTACCGCAGTCGGTAAAGGGATAAAAATCGCCGCCACACCAGCATTGCCAATCTCAGTAACGGTCAACGCTCCAGCACGACACACCACCACATCCGCCCAAGCATAAGCGGCCGCCATATCGTCAATAAAGGCAAGCGGTTGTACGGTATGCCTATTCATATCAATGCCTGCTTGTGAGTAGGCAACCAGCATTTCATCAAAGTTATCCTTGCCGCATTGATGCTTGATGGATAAGGGTTTATTGCTCAGTTTTAATAAGTTCACAATGGCAGTGTTGATTGCTTTTGCACCAAGCGAACCACCCACCACCAACACCTTTAATGGAGAGACATCATGACACTCATAACGAGAAGCAGGCGGTTCAATATTCGCAATGCTTGTACGCACGGGATTACCCACTGTCATCAAGCGTTCTTTATGCGTATGGACAAACGCCCCATCAAATGCTTGCAAGATCACATCAGCATGACGAGCCAAATTCTTATTACTCATACCAACAATGGCATTTTGCTCATGAATGATGAGTGGCTTTTTGGCAAGTTTTGCTGCCAGTCCCCCTGGTGCTGTTACATAACCACCAAAACCTACCACGACATCAATCCGTTCGTTTGCAATGACCTTGCGAGCATCGATGACCGATTTTAAAAGCATGAAAGGCAGTTTTATCATGCGTGCCAAACCCTTACCTCTCAAACCTTGCATTTGAATGTGGTGCATGGCATACCCATGCTTAGCAACCAAATCATTTTCCATGCCATTTGGCGTCCCAAGCCAATGTATCGCCGCACCTCTTTTGGTCAGCTCATCTGCAACCGCCAAAGCAGGAAAGACATGCCCACCTGTCCCTGCCGCCATCATCAACACATTCATATTTTATCCCTCACACATTGCTATCAACTGGCAAAAAAACCAGTCAATACAATATTTTGAAATAAATTTTAAATAATTACAAGAAAAATTTATACACCTTACAAAAATCCATCAAACATTCGCCATCAAGAAATCTATCGAAGAGATTTTTTAAAACATTTTTTACAACTTGATAAATGTTTTAAAATAAAAAAGAGTGGAAAATCCACTCTTAATCACTCTGTCAGTACCGTTATTACTAAGCAAACGACTCAGCCAATATCACACCACCATCTTTTTTGGTAATCACTACGGTAGCCGAACGGGGTGTCTTGCCACCCTTGACTGCACCAAACCTACCTTCTGGATGCTGAATATTAATCAGCAATGCTTTACAATCTGGTGTCATGGTGATTCCTGTTACCTCACAGCCTTTTGGACCAACAAAAAAGCGTTTTAGTGTGTCAGGCGTGGTAAATGCACCCATGTGAGTGGTCATGCCCGCACTGGTGGTGATCATTGTGCCATCACCGACCTTATTCGGTAAGGCTGCCAATAGCATACAATTGGTTGTGTCCGTATATGCCCCATCATCAGTCTGAATCCACAGCACACCCCTTGGATCAAAGAACAGGCCATCTGGAGCTGACAAATCATTTTCAGCAGTCAACCCAGACAGATTTTCTTCATCCTTATCATGCGGTGCTGCAAACAGATAAATATCCCAAACAAATTGATTACCTGCTTGACCTTGACGCTCAGCAAAGCGAATGATATGACCATGCTTATTACCCTTACCATCATAACTTCTAGGATTAGCCGCATTGACATCTTCTTGTTTACGCTTTGAATTATTGGTGAGTGTTACATAAACTTCTTGAGTAACTGGACTGACCGACACCCACTCTGGTCTGTCCATTTTGGTTGCCCCCACTTTGTCAGCTGCCATACGCGCAAAAATGGCAATCTCAGCATCATCTTTAAAATCCGATAAAAGTGGATTTTGCTTAGACAGCTCTCGCCACTCCCCCGTGCCATTTTCATGAAAGACTGCCGCATATAGCGTACCTTTGTCTAAATATTTATCACCAGCTGATAACCCCTTACCAATATCAGCGTTTGACCATTTCGCTTGTGAGACAAATTTGTAAATGTACTCACCTCTTGCATCATCTCCCATATAAAACACAAGGGGTTCGTTCTCCACAGGTGGTGCAAATGCACAATTTTCGTGTGCAAATCGCCCAAGACTGGTGCGTTTGACAGCTTGTGAACTGGGTGAAAAAGGATCGATTTCAGTAATGTAGCCAAAAGTATTGAAAGTATTGCGATGGTCATCAGTAGCAAGGATTGATGATTGTTGAGCGGTCACATCCCAATGGTCAAACTCACCTTGATGACCATCTGCAGGTGTGTGCCATGAATAAGAAGAATCGCCAATCTTATTTTCTTTCAGTCCATAACGAGCAGCACGCTTATCATTATCATCGCCAATGATGTGTTTGTCCGCACCACGAGCAAATACATTTAAAAAGTTCTCTTCGGTCGTCAAATAAGTTCCCCATGGCGACAGCCCTGCACCGCACTGATTGTTAATACCAACGCTACTAAGGCCTTTGGGATCTATTTTAGTTTTGACAAAGTCATGACCCTTGGCCACACCTGATAATCTTGTTGGCGTTCCACTGGTATAACGCTTGTTGAATGGAGAATTCTTAACAAGCTCATAACCTGTTGGCGTGCGTTTTAGTTCCACCACCGACACACCATGAGCATGGATCTCACGGCGAACATCAGACGCCAATCGTCTTTTTTGGTAAATTTTCGGTGCCGCTGGATCATCAATGGTGTAATTTTCAATAGGATTTAAGTTGGGATTGGTGTATTCGTGGTTCATCGCCAACAGTCCACGCTCCGAAACTTCTGGGGCGTATCTGCCATCTTTTAGACCAAAAAACCACATGCCATCATGATTATCACCCATGCGATACTTAAAAGACTCACCCAATACCATGCGATCATCTGTCCACTCACCAACACCGTCCACAATCGGCGTACCCATAGGCAAGATCATCTCAGCACGATAACCGTCAGCAACCAACATATCTTCGCCCATATGGTGAGGCACGGCGGAAAACTTCAGTTTCGATGGTCTTTTTAAATGCTCTTTTATGGCATCTGGTTGTGCAAGGGCAGACAGAGAAAGCCCACCAAAGAAAGCTGAAGTCATCAAACCAGCACCGCCCTTTAAAATTGAACGCCTACTGACCAACAAATCAGCAAATTCTGGATTATTAGTTGGATTAGAATCTTCGACAATTTCGTCGTGATCATGGATGTGGATTTCATCGTTGTATGATGGCATGGCGTACTCCAAAGCTAGACAAATCAAATACATGCATAGCTTAGGGGTTTTTTATGACAATTTGATGAACGCCGATGAATTTTAAAGATTTGATGACGATAAAACCAACCAAGACCCTCAACACCACTTTATATCCCAATGTTGTGACACAACAGCATGCCACAACAAAATCAAATTTCGACGATCACAAAAAGCCATCACGACATCAATTTGTCTTTTTAAAGCAATAGACGATCCTTACATCGCCAAAGACCACGCATCATCAATTTTGCCATCAAAATCGCATCAAGAATATAACAAAGACAGGCAGCATCCCATACTCTGGTACTGAGTAATTGATGCAATGAAGCTTATAATAGCCCACACCATCAAGATTATGAAGCCATGCTTTAAGCTTTGATGGCTTTTATAAAAGCAAAATTCTTACCCATTATTTTTTAAGTAAACTTAATAAATTCTCAAGGTATTCAATAAAATCAACGGCAATCTGTGTGCCACATTGTTCATCAATTTCACGCACACAAGTCGGAGAGGTAACATTGATTTCAGTGATTTTTGCACCAATCAAATCAAGACCCACAAAATACAACCCCTTTTCAAGCAATGTAGGGGCCACTTGCTGTGCAACCGCCATTTCTGCATCACTCAATGGCATCGCCACGCCAAGACCGCCCGCCGCCAAATTACCACGCGTCTCACCATCTTGCGGTATGCGAGCCAAACAGTAAGGCACGACTTTACCACCAACAATCAGCACGCGTTTATCGCCATCTTGAATTTCAGGAAGGTATTTTTGAGCCATGATTGGCACTGACTGCATTTTTGTCAGCATTTCTATGGTCGCACCAATATTTGAACCATTAGCAGTTAGACGAAAAACACCCATTCCCCCCATACCATCAAGTGGCTTAACAATCACATCGTCATGCTCTTGAATAAAAGCACGAATGTGTGATTGTTTGCTCGTAACAATGGTTGGACTCATCAATTCACTAAATTGTGTGGCAAATAGCTTTTCATTGCAAGCACGCACCGATTTTGGATCATTGACCACCAACACCCCTGCCCTTTTAGCATAATCAAGCAGATGTAACGCATATAAAAAATTCATATCAAATGGCGGATCTTTACGCATTAAGATCACATCGAATGTTGTGGCTTTAGTGGTGTTTTTCTCACCCAGTTGATAAAAATATGTAGGATTTTTAAAGACCTGCAAGGGTTGAGCATCAATCATTAAAGTACCCTGATTTAGCCACAAATCCTCAATTTGGCAGTAATTAAGCCCATGTCCTTTATCACTGATTGCCCAAGCCATCGCCAGTGAAGTATCTTTTTTATAATTGATGGTTGCGATGTCATCCATGATGATTAAAAAATTAAGCTTATTCATGCCGTCCTATACTCCGTATTGCTCACGATACGCCAGCATTTTTGGCAAATGTGAAGTCTCGCCCTCATTTTTTAAGAATGCAATGATGTCATCAATATCGACCAGACCATGAACAGGCACTCCAAAATCTTCTTGAATCTGTTGCACTGCTGAACGCTCATCTTGACCTTTTTCTTTACGATCAAGAGCGATGACAATGCCAGCAAGCTTGGCACCAGAATTCTCCAAAATTGCCACCACCTCTCGAACAGCAGTGCCTGCTGTCATGACATCATCAATCACCCACACTGATTTGCCATTCAAATCAGCCCCCACCAAAGAACCACCCTCGCCGTGTGTTTTCACTTCCTTGCGATTATAACCCCAAGCAACATCAATACCATGAATCTGCCAAAGCGTCTGTGCCGTTGTTGCCACAAATGGTATGCCTTTATAAGCTGCTCCAAAAATCGTAGGGGCTGGTACATCTTTTAAAAACTGCGACAGCACTTGGGCATAGCCTTTTGACAACATATCCAAAGCGCGACCACCAGACAATAGTCCAGCATTAAAAAAATAAGGGCTCACACGACCAGATTTTAGGGTAAATTCACCAAACTTCAATACTTGATATTCTAGCAATAATTTAATAAATTCATTTTTATCAAAAATCATGACTCTCTCCCATCATTGTCAAAATCTGAATGAAACAACATTTTACTGTCTTTTTCAATAATTTCCAACTTTATTTAATTGACATCACCACTCAAAAGTAATAAAAAACGCACCCTTTGGTGCGTTTTTGAAAAAAACAAAATCATGCCTTAACAGCGGCTTGTGCAGCAGCAACTTCAGCAGCAAAATCTTCCTGCTTTTTCTCAATGCCCTCACCAACTTCCAAACGCTTGAAGCTTAGCACAGTAGCATTCTCAGCCTTTAACACATCACCAACTTTTTTATCATTGTCAATGACATAAGGCTGATTAACCAAAGTTACTTCGTTTAGGTACTTTTGGATACCACCCGTGATCATTTTTTCAATCACAGCTTCTGGCTTGCCAGATTCTTTTGCCTTAGCTTCAATAATGTCTTTTTCACGAGCTAAGATATCAGCAGGCACACTATCTTCATTTACAGCTAATGGGTTGAATGCTGCAACTTGCATCGCAACAGATTTACCAAGCTCTTCTGAACCACCTTCCATTGATACCACAACACCGATGCGCAAACCATGACGATAAGCAGCAAGATTGGCACCTTCGATGATTTCAGCACGACGAATCTGAATATTTTCACCGATTTTTTGAACCAAAGCAACACGAGCCTCTTCAACACTTTGACCATCACCATAAGGCAATGCAGAGATGGTTTCTACATTGGTTGTGTTGTTTGCTAATGCAAGATCAGCAACTTTATTAGCAAATGCGGTGAAGTTTTCATCTTTTGCAACAAAGTCAGTTTGACAGTTAACTTCCAATAGCAATGCCTTACCAGAATCTTGAGCAATAATGATTGCACCATCAGCAGCGATGTTACCTGCTTTTTTAGCAGCTTTTGCTTGACCTGATTTGCGCAAGTTATCAATCGCAAGTTCGATATCACCACCAGCTTCTTCCAGTGCTTTTTTACATTCCATCATGCCAAGACCAGTACGGTCACGAAGTTCTTTAACGGTTTTTGCAGATACTTGAGACATAATTACAGCCTTTTCTTAATTGAATCTTTTTGAAAATAGACTCATCAGTGAATAATGAGTCTAAAATTTTTGCCAAATTAGTAGTTATTCACTACTTGACCTGCTTGGTCAACTTTATCTTCAACTTCCGCTGTGGCATTCTCACGATTGGCAGCTTTATCGTCATCCAATTCAGATTTACCAGCTTGAGTCTTCGCATACTCCTTACCAGCAATGATGGCATCTGCCATGGCAGTTGCATAAAGACTAACGGCACGAATCGCATCATCGTTAGCGGCGATGACATAATCAACATTGTCAGGGTTTGAGTTGGTATCAACAATACCGATGACAGGA
The DNA here is from genome assembly GCF_023336735.1 of Moraxella oculi. GTDB lineage: Bacteria > Pseudomonadota > Gammaproteobacteria > Pseudomonadales > Moraxellaceae > Moraxella > Moraxella oculi. The sequence goes on along the minus strand of NZ_JAMBAQ010000002.1, from coordinate 1,437 downwards.
ATGCCTAAATTCTTTGCTTCTTTGATAGCAATCGCTTCATGATCCACATCAATCACAAACAGTGCATCTGGCAAACCGCCCATTTCCTTAATACCACCCAAGGCACGCTCCAACTTTTCCATGTCTCGAGTACGCTCTAGTGCTTCACGCTTGGTAAGTTTAGCAAAAGTACCATCTTCGGCTTGCTTTTCTAACTCTTTTAAACGAGTGATTGATTGACGAATGGTCTTCCAGTTAGTCAAAGTACCACCCAACCAACGATGATCGATATAAGGCATGCCCGCACGCTGTGCTTGTTCACGAATCACGCCACTGGCCGCACGCTTAGTGCCAACGAATAAGATTTTATTGCGGTTAGCAGCTTGCTGATTGGCGAATGTCAACGCTTCATTGAATTGTTTAACAGTATGCTCAAGATTAATGATGTGAATGCGATTTCGAGCACCAAAAATGTATTGGTTCATTTTTGGATTCCAAAAACGAGTTTGATGACCAAAATGAGCACCTGCTTCTAGCAAATCACGCATTGAGATTTGAGTTGGGTTTTTTTCTGACATAAAATTTCCTAAAAATAAGTTGGGTTACGCCTCCACAAAAGTAAAAATAGCAAATTCAAAGGCACGCATCTGCCGAACAGCAGATTAATCAAACCTTCAAACACCCTGCCATCTTTTTCACATAGCTTTTGTGTGTGTAGTGTTGATAAAAAAATACGCCTATTAAAAATAGACGCATTATTGTACCAAATAAAGAATGAAAAAGCAATTAGATTATCTGCTTTACGCTGCACCACATCCTTGCGTCCGCAAATCTTCATCAACATCGGTTGTACAAGCCCAAACGCCTTTATCATCACGCTTCCAAGTAATTTTCTTGCCATGTAAAGACCGAGCAGCATCGCCACCCAAGGTTGCTTCAATAGTTGATGTTTCACCTAAAGTAACAATCAGACCAGATTGTCCAGTTGCAGGATTGTTCTCAGTAGCAGCTGGGGCAGAGCCACTGTCTTGCAACAAATTACTCTTTGACCAGCCTAACTGGCACTTAGTGCCACTACTTCCTTGCATCAAGCAAATATCTATCGTACTTCTAAGCTGGCTTGTCTCCATTGTTACACGAGTAACCTGAGCGATTGCCGTTCGACTTTGGAACTGCGGAATGGCAAACATCGCAAGAACCCCAATGATGACAATAACTATCAATAGCTCAATTAAGGTAAAACCTTTCTGAGTAATCATAAATAAAACCCTTAAAACAAACAAATTAGAATCAATTATGCCACTTTTTTACAATATTATCAATATATTTATATATATGTAACCCCACTAAAAAAACAATACCCCCTCCATCATCTGATGAAGGGGGTAATCAAATAAGGTGCTGACGATGACCTACTCTCACATGGGCGAACCACACTACCATCGGCGCTAAGACGTT
>NZ_JAMBAQ010000001.1 GCF_023336735.1 Moraxella oculi | reverse complement strand
TTTGAAGGTATGCCTAAGGATTGACATTCTTCTCGTTGTCTTTTATAGATATTAGATGCAGCAGTTTTTGACCACGCAGCATTCCACCTCACCGCCTCCGCTGCCACACCAGCAGCCACATTGACATCTTCTCCAGCATAAGCAGCGGTGATGCCTGCAATCAGTTTGGCTTGATTGATGAGTTTGTCTTTTTGTGCTTGGGTTAGGGTGTTTGGGTCATCTACTTGATAATCACCCCACATCTCACCAACGACAGCACCGATGCTGCCTGCTTCACAACGATTTCCTGCCGCTTTGGCAGATAGACAGCCTGTTAAGCCAGCGGCAAGTTTATGGGTAATGTTATCTATTAGGGTATCTTTGTCCAGTGGTTTGACATAATCGGTAAAGATCTCACTGGCGACAGCATTGGCAACTTCACCACGCAGATTTTTAATTAATGACTTTTCAAGACTGGTGCCATATATGGCACTTTCAAGCAGCGCAGTTGAAGTGGCGTTGGCGATACCTTTGCTGATTTTATGGCTAAAATTGTGGGAGTTGGCTATATCACCCACACCAAGACTTTTTGAGAGTGTTTGGTTGATTTTGCTACCAATCCCAGCGCTGGCAATGGCAAAGGTCAGTTGCTTGATGTTTTGTTTACTACCAAGCTCCTTTAATGTTGCCTTAATATCTCCTTGATTGTTGATAAGACTGATACTGGCTGTGCTGACCAGTGATCCAAATGCAGCAGAGCTCATCGCCCCCAAAGTACCTGCTGTGCTAGCAGCGATGCCAGCATTAGTTGCTGAACTCACAATAGATGCCGAAAGTTCTGACCCAAGACCACCTGTCGCATAAGCCACTGCAATCGCCACAATGGCTGCTCCAGCAGGTGTGAGTCCTTGTTGTTTGTAGTTCCATTCATCGTTACTTAAGATGACTTGTTGCCAGTTGATGTCATCACGGTTGATCAGTTCGTTTAGATAGCTGTATTCTGGTTGATTGGCAAGGGTGATGATTTCATCTTTGAGCTGTCTTTTTTGAACATCCTTTTCTGATATGGGGATTTGGACATTTAGACCGCCTTTGGCTTCAAAGGTGGGGTTTGTCGGACCTGTAAAGCTTGGCAGCAGGGCAGATTGTTCTATCCTGCCCGTATTTTGCATACTTTGCCAAACCACAGAGTTGCTATCGGTTCGTGCTTGTTCTTGAAGGGTACTGATGGCCGCTAATAGATTAATCTTGCCACCAGCATAGAAATTTGCCCCTGATAGATAGTCAAAGCGTGTGCCCTCAAGGGTGGTATCACCCTCAGAGCGGCTATTGATGTAGTTTGCCACCAGTGTGGCTGGTAGGGCAGTGATTTGCTGTCTTTGGTTATGATTGTCTGTGGTGTTATAGCGAATGCCTAAAAGTTTTTTCTTGGTATGACTATGCTGTTCATTGCTGTGCTGATTGGTCAGAGCGTATAGGTTGATATTGCCTGTGGAGATGAGACGAATATCGCCACCTGTGGTCGTCATATCAGCAGCATAGATGTTGATATGGCTGTTTGCTTTATCGGCATGGGTTTGCAAGCGAATGTTATTGGCGGTTAGGCTAACTGTATCAGCATCTGTCCATTCATTGGTTGTGGTGGTTGTGGTGTATTTGCGTTTATACCACTTACCATGTCTGTGTGTGGTTTTGTCATAGCCATATTCATAGTCGATGGCAGCATCTAATAACAAATGATGATTGGCAGCAATGGTTAGATTACCACCAGCGGCAATCCGACTGCCTTGTAATACCAGATGTGTGTTAGGCTGTTTGGTGGTGGCAGTGATATTAATGTCTTTGCCAGCGGTCAGTGTGGTTGGTGTGCTAAAAGCGACAATGCGATGATGATTACTGCCTTGTGAGCCGACTTCATAATGGTTTTGTAGTCCATCTAGGATGATGCTGGTATTTAGGTTTTGAGAATTTTTACCAGATTGGCTGTCAAATTCATAACTGTTTGGTGCAAAGCCTTGAGCATTTAGCGTGATATTACCGCCAGCACTGATATTAGCACCGCTTGCTATGATGGTATCTTTGGCATGAATGGAGATGTCGCTTGTTTGGGTGGTGAGTGATGATGGGGTGTGTTCGTAGCCTGAGGTATTTTGGGATACCAGCAGGATTTTACGATTTAATTTATCAAGCTCTTGAGCGTAAGGTTCACTGATTTTAATATGGGCACCATAGTCGTGCAATGCGACAAACTCTGCCTTTAATTGATATTTTTTAGCAAACTGTTTTGCAAGTTCATCGACATGACTCCAAGCTGCACAAGTATTGCAATCATCCAAATCCATTTCGTCATACCAATTACCTATTGCAATGTCCAGTTGCTGCTTATCTTTGATATATGCTGGATTGTTTTTAATGGCATTGATTTTTTGTTCTAATTGTTGTTTTTGTTGTTGAAGATGTGGCAATGTTTGTGTTGATTTTTGATTAACAAATTCCCCTCTCACCCCGTCAATCTGTACACTGCCATCAGTCGCATAGACATTAATGTCTTGCTGGGCGCTGATGTTGGCTGCCGTTAGGGCGACGCTTTGTCCTTGTAGGCTGATGCTGCCTTTGGGTGCATTTAGTTGGTTTGTTAGGGTAAGATTGCCTTGTTTGCTGGTTAGGCTAATATCACCTTGATTGCCTGTTTGGGTGAGTTTGGTGGTGTTTGTTAGAGTAAGATCTTTGTTGGTTTGCACACTGATGTCGCCTGATAGATGGCGTGTTTGATTATGTGCTGATAGTAATGGGCTGTTTGTTGTGCTGATGTTTAGTTTGTCTTGATTATTGATTGTTAGACTGTCTGCTTCAATAAGTACCGCACCACCTTGATGGTTGACATTACCCGTGATGGTGTATGCTCCACCCACCACATCACTGACCACACCTTTGGCGCTAAACTGACTGTTTGTGCTGGTTTGATTGGCTTTGGTATGAATAGCCGTGTGTTGATCTGAGCTGATTTGACTGCTTGTAAAGTTTAGATTTTGATTTGCACCAACTTGGCTGTTTTGTTTACTTATGATGCTGGTGTTCGTTAGGGTTTGATTTAACCCAGCAAAGCTTGAGATGTTGCCTGATGCAACCAATTTATTATCGGTATGAGTTAAATCACCATGTAGATTGGCGGTGGTGATGTGTCCTTTGGCGGTTAGCGTATTGTTGGTGAGTGTGGCGATGTGTTTTTGTTTTGGTTTGTTGGTTTGGTTGCTGTCAGCGTTAGCAATAATTACTTCAAGGTTTTTACCAGCAGTTAGCGTGCTGTTTGTGAAAGTTAGGTTTTGTTTGGCATTGGTACTAATATCACCTGTTTTGCTAGTGATATTAGCTTGATTAGCGACAATGGTTGGTGCTGACAACTTAATGTCGGTATTGGCTTGTAGATTTGAGTTTTGAGCAGCTGCTTGATTATTATTTGGACTGTTATGCTGCTTAATCTCAATAGCGGTATTACTGGCAAGATTAATACCGCCTGTTTGAGCTTGTGATTTGCCTGTGTGGGTGATTTTACCATCACTGCTGATGTGAATGCTGTGTTTGGCGGTTAGCGCTCCTGCTGTGTTTACACCCACACCCTTATCTGTGCCAATCAGGGTGATGCTACCAGCACTCATGCCACCCAGTAGCTTGACATCAATGGCGGTGGTGGGGTTTTTGTTGGTGTTTGTTGTTGTAGCTTGACTGTTTTGGTTGGGATTTGGCGTGATGTGTCCTGTATCACTGATTTGATTGCTGCCTGCTACTGCTGTGATGGCGTGTTCTGCTTGTATCTGAGCGTTGATACTGACAGCTTTGGCATATAGATTGACATAATCGGCGGTATGCGTCTCACCAAGTCCGATGATTTGTTTGTCGGTGTTGTTTGGATTATTGCTTGTATTATTATTTGAATTGGCCGTTGATTTAGGCGCATTGATGGTAATGCTGCCTTGAGTGATATTGTGGCTAAATCGCCCTTGCTCTATCTGATGGGCGATGTGTCCTGTGGATAAGGTAGCTTCATGGACATTGATGAAATTTGCCCCTGCAACATTAATGCCTGATGGATTGGCGATAATGACATTTGCCTTTTGACCTGCCACCTCAAGCGTACCTGTCAGCTGACTTGCTTTATTACTGCGTACCTCATTGATGATGGTATGAGCTTCACCTTGTTTTAAAAATGGATTGCCAGCAACCGCTCCTGCAAGCTGCGTCTGAGCACCTGTACGGACATTGTTTAAGATGGCACCTTGAGCATTTACATCAAACTGGCTGTATTTATTGTGAGAGATGCCTTGTACAGGTGTTTGAATTTGCACCACAGGGACGGTTTGACCAGTACTGTTTTTGGCAGCTGCAATGATGGGTTTTTGGTTATTGGTAGCAGCTGGATCAGCTTTAATATTAGCAAGGCTTGTACTTGAGATGCCAAGCAAAGAAGTAATGATGGCAGTGTATAGGATGGTTTTTGTGCAATGTGATGATGAAAGCGTGGTATCTTGATTAGAGTTTGGATCAGAGTCTGAAGGAGAAAAACCGCCAAAACCAGAAGATTTACCATCAGATTTAGACTTTTCAGAAACAACCACCAACCTAGCCAATGTCTTGCTGAATATGACACGAAAACGGTTGCGATTCATGGTGGTTCCTTGGGGGGTGATTTAGTTAGATGTCCATCTACCAATGAATGAATTAAGAATGAAGGGTGTTTTATAAGAGTTACGATTTTACTTGATTAAAATCAGATAAGCAAGAGAGTTTTTGGAAAAGTAGCCAAAGTTACACCACTTACCAATTTAATTTTAGGCATCTGTGACAACGCAATTTCAAAACCCCTATTTCCATCCCTATCTGGTTCTTTTTGCTGTTCAAAATCGGTTCGGTTATTTGCTTGTTCCGTTTGGATAATGTTATCATCAGCCAATTCTTGAACGCTAGGGCGATATTTAATTTCGCTCGCAGGGTCTTTTGGTGGTTGGTTATACAGTTCGCTATTGAATGCTTGCTTTTAATCTCTGTTGTAGGATTTTTCCAGTTTAGCTAATTTGTTTTATACAGCTAAGCCAAAATAAAATTAGCACATGCCACCTGCCTAAATAGCTTAGGTAAATCACCTTCAAGCAGTTTGCCTCTCACCGCCTTTGTATGAGCCCGCTTTTTTCAATGGGATCATACTGTTGACCATAAGGTGGTAAGAACAATAACCGATGACCATGCCCGTTTAATAATTTTTTGGATGCGTTTAGACTTATGGAAACTGGCATTATCCATCACGATGACACATTTTTTCTTTAGTTTTGGAATTAGCGAATGCTTGCACCAATCGTATATGCCGTCGGTATTGATGTTTTGCTCAAAGTAATCGATGGCGAATAAGGTTCTGCCATACAATGCTCCAATGACATTGGTTCTTTTTTAGTTTGCCAGTTATGGTTGACTAAGCACCGTTCACCAATAGGGGCATAGCCATAGGGTCTGTATGTTGTTCAAAACCGCTCTCACCCATGTAAACGGTGGGATGTCACAAGCTTGATATGCTTTTAGTTTGATTAAGTAATCAATGGTTCTAAGCAAACAAACTTTAGGGTAATCCAGTGTCTTTTTGAGATATATCCAGTCGCTTTAAGGCGTGTTGGATGCCTGATCGACTACAATTGAGACGGTGGGTTCGTTCATGCTGGTAAGCATCAGGGTAGCTCCAGCCATATTCATTGTGTGAGCGCATGACTTGCTTGCGTAGGTCTGATGAATAGGTCAGAAAAGGTTGGATATGGTTGCTATTGATGAATGTCATGTACTGTTTTTATTGAGGTTTGGTTATAATCCTGCCAGATATTTCTTTTGCTTAACAAAATGTATGGTATCAATGTTTTTTGTATACACTGGCTAAAATCTCATTACCCTCTGATCTGTTATCACCAAATCCACGCCCTGATCCCAGTCGTTCACTGCCAAGCTTTCCACCACCTGAAAGTCATAGCACCAACCTACTTTTAAGCCGTGAAATTTGGCAAATGTGCGGTCATAAAATCCACCGCCCATACCCAGTCGATTGCCTGACTTATCCACTGCTACTAAGGGACAAATGATACAATCAAGTCGATGGGCATGTACGGTGTTTTTGGGAAATGGTTCTTTCATGCCAAGCGAATGATTTTTTAGAGGGGTTTTGCCTATTTGATAAAAAATTGGTGCAAACATCAAGGGTTTGTTAGGGTGAGTGATGGGCAAATAGGGTGTGAAGTCATGTTTTTGGCAAAATTTGATAATCGCTCCAGTGGGTAACTCACCAAAATCATCCAGATAAACCCCAATTTTGGCATGTTTTGGTAGGAGCTTGGCAAGTTTGATCAAATGCAGGCTTGCCAGTGTTGCTGAATGCTGCCGCTGTCTGGGGGTGAGATTTCTACGCTGTTTGCGAAGGGTTTTGCGAAAGGCGATGCTATTCATGTGTTTCCTATGATAATGATAATGATTAGTGATTGATAATTGATGCTAATAGTGATATATTAAGGTTCTTTAATTTGGTATTGTAACAAGTTTTTCACTTTAAAAGGAATGTTTATGACCGACTTTCGTATTGAAAAAGACACCATGGGCGAAGTGCAAGTCCCTGCCGATGCCTATTTTGGAGCTCAAACTCAGCGTAGCCGTGAAAATTTTAAAATCGGTGGTGAGACCTTGCCACGACCACTCATTGTCGCTATGGCAACCGTCAAAAAAGCTGCTGCTTTGACCAATGCAGGGCTTGGACGGATTGAGGGTAGTCAGCGTGATTTGATTGTGCAGGCATGTGATGAAGTGATTGCAGGCGGGCTTGTCGACCAATTTCCGCTTGTCGTGTGGCAGACAGGCTCTGGCACTCAGTCTAATATGAACATGAACGAAGTCATCGCCAACCGAGCCAATGAAATCGCAGGCAATCCAAAAGGTACTTATAAGCCCATCCACCCTAATGACCATGTCAACCACGCCCAATCCACCAACGACAGCTTCCCCTCCGCCATTCGGGTGGCAGTAGCGGTTGAGATCAACCGCTCGCTTATCCCTGCCATCAAGGCGTTGCGTGATACGCTTGCCAAAAAATCTGCCGATTTTGCAGGCATCGTCAAAATCGGACGCACCCATTTGCAAGATGCCACACCTCTTACCCTAGGACAAGAATTTAGCGGTTATGTGGCACAGCTTGATTTGGCACTGGTAAGAATTGACAACGCTTTGCAAGGCTTGTATCAGTTGCCACTTGGCGGAACAGCCGTGGGGACAGGGCTAAACAGCCATCCTGATTATGCGGTCAAATCTGCCCAAAAAATTAGCGAATTGACAGGATTGCCCTTCATAACTGCTCCTAATAAATTTGAAGCGTTGGCAAGCCGTGATGCTGAAGTGTTTGCATCAGGGGCGTTAAAGACTTTGGCAGTCAGTCTGAATAAAATTGCCAATGATGTACGCTGGTTATCTAGTGGTCCTCGATGTGGTTTGGGTGAGATTACCATTCCTGAGAATGAGCCAGGATCATCCATCATGCCAGGCAAAGTAAATCCTACCCAGTCAGAGGCAATGACCATGGTGGTCGCTCAGGTCATGGGCAACGATGTAACGATAAACATGGCAGGGGCGAGCGGTAATTTTGAGCTTAATGTCTTCATGCCTGTCATCGGTTATAATCTACTCCAATCGATTCGCCTGCTTGCGGACGCTTGCAACAGCTTTAACGATAACTGTGCGGTAGGCATTGAACCAAATCTCGAAAAGATTGATTACTTTTTGCACAATTCACTCATGCTGGTAACTGCCCTAAACCGTCATGTAGGCTATGAAAATGCTGCTAAAATTGCCAAAACCGCTTATAAAGAAAATAAAACCCTAAAACAAGTGGCGGTGGAGCTTGGATTACTAACCGAGCAAGAATTTGATGAATGGGTACGACCAGAAGACATGGTTGCACCGAAGTAACCAAAAATCAAGGGTATGTAAATAAGGGCGAGTGATTGCCCTTATTTTTTTATGCAAGGTTGTTGTTTGACAAGAATAAATTTGAACTTTAATATAATTGGCATTGTTCAATAAGATACTTTGTGCAAGACGCAGCGTGTCTGAGAAATACATTTACTAGATATTTATAGTCAATCCGCTCAAAATACAACAAAGGTTTTTCATCCGTGGTGAGCTATACCTACCCATAACAAAAAACCGCTTCACCCACAGACATAGCTTAGGGCGAACGGTTTTTTGTGTAATGTTAGAGCAAGATGATGTAGTCAAGTCCTGCATGTATAAGTAAAAAACAGCAAAAACTTGGGGCTGGAAAGCCTTATAGGGTTATCGTAGTAATGTGCAATAATACCTATTATCGAGTAAGTACCGCATAGCCAAACCCCAAAACCATACAATCCCAGGGAGTTATTATGACCAAAAGTGATGAAAAGGTTAGTATCAAAACCATCAATAAGATGTTTGAATATCAGCTAACCATTCCTGATTACCAACGCCCCTATAAATGGCAAACCAAGCACATCAAACAGCTTGTTGATGATATTTATTCTTATTTTATAAAGGAAAAGGATGCAAATCAAGAATGTCGTTTGGGTGTAATTGTCTTGCATAAAGATGAAGGTAAAGATGAATATGACATCGTAGACGGGCAACAGCGACTGACCAGCTTGTTTTTATTGCTATATGTATTAAATGGCAATAAAAATCCATTTGGCGAACCTAATTTTCTTAACAATAAATTCAACCACAGTCAAAGTGTTGAGCATATCAAGCAAAATTATGAGTATCTAAAAAGCTATGTGGCAGATTTGAGGCTTGGTGATGATTTTAAGAACTTTATCCTTGGCAAATGCACCTTTGCAACTGTTATTTTAACCGACATTGATGAAGCCTTTCAGTATTTTGATTCGCAAAACTCTCGTGGCAAAAGTTTGGAAGCCTATGATTTGTTAAAGGCGTATCATTTAAGGCATATGCAAGGCGAATCCAATCTAAAAATAAATACAACCGTTGCAGAATGGGAGCATGCGGTAACGCACCCAATATCGCTAAAATTGATTATGAATGATATTTTGTATCGTCATCGCCGCTGGAAAAAGTTTCAACACGGTGAAAAGTTCATTAAAGACAACATCAATACCTTTCAAGGCTTGAATAAAGACGAACAAAAAAACTATCCAAATCGTGCATTGGGTCAAGCACGGTACAATGATATGGCGATGACCTTTATTGATGGCGATGGATTTTTTGAATACATCTTTTATTATCGCTGTCTGTATGATGAATTGTTTGGCGACAATGGCAAGGTAAATAATGAAAAAATCTGCATGACCATTCAAGCCAAAGATGATGAAAGGAAAGAGCCTAAACCTTTATTTAAAACTTTGCAAGCCAATACTGGACGAGTGGGTGATTTTTATCTATTTACGCTGTTTCGCATTATGGTCATGGCATATTATGATAAATTTGGCGATTATGGGCTTGAACAAGCGGTTAGAAAAATTGCCCAATGGGTATATTGCCTCAGATTGAGTCAAACTAGGATTTCATTTGCCACCATTGAAAATTATGCCATGAAAGATTTTGGTTATAAAGACATTGAGCAAACCGAACTAAATAGCCTATATCATACCATTTGCCTTGCCCAAAGAGCCGATGAGATATTAAATTTTAGAATAGCAAAAGTTAAGCACGATTTTAAAAGTGCTGATGGGTATTTAATGCCCTTTTTAAAAGAGTTTACTAGCAACTAATGGAGAATACAATGACCAACCAATCTAACAATGATAACAATGCAATTGAATATTTATCCGTCAAAAAACTTTTTGATGGCAATAATCACTATATCATTCCCATTTATCAGCGTAATTATGCGTGGGACATAGAAGAAGTAGTTCAGCTGATTAACGACATCAAAAATCATGATGGCAACAATTATTATCTTGGGGCTTTGACGGTTAAAAAGCGTGCAGATAATGATTTTGAAGTCATTGATGGGCAACAAAGATTGACCACGCTGTTTTTGATTTTATCGGTACTGGGCGAAAACTTTAATCTAAATCTTGCCTTTGAACATCGCCAAAATTCAAGCGATGAACTTAATAATATCATTGAGAAACAAGGCGAATTAACTAGCGAGAGTCAAATTGCCAAAGTTTATAATTATCTGATTAAGAATAAAGACAGTCTATTTGATATAAAAGATTGGCAAGTCAATTGGGAAAATGTTCAAATCATGCAAGTAGAACTGCCCGACAATGCTGACCTAAATCAATATTTTGAACGCATGAATAACCGTGGCGAGCAATTAGAACAGCACGAAGTCATCAAGGCAAAATTGATGAGTAAGCTAGATGTTGATGACAGAGCGATTTTCTCTGCCATTTGGAATGCTTGTTCGGACATGAGTCGTTATGCGGTGTCATCTTTTGAGCCTAAATTGCGAGACGCTTTATTTTTCCCCAATGATAAAATAGATGAGAGTGGTAAAAAAATAGATGTAGGAGAATATTTTGCTTTTTATCAATTGGATAAGTTTAACAAGTTGCGAGATAAATATAAAACAGTTTATTTTAAAAAAACTGATGATAAATCGAAAGAGAATCAAGAGAGTATAGAATCAAGTAGTACGGTTCCAACTGAAAATATGCCTACTTTAGAGAATATTTTACAAAAAAAGAAAATAATTTTTAGTAGTGATGACAATCAAAAAGGTGATGGGGAGCGTTTTACTTCCATCATTGATTTTCCAAACTTTTTATCACAGGTGTTGTATTTATTTTTAAAAGACATAAAAGATGGTGGTATAGATAAAGATGATAGGGTTTATCGCTTAGATGAGAAAAACTTAATTCAGCAGTTTGAGAAATCTGGTTTATTTGGTGATGTTGCTGGCATTAAAGCGTTTGCCGTGCATTTGTTAAATGTGCGGGTGCTGTTTGACCGCCATGTGATTAAGCATGATGGGCGTGAAAGCAAGGATGATTGGCGTATCTATACTTATCAATGGCTCAAAAAAGATAAAAAAAATGATTTTAGAAATACTTTTGATAAAGAAAACTCTAAAATTATTATGCTACAAACCATGTTTCATTACTCATTTCCAGCCAGAAACTATAAATATTGGCTATTTGCCTATCTAAAATGGCTAAATGATGAAAGTCGAAAAAAGCTGGAAAAACACGAGGCGAATGGCTGTGCGTTTAAGTTGCCTGCCAATGAGCATATTAAGTTTTTGGAAGAGCTGTGCGACAAGTTTTATTTTAATCGCTTTTATAATTATGCGAGTGATAAAAGTAGTAAGGGCGATGACTATTTTGACATTATTTATCGGAGTGGCGATGAGTGGAAACCTGTTAAAAATTGTGATTTTTTACATCAAGGCACCGCTGTTGAGAATTTTATCTTTAACCGATTGGATTATATTTTGTGGAAAAAGCAAGCCAAATGGTGTTGGCGAAATGATGAAAATTTTAAAACAGGCGTAGATTTATCAAAATTCTTAAAAGAATTTAAATTCACTTCCAGAAATTCAGTGGAGCATTATTATCCACAAAATCCAATAAATGGCGAAAAATTATCAGACAATGATGATGAGAATGGAAAAATTCTTAATAATTTTGGCAATCTGTGCTTAATCAATCATAGCCAAAATTCATCATTAAACAACAGAATGCCCGATGAAAAAAAGTCAGGCTATAAAGACAATGTTGCTCGTCATCAGTCTGTCAGCATCAAGCAATTGCTGATGTTTACCCATAAGGCGTGGGATAAAAACACCATTCAAGAACACGGTGAAAAAATGATTCAGCTTTTAAATGAGAAAATTTCTACATAGATAATAATTTATCGTCTTATAAAATAGCCCATTTTTGGGCTATTGGGAGAGAACATGACTTAGCAGATCCAAGCTCTAACTTGGCGTGGCGGTATGCCATATCAACAGGACGCTGTCCTTGTCAATACCAAGATTTCTCAGCATAAGGGTGTTATCTCAGCTCTTAGCGAATGCGATGATTTTTGTGTGGCGGTGGCAGATGGCATGGCAGTTAGCCCCAAGTCAGACATCACATCACGCACGCTGCTTCAACTTGTGCAGACCATGTATGATGAGCAAGGGGCGGTGGATTTTGACGGTTTGCAACATTGGCTAAATGACACATTTGGCGGATAAGGCGGGCTTTGATGGTGGTAGTAGTACGCTGGTGTGTGCCTACACTGATAATGACAGCGTGATGATTAAGCATTTGGGCGACAGTCGGGCGTATTCATATCGTAATGGTTGGTATTGCCTGACCAAGGATCATAGCTTTATTAATGAACTAAAAGCACAGGATTTGGCAGATGATAGCGATCATGCCAGCTGTTATGGAGCACTGACAGGTTATTTTTGTGTTGATGAATTCGGTGATGAGTCAGCAGTAACGATGGCTAGTCAGCAAAAGATCAAGCTACAGCGGGCGAGTGTTTGCTCTTATGTAGTGATGGCTTTTGTGATGTGCTGAAAGGTAATTTTTTACCAATAACAAGGGATTTGCCACTAAACGAATGGCTAAATGACAGCATCAAACAGCTAAAATAATCCGGCTCAAAGGCGTGGCTTGATAACGTCAGCATGATTATGGTGTGATGCATGGCATGAGTGTGATGGTCTTGATGGCATGACTTGCAGAGCGTTATCTTTACCTTGAAATTATCATTGAATTTAGCGATAATGTAACGCTAAATCTTAACAATAATAATACCATGACCGAGCCAATCACCCCAACCGTATCGAACCATGCAGAGCAATCAGCATCGTCAACTACAAAACGCAAAAAACCCAGACGCTCCCAAGAAGACATTATGGCGAATGCTTTTTTAAAGGCGGTTTTTCTTCCAGTAAAAAAAGCCATGATGATGGCTTACTTGCTTGATATTACCAGTGTCATTGTGCTGGTGGGGCAGGCGTGTGTGCTCGTGTGGCTTTTTGATGGCTGGCTTGGTGGTTTTGTGCAGGGCGTACCGCTCCCTGATAGGGTGGTGGGTAGTGGTTTATTATTGAACTTGGGATTACTTTTCTTGTGTTTGATGATACGCATTGCGATTGGCTATGGGCGTGATTTCTTGCTAAGTCATGCAGGCTTGTCAGTCGCTCAATCACTCAGGCAACGCCTATTTGCTAAACTGGGTGAGCTTGGGCAGGCAAGGCGTTATTTTGGATCAGATGGGGCATTGGCAAGTAAAATCATCGATGAGCCCGACCACTTGGTTGGTCATGCTCGCTTTCATGTGCAAAAGATGACTGCCGTTACCACGCCCTTGATACTGGCGGGTTGTGTCGCTTTTTATAGCATGACGGCGGCTGTGATTTTGTTACTAACTGCACCGCTCGTACCGATTTTTATGGCGTTTATTGGTATGGCGACTGCTCGTAAAAGTCGTGAGCAGATGGACGCCTTAGCGCAACTTGGGGGGCGATTCTTAGACTGGATTCGTGGGGTGAATACCTTGTCACGACTCGGGGCGGTGGACATTGCGTTATCAGATATTGAGTTGAGTTCGCAAAATTATCGCAAGCGTACGATGGATGTGTTAAAAATCGCCTTTTTAAATAGTGCAGTACTTGAATTCTTATCCGCCTTATCCATTGCATTGGTGGCGGTGTACTTAGGCTTTGGCTTGATGGGAATTTTACCGTGGGGTAAGGGGCAGGTACTGACAAGCTATGGCACGGCGTTGTTTATTCTGCTGCTTGTTCCTGAGTTTTATGCACCGCTTCGACGATTGGGGGCAGAATATCATGTCAAAGGACAAGCGGTAGCGTGTGCCAAGGCGATTGCACCCATGCTTAATTTTAAAGGAGGGCGTACGGGCGATGTGGTAGTAAAACTCGACTGTGCACCAAGTTTTGAGCTTAAAAATTTGACGGCATTTGGTGATGATGGTCGGATCAGACTTGCGCCAATAACCCTGCATTTCGATGCTGGTAAACGGACTGCTTTGGTGGGGGCTAGTGGCGTAGGCAAATCCACCATTTTACAAATCTTATTGGGTTTTGGTGATTTTGAAGGCGATGTCATCATCAGAACAGATGATGTTTCGGCACGCTATGATGAGATTGATTTGGCAAAATTACGCACTCAGTTTGGTCATTTATCCCAAACAGTACCGTTATTGCCCATATCCATCGCCGATAATTTACGACTTGTTCAGCCAAATGCGACCGATGAGGATTTGATGGCGGTCTTAAAAGAAGTGGGGCTTTGGCAGGTCGTTCATCACTTGCCAGATGGTATTCATACCATATTATCAGAGCGTGGCGGTGGCCTGTCTGGCGGTCAGGGTCAACGCCTTGCGATTGCCCAGTTATTGCTTCAAGATGCCAAAGTTTGGCTGCTTGATGAGCCGACCGAGCATTTGGATAGTGAGACGGCAGAAAAGATCAAGGCGTTATTATGTCGTGTGAGTGTTGGCAAGACCGTGATTTGGGTGACGCATGACAGGACGGGAGTTTTTGATGTCGTCCATGACTTGTCAGCATCACATGAACAAAGCCAACAAAAAAAGGCGGTGCAACATGGATAACAAAACCAAGATGAGTCATCAGTTTCGCCTAAGAGAGCTGTTCCTTAGTCAAAAGTTTCTGTGGCTCATTGCATGGCTATTAGGCGTGGCTACGGTATTGTCCGTACTGGGGCTGGTCATGCTTGCAGGTTGGTTTATCACGATGGCAGGCGTGGCAGGGGTGCTGGCGGTGGGATCGCATGCTTTTAATTATTTGATGCCGTCTGCCATCATTCGTGGCTTTGCCATCGTGCGAACCTTTGCCCGTTATGGGGATTTGATGGTATCGCATCATGCGGTATTTGGACTTCTTAAAGAGTTGCGAGTCAAGTTTTTTGCCCATTGGGCAACCCTACCGCTTTTGTTACGAGTGCAAAAAGGGGGCAGTAGTGAGACAATGCAGCGACTGGTGCGAGATATTGATACATTGAATGAGTTTCCATTGCGAGTCGTGTCTCCTTTTGTGGTGGCAGTGGTGGCGGTGGCGGTGCTGTCATTCATGGTATTGCTCATTTTTCCAAATGCCATCATGGCGGTGTTTTTCATGGTCTTGTCACTCATGATATCAATGATGGTTCTAAATAAAGGCATGAGTCTGGCAGGTCAAGAAAGCAGGCTTGTGGCATTGCGTAAAAACAGCCTGTTAAACACATTGCCTGCATTGACTTCATTAATGACTTGGGGCAGATGGACTGATCATGTCCGCAAGCTTGATTCGTATGACGATGAGTATCATGCATTGACCCTGAAGGTGTTAAAAAACAAGCGTAATGCCCAAGCATTGATTCAAATATGTGTCGCAGTGGCGATGGTTTTGTTGTTAATGATTGCAGGGAGGGCTTTTGAACAAGGGGTCGTCCCATTTAGCATGGATAATCTAAACACTCATGTCGCCCCAAACCCTGCCATCGTGCTGGCCTTGACGCTTGGCATGTTTGGCTTGATGGAGATTGTTTCGGTATTGGTGGCTGAGCCTTTGGCTTATGGGCGTAGCATTCATGCAAAAAAACGCATTAACGATCTGTTGAGCGACGCTTCAACGATGACCAAACAGCCCATAGATTATCTTCCTAGCATCATATTGAGCAATCTTTCAGTGAAGATGCCGTCTGCTGTCATTGGCGTGGAGGGCATCAATGCTCATCTCACCCCTACCAAGCCCACACTCATCATTGGTGCATCTGGGGTGGGTAAATCTACCTTGCTATCAACGATCGCAGGGGAGGTGCCACGCATTGAGGGTGATATTTTGGTCTGCTGTGATGAATTGTGTGGCATTGACATTGAGCAAGTGGATTTTGGCAAATCACTGGGCTTCTTAGGACAAAATGTTGATATTTTTGATCAAACATTGGCTGACAATCTAAGACTTGGCAAGCCATCAGCTACCGATGATGAATTATGGGCGGTGCTTGAAAAGGTCAATTTGTCTGAATGGGCAAAAGAACAACCCCAAGCTTTACAAACACCCCTTGGTGAGTATGGCATGGGAATTTCTGGTGGTCAAAGTAGGCGAGTGGCACTTGCTCGCCTGCTGCTTTCTCCAAAAAAAGTGCTGCTGCTGGATGAGCCATTTGCGGGGCTTGATGCCACCACACGCCAAATCGTCTGGGATTCGTTGGTGAAGATGCAAAAATCTGGCGATATCGGCGTATTGGCCATATCCACGCATCAGATTTGGGAGGAGATGCGTGAAGTTGAGGTGTTGAGACTGGGGTGATTGTGCTGACATCACCTCAAAATAAACCCCTAATCTAGGGGTTTATTTGTCATTCTTGGCTTTCTTTGGGATTGTCTTTGTCGGTGATGATAGGAGCGTTCGGATCGCCAAAGCTTAATATTTCTGAAAAATTTGGTTCGGCTTTTAAAATGAGTTGTTCTTTTTCTAAAATGCCGTGATTGATTTGTACTTTTTTAATGACATTCATGATGAGATCAACGCTACCGAGCCAGCGTCCCAATTCAAGATAAACGACATTGCCCTTATGTTCGGTGAATGGCACGCCTTTGATGTTAATCATGCTTAAAATCACTGGTAAAGGATCTTTGCGAAAAATTGTGTGATAACTGCGCAAGGCAAATTTTGCCAAAGGCGCCTGCCACCAAGATTTGGTATGCAGTTCTAGCACATCAGTATTACTGATTTGACGCAATACCAATCTTTGGGTATGGCGATCAAGTTGTAAATGCACCAATTCAAAATTACTGGCAACGCTGGCAAAGATGCCTTGAATATTGACAGTGGTGTACAGTCTTAGCCAGCCGTCTTCAATTTCCAAATGCAAATCATGCAACAGACCAACATTTTTTACCACATAGGTATCCAAGGCATCATTGATGATTTTTTGACTCACAGGTAGGCTGATCTCATCAACAATGCGACTGGTCGCACTGGCATAGCTGTGTTTTAGGTTGCCAAGTGTCTGTTGCCAATTAAAAAATAAATCTTCAAGCAGGCGGTCGTTATCCAATCCGCTGATCTGGGCGAACTGTTCTAAAAGTCCTTGGGGCTTGTCGGTGGTTGTATGACTGTGATGATCCATAAGAATTGATGTCCAAAAATTTTTTAGCATTGTAGCAAATTTGATCATTTCTAGGCAAATAAATTCACCAAAAACCAACAAACCATAAAACTCCCAACTCTCAAAAATACACACACGCCATCGATCATCAATAGCACATCTGCCAGACTGATGAAAAATTCGCTTAGCTGGTTGGAGTGGGTGCGGTTGTAATCAATAGATAAAAAATTTCAAACAAATCAATGTCATTGGCGTCAAAGCAGTTCGTCAAAATCCATCATCAAAAATACCAATAAAATATGCTATAATAGTAACATTTACATCAATATTGACCTTATGAATAACGACAGTATTTTGATTGAATCGCCTCAGGGCGTGCTTGAAGTAGATGCGATTTGGCAAGATGGCGATACACTGGCACTCATTTGCCACCCCAATCCCTTAGATGGTGGAACAATGAATAATAAAGTCGTCAGTACCATGTATCGTTTTTGCCGAGATGCTGGTATGGATGTTGTGCGTTTTAACTATCGTGGTGTGGGTCGGTCATCAGGTGTTTGTGAGTATGGTGATGGCGAGTTTGATGACGCATTGACTGTGCTTAGATGGGCAATGAAGAAAACCACTGCCAACAGGCTTTGGTTGGGTGGGTTTTCATTTGGTGGTTTCGTGGCTTGTCGTGTGGCGGACTTGATCGCCAGTCATCATGAGTGTGGCGGAGAGTTTTTTGGGCTTGATTTGGTGAATTTGGCATTAATCGCTCCATCAATTGTGCGTAATGATGCCAGTGAATTGCGGTTAAAGGCGAACAGTGCTTTTGTGATATATGGCGATCAAGATGAGCTGGTTTCGCCCAGCTTGCTTGATCGGTTCGCCAACGAACGAGCCTTTAAGCAGACTGTCATCACAGGTGCTGGTCATCTGTTCCATGGTAAATTGACGCAGCTAAAACAAGCATTGATTGCCAATACGATTTAGTTTCATGCCTGACCATCACTCTGTGCGTGGTAGTTTTCATCATTTTTAAGGATAATCATGACTCATCAAACCCCTCTTGAACGCTATCAAGCAGCGTTAGCGACAGGTAATTTTAGCGAAGATCCCATACAGCGACAAGCAATGGGTTATTTAGATGAGCTGTATCATCAGATCATCAAGATGGACGGCGACACCAAGCGTGGGTTTTTTGCCAGCTTATTCAAGTCTAAGCCAGTACCACCAAAAGGATTGTATATGTGGGGTGGTGTCGGTCGTGGTAAGACTTGGATGATGGATATGTTTTATGAAAGTTTGCCCATTGAGCGTAAAATGCGCATGCATTTTCATCATTTCATGCAACGAGTACATTCTGAACTGGTAAAATTACAAGGACAATCCGACCCCTTACAAAAAGTGGCTGACATCATTCATGATGAAGCGGTCGTCATTTGTTTTGATGAGTTTTTTGTGTCCAATGTGTCAGACGCAATGATTTTGGGTGATTTATTTACCATGCTGTTTGCTCGTGGCATCACGCTTGTGGCTACTTCAAATATTGAGCCAGCAGGACTGTATAAAAACGGCATTCACCGTAACCGTTTTTTGCCTGCGATTGCCCAAGTTGAAAAACATACGGTCGTCATGAATATTGACATTGGCGTGGATTATCGATTGCGTTTATTAAAACAAGCCAGACTGTATAGCCACCCACTATCAGATGAGACGGCTGACTGGCTTTTTGAGCGTTTTGATGCTTTGTCGGCAGGTCAAGCGGTCATGAGTGCACCGATTTGTGTTGGTGGTCGTCAAATTGACATCATTAAGCGTACAGAAACCATGCTGTTGGCTGATTTTCGTGCTTTATGTATGCAGCCGCGTTCGGCGGCGGATTTTATTGAAATTGCCAACGATTTTGACACGGTGATGGTTGATAATGTGCCTGCTTTGACCGACACACTGATGGATCCTGTACGGCGATTCATTTATTTGGTAGATGAGTTTTATGATCGCCGTGTGAAACTGTTGGTGCGTGCTGAACAATCAATTTTGGATTTGTATCAAGGCGAAAAGCTGGCTTTTGAGATTGAGCGAACCCGTTCAAGATTATTAGAGATGCAGTCGGAGGATTATCTGGCACAAGAGCATCGTGTGGCATAGTAAGGATAACGACATGAACATTTCTAACAATCGTGTTATTGACATCATGCACACTCGTCGCAGCATCGCCAAGCTGGATTTGCCAATGCCGACAGAGGAAGAACTTAACACTGCTTTGACAGCCGCCATGACTGCCCCAGACCATAAGCGTCTAAGACCATGGCGATTCATTGTGTTGCGTGATGACGCACTGGTTGATTTTGGTCAGGTGTTATTAAGGGCGGAACAGGCGGCAACTGATGGGTCATTAAGTGATGCCGCTTGTCAAAAACTGCTTAACATGCCCCTAAGAGCACCAATGATCATCACACTCATCGCACAGATAAAAGAACATGAGAAAGTGCCGTCTTTTGAGCAATTGCTGAGTATGGGTGCGGCTGCTCAAAATCTGCTGCTTTCTTTGGAGTCGATGGGCTATCGCACGGTGTGGCGTACGGGAAAATTATGCAACGCCCCAGAAGTTAAAGCGTACTTTCGGACGGCTGATCAAGACATCATTTGTGGCTTTGTGTATGTGGGGTCAAGTAACATTCAGATGCCTTGCCGTGATGTGCTGGATTTGAGCGAATTTGTTGAATATCGCTACTGATTGAAACGATTACCATCTTTAACCATTCAAAATTAACCAAAAAGGCTCATTTATGAAATTAACCAAGCCAATTAAAAAAGCCCAAGTTAAAAAAATTGTTGATGTGGCCAGTGATGGCTTTGATGATGCGGTACATGCTATTAAGGGTGCTGGCATAGAAAGTAACTCCATCTTTTCAAACATTGTTCGATTGGCGGGGCTAAGAAAGAAGAAGGTTACGCCAGAATTACTGGGTGTTACGGTGGCAGAAAAGTCAAATGAAACGCCCTTAAAATTGGTCTTTATTGGTGGTGGTAGCTTTGGCACAGCGATGGCAAACATGGCTGCCAAAAATGGTTGTGATGCTACTTTATGGGTGCGAAATAAATCCGCCGTCAAGGCGATGAAAAAAACCAAAATCAATAAAAAATATTTGCCAAATCATAAGCTGGCAGAAGAGCTTAAATTCAGCCATGATTTGGAGTCTGCCGTTCAGGGCAAGGACATCATTTTTGTGGCAGTGCCCAGTTCGGCATTTCGTGAAATGCTAACGCAAATCAAGCCTTACATCACCCATCAAGCGGTGGTATCGTTGACTAAGGGCATGGAAAAAGACACTTTTGCGATGATGAGTGATATCATCAAAGAGGTGTTGCCACAAGTGAATTTTGGTGTGATGAGTGGTCCAAATTTGGCGATAGAAATCATGGATAATATGCCATCTGCCACCGTCATTGCATCACCATCTGAGCCGCTGCGCACGGCCGTCCAAGAAGCCTTGCACAGTGCTTTTTTTCGGGTGTTTGCGTCTGATGATGTCAAGGGTGTGGAGCTTGGTGGTACTTTAAAAAATATCTATGCCATTGCCATCGGTATGGTGGCTGCGTATGATGTGGGTGATAATACCAAAGCCATGCTCTTAACTCGTGCCTTGGCGGAGATGAGTCGATTTGGCGTGGCTGTGGGGGCTAATCCCCTGACTTTCTTGGGCTTGTCTGGCGTGGGGGATTTATACGCCACTTGTAATTCTGTACTTAGTCGCAACTACCGCATTGGCAACATGCTGGGCAAAGGCATGAGTCTTGATGGTGCCATTAAAAAACTTGGGCAAACTGCAGAAGGGGTCAATACCATTTTACAAGTCCATGAACGAGCCCAAGCACTTGGCATATACATGCCCATCACTCATGCACTACATGCCATTTTATATGAAGATAAATCACCGCTGGGCGTGGCATTGAATCTGATGGAAAAGGGATTTCGCAGTGATGTGGAATTTGTCATGCCGCATGATGAAAGCAATATTTGGCTAAGCCAAGAATTTGATAAGGCGTTACAAGCAAGTAAAAAAGCCAAACCAAAACCAACTGATGGACAGGATTTATGATGAAGCTTATTTTGGTAAGACATGGACAAGCAGGGCCTTATTGTGAGGATGATGCAGGGCGAAATTTGACGCACTTCGGTAAAATCCAAGCGAAACAGACAGCAGACTTTTTGGCTGAATTGACCAAGTTGGATTCGGTTGATGTCATCATCACCAGTCCTTATCATCGTGCCAAGCAGACCGCCAACATCATCTTTGAAAAACTCAATGATGTTGGTCAATCTCCTAAGCTGATGGTGCTAAATGGCATTACGCCTGATGATGATCCTAGGGTGGGCATGCGTGAGATTGACAATGCCATCAGTCCTGAATTTAACGAACAGACAGAATCTTTGACGGTAATTGTGGTGTGCCACATGCCAATCGTTGCTCGTATGGCATCGATGATTGATGGATTGCCACCTGCATTTTTTGAACTTGCCGAATGCCGTGTCTTTGAATTGCCCTTTATCAGCGATGGTCTAGCAAAACAAATCACGCATTTCATTCCAAATCAACCTTAGAGGTGAAAAATCTGTCAAAAACTCTTGCATATTTTAAATATTTAAGTATAATACAGTCTTGGCTTCATCGGTAGCTTCGCAACTGTGTACTATGAACCCCGCCAGGACCGGAAGGTAGCAACGGTAGTAGATACAAAGTGTGCCGAAGATGTGCTGGTGAAGTCATTTTTTTGTCTATTAAAAAATACAAACCTGACTTGATGCGTATTTTAATTTGGTGTTTAGGCCATGAATTGACATGAAAAAATGCGATGATGCAGGTTTGGTATAGCCATCAACTTGATGAGTGTTGTCAAATTTTTATCAAAGGGTGAGTCATGACAATCATCGATCCAAAACTTGCACAAAAACAAGCCGCTGCCAAATCCGCCTTAACATATGTTGAAGACGGCATGATTTTGGGTGTTGGTACAGGCAGTACGGTAAATTGCCTAATTGAGTTGTTAGCATCGGTCAATCTAAAAGGGGCGGTATCGTCCTCAAAAGTTACCGAAGACAAGTTACGCGCACTTGGCATTGAAATTTATGATTTGAATGCGGTCGGTGAGTTGGATTTGTATATAGATGGGGCAGATGAGATTGACGGCTTGGGTAATATGATTAAGGGTGGCGGCGGTGCATTGACTCGTGAAAAGATTGTGGCGGCCGCTTCCAAATCCTTTATTTGTATGGTTGATGACTCAAAAGTCGTGAGCAAATTGGGTAAGTTTCCTGTGGCGATTGAAGTACTACCGCAGGCTCGCTCTTATGTGGCTCGCGAGTTGGTCAAACTTGGTGGTGAGCCTGTGTATCGTGAAGGCTTTATAACTGATTATGGCAATGTCATTCTTGATACTTATGATTTGGATATTGACAATCCAAAAGATTTGGAAGAAAAGCTTAATAACATCGTAGGCGTGGTTTGTAATGGTATTTTTGCCCATCAATCGGCAACCATCATGCTAAAAGCAAGCGACATCGGCGTGGAAACAAAAGAATTTTAACTGCCAGTCGTTGGTAAAAAAAGACCCTTGATGACTTGGGTCTTTTTTATCATCTGTTTAAATCTCTTTTAGAGCGTGGCATATAATACACAAAAAAACTTAAAAAAATCGCCATGACGCCAACCATCGCCAAATATAAGGCGGGTACTAATGAAAAATAAAAGCTGGCATAGCCCAATAAAAATGGCAAGATACCACCAATCATGGTATGAGCAATGTTATAGCTGATGCCAATGCCTGTCATTCGCACTTTGGCAGGAAACAAACGAGTCATTACCGAAGGCAGAGTGCCAATCAGACCGTTTGATAGTCCAAGTAGAGCAAAGCAAATTAAGATGAGTTCACCGCCATTTTGTAGATAATGGAAAAATACAGCGACTTGCAAAATTAAAAACATGCCACCAAATGCCAGCACTTGACCTGCACCAAACCGATCCGTCAAATAACCAAATAACACCGACCCAAACGCCAAAAATATCAAGCCAATCACACTGCCAAAATATAGATACTCATAAGATAACAGATGATTTTCTGCCAAAATCGGAGTCATGAGTATGGGCATGTACATTGACAGGCTGGCGATGATGAGAGATATGATGAATGACACGATGAATGCGAAGGTGTGATGTTTGATGACTGATTGAACAATGTTCAATAATCCTATTGGGCGGAAAGATACTTGTGCTGGTGGTGTGTAGGCAGGTGTCGGGTTGTGCTGCTCCTCAAGACTGACGATATCAACATAAGAATCTAAGTGAGTGCTGGAGTTGGTCATGTTATCAAAAATGGGGGTTTCTGACAGATGCTTGAGTAAGTATGATGAGATGAGACCTAAACCGCCACTAAAAATGAACAGGATTCGCCAGCCGTGATTGAGTATTTGTGAGGGGGTAAGGGTGTCTTGTAGAAAGCTGATGGCACTGACCACTGCCAAATAAGACAATGCTCCAATAGCACAGATGATACCACAACCCAAACCAATGTTTTTGACTGGTAAATGCTCAACAACAAAAGTCCATGCTGACGGCAATGCTCCACCGATGGCAATGCCTTGCCCAATTCTGGCGATGATGAGTAACATTGGGGCGATGATGCCAATGTGCTGATAGGTGGGCAATAGGGCAATGATAAAAGTAAATATCATCGTACCAAGCATGCTAAGCATGAATGCAGGTTTTCTGCCGTAAGTATCGCCATACTTGCCAAACAATAAGCCGCCAAGCGGTCTTGCTAAATAGCCCACCGCCAGCAATAAGAAAGTTTGTAGGTATTGCAACCAAACATCAGATTGAGGACCAAAAAAAACCACCGCAAGCAAATCGGCCAAATAGACGAATAAGATAAAATCAATAAATGCCATTGTCAGGCAAAGTGCTGTGATGATTAGAATACGATGGTGTTTGGAGCTAAGTGATTCTGTTGTGTTTAGCTGCATGGGTAATCCGAGCTGATGGTTTTAAGTGATGGTTGTTTGTGATTATAGCAAAAATTGACAAAATTGACCGAATTTTTATGGTGATCGATCAACTGGCATGTTGGCATCATCATGATCATGCTTGGGTCATAATAACCAATCAATTGGCATCAAGCCCATCACAGCCACGCCAGCACGATGACCAAGCTTCATGTTAGGTTCGTTTTTGTAGATGGTGTATCGACCCTGTTCAAGCGTATGCCATTCTAAGGTATTTTGTTGAGTAAGTACGACTTTATAGGCTTGGTTTAATATTTTTTGATTGCTTAATGCTTGATGCAATTGGTATGCCAGCTTGTCATCATAAATAACAACCCCCAATTCTGTATTGAAATTGGCAGAGCGTGGATCGATATTGTAAGAGCCAATGAACACTTTTTGATCATCTACGGCAAATGCCTTAGCATGTAAGCTGGTGGTGGTTTCATGTTTATTACGCCAAAGTTTGTTGCCATCAGCACCAATCGCAGCAGATTTTAATTCATACAAATTCACTCCTGCGTCCAACAAATCATGTCGCCAATGGGCGTAGCCTGAATGAACAGCACCGACATCGGTGGCATCATATGAATTGGTCAGTATGCTGACTGTTACACCGCTTTTGGCGAGTCGTCTGAGTGTGCGGACGCCTTCTTTGGTTGGCACAAAATAAGATGAGATGATGCTAAGCTGCTTTTTTGGTCGCCCCATTCTTGATTGTAATAGGCTGATCAAATGTGTGTCTGGGCTGGCTTTATTAGTTAATTTATGGACATCATCTGCCAAAAACTCAATCTTTGCCCATCGAAAGGGCAGACGACCTTGACATAAGGCTTCAATGATGGTTGAGCTTTCAAGTGCGTGTCTATAAGTGCGTAGAGTTTTGAGTTGATGATTGCCATGCTCATGAGTAGATGGTAATGTCTTACCAATCAATTCGGGCAGTGTTTTTGTTGTGGGTTTGGCAAGTGTTTCTATGTCATAGCTAGAATCATCGTTCCAATAGCTTTCAAAACTTGCTGTCACATCTTTGACCACATCGCCAATCAGTAACACATCCATGTCAGAAAAATTATCATGTTTGGCGTTATTAAGATATTCATTGCCAATATTGCGTCCACCGATGATGCTTAATTGATTGTCAAAGGTCATGCTTTTATTATGCATTCGCCGATTGAGCCTGGCAGCATCGGTTAGAAAACTTGTCGCACGAAATCGCCGATGGTTAAACGGGTTTGACAATCTGACCGCCACATTAGGGTGTTTGGCAAAAGCCAAGAGCAATTCATCTAACTTGACAGAGCCATTAAAATCATCAAGAAGTAAACGAACCACGACGCCACGCTCTGCCGCCTCCCAAAGGTCGCGAATCATCATCTGACCTGCTTCGTCGTTATGCCAAATGTAGTACTGAATGTCAATGGTTGTTGTCGCCATGTCGGTCAAGACACTGCGGGCAGCAAAAGCATTTGCTCCTGTGGAAATTGGGTAATAGCCTGAAGAGTGTGGATTGTGTTTCTTTTGTTCATCAATGACTTGTTTAAATACATGTGATGGTGGCATTGATGTCAGCTGACGATGTTTATTTTGAGCCTGATGGGTGATGAGTTGGCTTTTTGGCAGGTGTGCAGTCTGTGGTAACTGTTGGCAGGCTGTCAATACACACAGACAAAATAGAGCGACTGATGAATGAAAATGATGCATAAGCTTGTCGGTCATGATGAAAATCGGATTAAATGGTGCGGTGAGTTTGTTGATAGCTGAACTAACGATTGATGACTCACATCTGCACATACCGCTTGGTCGTTAACGGTCTTTTGGGTTCGTCTCATCGCTAAATGGTGTGTCTAAGCTGGCAATCTTATAACGCTCAGATGCCCATTCGCCCAAGTCAATCAATCGACAGCGTTTAGAACAAAAGGGCTTGGCTGGGTTGTTGTGCCATAAAGTTGGTTTTTTGCAGGTGGGGCAGGGGTAGGTGATGTGCTTGGTCATTGAGATGATCGGGTATGTTTGTTTATTTAAACGATTGTGGTTCTTTATTGTACCATAAAGTCATCATTTGGTCGTTGAAATGTGAATTTTATTTACAATTTAAAAAAATAAAGCATGACAGAAGCAAAAAAGCAAGCTATAATCACCGCTAAGTGTGTGCAATCATGATTTGTAGAGATTTCAAAAAATGAACAAATCTCGATGTCATCATCGCCATGCCAATAGACATATCTTGGATGTTTGGGATTGTCGGTCATTGGTTTGGTTATTTTTAGAAATGCACAAAACATCAACTTGCCATACTTGAATGTAATAATATAATGAGCGATGTCTAAATATGTTCTTTTGGCATCAAAAAAGATGAAGAGAACAGGGATTTGGGCATCTTAGTCATCACAATGTTAAGGAGTATGTATTGTGAGTGATGCAATTGATTCGATTGATGATTCTGTCGCAGGTAATGGCTCATTGAGTGATTTGGGCGGTAAAAGCTACGCTGAGTTGCATAAACCAAGTTCAAGCTTTGCCACGCGCAACGAGTATTTAGAACACGAGTTGCAAATCATGCAGCCAAAACGCTGGGGCATCAATCTGCCATTCCGTGATTATCGTTTTGAAATAGAAGATACCATTCCTGCACTTGCTGGCACCATTGGTAAAATTGTCATGGTGGGTGCAATGGCAGCAGCTTTCGCCGCTCCTTTGGGGCTGTCAGACGCATTTGTTCTTGAAAATGTGCGCTATGAAATGCTCATTGCGGCTTTTTTGGTTCTGCTATTTTCCGGATTCATTTTACCAACTTCAAACCTACCTGGCACACACGGCCCTCTTTTGCCATTGATTCCCATCGTGGTTGCGGCAGGCGGTCATCCGCTTGCTTTTGGTATTCTGATGGGGGCTTTTGGGATTATTTTAGCCTTGTGTAAGGGCGGTAGTCTCATGGCAAGGCTTACCAGTAACGGAGTGGCAGGCGGTCTTTTGCTGTATTTGGGATTTGTCGGTACGATAGGGCAGGTCAAGGCGATGATTGCTTGGGCGGATAAGATTGGTTTGCCCCATATTGCTTTTGTCATCATTGTAGCAACAATCATCATGTATGCACTGCTTGAACATTGGCAAAAACGCTGGCTGGCTGTGCCAATAGGGTGTGCCATGGCAGGCGTGCTGGCATTTGCTTTAGGCGCACCTTTTGAATTTAAAACCGCACCTGGGTTACCGCCACTTAGCCCAATGTATTGGTGGGGTGAAAATACAGGCTGGACGCTTGGTTTGCCAGATTTAAAAGCATATATTGTAGCATTCCCATTTGCAGTGTTGGCGGTTGCCATGTGGTCGCCTGATTTTTTAGGTCATCAAGTATTTCAAAAAATCAGCTATCCGCCACGATCTGAACGCACCCACATGAATATTGATGATACCATGGTAACTTGTTCGGTGCGTCAAGCGATTGGCTCGGCAATGGGTGGGGCAAACTTCACTTCCTCATGGGGTACTTATATCGTCCCTGCGGCGATTGCTAAGCGTGCAATCCCTGCTGGTGCGGTGCTGACGGCCTTATTTTGTATTGTGGTGGCGATTTGGGGCTATCCGATGGATTTGGCAGTATGGCAGCCTGTGCTATCTACTGCGTTGATTGTTGCGGTGTTTGTGCCATTGCTTGAAGCGGGCATGGAAATGACTCGTAAGGGCAAAACAACTCAATCGGCAGCGATTGTTGTCTTTGCATCGGCGTTGGTCAATCCTGTCTTTGGCTGGTCTTTAACCATGCTGTTGGATAATCTGGGCTTGATCGGTGATAAAGAACGCAGCCGTTCTTTGGGTTTTTCTGGTCGCGTGATGATTCCACTCATCGGATTTGTCATTTTATGCTTGGCAATGGGTGCGGTCGGTATGTTCCCAGGCATAGAGGCTTTCTTGCCACAATTTCGTGTATGAGTTGTCATACCAACCAACATAATAAAAACACTCAAATCCTGAGTGGTTTTTTATTATTAAAAACGCCAAATCCAGAAAAAAACGGATAAAGTGAGTATCAATACTTGAAAATTTTATGGATATTGTTATAATTTCCAATTTTTATCAAACTTTACAGGCAGAGATTCATGGCACTAAATGGTGAACAGACCACATTTAATATGCGTGTTGATAAAAACTTGGTTGAGCAGTTCAAACAAGCAGCACGAGATAATAATCGTACAGCAAGTCAGTTGTTGCGAGATTGCATGATTGAGTATGTCAAAAAAAATCGCCAAGGCGATATGTTTAAGCGTTAATGATTAAAAAGCACCTTAAAAAAGGTGCTTTTTATTTTTAATTACTGGTGAGTATGTTCATTGCCAAGCTTCTTTAATCCATTGGCTGGGAAGAACGTGCCGATACCATTTACCCCCACCACCTTTGATGGCGTCTGGTGGATTGATTTCGCCATGAAAGATGATGATTTTGGCATCTTTTGGCTTGATTGGTGGCTTAAAGTATGCTAATGGAATGTTGTGCAGGCAGTGGTATTTGTAACTGACACACCATGCGGCGTCCCAATATTCTAAGTGATGATATTGACGCAGATAGTTGGATAAAAATGCCTGTTCATGACGCACTTGTGAACGGATTTTTTCAAAATTTTGTTCAAAATATTGCAATAAATTTGGGTAAGTGCCATAACCAACCTTAAAGCGATATACTGAAGAATTACCCACCTTACGCCAAGGTTTTTTCCAATCACGAATGATGAGTACGCTGTCATCATATTCAGCTTGGTGAGTAAAGAAACAATCGATGTTGTCCACAATCACAATATCAATGTCTAAAAACAACGCTGTACCTTTTAGATTGTACAAGTCGGGTTTGAAAGTTGTCAGCTTTTTCCAGCCACGCTCAGGAATGTTGCTTGGTATGTTAAGCTCTGGAATTGGATAACACTGTACCTCATTTCGAATGCCTGTGGTATCATCAGTCAGGCATACAAAGCTAAAGGGCAGTGTCATGTTACGCTCAACCATGTTATATAAGCGATTGACATATTCCGCACCATACTTTGTGCCCCATTTCATACAGATGATGTAATTGGTGTCAGTCATGAGCTTTCCTTGGATTGGTTGTTCAAATGGGCATGGATTTTTTGCAATAGCTGGGATTCTGTCAATAGATAAGGATTATCACCAAAAGGGGTAAATTTGAATCGGCGGTAGCCCCACATATAATGCTCAAAATGATTTTCAATCATGCTTTGCATTGCATCATTCAATGCTGTAACAGCACGGCTTGTGTCTTTATCATATAAAATGGGATTGTCAAGTTGATAACAAAATACATCAAAGCCGTCACCGTCGTCACGACGGATGCAACTCAAACCCACTAGGCTACACCGTGTTTTTTGGGCAAGTTTGATGGCGAGCGTGCTGGTCAATGTCGGTATGCCAAAAAAAGGTGCAATGACTCCGCCTGAAACATCAGGCACATGATCAGGTAAAATGATGCTAAATCCACCTTGTTTTAAGGTTTTATAAATCGCTTTAACGCCTGTGCTGTCTGTTGGGACGAGTGTGGCATTGAGTCTTTGGCGACCTTGTAAAATGAACTCATCTACAAGTTGGGACTTGGCGGGTTTATACATGATGACTGGCTTACCGAATTGATTAAGCCATGCGTTCATCATTTCCCAAGTGCCAATGTGAGGAACGATGGCAAGCATGCCATTGGGATCGGATAAGCCTTGTTGCAGGATATCGAAGTTATGTACGGCCTTAATTTGCTTGATTGACCATGATGGCGACATTGACCAGCTTTTTAGGCTATCGGCACTACTAAGCAGTTGATTGGTTAGTGTCGTGATGGCCAATTCATCTCGCTTACTATCGGATAAATAAGGTCTTACCAGTACGAAATTCTTACGGATGCTGCGATAAATGCTGGCATTTGTGATGCGAGCAGTAGACGCACCCATGCGTGCCAAAGCCCGTAAGCAAGACGATGGCACGAATCGGAGAGTTCTTAATATTGACATTGAACAGATGCAGCCAAAGTCAGTATCATTTTATTCGGCTTTATCTTTATCACGAATGCGCAGTCCTAATTCACGCAACTGCTTGTTATCTACGCATGCAGGAGCTTGAGTAAGTGGGCATTCGGCAGTCTTAGTTTTTGGGAAAGCGATGACATCACGAATGGAGGTGGAGTCGGTCATGAGCATCACAAGACGGTCAAGTCCGAATGCCAAACCACCATGTGGAGGCGCACCGTATTTTAGGGCATTTAATAGGAAGCTGAACTTCTCTTCTGCTTCTTCTTCTGAGATGCCCAGTGCCTCAAAGATGGCTTTTTGCATCTCTAGTGTATAGATACGCAACGAACCGCCGCCAATTTCTGTGCCATTTAATACCATATCATAGGCAACAGATAATGCTTCACCAGGGTTGGATTTGACTTCCTCAACACTTGATTTTGGTAGAGTGAATGGATGATGTACTGATGTCCATTTCCCGTCATCTGTCTCTTCAAACATTGGAAAATCAACAACCCATAGTGGCGCCCATTCTTGTGTTAGCATGTTAAGATCATGACCAAGCTTAACACGCAACGCACCCATGGCGTCATTGACAACTTTGGCTTTGTCAGCGCCAAAGAAGATGATGTCGCCAGATTGAGCACCAGTGCGACAGATAAGCTCGCTTAGTACTTCATCGGTCATGTTTTTGATGATTGGTGATTGCAAGCCTGATTCTTTATCAACGCCATTATTGATGTTGTTTGCATCATTAACCTTGATATATGCCAAGCCCTTAGCCCCATAGATGCCAACAAACTTCGTATACTCATCAATTTGTTTGCGGCTAATTTCTGCACCATTTGGCACACGCAAAGCGACAACACGACCTTTTGGATCTTGGGCTGGTTGAGAGAATACTTTGAATTCAACATTCCTCATCAAATCTGCCACATCAATCAGTTTGAGCGGTATGCGTAAATCTGGTTTATCAGAAGCGTAATCACGCATCGCTTCTGCATAAGGCATGCGAATGAATTTGTCAAATTTCACACCCAACAGTTCATCAAAGAGTTTGATGGTCATTCCTTCCATCAAATCCATGATGTCATTATCATCTAAAAATGAAGTTTCAATATCAATTTGGGTGAACTCTGGCTGACGATCAGCACGCAAATCTTCATCACGAAAGCACTTGGCAATTTGGTAATAGCGATCGATGCCACCCACCATCAATAATTGCTTGAACAACTGTGGTGATTGTGGCAGGGCATAAAAGTCGCCATTAGATACACGACTTGGCACCAGATAGTCACGCGCACCTTCTGGGGTGGCACGAGTTAAGATGGGTGTCTCAACATCTAAAAATCCGTGTTCGTCTAAATAGTTGCGAATCAGACTGGTTACTTTTGAACGAAAGCGTAGGCGGTCGAGCATTTCTGGGCGACGAATGTCCAAGAAGCGATATTTTAAACGCAGTTCTTCTGACACAGTAATATTGTCGTCGTTCAAAGGAAATGGCGGTGTCTCTGCTTTGGCAAGCAACTCAATTTC
Organism: Moraxella oculi; assembly: GCF_023336735.1. Lineage (GTDB taxonomy): Bacteria > Pseudomonadota > Gammaproteobacteria > Pseudomonadales > Moraxellaceae > Moraxella > Moraxella oculi. The sequence continues at coordinate 235,343 of NZ_JAMBAQ010000001.1, read as the reverse complement.
TTTGCCCAAAAGCTCAACCTGACCGCTGGTCATGCTGTCATTTTCAGTGCCTTCATAGCGACGACGGACACGACCAGTGATTTTTAATAGATATTCAGAGCGAGCGGCATCGGCAGTGGCAAATGCTTCTGGCGTATCTGGATCGATGACGACTTGGAGCAATCCTTCACGGTCGCGCATATCTAGAAAAATGACACCGCCATGATCACGACGACGATGTACCCAGCCTGCAATGGTGATGGTTTGGTCGATGAGTTCTTCGGTCACAAGACCGCAATAATGACTACGCATCATAAGTTACTTGCCTTAAAATTTATAAAAAATTAAAAAAAATTGAATGATTTTTAAAAAGTATTTTAGGATTTTAGCAAAATTATGCCAAAATGTTAATTAAAATTTCACAAAATTTTGTTAAAAATGTAAAATTTTCTACAAAAACTAAAAAGCAAGATTGCCTGCAACTACCGATGGTCATACCAACATCTATTGTGTTGGCAAATGCTGAAAAATTCCATTAAATAAATGAATTTTTTGATGGAAATTAGGTTGGATAATGTGATACGATTGCAAGTTAAATTTAGATCATTGCATTCACCATCTAAGGAGATCTGATAAGCCGATGGACACCCTAAATATCATTTATTTGGTCACCTCTTTGCTGATTTTTGTTAGTATTATGACCAGCACATTGTCAGCCAGACTTGGCGTTCCTTTGTTATTATTCTTTCTGGGTGTCGGCATGTTGGCGGGTGAAGAAGGGGTGATTGGTATTCGATTTGAAGAATACTCGATGGCTAACTTTATTGGACAGGCCGCACTGGCGTGCATCTTGCTTGATGGTGGTTTGCGTACCTCTTTTAAATCGTTTAGGGTTGGTTTAAAGCCTGCAATCGCTTTGGCGACTTGGGGGGTGCTTGCTACGGTAGTCGCCTTGGGTGTTTTTGTAACTTGGTTGTTGGGTGTTGATTGGCGATTGGGTCTTTTAATGGCAGCGATTGTGGGCTCAACAGATGCAGCAGCGGTTTTTAGCCTATTGCGTCATGGAGGCGTCAAACTCAATGATCGTGTACAAGCAACCTTAGAGCTTGAGTCAGGTGCCAACGACCCAATGGCAATTTTATTGGTTACCGTGATGATAGCCATGAATATTGACCCTGCCAGTCAAACCATTTGGGGTATCTTGTTGATGCTATTGCAACAAATTGGCATTGGTCTGTTGTTGGGTGCATTGGCTGGCTGGTTGCTTTCTCAATTACTGCCCAAAATACATTTGGCAGAAGGGATGTATGCCATTTTAATCATGTCGGCAGGAATGGCGGTGTTTGGTGCGACCAATTTGTTTGGTGGTAGTGGGTTTTTGGCAGTATATTTGGCAGGCATTGCCATCGGTAATACCAAAGTGCGTGCGACGGAGCATGTCTTGCGTGTGATGGATAGTTTTGCTTGGCTATCGCAGGCGGTGCTTTTTGTGGTGCTTGGTTTGCTTGTGTCCCCATCAAGAATGCTTGAAGAGTGGCCTTATGCGTTGATGATTTTCTTATTTTTGTTATTCATTGCTCGACCTCTTGCAGTGTCTACCAGTCTGTTGCCTTTTGGTTTTCGCCCAAAAGAGATTGGTTTTATTTCATGGGTCGGTCTGCGTGGTGCTGTCCCCATCACGCTGGCACTCATACCTGTGATGAGTGGTGTGGAAGGGGCGGACTTGGCTTTCAATATTGTTTTTGGTGTTGTCATCTTATCATTGCTGGCACAAGGAGCGACCATTCCGTTCATGTCTCGAGCTTTTAATGTTTGGGTACCTACTGACACCGAACCCAAAGCAGAACATGAAATTTGGGTGGGGGATCAGGCAAATATTACCTTGTATGAGTTTGAGGTCAAGCCCGGAGCTTTTGCGATTGGTCGTCATCCACAAAGCATCTCAACTAAGGTTAATCGTAAAGACATCGCTGTCTTTGCCGTGGTTAGAGATGGTTATTTGGTAAGCGTGAATGAAGATACCGCACTAAAAGTGGGTGATATCGTTTGGTATGCACTTTCTGGAGATTGGGCAGCAAGTATTGCTAAGGTCTTTAATAATTCTGCCACCCAATACCAAAAGACCAGTGAGTTCTATGGCGATTGGCTGTTGTCGCCACATGTGCGCATCGTGGATTTGCCTTTTTATAATCTGGCAACTCGCTCACAAAACCAAAACCGCTTTTCTAAAACAATCGCCCCTGTAACCAGTGCATTGGATAGTATTTTCACACCGCTATTAGGATCGTCAGAGTTGACAGGGATTGATGATGAGTTGGTTCAGACGCTCAGAGAGGCCAGTCATCAGACGGTTGAAGAATTTATGTTAGCCCATTTCAAAGCAGAACCTGTTAAGGGCGATGCGGTACGCCTAAATGACTCATGGTCGCTCATTGTGCGAGATGTGGATGAGCATGGTCGGCTTCATGGCATTGGTCTAAAAAACCTAAAAAATGGTTAATATGAACAAGGGGATTGATGGGGTTGGTTATCGATATTGATGACCAATCCTTTCATTAAGTCTGTATATTTTTATGGTCATCATAACGGAGTAAATATGTTATTTCATTCATCAAAAAAACCCGTCGAATTACAGCTCATTCATCTAAATAAAATCAAGCGAGAACACCAAAAGCAATTTGAAAAAGTCAAAAGTGCCAACGCTAAGAAAACATCGTGTTTTTCTAAAATGCCTTTTGGTAAGCTCATCGGTAAGGTTGAGAGTGAATCCGATGTGCCATCAAATGATAAAGTGGTTTATGTGCTTGACTTTGAAGGTGATATTAAGGCGAGTGCGGTTGGGCATTTGCGTGAGGAGATCAGTGCCATCATTGTCGATGCTAAAGAAGGCGATGAGGTGGTTTTGCGTTTGGAATCTGGTGGTGGTCAGGTCAATGCTTATGGCTTGGCAGCAGCTCAGCTTGAACGCATTAAGTCGGCAGGCTTAAGTTTGACCGTTTGTGTGGATAAAATTGCCGCCAGTGGTGGCTACATGATGGCGTGTGTGGCGGATCAAATCATTGCGTCAGACTTTGCTGTTATTGGCTCGGTGGGCGTGGTCAGTCAATTGCCAAACTTTCATGAATTGATGAAAAAGCATCACATCGGTTATGAAATGTTTACCGCAGGTGATCATAAGCGTACGGTAACCGTATTTGGAGAGAATACCGACGAAGACCGAGCAAAATATCAAGCTGATATTGATCGCATTCATGAGCTGTTCAAGCAATTCGTCAGTAAGCATCGCTCCAGTCTTGATATTAATAAAGTGGCAACAGGTGAGTTTTGGTTTGGGAAGGATGCAAAATACTTATGCTTGATTGATGAAATTGGCACATCAGATGCGTATGTAATGAAATTGATGGAGATGCACGATGTCTTTGTCTTACATTCACGAAGTAAGCCCACCTTATTAGAAAAGCTTGGGTTGGCAGAGCAAGTGGGTGCGTCTTTTGAAGCATTGATGTCATCAACAGGCATGTCCATTAGCAAAATGATCGGTAAGCTTAACCGTCCCTAATGCTGAGCTTTCTGCCTTGCCATCATTGAATCAGTGAGTGATTGTGCACATTAAATGATTAGAATTTTGGTGAAAAATGCGTTAAAATAGCCGATTATTTTTGCTATTTTTTAATCTTGTATTGTTGACATGTAGACAGCATTCGCATTGTTTTTAGTGAGTGTTTTTTAACTTTGGAAAATTTGCATGAAAAAACTCGAAGAAGTGTTTGCTAAAGTAGATAAATTTGGGCGAGTGGTTGCTAATCAATTCAATAAAATCAAAGACTTAAACGCCATTCGTGGTGTCGGTCAGGGTAAGACGGTTTTGATTACTGGTGCAAGCAGTGGGCTTGGTGCGATGATGGCGCGTAAGTTTGCATTCTTAGGTTATGATTTAGCGATTTGTGCCAGACGACTGGATCGACTTGAAAGCTTAAAGGCTGAGCTTGAATCGGAGTTTGGCATTAAAGTCTATGTGCAAAGCTTGGATGTTACCGTGTACGATGATGTTTTTGCTGTTTTTGATGCTTTTAATGAGGTGATTCAACAAAATGATGGCAAAATTGATAAAATCATCGTAAATGCAGGTGTGGGCGACAGTCGTGTCATTGGTCATGGGAGGTTTGCCATCAATCGTGCTACTGCCGAAATTAACTTCATTTCAGCATTGGCGCAGTGTGAGGCTGCCATGCAGATTTTCCGCCGTCAAAATAGCGGTCATCTGGTGGTCATTTCAAGCATGTCTGCGGTGCGTGGATTGCCTCGTCATCTGACAACTTATGCTGCTGCAAAAGCAGGACTGGCCGCACTTGCCGAAGGCATTCGAGCTGACACCATCAGTGAAAAACTGCCGATTACTGTATCAACCATCTATCCAGGATATGTGCGTACAGACCTTAATATTGGTGCTAAATATCTGCCTTTTGAAATAGAGGAAGAGGAAGGTGCTGATGTCATCATTAAGGCGATTGAAGCAAAGGTTGATGAGGCGTATGTGCCTGCTTGGCCATGGCTGCCGATTGGTCTTGGTATGAAATACTTACCATTGCGATTGATCACAAAGTTTTTGTGATTTGATGATGCCAATAATTAAGCCATTGATAAAAAAGCGTGTATTTTTACACGCCTTTTTAGTTTGTTATGTGGGGATTGATAATGCGCTTGGCAATCTGCATGGGTGAATCTTACCGTCTTTATTCATCACGCATGCCAAAGTGATGATGCCTGTGGCTGCGATTTTACCTTGCTGATAATGCTCATCGCTGCGATAAATGTGCTGGGTCAAAATCAAACTGGCTGGCTTTTTTATGACTTCTTGCACGCTAACGACCAACATGTCATCAATAAAAATTGCTGATCGGTAAGACACATCAGCATGACTGACCACAAAATGCACTTTATTAACCGCATTTGTACTGACATCCACACTGTGTTGATCAAAAAAATAACCATCAAAACCAAGTGAACTTAGCCAGTCTCTGCGACAATTTTCAAAAAATGTCAGATGATTGGCATGATAGACGATGCCGCCTGCGTCTGTATGGTTAATATAGACTTTATAATGTTCTTTAAAAATTGGGGCGTTCATAAGCATTGTTTTTGGTTGTGATTGAAGTTTGTGTGAAACATTGTACATCAAAAAACCACTAATCCCATCAAGATAACCAAAATTATTTTAAAAATTTTGCTAAAATACCTTTTTTTAATGAGATGATTGATGAAATGATGACAACTTTTGTAAGTTTTAATATCAATGGGTTGCGTGCCAGACCTCACCAATTGCTGGCTGTTCGTGATATGCTTGGGGCGGATATCATTGGTCTGCAAGAAACCAAAGTTCATGATGATGCCTTTCCCTTATCCGATGTGGAGGCTTTGGGCTATCATGTGTCATACTTTGGGCAAAAAGCACATTATGGCGTGGCGATTCTATCCAAATCTCAGCCAATTTTTGTACAAAAAGGTTTTCCATTCGCCAGTCCTGATGCTCAAAGACGCTTCATTCATGCCAGATTTGATTTAAAGGGGCGAGAAATTGATGTGCTTAATGGGTATTTTCCACAGGGAGAAAATCGCTCACATGAGACCAAATTTCCTATGAAAAAAGCTTTTTATGCTGACTTAAACCATTATATTGACGAATTAAAATCAGAAGGAAGGGAGCTTATTGTCATGGGTGATATGAACATCTCACCGCAAGACAGCGATGTTGGAATCGGTGAGATTAATGCAAAACGATGGCTACAAAGGGGTGTGTGCTCCTTTCTACCAGAAGAGCGAGAATGGTATCAGGCACTGATGAGTCGAGAGTTGCATGATACTTATCGTAAGTTTAAACCCCATCAAGATGATGAGTTTAGTTGGTTTGACTATCGCTCTCGTGGTTTTGAAGATACGCCAAAGCGTGGTTTGCGAATTGATCATATTTTGTGTACTAGTGGTTTGATTGATGACTGCAGCGACGCTGGGATCAGTTATGATATTCGAGCACTTGAAAAACCATCGGATCATTCACCGATTTGGGCAAGATTTGAAATCTAATGAGTGCCAAAATGAAAGCATGGGTTTTCATAATTTTCTAGAAAATCCCTTGAAATTTTCTTACATGACTTTATATAAGTATTGCTATATTTTTAAAATAAATTTAACCAAGGAGTTCTTATGCCTCGTTTAACCCTTCATACACTAGACACTGCACCAGAACAAGCCAAGGATCGAGTGGAAGCTGTACAAAAGGCAAATGGCTTTATCCCAAATCTTATCGGTACCTTAGCAAATTCACCGCAGGCTTTGGCTTTTTATCAAGAAATTGGTAAACTAAATGGCTCAAATTCACTCACTGCTGAAGAAGTGGAGGTTGTACAAATTACCGCCGCCGCTCACAATGGTTGTGATTTTTGTGTGGCAGGTCATACCAAGATTGGCAAAATGAAGCTGAAAATGCCGACCGATGTGTTGGTTGCACTGCGTCAACGCACCGACATTCAAAGCAATGAAAAATATCAAGCACTGGCACAATTCACCATGCAGTTGATTGATCAAAGAGGTCAGGTGTCTGATGAGGAGTTGAATGCCTTTAAGTCAGCAGGCTATGATGATCAAAATGTGCTAGATGTCATCATGGGCGTGGCATTAGCGACTTTATGTAACTATGCCAATAATGTTGCCAAGAATGATATTAATCAAGAGCTTGCTGCTTTTGCACCAAATCAAGAAATTTGATTTGGCAGTCATCTTAAATGATCCACACTAAAAAATACAAAAAACTTTCGTCTTTTTTAGTGTGGTGTTATGAATTGATCAATAAAAAAGACCTTAACATTAAGGTCTTTTTTATTGATCAGACGATTTATGCGTCTTTTAGTGCTTTAATGGCGGTGTTAAGACGGCTCTTATGACGAGCTGCTTTATTCTTATGAATGACGCCTTTATCTGCCATGCGGTCGATGACTGGCACTGCCTTATTGTAGGCTTCGGTGGCCAATTCGTATGATTTGGCTTCGATGGCTGCGTTTACACGCTTGATGAAAGTACGCACCATTGAGCGTTGAGATGCTAGATGTTGGCGACGCTTTGTGTTTTGACGAGCGCGTTTGCTAGCTTGTGCTGAGTTTGCCATGATTTATCCTTGGATAAAAATGAAAAATGAATGAAAAGTTTTGTCAAAAATGCCAAGCGTGATGATTTGGGCAGCCACCAACTCATCATTTTTAATGAAAAATCAGACCAAAAGGTCAAATCATTTAAAAATAGACACGATGCCTAGCATTATTAAAGTGCTATTTTATCAAAAAAAAATGGAGTATTCAATAAAAAATCAGCACTCACCTGAAGGTGACCATATTTTAAAGTATTTTTGTGTGACTTGACAAGTCTTTAATCAGTGATTGATGTTAAATGCCATGGCTTTTGTGCTAGAATAAGACATCGTTTTTATGTCAGTGATTTATGAAAACAAAAGCAGTCTTAATCGGCGCGTCTGGGAGGGTTGGTCAGGCTCTTGCTCGAGAGCTTGCGGCATTGTACGACACGCTGATCATCATCACACGCACGCAACCTCGCGCCATCAGTGAAAATACGCACATTTATCATGTGCACGATTTTGATTTATTGCCAGATAGGATTGCCAGCATGCCCATTGGGCAAGACACGGATGCGTTTAGCTGTTTGAACATCACTAAAAAAGACGCAATCAGTGATGATGAGTTTTATCAGGTCAATGTCCTATTTAATACCGCCTTTGCAAAAGCTTGCCGTGATAAGGGAGTGAGTCGATTTTTTTATTTATCAACAATGGGGGCGGATAATGCAGGCCATGATCCTGATCTTATTGCCAAATCGAATGTGGAGCATTATTTGAAATCGCTGGATTTTAATGATTTGGCTTTCTTTCGTTTGCATAAATTAACGCCTGCCAAAGAGAAGTTTTCTATCAAATCTTTGGGTAGGTTTGGGTTATCGGTTGCTAAAAATGCCGCCAATTCCCTCATGCCATTTGACAAAAAACAAAGACTGACGCCAAAAAGAGTTGCGGTTGCAATGTCGTTAACCGCTTATCAAAGACAGCTGCGCAACCGACATCAAGTTAATGAACATGCATGCGTGATCATCACCCATGACGACATGTGTGCCATGACTGAAATTGGTAAGCATGCGATTGAATGATGAAGTGAACAAGGCTTTTGGTATCTAGGCAGTACTTCGGCATGGCTTTTTGTGTGATTTTATGTGCGTTTATGGTATAATAAACGCTTGATTTTAAGATAAAAAAGGTTGGTTTATGACCGATTCTATTACCCCTGTTGGGATTGTTGATGAATTAAAGCAGTCGTATTTGGATTATGCCATGAGTGTGATCGTTTCTCGTGCATTGCCTGATGTTCGAGATGGTCTAAAACCTGTGCATCGCCGTGTCATGTACGCCATGCACGAGTTATCCAACGATCATAACAAACCCTACAAAAAATCTGCCCGTGTCGTGGGTGATGTCATCGGTAAATATCATCCGCATGGCGATACGGCTGTGTATGATGCGATTGTGCGTCTGGCACAGCCGTTTTCTATGCGTTATATGATGGTTGATGGTCAGGGAAACTTTGGATCGGTTGATGGTGATCCGCCTGCGGCAATGCGTTATACAGAAGTGCGTATGCAAAAACTGACGCATCAGATGTTGGCAGATCTTGATAAGGAGACGGTGGACTGGGAAGATAACTATGATGGATCGGAAAAGATGCCATCTGTATTGCCTGCTCGTGTGCCAAACCTACTTGTTAATGGGGCAACAGGCATTGCTGTTGGTATGGCGACTAACATGGCACCACACAATTTGACTGAAGTGGTAAGTGCCTGCCTTGCTTATGCTGATAATCCCCACATCACAGGTGAGGAGTTGGCGACACACATCAGTGGTCCTGATTTTCCAACAGGTGGCATCATTCATGGGCGTAGTGGCATTCGTGATGCCTACATGACAGGCAAAGGACGCCTACACATTCGTGGTCGATACGCCATTGAGAAGATGGAGGGTGCTTCCAAAGATCGTGAACGCATTGTGTTTACAGAAATTCCTTATCAAGTCAATAAAGCCAAACTCATTGAACAAATCGCCCAGCTGGTCAATGACAAAAAAATTGAAGGCATTTCTGCTGTGCGTGATGAATCCGATAAAGAGGGCATGCGTATTGCGATTGACTTAAAACGAGGTGAGAATGCTGAGGTTGTAGTCAACAACCTGTTTTTGCAGACGCCTTTGGAGTCAAGTTTTAGCATCAACATGGTTGCTTTGGATAACGGCCAGCCACGCTTAATGACTCTGCGTGATCTGATTTCGGCATTCATTCGCCACCGTCAAGAAGTTGTGACTCGTCGCACCATTTTTGAGCTGAATAAAGCAAAGGCTCGAGGTCATTTGCTAGAAGGTCTTACGGTCGCTCTTGCCAATATTGATGAAATGATTGAAGTCATCAAGCAGTCGGTCAATCGAGCACAAGCATGCCAAAACCTTCTATCTCGTACTTGGCAGGCAGGTGGACTGGTTGCCATGTTGACTGCGGCAGGAGAAAAATCAATACGCCCTGACATCATCGAGGGTGAGGATTTGAATGCACCATTTGGATTGGTTGATAATAATGAACGGTATCGTCTGTCTCCCAGTCAGGTCAATGCCATTTTAGACATGCAACTCCATCGCTTGACAGGCTTGGAGCAAGATAAGCTATCAACAGAGTATCAGGAAATTTTGATTGAGATTGCCCGTCTGCAACTCATTTTGGCAGATTTTGATGTGTTGATGGCATTGATTAAGGCTGAACTTATTGAGATTCGCAATGATTTTGGTGATGATCGCAAAACGGACATTGTTGACTCACGAGCCGACTTTAGTCGTGAAGACTTGATTCCTGAACAAACAGTGGTGATGACCGTCTCTCATACAGGCTATGCTAAGACACAGCCAATAGGTGATTATCAGGCACAAAAACGAGGTGGTAAAGGAAAATCTGCCACCGCCATGAAAGAAGATGATGTGATTGAGCATCTGATTGTTGCCAGTACACATGCCCATATTTTATGTTTCACTAATACAGGTCGAGTGTTCGGCTTGCGTGGGTTTGAGATACCCATCGCATCTCGTGGTTCGAAAGGTCGTCCGCTTGTCAATCTCATTAATATTGATTCTGACGAAAGCGTTACCGCCATTTTGCCTGTTGAGAATTTGGCTGATGATGGCAAGTTTGTATTCTTTGCTACCGCAAGTGGCACTGTCAAGCGAGTGGCATTGTCTCAATTTGCCAACCTGCGTGCCAATGGATTAAGGGCGATTGATTTGGCAGAAGCTGACACCTTGATTGGGGTTGCCATCACAGATGGTGAGCAAGAAATCATGCTATTTTCTAATGAAGGAAAGGCGATTCGTTTTAAGGAGTCTGCCATCAGGGCAATGGGTCGCAGTGCCAAGGGTGTGCGTGGCATTCGTGTCAACTTATTGGCACATCTGAATTTAGATGATGATGAAGTTCTTGATGAAGACGCTAACGATGTCTCTGAAGACGGCACGGTTGCGGTCAGTCGTGTTGTGTCGCTTGTGGTTGCACCTAAAGATGGCGAGATATTGTGTGCTTGTGAATATGGCTATGGCAAGCGTACTCCCATCGGTGATTATCCAACCAAAGGGCGAGGGGGTCAAGGGGTGATTGCCATCAAAACAAGCGACAGAAACGGAGAGCTTGTTAAGGCGGTGGCAGTACAAGGCGATGAAGACATTATTCTCATCTCTGATAAGGGTACGCTGGTCCGCACCCCTGTTGCTCAAGTTGCTGTTGCAGGGCGTAATGCACAGGGCGTACGCTTGATTCGTATCAGCGATGGTGAAAAACTGGTAGGTGTGGCATGTGTGGAGCATGAGGAGACGGATTGTTCTGATGAAGAAAGCTTGGAAAGTCTGCCAGTGCAAGACGAGCAATGAAAAAATTGGGTTTTGAACACTTTGGTGGATTGATGGGCGTCATCTTTTTAAATACCGCTTCTGCGAGGCGGTATTTTTATTAAATGATGAAAATGTCTGGCAATGCTTAACAGTTAGTATGTTGCCATGAATGCTTGATAAAAAAACATCAAACGATTGTCGCTCAAATCAATGAGCTAAGCGTGCATGCGTCATGGATATCTTGTTATTAGCAATGAATACTTGTCATATAAAGTGAAAATTTTTCAACTTTTTTCAAAAATATATCACTTTTTTTCATTAAGAAAATGTGGTTTAATACACACATTCCAATAGCAACCCAAATAGGTGCCATAATGACTGCTAATTTTAAATGCAAAGTGCATACTCAGCGATTCGATGAAAATTATGAACCAGCCAGTAGCACTCGTTTGACAACCAACTTTGCCAACTTAGCTCGTGGCGAAAATCGCAAGCAAAATTTACAAAACGCCATCAGAATGATTGATAAGCGTTTTAATGATTTGGCAAGTTGGGATAATCCAACAGCTGACCGTTATTCAGTAAAACTTGATATTGTTTCTATTGATATTGATGTGGCTGGTCAAGGAGAGTTTTTCTCAGGGTTGGAATGGCTATACACATCCGTCATTGATCATAAGACGGGCAAGACCATTGATGGTATCATTGGTAATAGCTTTTCGTCTTTTGTACGAGATTATGACTTTAGTGTGTTGCTGCGTGAGTACAATGCTGATAAAAGTGAATTTACCGTACCAGAAGGTTATGGTGATTTGCATGGCAAGCTATTTAAATTCATGGTTAATTCCCCTGAGTATCAGAGTCAATTCAAAAAACCACCTGTATTATGCTTGAGTGTTGCCACCACTCGCACATACCACAGAACGACAAACACTCACCCAATTTTAGGTGTGGAATATGAGCAAAATGATTATTCCTTAACTGATGAATACTTTGCCAAAATGGGCTTGAAAGTGCGTTATTTCATGCCGCCAAAATCGGTTGCACCTTATGCGTTTTATTTTGATGAAAATGCTGATTTACTCAATGACTACACCAACTTGGAGCTGATCAGTACCATCGCTACGATGGAGGCATTCCAAAAAATTTATCGACCAGAAATTTATAACGCCAACTCAACGGCAGGTCAAGTATATCAAGGTAGCTTGACTTATGAAGATTATTCTGTGCCAAAAGTTGATTATGACCGTGTAGAACGCACCGATTTGGCGATTAAGCAAGGCAAGTTGGCAGAAGAGCAATTCATCAAGCCTTATAAAGACATATTGAACGCTTGGCTTACTCAAAAATAACTCATCGTATTGCAAATCAGCTGATATGGCAATCGGCTGATTTGAGTTTTTTGGTATCATGGTAAAACTTAATTTTTAGGAAAAAACAATGAGCAACATCTTACTCCCAACTTCTACCGCTGGCAGTCTGCCAAAACCATCTTGGCTGGCTGAACCTGAAAAACTATGGTCGCCTTGGAAATTTGAAGGTGAAGAGCTGATTAGTGCCAAACAAGATGCTTTATTGGTGTCGTTGGCTGAGCAAGTAGCCGCAGGGGTGGATATCGTGAGTGATGGAGAGCAGACTCGCCAGCACTTTGTAACAACATTCATTGAGCATCTAGACGGGGTGGACTTTAATAAGCGTGAAACCGTACGCATTCGCAATCGCTATGATGCCAGTGTGCCAAGCGTGGTCGGCGATGTCTCTCGCCCCAAATCTGTGTTTGTAGAAGATGCAAAATTCTTGCGTGCACACACGGACAAACTCATCAAATGGGCTCTACCAGGACCGATGACAATGATTGATACTTTGTATGATGGTCATTATAAAAGCCGAGAAAAACTGGCGTGGGAATTTGCAAAAATTCTAAACGATGAAGCTCATGAGCTGCAAGCAGCAGGCGTAGATATCGTTCAATTTGACGAACCGGCATTTAATGTGTTTTTTGATGAGCTTAATGATTGGGGTGTTGCGGCATTAGAAAGGGCTGTGGAAGGCTTGACCTGCAAAACAGCAGTGCATATTTGCTACGGCTACGGTATTAAAGCCAATACGGACTGGAAACAGACATTAGGATCGGAATGGCGTCAGTATGAAGAAAGCTTGCCGCTGTTACAGAAATCAAAAATTGACATTGTATCGTTAGAATGCCAAAATTCTCGTGTGCCGATGGATTTGATTGAGTTGATTCGTGGTAAAACCGTGATGGTTGGTGCGATTGATGTGGCAACGAATGAGATTGAGACGCCAGAGCAGGTTGCGGACACGCTTCGTAAGGCGTTACAATTTGTTGATGCAGACAAGCTTTACCCAAGCACTAACTGCGGCATGGCACCTCTTTCTCGTGTGGTTGCTCGTGGCAAGCTTAATGCACTTAGCCAAGGAGCTGACATCATCCGCAATGAGCTTGCAGGAAAGTGATGGCTGCTGACGAACTTTTGAAAAAAGTTTGAAATTATTAACTATTGATGATAAAAAATTACGAATGTAAGAAAGACGAAAAAATGGTAGATGTGACAGATTTTAAAGATGCCATGGCAAAGCTGACCACTGCGGTACATGTGGTAACGACAGATGGCGTGGCAGGTAGGCATGGCTTTACGGCATCGGCAGTTTGCAGTGTGACGGATTCGCCACCGACTTTGCTGGTTTGTATGAATACTAAGATTGGATTTTATGACAATTTTAGAAAAAATGGCGTGTTGATGGTCAATACATTGACCGCTAAGCAATCCAATCTGTCAAATATCTTCGCATCACGATTAAATTCAGATGAGCGTTTTACCCATGGATCATGGGGGGTGCTGACAACAGGAGCTCCGCTGCTTACTGATGCTTTGATTGGCTTTGATTGCCACATCAAGGAGGTTAAGGAAGTGGGTACGCATGGCGTACTGATTTGTGAAATTGTTGATATCAAACGCAATGATGATGATGCTCTGACTTATTTTAATCGCAGCTATCATCGAACGAGTGGCGATACGGCAATCATCTGATGCCATCATTTTTTGCCAAAACACCCTGAGTCAGTCTTAGGGTGTTTTTTGCATGAACTTGATGAAACAATCATTCAGTGATGATTTTATGGTACAATGATTCAAAAGATCATGAGGAACTGACATGCTTACCTTACATCATTTGAATCATTCTCGTTCATTTCGTATCTTATGGCTATTAGAAGAGTTGCATGCCAGCTATGGTACGCCTTATGAGATGGTATCGCACACGCGTAATGCTAATTTTCTTGCACCCAAAGAGATGACACAGATTCATCCGATGGGAAAAGCACCGATTTTGGTCGATGGGACGCGTGGCAAGACGCTTGTTGAATCAGGTTATATCATTGAATATTTGCTAAAATATTATGATGAGCAAGGTCAATTCTCTGCTGACGAAGAGCATTGGGATGACTATGTGTTCTGGTTGCATTTTTCAGAAAGTTCCATGATGCCGCCACAGGTCATGCGATTAGTGATGAGTCAGATTGCCACTAAATCACCATTGATGGTGCGACCTGTTGTTAGGGCCATTAAGAATAAAGTTGAGTCTTTATTAATCAAGGATGCCATTCGTCAAAGTTGCTGTGTGTTGGATGATCACCTAAAAAATAGGGAATGGCTGGCTGGTCACTTTACAGGTGCTGATATTCAGACTTATTTTGTTACTAAGGCATTACAAAATGATGGTCTTAATGACTGCTCTAATATCAGACGCTGGATGACTGATTGTGAGAGTCGCCAAGCGTATCAAAAATCCGTATTAAAAGGTGGTGAATTGTTTGTTTGATGAGTCGTCATCTGTACCTCTCAAATGTTTCTGCCAGCTTGATTTTTTGGGTTTTGTCCCATTGTTGCAAAGCGATTAGGCGGCGTTTATGAATCTCTGACAGTAGAATATTCTTACTTTGCTCATGTTGCTTTTTAAAGATATCAGCCAGCTTATGACTGAGTAATTCATGAAAAAATAAACTAACATTATTGATTTTTTGATCAGTCATTTGCCCGATAAAGTCTCGCCAATATTTTGCTAATGTCTTTTGAAGTGCGTCGTTTGGCAAGCTTGCCATGATGAAGTGTGCTTGCTCATTGATTTTTTGTAAGTCAGTGGTTTCTTCTAGTGGCGTGATTAAACCATCACTGGCCATCTGATGCAGTTTTAGTATGGTATTGACCAAATTAGCGAGTGCGTCATCACCAAGATTCTGCCAGCTTGGCAATTCTGGCAAGTGTAATCCGTGCTTTTCTAACCGCTCAATAAAGCCAACATGAACATCGATCACGCCAGATTTGATAAAAATGTCATTAAGCGGATCTTGGGTTAGTAGATAAGGAGCGTATAACAAGCATAGATACAAAGAGATGTTACCGTTACTTGATTTGTAATTGGCTTTATCAATGGTGTGGTGTGTTTTTTCGTCTTTGTTGCTTAACTTGCGATAAATATCATTATTAAGCCACCATTTAAAACTTGATCCCTTTGGGAATTTGGCGGTCAGCTCTTTAAGCTTTGCCATTGCTGCTGCTTTATTTTCAGGGAATTGAATGTCATAACGATTGGTCAACACTCTAAAAACATAATCGGAAGTACTGACAGCGTGTTGAATTTGAGAGTTCATGGCATCCACGCCGTGTTCCTTGATGTAGGTGTCTGGATCGTGATTGTCTGGCAGGGTGAGGAATTTGAGCTGTTTGCCATCGTGCAATATTGGGGCGGCAACCTCCAAAGTACGCCAAGCGGCTCTCTGACCTGCACCATCACCATCAAAACAAAGCGTCAAGGTGTCGTTGTATTTTAATAAGTTGGCGAGTTGCTTTTCATTTGCTGCCGTTCCCATCGGTGCAACCGCCCCATGAATGCCAGCTTGATGCAGAGCGATGACATCCATGTAACCTTCAACCATCAGATAATCATCCGCCTTGGCTTGGCGTGCTTCATACAAGCCATATAGAATGAATTGTTTTTGAAAAACAGGCGATTCTGATGAGTTGATGTATTTTGGCAATTCGTCTCCCAAGCTGCGTCCAGCAAATCCAACAACACGACCCTGTTTGTCTTTAATGGGAAATATAACTCGTTCTCTTAATAAGTTGAATTCCCGACCTTTTTGTGAAGTTCGTATTAACCCTAGAATTTTTAGACCTTCAATGTCATTGGGAAAAGACTCTTGTAGATGTTGCCAGCTTGAAGGTGCGTATCCTAGTTCAAAAGTGGCAATGGTGCGTGGGGTTAGACCTCGTGAAGTCAAGTATGCCATTGCCAAAGGGTGCTGGTGCAATTGATTTTGATAGTATTGGCAAATTTCTTTTAATAAAGCATACAGATTACCCTCTTGGTTGAGTGTGTGATGCTCGCCATCACTCACCTGCTCGCCATGATGGGCGTGTTCAAAATCTCTAAAATCATCAGTTGTAGTGACTGGCGTGCTTTGGGTGTGAGCGCTAAGGGCTACATCTTGGATTGGTTGCGAGTTGCTGTGCTGTTGAGAGGTGAAAGATGTTTTTGTTTGCTGGTTTTTTTTGTATTTGATGGATTTTGCAAAGTCATCATCTTTGGGCAGGTCAATGCCAGTTTGGTCTGACAGGGCGGTCAGTGCTTCGCCAAAACTCATGCGTTCAAATTCTTTTAAGAAAGTGATGGGGTTGCCCTTTGCACCGCAACCAAAGCAGTAATACAGATTGGTTTGGGGGTTGACATAAAAAGAAGGTGTTTTTTCTCCATGAAAAGGGCAGCAACCCTTGAACTCTCGTCCAGCAGGTTTTAGGGTCGTGTGGCGGCGAATCATGCCCACCAAATCGGCTTGGCTATTGAGTTGTTCAATGATGGATTCGGGAACTCGCATGTCTTGTTTTACCTAAAAAAGACAATCAATCCCATAAATACGCTTTATGGGATTGATGCGGATGTTTTAAAATGATAAAAGCGTATGAAATCAGTGCATCGTCTCATCAACTTGTCTTGATTGGGTTTGATTGAGTAAGGTTAAGTCTGCTGCTTGACGAATGACTTGGGTGCGTGTGGCACCTGTAAATGTGCCAGTAGCGGTTTTAAAACCATCTTTACTGCGACCCAGTTTGCCAAAGCTAACCATTGAAAGCGTTTTTTTACCCCATGATGACGCACCCTGATTTGGCAAGCGTACCTCATTGTTATCTGTGAGATATTGTGGATGGTTGATTTGCAGTAGGGTTTTGTACTGATTGGCGGTGCTGGTAAGCCCAAGCTTTTCATGGCTGTATGCTAAAATGGCGATGGCTTCTGGAGTGCTTTGGGATTGTGGATAGTATTGAAATACCCACTTGGCACGATTGGCAGCAGCAAGATAAGCATGACGCTTCAAATACCAGCGTGCAGCAACCAGCTCATGCTCAGCAAAATCATTATAAATGGCGATCATACGCTGAGCAGCATCGGGGGCGTATTGACTGTTTGGGAAATGATTGATCAATGCCTGAAAATCATTAAAAGCCAAGTACAGCCAAGAAATATCACGCTGGGACTGGTCCATGTGAAATAAGCGTGGTGCTTTTGGCGAACCACCCATGTGCGTCACCCCCTGCACATAAAGTGCATAATCAATATGACGACTTGTGGGATAAGAACGAATGAATTCAGCGGTACTTTGAGCGACTGCTTCAAAGTCTTTTGCTTGGTACTGTGCATACATCAAATCCAATAAAGCTTGTTCAGCGTAGCGACCAGTTGGGTAAAAGGTGCGGATATTTGTCAATGCGGTGATGGCATCACGATTGCGTCCTTTATCAAGAGCATTTTGGGCATCTTCATAATACTGAACATCTGATTTTTCAGCGGTGGCGATGACTTCCTTTTTTTTACCAACAGCTTCCTTTAAGGTGGTGCAGCCTGTTACCGTCATCGTACTGGCGATGACGGCTACGATCAGTTTTAGTTGTAATGACTTCATGAAAGCTCCGTGAGTATCACTGTGAAATAACGGCTAGTTTACCACAAATTTTGTAAAAAAAACCAACAATTGTCGGTTTCTGCGAATTTTCGTGCATTTTTTTATGGGAAAATTATAAGAAAAAAAAGCCCAAATGTGTTAAAGTGTTAATCGTTTTTTTTTTTGGCTTTTAAGATGATATTGATGACTAAAACAGATGTGTCTTATCAAAATGAGGGTGAGTTTGATTTTGAATTGCCGCCTCAGACTCGAAGCGTGTCGCTGACCCATGTTGTCGGTGATGATGATGCAGGCGTGCGTTTGGATAAGTTATCAGCCATGGTTTTTGATGGTTTTTCTCGTGTGCAGTTGCAAGCATACATTGATGATGGGCAGTTACTGGTCAATGAAGTCTTACAGAAGCCTAAATATCGAGTCAGATCTGGCGATTTGGTCCAGCTGATGGCTAATTTGGACAATCACTCAGAGGATTTGCCAGAGGATATTGCCATTGATGTTGTTTATGAAGATGATGAGGTCATCGTCATCAATAAGCCTGCTGGTATGGTCGTGCATCCAGGAGCGGGCAACCGAACAGGCACGCTGGTTAATGCCCTGCTATATCATTATCCTGATAATGCGCACCTGCCAAGAGCAGGATTGGTGCATCGTATTGATAAAGATACTACAGGATTGCTCATCGTCGCACGCACCAAGTCGGCACAGCTTCATTTGACAGAGCAATTAAAAGACAAAAGTGTCTATCGTCATTATCAATGTATCTGTCAGGGTGTTCCAAGCGACATATTACGCCATGCTTTAATCGATCTTCCAATCGCTCGTCATCCTACCCAACGCACCAAAATGGCGGTGCGTGATGGGGGGCGTATGGCGGTTACTCACATCTTAAAGGCGCAAGGGCTGGGTGAACGATACAGTTTATTAGATGTGCGATTGGAGACGGGGCGTACGCATCAAATCCGTGTGCATTTGTCGCATTTGGGTTTTGCACTCGTGGGAGATCCTGTGTACGGCAATGCGGTTAAGTCTGGACTTTCTGAAAAATGTCGCCGTGCGGTACAGTATTTTCCACGCCAAGCATTGCACGCCTATCAACTTGGCTTTATCCACCCAAAAACAGGCGATGCTCGCCAGTTTATTGCACCAATGCCAGATGACATGCAAGAGTTGATGACGGTCTTGCAGCAATAATAAAAGTGAGATGATGATGAGTAATGCTTTGCAACAAGCACGCATTTTATACCAAACGCCAACTGCCTTAGTGATGCAGACGACAGCTGGCGTGTTTGGTAAATTTGCTGATGGTGATCTTTACGGTGAGTTTAATGTGGGTTTGCATGTGGCAGATGAGCCAAGTGATGTGTTGGTTCGCCGAGCAGCACTGCTTGATTATCTCAATCGGTTTGGCGATGTGTATGCCATTAATTGGCTTAATCAGGTGCATGGCGATGCTTTGGTCAATGTTGGTGATCAAGTCAGTCTGATGGCACCAAGTGCTGATGCACTCATGACGCATCAGGCAGGTAGGGCACTTGCCATCATGACCGCAGACTGTGTGCCAGTCGCCATTATCAGTCATGACAAACAAGCACCCATTGCTTGTATTCATGCAGGCTGGCAAGGATTGGTTCAAGGTGTTATTGCTAAGACGGTCAGTCGATTGAGACAAACACATGCCGATACCCAATTTTTTGCGGTTATTGGCGCACACATCAGCCAAAACTGTTATGAAATCACGCATGAGTTGGCAGACAGCATCATCGCACAGATCCATGACTCTCAATTAACATTATTAAATGATCACAAGCTGTATGCCAGCATCATCAAAAACGGCTCATCTGAAGGCAAATGCTCGATTGATTTGACACAATTAACCAAATTGGAGCTTGAAAAACTTGGTCTGACTGTATTCAATGATGTCATGCCATGCACTTACCAAGATGCACAATATTACTCATATCGTGCTCAAACGCATGCCAAAAAAAGTGCGACGGGTCGAATGGCAATGGTCGTGGTAAAATTGGCGTGAAATCATTGGTGTTGATTGGTTGATTCATATCGCCAAAGTGGTCATTAAAACCAACTTTCAAGTAAATAAAACTCCGTCATTTGGGGTGATTTTTTGGCATCGGATTTGTTTTTGATGGGTTGATTGGTTGGTTGTAGAACGATGGGTTGCTGTGTGCGTACGCCTGCTGCGTCTGCTAGGGTTGCTTGTTGAGTGGCATTGGGTGTTAGCGTGATTGGAATGGGGCTTTTAGTTACCTGAATGTGTTGGCAGCCTGTCATACCAGCCGCCATTAAAATGCAATAAGTCATTTTCTTTGTCAGAGTATTCATCATTTTATTCTGCCGTATTATCAATCATTGTGATGACCATGCTGGGTCTTTAATGGATTTAATCAGCATGCGTGTCGTCCCATTGTGGTGTTTGCTTTAAGGTGGGTTGAAAAGTTAATGAGATCAAATTTGGTCGCCAGTCATGGCGCGGTCTGAAATTCAATGGTCAGTTTGTCTGTCATGCCTGCCAATTCCTTAAAAGGAGCACTGTTGTGGATTGCGGATATGGCAGTTTGAGCAAGTGCTTGCTCGCCCTTACCGATGTGTATGTCAATCACATTGCCTAAGTCATCAATGTAAATACTGACCATCAACCTTTGGTCGTTCATGTCGCCAACATGCTCCCATGCCGAAATGATTCGAGCAGTGGCAGATTGGGCGGCATGTATGAGTGCGGCATTGGGCTGTGTTTTTTGTTGGGCTTTATTGATAGTGTCATTGAGAGTGTCGGTGTGGTGAAGTGTGTTTTGAGGTGTGTTTACCAAAGCATTGTATTCATCTGCTTGATTGTGTGATGCTGCTTCATCTTCATCTAGGACAACTTGATCTGTCGTTTTTTCATTCATCACAGAGTGGCTGTTGGTCAAATGATTGGTGTTCATGGGTTGCCAAGTCTGGGGGTGTTTGTTCATGTTAGAGTGCTTGACGGTTTGGGTATTTTTTATTTTGCTGGCATGAGTACTTGCCGTGTGCTGTGGACTGTCTTGATGAATGAATTGTATCTGTAAGGCGGTATTGTTGTGTATGACTGGTGCCGTTCGTCTTATCGTCAAAGTTGACATGGCAAAAAAGAGGGTTGCATGAGTGAAAATGACCAGCACAATCACAATACCTAATGCCAATGGATTCATCTTCATCTTGATGCCATCAGAAAACTGATGGAGGGCAGATTGGTTCATACAAAATGTCAAAACTTAGAGGGTGATTTTAATTGGGGATTTTAGCACATATTTGCACACCTTGCCAAAGTGCATTACAATACACTAAATTCATTGATCACCACAGACTACGGTAATAGATAACCATAAAGCAAGAATCCATAATCCATGATGAAAAATTTATCCGTCCTAGCCAAAGATCGCCATTATTTAAATCGACTTCGCCAAGAAATTAAACGCACACAAGGGCATCAGCAACAACAAAAACAAGCCAAGTTTGATGAAATCTTTGCTCGTTCCGTTCAAGCGGTCGCCGCTCGACAGCAATCCATACCTAATAATCTGTACCAGCTGCTCAATCCTGACCTGCCTGTTACCAAAGAGGCCGATACTTTAATACAGGCCATCAAGACTCATCAAGTCATCATCGTGGCAGGCGAGACAGGCTCTGGTAAAACCACGCAGTTGCCCAAACTTGCCATGTTGGCAGGTCGTGGATTGACTGGGCAAATTGGACACACACAACCAAGAAGGCTGGCGGCACGCTCAGTGGCAAATCGCCTCTGTGAGGAGTTGGGCGAGTCTTTGGGCGGTTTGGTCAGTTTTAAGGTGCGATTTACCGAAGAAGGCAGTCAGCACAGTATTGTCAAGCTGATGACAGATGGCATTTTGCTTGCTGAATTGGGTAGAGATAGGTTTTTGACCCGTTATGACACCATCATCATTGATGAAGCACATGAACGAAGTCTTAATATTGACTTTATATTGGGTTATCTAAAAAGCCTGTTGCCCAAGCGTCCAGATTTAAAAATCATCATCACATCAGCGACATTGGACACGGAGCGTTTTGCCAATTATTTTTCCATCAAGGGTGTGCCAGCCCCTGTATTTAATGTGGAGGGGCGTAGCTATCCTGTAGAAGTGCGTTATCGCCCTTTGACTGATCAGATCATCACCAGCCATGACGACGATGCTTTTGGTGAAGTGGAGGACAGTTTGCCACGAGCATTGACAGCGGCAGTATCTGAATGCTTTGATGATGCCAGCAAAAAAGGGCATCCGCACCAAGCAGACATCTTGGTTTTTGCTAGTACAGAAGCTCAAATTCGTGAATTGCAAGACATTCTGACCACGCACGCACCAGCCCATACGGAGGTATTGCCGTTATTTGCAAGGCAAAGTTTTGCCGAACAGCAACGCATCTTTCAGCCATCAGGTAAGGGCAGAAGAATCATCATCGCAACCAATGTCGCCGAGACTGCCTTAACCGTGCCAAACATTCGCTATGTGATTGATTTGGGTTTTGCACGCATCAGTCGCTACAACTATCGCTCAAGAATTCAAAGACTGCCCATTGAGGCAATCAGTCAAGCAGCCGCCAATCAACGAAAAGGTCGATGTGGTCGTATCGGTGATGGCGTGTGTATTCGCTTGTACTCACAAGAGGATTTTGACTCTCGTCCAGAATTTACTGAACCTGAGATTTTACGGACAAATTTGGCAAGTGTCATTTTGCAGATGACCCGTCTAAACCTAGGTGATGTGGCGTCGTTTGATTTTATCACACCGCCTGATTTGCGTTTGGTCAATGACGGTAAAAAGCTGTTATTAGAGCTTGGGGCAATCACTGACGCACCGACAAAGACACAAATCAAAAAACATGAATCTCCAACAGCCACATTAACCAAAATCGGTGAAGTGATGGCAAAAATGCCGATCGATCCAAGACTGGCGAGAATGCTGATTGCAGGCGATCATTTTGACTGCTTATCTGACATGTTAATCATCGTCTCAGCGTTGGCAGTCCAAGATGTGCGTGAACGCCCCACGGACAAACAAATGCAGGCTGATCAAAAGCATGCGTTATTTCGTCGTGAGCATTCTGATTTTTTATTTTATCTTGATTTGTATCAAGCTTTATTTGGCGTTCATCAAATCAATGATGATCAGATGCTAAGTGCGAATGCAAGAAGAAATTTTGCTAAAAAACATTATCTTAGCTTTACTCGCATTCGTGAATGGCAAAAAACGCATGAGCAACTCTCCACCATGATGGCGGAGCTTGGCTTTAAGATTGTTCAAGGCGATGTCATAGAAGATGCTTGTCAGTCGCATCAAGACACGGTCAAAATTGACACAAAAAAGGGTGTGCGATTATCTTTGGGTAAGGCTAAGGTGAATAAAAAACCCAAAGGACTAAGCTTGAATGTTTTAAAATCCATAAAAAGCCAAGGATTTGTTGATGAAAATGCCGTGCGTTATGCCAACATTCATAGGGCGTTATTGACTGCTTTGCTATCATTTGTGGCACATAAGACGGATACGCCAGGCGAATATTTGATGGCAAGAAGTCAAAAATCTCGCATTTTCCCTGGTAGCGTGTTGCACAAAAAAGGTGTGGATTGGTTAATGTCGTTTGAGGTGGTAGAGACCTCGCAGGTTTATATGCGTTGCGTTGCCAAAATTGAGCCAGAGTGGATCGTCTCGGCGGCAGGCAATTTATTAAAATACCATTATTTTGAGCCACATTGGTCAAAAAAATCAGGGCGTGTCCGTGCGTATATGCAAATCAGTTTGTTTGGGCTGGTTGTTGTCGCCAAAGAATTGACCAATTATGAACCTGTGGATATTGAACATGCCCACGAGATTTTTATTCGTGATGCACTGGTGGGCGGTAATTATGGCATTCCTACCAAGTTTTTGGCACACAATACCGCCAAGATTCAGGATGTCGAGCGTATTGAAGACAAGCTTCGCCGTCGAGATTTGCTTGTTGATGAAGAACGATTATATCAGTTTTATCATGAAAGAATTCCAAAAAGCATCGCCAGTCGTAAGGCATTTGAGGAGTTTTATCATGATAGGGTTAATGATAACCCCAACTTTTTGTTTTTTAATGATGACGATGTGCTGAATGAATCGGTTAATGCCAGTCATGAATTTCCTGAATATTGGCAAATGGGCGGATTGAAACTGCCTTTGACCTATGTTTTTGATCCCAGTTCTGATGACGATGGTGTTACTGTGCGTGTACCAATCAAGGCATTATCACAGGTCGATGCAGTGGCATTGCTTTGGGGCGTTGCTGGCTGGCGATATGAATTGGTTTTGCAATTATTAAAGACATTGCCTAAGGAGCTTCGCCGTCAGATTGTGCCCATTCCTGATACGGCTGATAAGATTTTTGATCAGCTAAGCGTTAAGAGTGGCGTAGGATTGCTTGACCAGCTTACTCAAAACCTGTCTAGGCTTGGTGTCCGTGTCAATGCCAATGATTTTGACCCAACAAAAGTAGAAAATTATTTGCGTCCACTCATCTGCGTGGTTGATGAAAAAAATCAGGTGATTGAGAAAAGTCGTGATTTGATGCGCCTAAAAGCTCGCCATAGCAGCGTCATTCATCAACAAGTCGCGGTACAAGAGGGGCTACATCATGACTTTCCTAAGCATTTTAATTTTGTACGCACCAGACATGTCTCAGGCGTGGTCATGCAAGAATTCTCTGCACTCAAAGCTGATCAAGCAGGCATGGCAGTATCCATTGCTCAATTTACCGAACTCAATTCTGCTTTAAACACCCATAAAGATGGTGTACTTACTTTAATCAAATCCAAGCTGGGTGCTAAGCAAAAACAATTAACAGGTCAGATTGATAAAGCATTCAAGCTGGCTTTTGCACCCTTGGGAAATCTGGACAAGCTAAAATCAATCGTTGTAGATGCCACTTTGCAGGCGTGCCTGCATGACCACGCACCACACTTTGTGGATAGTAGTAGTGAGCAAGCTCGTCTGCATATTGGAGGGTTGGTTGATGACACCAGCCTTTGGTTAAGTGAGCATTTGCCGCTTGATGAACATGAATTTTCCCAAACTTGCGATGAATTATTGGCACGGTTTTTATTGACAGGGCAGACGGTGTTAAAGACACTAAAAGACATCTATACCAGCTGGCAAACGGCTCGTGGCAAACTATTGATGTTAGATGGTGAGATTTTTGGTGAAAGCATTGAAGATGTAGAAGATCAGCTGGATGATCTGAGCCTGTCTGATTTTATTTATCGTACTGATGTGGTGTATTGGCGAGAGTACCCCAGATATTTGCAGGCACTTAATGTACGCCTTGACCGCCTGACACACAACCTTGATGCTGACCTTGATGGTGTGTATTTGCTTGACATACATATGGAACGACTGGCAAATCGAGTGCATGATCGACGAATTGCCGATTACCGCTGGGCTGTGGAAGAGTACCGCATCAATCTGTTTTCCCAACCAATGAAGACAAAGTTTGCCATTTCGGACAAACGCCTTGAAAAATTATGGGTCAGTTTAAATACCAGGTGACTGTGTTTCATGGCATACGCCAAAAATAGGTGCTTGGGCGACATAAAGTCTTTTTTATGAAAAGGCGACATCATGACAACATGAGTATTTTGTCAGGACAATCATGAAGCGACCCCCATCATGATGATACCTTGGATAGTTGTAAACGACTGTATTTTTTTACAAATGCTTACATTTTTATGGTAAACTGACGAAGTCTTTTTTGACCAAGAACCAAGAGTAAGGAAAACATATGGCAATTTATCTTACCGCCACAGGCTTACATAAGCCAAAAGACAAAATCACCAATGAAGAATTGGTTGCGGCATTCAATACTTATGTGGACGACTATAACACTCAAAATGCAGCCGCTATTGAAGCAGGCGAAAAAATGGCATTGCAGCACTCTAGTGCGGAATTTATTGAGAAAGCATCAGGCATCAAGTCTCGTTATGTCATTGATAAAAAAGGCATCTTGGACCCAAAAATCATGGCGCCAGTCGTGCCAGCCAGAAAGCTTGGCGAAGAGTTGTCTATCATGGCAGAGATGGGGGTGAATGCACTTAACCAAGCTCTTGACAATGCAGGATTGAAGGGTGGGGATTTGGATGGCGTCATTTGTGCTTGTTCAAATTTTCAGCGTGTCTATCCAGCGATTGCCATTGAAATTCAGCATGCTGTTGGCATGGTGGGCGGCTTTGCCTTTGATACCAATGTGGCATGTAGTGCGGCGACTTTTGGCATTGCACAGGCGGTTGGCATGATTAAAGCTGGCGTGGCAAAGCGTGTGGCGGTCATCAATGTTGAGGTTACCTCTGCGCATCTCAACTGGCGAAATCGTGACAGCCATTTCATTTTTGGCGACATTGCAGCCGCAACCATCATCGAAGAACTTGATACGCCAAAAGGGTATGAAATTTTAGACTGTAAGTTATACACTCAATTTTCTACCAACATCAAAAATGAATACGGCTTTATGGACAGAAGTGAGTACTTGGCATCTGGTCAAGACATGCACTTTGATATCAAAGAGCCAGTAACGGATAAATTATTTTCACAAGAAGGGCGTAAGGTTTTTCGAGAAGTCTGTCCGAAAGTATCGGAAATCATCAGCACACATTTATCGGAAAATCACATTCCCGTCAATGAAGTTAAACGCCTATGGCTACACCAAGCCAACATCAATATGATAGATCTCATCTTGCGTACAGTCATGGGCAAGGATGCGGATAAGAGCATCGCACCAATTGCCATCGCTGAGTATGGCAATACCAGTTCTGCCAGCCCAATGATTGCCTTTCATGAATATCAAGAGGGCGTGAATGTTGGTGATTTGGGAGTGATTTGCTCATTTGGGGCAGGGTATTCCATCGGTTCGGTCATCATCAAGAAAGTTTGACCACCAATCATTTTAAGACAGCCTCATCAAAATCCCCCTAAGGACAATAGTTTTTAGGGGGATTTTTATATCTCCATTTGGAGCTGATTTGAACTTATTATTTAACATAATCCATGTTATAGAACAAAACCAAAAAACACTCGTATAAAACATAAACCATCTGTTATAATAACTCTCATCTTAACATTCAATCAACCATCAACTTATTCACCATGATGAGTTGATTTTTATCATCTATGGTAAACAAAAAAATGACCGCACCCATCATGAACGACAACACTTATCAAGCACAGCTTGCAAATAAAGTTGCACGCATTCAAAAACAATTTGCCTGTTTTGAGCCACCAATGCTTGAAATTCATCAATCACCAATAAGCCATTTTCGTATGCGTGCTGAATTTCGTATTTGGCACAGTGATGATGACATGTTTTATGCGATGTTTGAGCGTGATGAGGCAGGCAAAAAGACCGTGATTCGCCTTGATGAATTTCCAATCGCCACTCGGCAGATTAACGAATTGATGTCCGTGCTTTTGACTGAATTAAAGGCGAATGCTGTGCTATCGGAGCGAATTTTTGAAATTCATTTTTTAAATACCTTAAAAGGAGACATGCTTGTCTCACTCATTTATCATAAAAAACTGGATCAAACATGGCAGGATTTGGCAGGGGCTTTGGCAGATCGCTTAGGCATAAAAATCATCGGTCGCAGCCGTGGCCAAAAGATTGTCATCTCTGATGATTTTGTGATTGAGCAGATGACGGTGGAGGTTCAAGGTGGCAAGCAGACATTTTATTATCAGCAAATTGAAGGGGGATTTAGCCAGCCAAATGCCCAAGTTTGTCAGGCCATGCTAAATTTTGCTTGTGATGTGGCTGATAGCATTGCTAACAAACAGGATTTGTTAGAGCTTTATTGTGGTAACGGCAATTTCACTTTGCCTTTGTCTGGATATTTTAAGAAAGTATTGGCAACCGAGTTGTCAAAATCGTCAGTCAATGCTGCCAGGTGGGCAATCACACATAACGGCATCAGCAACATTGATATTGCAAGGCTGTCTGCTGAGGATTTTGGTCAAGCACACAAAGGCGTGCGTGAGTTCAGGCGACTGCTGGAAGCAGGCATTGATATGAATGATTATGCGTTCAATACGGTTTTTGTTGATCCACCTAGGGCAGGTGTTGATGACCAAACTTTGAAAATTTTACAAGACTTTGACAACATCATTTATATTTCTTGCAACCCTGACACGCTGTTTGACAATTTACTTACACTAACACAAACGCATGATATCAGACGCATGGCCTTGTTTGATCAATTTCCTTATACGCATCACATCGAAAGTGGCGTTTGGCTGTCTCGGCGTATGTGATCATATGCTCATTGATTGAAGTAGTGCAGTTTTTAATGCCATATCAATGTCTATGGTTAATAACCATTGCTTATATTGATCCGGTATGGCATCGAAAGCTTTACCCTTATGTTTGCCAAAAGGCATTTTTGTGGGCAGAGAGCTTAAAAACAATGCCTCAAAATCAGCAGCACCAATCCTTTGATTAAGAGCAGTCAGTACCTTATGGGTGAATAGTACATCATGGTATGCTCCGTGTGCGTTATTTTGGTAATTGAATTGATCATCAGGATAAAAATGTATCAATAATGCACCAAGACTAAATTTGGACAATTCACCAAAATATTTCCTTGCCAGATTACAGGTGCAAATTGGTTTGATGCGTGATAAATCCACGCCTGCATTTTGTAGCACGCCCATATCATAACGAATGTTATGACCAATCAAATAATCAATCTTAGGCAGTCTAAAAGTCGTATGTGGTGGAGCATCTTTGACATCATTGTCATGAATGCCAGTAACTCGACTTGCACCAGATTCAATGGGCTTTAAAGGATTGAATCTTTGACTAAATGACGATCCTGTTGCCATAAAATTCGTCTCAATCTCAATCCATGCAATCTCTGTGGCATGCGGCGCACTCAAGCCTGTTGTCTCTGTATCTAGGATGATTGCTTTCATTATTTTTCCTGATGTTTTTTAATGTCAAAATGATAAAAAATCAAAACCAGCGGTCTAAAATTTATGCCTAATTATATCAAAAATTAATGCAAAACTTATCATTTTATGGCAAAATAACCGATTTACAGACAGTCATTGAATAAAAAAATGAAAGAATCTCTACGCCTTCGCTTAGATCAAATGTCCGACCGCTTTGAGGAGGTTACCGCACTCCTATCAGACCCTGAGACCATTTCTGATGGCAAAAAATTTCGCGCCCTTTCTATGGAACATAGCGAGTTAAGCGAAATTACTGACGCTTGGCGAGATCTGTTGCAAGCTGAAAGCGACCTTGATACCGCCAATGAACTGCTATCCGACCCTGAAATGAAAGAGATGGCGGCAGATGAAGTTGATGATGCAAAAGCTAGGATTGCCACCTTGAATGAGAAGCTTAATGTACTCATGCTTCCAAAAGATCCGAATGACAAGGCAACGGCGTTTTTGGAAATCCGTGCAGGCACAGGTGGCGATGAAGCAGCCATTTTTAGCGGTGATTTATTTCGCATGTATCAAAAATATGCACAATCACAAGGCTGGCAAGTAGAAGTGCTATCCGCCAATGAGGGCGAACATGGTGGATATAAGGAAATTATCAGCCGTGTGTCAGGCGTGGGTGTTTATGGTCGTTTAAAATTTGAAAGCGGTGCTCATCGTGTCCAGCGAGTCCCAGCGACTGAATCTCAAGGACGAGTTCATACCTCGGCATGCACTGTTGCCATCATGCCAGAAGTAGAAATTGATGATACGGTTGAGATTAACCCTGCCGACCTACGGATCGACACTTATCGTTCAAGTGGGGCAGGTGGTCAGCATGTCAATACCACTGACTCTGCCGTGCGAATCACGCATATCCCAACAGGTGTGGTGGCTGAATGCCAACAAGAACGCTCACAGCACGCCAACAAAGACAAAGCGATGAAAATGCTTGTCGCTAAAATTCAACAAGCCAAGGTCCAAGCCCAAATTGACCAAGCGAGTGATATGAGACGCAACTTGGTGGGTTCTGGCGACCGTTCGGAACGCATTCGTACTTATAATTTTCCACAAGGACGTATGACCGACCATCGCATCAATCTCACCTTGTATAAGCTAGATGCCATCATGGAGGGGGATTTGAGTGAGCTTTTAGATGGTTTATTAAGAGAGCATCAAGCAGATTTGATGGCAAGTATTGGTGGGGAATGATATTGTTTTGTTTTAAGGGTAATTATTTTTAACTTAATTACACAAAAATTACCCCAGAATGAGCAACACCTATGGTAGTCAAACAACATTGATTGAACAAGTGGCATAAAAATCAATCAAATAGGTAGTATCGTAGCCCATGCCCCAAACTTACTGAATTTTATGATATTTTTTCTAATATAAAGTTAAGGTTCTCATTATGTCAAACCAACCCCAAAACTCTGAAAATAAAATCAGCGAAAACGATTTGATCGCAGGGCGACTTGCCAAATTAAAAGAGCTGGAAAATAAAGCCAAAACACATGGCAAAACCGCTTATCCAAATACTTTTAAGCGTAAGGATTATGCTCAAGATTTGCAAACCCAATTTGAAGGTATGGACAAGCAAGCCATTGAAAATGGCGAGAAAGTCCATGCTTTTGTCGCAGGGCGAGTCATGCTCAATCGTGGTTCGTTCATCGTCATTCAGGACATGACTGGACGCATTCAACTTTATGTGGATAGAAAAGGGCTGGACGCCGATACTTTAGATCTCATCAAGTCCTTAGATTTGGGCGACATTGTTGCAGGTGGTGGTTATATTGGTCGTTCTGGCAAGGGCGATTTGTATGTTCATTTGGAAAGTTTTGAATTACTGACCAAATCACTGCGCCCTTTGCCTGATAAATTTCATGGCTTGAGTGATACAGAGGTTAAATATCGCCAGCGTTATTTGGATTTGATGGTGAATGAAGACACGCGTAAAACTTTTGAGATTCGCTCAAAAGTGGTTGCTGGCATTCGTGAGTATTTGGCGAATGAGCGTTTTATGGAAGTGGAAACGCCAATGATGCACATCATTCCAGGGGGTGCGTCTGCTCGTCCATTCATAACCCATCATAACGCATTGGACATGGAGTTATACCTGCGTATTGCCCCTGAACTTTATTTAAAACGCTTGGTTGTTGGTGGATTTGAACGAGTTTTTGAAATTAACCGCAACTTTAGAAATGAAGGTGTTTCTACTCGACACAATCCTGAATTTACGATGATTGAGTTTTATCAAGCGTATGCTGATTATAAAGATTTGATGCAACTGACCGAAAACATGCTTGAAAAACTGGCAATCGACATTTTGGGAACGACTGATGTGCCTTATGGAGATGAAACATTTAGCTTTAAAGCACCATTTGCTAAAATTCCAATGAGCGAGGCCATTTTAAAATACAATCCGAATCTGACTTTGGAAAATATTAATGACCGTGAGTTTTTGGCGGATTTCGTCAAAAATACGCTAAAAGAAGAAGTTAAACCATCGTTTGGCTTGGGTAAATTACAAACCATCGTGTTTGAAGAGACGGTAGAAATAAAGTTACGCCAGCCAACTTTTATCACCGAGTACCCAGCCGAAACCTCTCCATTGGCTCGCCGTAATGATGACAACCCACACATTACCGACCGTTTTGAATTCTTTATTGGTGGACGAGAATTGGCAAACGGTTTTTCAGAATTAAACGACCCCATCGATCAAGCCGAACGATTTAGACAGCAAGTTGCCGAAAAAGATGCTGGTGATGATGAGGCGATGCATTATGATGCCGACTTTATCGAAGCATTGGAATATGGCTTGCCGCCAACCGCTGGTGAAGGCATTGGTATTGATCGTCTCGTCATGCTATTTGCCAACGCACCAAGCATTCGTGATGTGATTTTATTTCCACATATGCGACACAAAGCGTAGTGTTGGCATGAAGGCAGTGGCATCACTGCCTTTTTTAATGCCTGCCTTTTTTAAAAATTAGTAACTATCAATCGACATCAAAATCATTCGTTAGGAGCAGTCATGTGCATCGTTACTTTGGCGTGGCAGGTGTGCAATCAAATACTGCTGTTTTTAATCTTTAATCATGATGAGCTGCATGACAGACCAAGCACAACACTTGGCAAAGACTGCCTGATACAGGTGTGGGTGAGCATGGGAGATCGTGTTATCATTCATATGTGTTCAAAGCCATCACTATGGCACTTACTTATCAAATGTCTTGATGATGAGTGATGAGGAGCTGATTTGGCATAAAAAACTTAAATTGGCAAAAATGCCGGACGATTATTGACAGTTAGATATGGCATAAAATCACGATAAATTCAATTTTTATTCTTATGGATTTTAAGTTACAATATGACTTTTGACCATTATTTAAAAAAAGTGTTTGATCGATGCCACAGTACCAAGTTCTAGCCAGAAAATACCGACCAAAAAACTTTAGCCAACTTCTTGGGCAAAGTCATGTATGGCATGCACTTTCCAACGCAGTTGAGACAGGGCGACTGCATCATGCCTATTTATTCACAGGTACCAGAGGGGTGGGTAAGACGACCATTGCACGCATTTTGGCCAAATGTCTGAATTGTGAGACAGGCATCACAAGTAAGCCTTGTGGGCAATGCGATGCCTGCATGAATATTGATGATGGGCGATTCATTGATTTGATTGAGATTGATGCTGCCAGCCGCACCAAGGTTGAAGACACCAGAGATCTTTTGGAAAATGTTCCTTATGCCCCCACTCAAGGTCGCTATAAAGTTTATTTGATTGATGAAGTGCATATGCTTTCTACGCATTCGTTCAATGCACTCTTAAAAACTTTGGAAGAGCCACCTGAGCATGTTAAATTTATTCTAGCAACCACCGATCCCCAAAAAATACCCATCACCATCGTATCTCGATGTTTGCAGTTTGTACTGCGTCCGCTATCCCAAGAGCAGCTGCATGCACATCTTAGTCACATTCTTAGTCAAGAACACATTGATCATACTGATAGAGCGGTGTGGCAACTTGCCGAATCTGCCAAAGGTTCGGTGCGTGACGCATTGTCCTTGACGGATCAGGCGATTGCTTTTGGTGGTGGTGCCATCAGTGATGATGGTGTCAATCAGATGCTGGGATTGGTGGGCAGTCTGGATATCTTGTCTTTGATTGATGACATTTATGTAGGCAATACCGCTCATGTGGCCAATCACATCACACGATTAAGACAGCAAATGGCAGATGCTGTGGCAGTACTAGATAGGCTGGTCAATGCGTTGCATGAGCTTGCAATCATACAGTACTTGCCATTGCCCATGGATAAAAATGACGAGCAAAAGCTGGCATTCGAAAAATTAGCACAAAAAATCCCTGCTGAAGTCTTGCAATTGTATTATGAGATTGCCATCAAAACTAGAGACGGCGTGCGTTTGGCAAACACCCCCATGCAAGCTCTTGAAATGGGCATTCTAAGACTGCTGGCTTTTCGACCTTTAACTGATGAAGAATCTGTTCATCTGACACACTCCCCATCTCATGAAGCAACGCAAAAACACGATCCTGAAAGTCAAATCGATGCTAGCATGGTGCAAGATCATCACCAGTCCACCAATACCCCTGTCAAGGAGGACATTCTAGAAGATGAAGAATGTCTAAATCACCCGCATGATGAAGCAGTCTTGCGAATCCATGACAATGATTCCGTCGCTGATATTAGCCATGATGGGAGGCAAAATATCCTACCCAAAGAGGGTATGAGCACACCAAATGATGACTTAAATGATGATGTGTTGTATGATGAGACGACCAAGCCAAGCATCGCCATTGATGAAGGTAAAGAGCATCTGAACGCTGATTTGATCAAGGAGGATCAAGATTTAAAGGTGCAACAATCGATGCCTGTTATTAAAGAAAATCAAAACTCCCTCTCATCAGAAAGTCCAAAATCCATTTTGCAAGCCCAACTGCTTGCACCGCCCATCAAACTTGAAGGTGAATGGAATGCTCAAAAATGGGATTACTGGCTGTCGGTGGCTCGTCATGATGGCTTGTTTGATAATGATGAATTGGCGTTGCTAAATCACAGTCAGATGGTAGGAAGCATGAATGGCATCAGCACACTATGCGTAGACAGTCATAATGCCCAAGTGACTACCAGTTTTAATTCCGCCAAAGCTAAGATTTGTGAGCGTTTGCCAAAAATGACGCTGGTTGATGAATTGCCGATACTAACAGATGAACAAAGAAGCACCACTCCTTACATACGGCAGCAGGAGCGTGAAGCTGCGGTGATTATCAATGCCAAACATCAGATCATTGAAAGTCCTGTCGTACAACAACTCTGGCAACAAGGCTATATCATTGATGATGGCAGGCCAATTTTATCAAGCATAAAATTAACGCTTGATTCATAAAATTCATACAAAAACTTAATCTCTACCCATTTGGCATAAAATGAAAAAAATGAACCTGCTTAATGGGTAAGCATGTCTGATGACAAACACTAATTTGGTGGGATAGACGATTGGATAAAGGTAACGGTGTGTTATGTTAGAAAAATTGCGAGGCATGGCGGTATTTGCCAGCGTTGTGCGTCATGGTTCATTTGGTGCGGCTGCCAGAGAGTTGGGCATTACGACCAGTGCGGTCAGTCAGCAAATACGCTCACTTGAAGAGGATTTGGATGTGGTATTATTGTACCGTTCTACTCGCAAGTTGAGTTTGAGTGAAGCAGGAGAGGGTCTGTACCACGCCGCCTTACAGATGGTGAAATCTGCAGAAGAAGGGCGAGAGAATATCAATCAATTAAAAGCCAAAATGACTGGCATGCTTAGAATCGCCACATCAACAGAGATTGCTCACGGATTTGTGATCCCTGCATTAAGTCGATGGCTGGCAGAGCATGAAAAACTATCACTCAGCATCATCTCTTGTACGGATACGCCAAACGCCATTGACAATCGCATTGATTTGACAATCGTGCTAGAAAATCATTCACGAGGTATTAGCCTGACTAAGATTGGGCAAATATTGCTGGCGTCGCCAGATTATTTGAAGCAACATCAAGCCATCAGCACGCCCAAAGATCTTTTTACTCATGCTTTCATTGCAGATGGTGAACAAGCGAGCAAAAACCTAGAATTTCAACAAGATGGTAAAAAATTCAGCATTCGTATGAATTCACGACTCATCACTGACAGCCAGCAGATTGCATTGTCTTTGGCGTCATCAGGCCATGGCATTGTCAAAGCAAATGAACTTAATGCCAAATCCTACATTGATGATGGCAAACTCATTCCCATACTTGCTGATTATGCGTTGCCGAGCTTAACCTTAAATGCCATTAGCAGCACCAATGAACAGTTACCAACCAAAACCAAAAAATGCTTAGAGGTTCTTATGGCGTATTTTAACCAATAGTTCTTAAAAAAATGATGAAAAGTACCCATACAAGCCATTGATCATAACAAAATCATCCAAATCATCATGCCGTGACACAATGCAGAAAAAACATCACCCTGCCAACATTCGTGCTAAGCGCCTAGTAAAACAAGCCATTCGTCAAAGACATGCGATTGCCAGACAGCAGCGTCAGTCATGGCGTTTCATCTGGCTTAAACACCAAAAAAATCGTCAATCTGACAAAGATATTTGGTCATAAAAAACACAAAGGAATACTCCTTTGTGTTTGACAAATGATGGCAATTAATCATTTTGCTTTTAGTAAGTGATTTTCTAGATAATGAATGTTTTGTGCTTCTTGGACAAAATCAGCATCTTGTAAAATCACATCACGATGTAAGGCAATGTTGGTTTTGATGCCTTCAATCACCAGTTCATCAAGTGCATGCAACATTTTAGCGACTGCTTGATGACGAGTTTGTGCATGACAGATGAGCTTGCCAATCATTGAATCGTAATAACTTGGAATGGCATATCCTTGATACAAATGACTGTCAAAACGCACGCCTGCACCACTTGGAATGAAAAGACCGTCAATTTTTCCAGGGCAGGGCATAAAAGTTTTTGGATCTTCGGC
Organism: Moraxella oculi; assembly: GCF_023336735.1. GTDB lineage: Bacteria > Pseudomonadota > Gammaproteobacteria > Pseudomonadales > Moraxellaceae > Moraxella > Moraxella oculi. The sequence goes on along the minus strand of NZ_JAMBAQ010000001.1, from coordinate 199,397 downwards.
ATTGATACGACATTCTATGGCATGTCCGCGAATGGTAATTTCGTCTTGGCGATAAGACAGACCATATCCAGCAGCGATTTTTAGTTGCTCAGAAATAATATCTATGCCTGTAATCATTTCTGTGACAGGATGCTCTACCTGCACCCGAGTATTCATCTCAATAAAAAAGAATTGACCATCTTCATACAAAAATTCAAAAGTTCCTGCACCACGATACTTGATTTGTTCGCACGCACGCACGCACGCATCTAGGATTGGCTGTCTGATGTCATCTGGAATACCTGGAGCAGGAGCTTCCTCCAGCACTTTTTGATGACGACGCTGTAATGAACAATCACGGTCAAATAAATGTAGGGCATTCCCATTGCCATCGCCCAGCACTTGTATTTCAACATGGCGTGGATTTTTTAAGAAGCGTTCCATATAAACCGTGTCATCACCAAAGGCACTTTCAGCTTCTGCTTTGGCTGCTTGTACTTGGTTAATCAACTCTTCAAATCGCTCCACCACACGCATGCCACGACCACCGCCACCAGCCGCTGCTTTAACAATCAGCGGAAAGCCAATGGCTTTAGCTTGTTCTTCAGCATTATGCAAAGTGATGGCACCGACAGAGCCTGGCACGGTAGGTACGCCTGCTTTTTTCATGGCGTTAATGGCAGAAACCTTATTGCCCATCAAGCGAATATGATCGGCATGTGGACCAACAAAGGTCAGTCCAGCTTCTTCAACTTTCTCGGCAAAGTCAGCATTCTCAGACAAAAAACCATAACCAGGATGTATGGCATCTGCACCTGTAACCTCAGCGGCAGATAGTATGGCATTGGTATTGAGATAGCTTTGAGATGAGGGAGCATCACCAATACAAACCGCTTCATCAACAAAACGCAAGTGCATCAAATCTTTATCCGCCGTAGAGTACACACCTACGGTTTGTATGCCCAACTGTTTACAGGCTCGCACAATGCGTAATGCAATCTCACCACGATTGGCAATCAGAAGTTTTTTAATCATGATAAACTTCCCAAATTAAGCCTTATAGCGAATGACTGGCTGACCAAACTGCACCACTTCAGCATTATTGACCAATATTTCTTCAATGATGCCAGACTGCGTGGCTTCCAAAGGATTCATGATTTTCATGGCTTCGATGATGCCAAGTTGATCACCCGCTTGTACTTTTTGACCGACTTTAACGAATGGCGGATCATTTGGGCTGGGAGCTGAATAAAACACACCAACCATTGGCGAAGTTTCAACTTTACCACTTGGAGTCTTTTGAGCAGGGGCTTCAGCAACAGGGGCAGAGGCGACAATTGGTGTGGGAGAAATGGCATGGACAGCCACATTGCGAGTAAGATTGACAAATTTGTCATCATGACCATACTCTAAGCTGACTAAGTCTTTTTCTTCCATTAAATCAATCAGTTCGCGGATTTTTTTGATGTCCATAGCACCACCTTTTTTAACTCAAATGAAGGAATGAATAACACTCATTTATTGTAACAAATTTTTTCAAGAATACCTAGCAAAAGCTTAGAAAGAGCGTTGTTCGGTTAAAAACTCAAAAAATACGCCAAAAAACGCATTTTTTTAGACAAATATAGTGTACATTCGTTTTTTTTTATTGCAAGTGTTTTTTGTATTATTTTTTATAATTTATTAAAAAATGGCTGTGTTGTCGTTATTTCCAGTGAGTTTAAGCATACTAAAGGTCGGTTATTTGGTGTTGTGGCAACACTAAGTCATTAGTTTTATGCGTCAAGCCAAGCAGGGCGTATCCATTTTTGTGCATCAATAAATTGAAATTGACGCATTTTCTGAATCAAATCATTAGGATGATCAGACACGCAGATGAAATCCATGGTTGCTTGTGGCATGAATCCTTCATCAATGCACTGTTGTAGACTTGCCAAAAAATTGTCGAAAAATCCATTGGTATTTAAAATGCCGATTGGCTTTTCATGCTGGCGAAGCTGCATGAGTGATAACACTTCATAAAGCTCTTCAAATGTGCCAATGCCGCCTGCCATGGCAATGAATCCATCTGCCAGCTCAATCATTTTATACTTGCGTGTTGCCATGTCTGAGGTTTCGATGAGCGTGGTCAATCCGAAATGAGCAACTTCTTTTTGTTTTAAAAATGTAGGTATGACACCTATGGCAGTGCCGCCATGTTCTAGCACGCTGTCAGCAACCGCACCCATCAGCCCAACATTACCGCCACCGTAAACAAGACTGATGTTTAGCTTGGCAAGTGTTTCGCCCATCAGTTTGGCAGCATGATAATAATTGGGGGTGTTGCCAAAATTTGAGCCGCAGTATACGGCGATTGCGTTTAGGGTGTTCATTTGTCTAGTCTCGTTCACGGATTTGAGTTATTTTAAAAAATCTTAATAAGCAATGTCAATGCCTGTTTTTTCTAAGCCACCGCCAAGGCTGCACCGTCCCCAACCCCATACCAATAAGTCCCAGTGCCATGACTGCATTTAATGTCTCGCCCAAAAGTGGCACGGCAATGATGGCGGCAATGAATGGGGCTAATGATGATAAGCCTCCTGCCATGAATGCACCCAGTCTGACCACCGCCATGGCATAAGTAATGGTTGCGACAATCATCACCAAAACACCATGAAACAACCCCTGAATCATCAAATGTACCAAGCTGGCATTGGGTGATGAAAAACCGATGAACTGCGTATAAATTGGCAAATAAATCATCGCAGACCACATCACCGTCCCACATAGTGTCTGCCAAGGTGTCAGTTGCCAGTGTTTGATTAAAATGCCAAATCCAGACCAACAAAACGCACATGCCAAAAAAATCACATCACCAAGATTGAATGTATAAGCCCCCATCAAAATCATGCCAGTCATCATCAGTACAGTCAAAATGATTATCCATAAAGAAATCTTAGTATCCGCATCAGGACGACTGCCAAAAAACAGCCAAATCAGTAGGGCGGTTGCAACAGGAATCATGCCATTTAAAAACACCGCACCATGCACAACGGGTGCTAATGCAAATCCTGTATAGACCAAGCAACTATAGCCAACGCCGCCAACCATTGCAAGTAATATGATGCGTAAGCTGAACAAAAAACGCCAGTCTTTTTTTCTCCACAATAACGGTAACAAAATCAAGGCGGCAAAACCAAAGCGCATGGCCATCACATCCCAAATCGCCACCTGCCACTGCACCGTTACTCTGGATAATAAACTAAAACTTCCCCACACACACATGGTGAACAGAACCAATAGATAGCCTTGTACTGTTGGGGAAAGACGCTGAAAAAATTGATTGATTGGGTGTATCATAGGATCATCATGACCAAATAATATGAATGTTGATGGCGTATCACATCATGCCACAATCCTGAAAGTTAAAAAAGTCAAGAACAGTAATGTCAATACATTCATCACGCATAATAAAAAAGACATCTCCATTATGACATGAAGATGTCTTGTATCATACTGACTTAGTCTTTGGCGTTTTGAATCTCAGGATCAGCAAATACCACCACCTCTTCTGTAAACTCAGGCTTGACTTGAACCACAAAGTCTTCTCTTGACAGCCCCAAGCGTAAAGGTATTGAGCTTGCGATGTACATTGATGAATAAGTACCTGCAATCGTACCGATAAATTGGGCCAGTGCAAACCAGTACAGGCTCTCACCACCTAAGAATAATAGTGCAATCACCACCACAAAGACCGTACCCGATGTCATGATGGTGCGTCGCAAAGTCTCAGTCAAGGACAAATCCACCACCTGATAAGGGGTCAGGCCACGCACACGACGAAAGTTCTCACGGATACGGTCATAGACCACGATGGTGTCATTCACCGAATAACCAATTAAGGCAAGTACAGCCGCTAAGACAGTCAAGTCAAAAGGCCAGCCAAAAATGGCAAACAGCCCACATACGACAATCACATCATGAAACAGTGCAATTACCGCACCAAGTGCCAATTTAAACTGGAAACGGATTGACACATAAATCATCATGATCGCCAATGCCAAACCAAGTGCCAATATGGCATCCAGATATATTTCTTGACCAACTTGGCTGCCGATGATGCTGATATTATCCACGCTGGCAGGATTGGCGCTTAGATTTAAAGCATTTGTCAGCTCTTGGCTTAGTCCTTCTGGATCTTTCGTATCTTGAGGGGGTAGTCGGATAAGCAGTTCGCTACGCGTACCAAGATATTGCACGACAGCATCATCAAAGCCTTTTTCTGATAAAGCAGAGACAACTTGGGCTTGTTCAACAGGCTGCTCATAATGAACGCCTGCTGACACACCGCCAGTAAAATCAAGACCAAGATTCAGCCCTTTAACCGCAATGGCAACAATGCTGGCAATCACCAAAATGATGGAAAATGCCATCATGGGCAGCTCAAGCTTCATAAAAGGCAAAATGCGACGATTGCCAATGAGCTTTGCTCCACCTGCTTTTTCGGTAGCTTCATCAGTACGAATGATGTCTTTATCGCCAAGTGCCTGCTCATTGGCTCGTGCATTATTGCCTTTACCATCACGGCGAGGTCCACGACGACGACGATTCTCTTTGTCATTTAATGACTGTTCGATCGGATTATTTTCATCAGTCATCACAGCCTCCTAACCAATGCTTATTTTTGTTAAGTTTTTACGATAGCCATACCAAAGTTGCATGAGGGCACGAGTAACAATGATGGCGGTAAACAGCGAAGTAACAATACCGATGGCAAGTGTTACCGCAAAGCCTTTGATTGGGCCTGTGCCAACAGCAAATAAAATGAACGCCACCAGCAAAGTTGTGATGTTACCATCAAAAATGGAACTAAATGCACGATCAAAACCAGCCACAATCGCAGATTTGGGTCTTGAACCAGCATCTATCTCTTCCCGGATACGCTCAAAAATTAACACATTGGCATCCACTGCCATGCCCATGGTTAGGACAATCCCCGCAATGCCAGGCAGAGTTAAAGATGAGCCTAAAATAGACATGATGGCTGCAAGCATGACGATGTTTAGGGCAAGTGCAATGTTGGCAATCACACCACAGGCACGATAAAAAACAATCATCCATAAAAATACCAGCAGATAACCAATCTGTGATGCCATTACACCCTTGTCAATATTATCCTGACCAAGTGATGGACCGATGGTTCGTTCTTCAACAAAATACATCGGTGCCGCCAAAGCCCCTGAGCGAAGCAACAGAGCAAGCTCATCTGCCTCAGCGATTGAATCTAAGCCTGTGATGACAAATGATGACCTTAAGACGGCATTGATGTTGGCGCGATTAATGACACGGGTTTCAGCATATGGTGTACGCACTTCCTTGGTTTCGCCTGTTTCAGCATCTGTTTCATAGCTGATGCGTTGCTTATTTTCAATAAACAGTACGGCCATCTGTTTGCCAACACTTGTGCGAGTCGCATTTTGCATAAGACGACCGCCTGCGGCATCCAGATTGATGGCGACTTGTGGGCGACCATTCTCATCAAGACCTGCTTGAGCGCCTTGAACCTTTTCGCCTGTTACAATGGCTTGGCGATTTAATAAAATCGGTGGACCATTTAGGTCGCCAAAAGGGTAGGCCTCTGTACCAGCAGGGGCAATGCCACCAGTAAAGCCATCAGCATCATCACTTACCATGCGAAATTCAAGGTTGGCGGTACGCCCAAGCACTCTTTTAGCTTCAGCAGTATCCTGCACGCCAGGTAACTCAACAACAATGCGATTATCGCCTTGGGATTGGACCAGTGCTTCTGCCACGCCCAGTTCGTTGATACGATTACGCAAAGTTGTTAAGTTTTGACCGACAGCGTACTGCTTAATCTCATTAAGCTTTGCCTCTGTATAGGTCATCTCCAGTGCAGCACCTTCAACATCTGCCAAAGGACGCATAACAAAATCATTCATCATGCTTGATTGCAAGATGGTTTGGGCGCGGCGACGAGTATCATCACCGTCAAAAATAAGCATCATGCCATGATCAGTAATGCGTAAGCTTTTCATGGCGATTTTTTCAGTACGCAAGCTACGGCGAACATCTTGGCTGGCGGTCGATAGTCTTTGCTCTAAGGCTTTTGCCATATCCACTTCAAGAACAAATCGCACACCACCACGCAAATCAAGACCTAGCTTCATTGGCTTAGCACCGATATTTCTTAGCCATTCAGGTGTGGTTTGAGCCAAGTTTAATGCCACGACATAATTGTCGCCAAGCTCACGACGAAGTACTTCTTGAGCTTTTAATTGATCTTCAGCGGTTTTTAGGCGTACCAAAGCACTGTTATTGGCAAAGCTGCCATCATGATGCGACAGTCCTGCTTGATCCAGCAGAGCCTCTGATTGTGTTAAGACATCTTCGGTCATTTGTACCCCAGCTGATGCCCCTGTGATCTGTACCGCAGGTTCGTCTGGATAGAGATTAGGTAGGGCATACAAGCCAGAGATGACCAACACCACAGCGATGAGTATGTATTTCCAGGCAGGGTATTGCATAGGTTATTCTTATGGTTGGGCACAAAACTGGCATCAAAAACTTGCCATGCAAATGCCAGCTTTTGATGTTTGTGCAAAAATAAAAAAACAAACCTACCAAAGTAGGTTTGATGGTTCATTAAATATGATCAATCGTACCAGTAGGCAAAACGCTGATGACGCTTGTACGCTGGATTTTGATTGAGTTTGTTGGATTTAGGGCAACTGTGGCATACTCTCCATCAATCTTAGTGATTTTTCCCATTAAGCCGCCAGCGAACAGCACTTCATTGCCAACCGCCAAACCATCTACCATGGCACGGTGTTGTTTTCTTTGCTTTGATTGTGGACGAATGACTAAAAAGTAAAAGATTGCAAAAATGGCAATCATCGGCAAGATTTGCAAAAACGCATTTGGCTGTGCCACAGCAGCATTATTGGCGTGTGCACTTGAAATGAATAACTCCAACATAAAAAACTCCTTCTAAGTTTAAAAACGCATGCCAAAGGCAAAAATAACGCATATCATACCATAAAATTACGCCGAACCGCCATGCAATTTCATTTTTAACAAGCATGTTTTTTATGTTTGGTGAGTAAATCTCACATTGAATGCTTGCAGTATTGATTATTTTGCCTTAATATAGCAAGTCCTTCATTGATGATTTTATCTTATATGTTCCGCCACCGAACAAAATTCATTCAGATTATTACTTTTTTTTGGTTGTTTTTGTTTTCTGCTTCTGCTTTAGCCAGCAACGCACCGCCAACAGCAACCAATATTGCCTTACTGATTTTTTTCATCTCTTTATCGTTAGTTTTCTCTTTCATTTGTTCGGTGTCAGAAGCTACCTTGTTGACAATGACTCCTTCTTATGTAGACACTCTCAAAGAAGACGATCCAAAAGCAGCGATGTTGCTAGAAGATGTTAAGATCAATAACATTGAAAAATCCATCTCGTCCATTTTGACACTCAACACCATCGCCCACACGCTAGGCTCACTGGGCGCAGGAGCACAAGCGACGATTGTCTTTGGTAGTGCGTGGTTTGGGGTATTTAGTGCGGTGATGACGCTGGTAATTTTGATTGGTACAGAAATCATTCCAAAAACACTTGGCACCACTTATTGGCGACGCTTTGCCATGCCTGTTGCATACTATGTGCGATTCATCAATATTGCACTCATGCCAATTGTTTGGGTTGCTGAAAAAATCTCTCGCCTGCTAACTCGGGGCAATACCCAAGCTACTTTTAGTCGTCATGAATTCATCGCACTTGCCAATCAAGGTGAGAGCTTAGGTCAGATGAGTGAGCTTGAAACACGCATCATCAAAAATTCTCTGGCACTTAGCATGATTAATGTTGAAGACATCGTAACACCTCGTTCGGTGATGATGGCTTTTGATGAAAAGATGACAGTAGGCGATGTGTTTGCTAATTTGCCCAAATTGCCGTTTTCTCGCTTTCCAATTTTTGATGAAGACTTGGATCATGCGACAGGCTTCGTATTAAAATCTGACTTATTGATTGCTAAGGCAAATCAAGAAATTCACATACCGCTGAGCAAATTTCGCCGAGAAATCCCTTTTGTATTCGCCAAAATGAAGTTGTTTGACTTGCTTGATATGATGCTAAAACAGCGCATTCACATTGCCCTGGCAGTGGGTGAGTTTGGTGAAGTCAAGGGGCTGGTCAGCTTAGAAGATGTGCTTGAAACCTTGCTTGGTTTGGAGATTGTTGATGAGTTTGACCGTGTTGATGACATGCAAGCACTGGCTAGGCAATTGATGGATCGACGCATGAATCGCATTGGTGCCAAACTAGAACAGATAGAGTCTTAAACATCTTACTTGTCATCAGCGGTTCAATCTAAAAAACAGACCAAAAGACCGATAAAGAATGGCATTAAGCAACGGTGAGGGGGGTACATGATTTGCCCAAAACTGCAACGATTTGTTACATTTAGCCACGATTGTTTAAATTTGCTTTGTTATGCTAATTTCATGAACGGTGTGCGTACTTAATATCATCAGTGCCTGCGACAAATTTAAGACAACCTAGCATCAGCTAGGCGTTGGATTAACAAAGGACGACCATAATGATTCAAAAAAATACCAACAACCTCATTAAAAAAACCCTTCTGGCAAGTACTCTGGCAACAACCATTGGTGTGCTTAGCAAATTGACTGCCAGACGGTGGGTGTACCCCATGGCATCGGCTTTGTCCTTGGCATGTGTTGCCATGCCTGCCCATGCCATCAGTGAGTCATCTGTACAAAATTATGCAGCTGCCATGAAAAAAGCCGCGAATGGTCAAAACATCGGTCAAGTTTCTCGACTGATTGCTGATGATGCCATCATTAAGATGACCAGAAATGGCAACTCTGCCGATCTGAGTAAAAACGCCTACTTGCAATATCTACAAAAGAATTGGGGTAAAGCAAAAGATTACCGCTATGACATTCAAATCAGTGATGTCGTTATTGTGGGCAATCAAGCAAGAGCTCAAGTCAGCACAACAGAGACCTGGTATCAAGACAGCAGACCTGTCAAGCTTATAACCATCTCAAAGGTTACTTTGGCCGATTCTGACAACAACACGGTCTTGTTGCGTTCATCAGCACAGGTAAGCATTAATTGATGGATGCCATCAACGATTTTAATCAACTGTTTGTCATCGGTTGTGTTCTTTTGATAGCGACATGACCGATGGCTTTTTAAGCGAATCGACATTTTTGGTTGATAATCCTTAAAAAATCATGCATTATAAGCCATCATTCATGCCATCATGACCCACTCATCTGTCTCGGTCATGAATTTATTTTTTTATTTTTAATGAGTACATAAAAGGTTTTATCATGCCACATTCATCTCCCACCATCAATGATACAATAAATACTAAATGGCACTCAACAAACACTGCCAATCTTAAACTGATGAAACCTCTTGCCTTGGCAATGTCGGCATATTTTTTAGCTGCGTGTAGTACGACAAGCACCACGCCTACTTTGACACCGACCACAACCAACCTGCCCAATACACATACGACAAACACACAGCCAACACTCCCAGCTACTCAGTCTTTTAATGCGAATGCTGGCTATGCTGGCGTTTTGGACGAAGCGGTGCTTGATGAATTAGAAAGCTTATTACAAGCAACCGACATGAGTATGGTGGAAGGCGATGCCTTAACCGTTCAACGCTATGGCGATTTATGGGACAGAATTCGTCGTGGTTATCGCATGGGCGATACTTATAATGCACGCATCGAAGCACAAAAATCTTGGTTTTATAGTCGCCAAAGTTATCTTGATCGCCTAACCGCTCGTGCTTCTCGCTATTTGCACCACACAGTAACGGAAGCCGAAAGAAGAGGCATTCCCACGGAGCTTGCCTTATTGCCCATCATTGAAAGCTCTTACGACCCATCAGCAACTTCAAACGCCGCCGCCGCTGGTCTTTGGCAATTCATTCCAAGCACAGGGCGTATTTATGGCTTAAATCAAAGCGTCAACTATGACGGTCGCCGTGATGTCATTGAGTCAACTAGGGCTGCTTATGATTTTTTGACCAGTCTTTATAATCAATTCGGCTCTTGGGAACTGGCTTTGGCAGCATACAATGCAGGTCCAGGTCGCATTTCTCGTGCCATCAAGGCAAATCAGGCAGCAGGACTACCGACCGATTATTGGTCCCTAAAATTACCTGCTGAAACGATGAACTATGTACCCAGATTCATTGCTGTGTCGCAAATCGTTGCTTCACCATCAATCTATGGTGTCAGATTGCCACCGATTGCCAATCACTCACATTTTAGAACGGTGCCTGTCAATTATGGAGTGAGTCTTCAAGAGGTGTCTGCCATCACAGGTGTGCCTTTTGATGAATTGCGTCTTTTAAATCCTGCATTGACCAATTTTGTTGTTGATGTTGCTGGTCCAAATCGCATCGTCATTCCTGACAGCCTAAGCACATCAATCGATAAAAAAATCTCTGCCATCACAGGTCATGGATATGCTAGTGATTCTATCGCAACAGCACCAGCACAGACCACGCAATATGTATTGCCAAAAACAGGCACTCAGACAAACACCAGCTCACAAAGAGAGTTGATGCAGTCCAACACATTACCAACGACAATCGCACAGATCACGCCATACAATACCGTCGTGCAAGAACCTGCCATCACACAAGAAGAGCGTAACTTCATCGCCGCTCAAATACAATCAAGCACCAATGAAGCCGTGCAACCAGTCAATCCAAAGGATGGCAATATTCAGCTTGATGCCATACAGACTGCCAGCTCAGTCTTAGAATCTCGTGGACAAACCAAGACTTTAAGTTATTCTGCACCCTCGACACCCAAAAAAGTCAACGCACCCAATACAACAGTCAGCAATCATCAGTCTGACACAAACACAAATGACGCCGCCAAACCGACCACTTCGACGGCCACACCACCCACTCAACCAATTCAATCTAAGCCGTCATCACCCCAAAGAACGACCCAGCGTAAAACAGCACCTGCCGAACGCTACACCGTCAAAGCAGGCGATACTTTGATAGGTATAGCTGCAACAAACAACCTTAGTATCAGTCAGCTGGCAAGCTACAATAACTTAACCACCAATGCCCATGTTCAAGTCGGTCAAAACTTATGGCTCGTCCCCAATAAAATCAAACCAAAAGCTGTGCAAGCTACCACGCCTGCCATCAAAACCATGACGCATAAAGTGCAAGCAGGGGAGAGTCTCAACCTACTGGCTCGTCAATATGAGATGAGCGTACAAGAATTGGCAGCCTTAAATGACCTTGAACCAACACAAGGGTTATTCATCGGTCAAAGTATTAAAGTGCCAGCCAAATCAGAGACTGCCAACTCCAATAAAGCTCCTGTACGCAAGGAGAATACACAGCGTAATCGCAATGATGGTGCATCAAACACCAATGTTTCAAACTATACCGTCAAAGCAGGCGATACTTTGATAGGCATTGCTAATTCTTTGGGGGTTGGCAGTAATGACATTGCCACACTGAACGATTTTTCCAGCAATTTTCGTCTGATTGCAGGGCAGAGCATCAAAGTGCCAGCGACCAAAACCACCGTCAGTCGCAAACTGAATAACCAGCCCATAAAATACACCGTCAAATCAGGTGATAGCCTAACTTCGGTTGCGTCCATACACAACATCAGCATTGACGAACTGGCAGCAGCAAACAATCTTACTCGCACCTCAACTTTAATATTGGGCAAGACGATCACCATTCCTGCTGCCACAAACTCATCGCAACCAACAAAAGAGGTTTCCAAGCCCACTTCCAACAACTCAAACGCTTCAAGCAAAACAGAGAGTTACACCATTCAAAATGGCGACAATTTGACACGACTTGCTAAGAAATATGACATGTCCGTATCTGATCTTGCAAAACTTAACGGACTTGCCGCAAACACTCAACTTCGTCAAGGTCAGAGCATTAAAGTACCAAAGCTGACAACAACTTATCGTGTCAGATCAGGAGACAATCTCATCTCCTTGGCTCGTCGCTATGGCGTGAGTGTTGATGAGCTGGCCAAGATGAATGACATTGACAATAATGCCAGTCTGCGTATCGGTCAAACCCTAACTGTACCCAATCAATAACAACATAAAAAAGCCATACAATAAAGATGGTATGGCTTTTTTTGTTTATGAGATTTTGATTAAGCAGGGTTATCAATGTCTACAAATTGTGCTTTAATGCCAAATTGTTGAGCAATGATCTCACCCAAAGCCTGCACGCCATACCTTTCTGTAGCGTGATGACCTGCAGCAAAATAATCCAACCCAAGTTCTCTGGCACTGTGTGTGGTGCGTTCTGAAATCTCCCCAGAGATGAAAGCATCACAACCCATCTTGGCAGCTTGTTCAATCATGTCTTGAGCACCACCCGAACAAAGACCAATCTTACTCAAAGTCTGCTTGCCACTACAAATATGTAATGCAGAGCGTCCTAATCTCTCCTTAATTTTATTGGCAAAATCATCAGGACTGATGGGTGGGCATGTGGCAATGTTGCCAACAGGATGTTTTTCATGTGGATACAACGCACCAGTGATGTTCAAGTCCAGTGCTTTGGCAAGTAAGGCGTTATTGCCAATCTTAGGGTGAGCATCTAATGGTAGGTGATAAGCGATGAGTGAGATGCCTGACTGCATGAGAGTGCGAATGCGTTTGCCTTTCATGCCAATCAAAGGTGCAGGCTCTCCTTTCCAAAAATAACCATGATGAACCACGATGGCTTGGGCGTGTTGGGCAATCGCAGCATCAATCAATGCCTGACACGCCGTAACACCTGTGATGATTTTGGTGATGGGTGTGTCTGCATCGACTTGTAGCCCATTGGGGCAATAGTCATCAAATTCTTTTGAATTCAGATAGTCATCACAAAACCTTGACAAGTCTTTGGCAGAAATGGCAGTCATGAGTTACTCCACTGTTGATTATTTGCTGATTCATTTCATTTTAGCGATTTTTTGATGATTGTGCAAACTTATATAAAATCATGCAAATTTTGGTAGTGGTTATTCATACTTCATCATAAAATTACTAAAAATACCTTTATCCTAGTAAAATTACCCCAATATTTGTCTTCTATCATATCCTCAATGAACAACCATTTAATGACTGTTTGGGCTATTTTTTAAGGAATTGATATGAATAAACTGACCAAAATCAGCACAAAAAAACAGCAAGGCATCAGCTTTTGGATCATCTTACCTTGGATCATTACCATGATGTTGGTAGCAGTGCTATGCTGGACATTCCTTTATCACACACCCAATAATACAACTCTCACCCCCTCCATGACAGGTCAAAAAACATGGGTGCCACCCACCGCCGATGCCAACAGGCTTTCCACGCCAGCAGTCAGTTCATATAAAGATGCGGTCAGTCATGCCGCCAAATCCGTTGTGAATATTTATACTACCCAGACCATCAAGCATCCTTATATGAACGATCCTGTGCTTAATGAGCTTTTTGAGCGTTACTATGGTCGACAAAACGCACAGCAGGGTGCCAATCTTGGCTCTGGTGTCATCGTTTCAAAAGACGGCTATATCGTAACCAATGCGCATGTCGTCAGTCAAGCTGATGACATCATTGTCGCACTCAATGATGGTAGAAAGACTCATGCTAAAATCATCGGTAGTGATGAAGACAGCGATTTGGCAGTGATTAAGGTGGACTTACACGATCTTGAACCACTGACTTTTCGTAGTCAGCCAATCAATGTTGGCGATGTGGCATTGGCGATTGGCAATCCTTTTGGTGTTGGTCAGACTGTCACACAAGGCATCATCTCAGCAACAGGGCGTACAGGACTTGGCGTAAGTAGCTTTGAAGATTTCATTCAGACAGATGCCGCCATCAACCCTGGTAATTCAGGCGGGGCACTTGTGGACGCTAACGGTGATCTGATCGGCATCAATACCGTCATTTATTCACGCTCTGGTGGCTCTATGGGCATTGGCTTTGCCATTCCAACAAGCATCATTGAACAAGTCATGAACGCACTCATCACACATGGTAAAGTCAGTCGTGGCTGGTTGGGTGTTGGCATTGCACAGATGGCAGACGACCCTGTAAGTTTGGAACCAAGCCAAGGCGTTTTGGTTACGCAGGTATGGAAAAACACGCCTGCCGAACAAGCAGGAATGAAAGCAGGAGACATCATCACCAGTCTTGATGACATGTCGATCAGCAATGCAAATACTCTAACAGGCATCATTGCCAAACACACCCCTAATACTAGACTCAAAGCAGGTATTTTAAGAGACGGCAAGCCACTCACGCTGACGGTAACGCTTGGTGAAAGACCCAGTCGTACTCAAGATTGACAATCAGCATTGACTAAATCCGACCGCCACACCCACGCTGGCTGTCGGAATGCGATTATCCGCATAGATGGCAAGACCACCACGAGCAGTTTCTTTATATTTATCCATCATATCACGCCCTGTTTCTTTCATCGTCAAAATTGCCTTGTCCAAAGACACATGATGAGAGCCATCGCCACGCAGAGCAAGGCGTGCTGCATTAATTGCCTTAATGGCGGCCATTGCATTTCTTTCAATGCAAGGCACTTGTACCAATCCTGCAATCGGATCGCAAGTTAGCCCCAGATTGTGTTCAAGTCCGATTTCAGCAGCGTTAAGACACTGTGCAACACTACCACCCATGACATGAGCCAAGCCAGCTGCTGCCATTGCACAAGCGGAGCCGACCTCACCTTGACAACCAACCTCCGCACCAGAGATGGATGCGTTTTGTTTAATCAAGGCACCTATCGCCCCTGCCACCAACAAAAATTCACGCACGCCTTGATAGCTGAACGAAGAAATGAACCCACGATAATAATGCAACACTGCAGGAATGATGCCAGCAGCACCATTGGTGGGTGCGGTAACTACTTTACCGCCAGCGGCATTTTCTTCATTGACTGCCAGGGCATACAAATCCACCCAATCCATCGCCAAAAGTCCTCCATCAGAAGGCTGACCATATTCTTTAGAAAGCTGGTCGTACAAAGTTTTGGCACGGCGTTTCACATTCAGACCACCAGGTAAAACCCCATCTGTTTGGCAGCCTTGATTGACACAAGCTTGCATCACCTCCCATATTTCGGTCAGATAGCTTCTCACCTCTTCTTCCGATCGGATTGCCGTCTCATTGATGAGCATCAACTCAGCGATATTTAACCCCTTGGCTGCACAGATGGCAGACAGTTCAGAGGCAAAGTTAAAAGGATGGGGGAAATTTTGCTGGTCATCAAATGCTTGCTCTTGATGAATTTCATCATTATCCAGCACAAATCCACCACCCACAGAATAATAAGTCTGACTGACGCACTCACCATCATCAAATAAGGCGGTCAAAGTCATGCCATTAGGATGGTAGGGTAAGGTTACCTCATCATACCAAACAATATCACGATCATGATTAAAATCAATGGCTTGCACACCCGCCAACTGCATGTCGCCATCTTCAAGCACGGGTCGTAGGTAGTCTTGTGTTTTGGTTGTGTCAATGGTGCGTGGCACATGACCCAGCAAGCCTAAAATGATTGCTGTATCTGTCGCATGTCCTTTGCCAGTTGCTGATAATGAGCCATACAAATCAATTCGAACCCTCTTTACATGGCTGATTTTTCCATCAAGCAATGTCAAAAATCGATTTGCTGCCACCATTGGACCCACCGTATGCGAGCTTGATGGCCCAATGCCTATTTTAAATAAGTCAAACACACTGATCATACCCATTCCTTTTTTTAGATTTGACATTTTTTGTATTATGCCATAACTCAACCAAGTTTTCACATCATAAATATGACAACAAAAGCCATACTGACATGTTTTGAGTTTTTTTGTTTTCATCAGGCATGAATAAGAGAAATTCTTAAAAAATATTGAAAATAAGAATTCTTCCTGTTATAGTAGTGCCAAAAAAAAGTATTCATCATCAGGCGAGTGCGACTTGATGGTATGGTGGCAATCATTTGTAGCGGAGAGGAAGCGATGTATGTATGTATCTGTCATGATGTGAAAGATACTCAAATCAAAACAGCCTTACAACAAGGCATCAATGGCATAAAAGGTCTACAAGACAGCCTGTCTGTCGGTACTTGCTGTGGATGTTGCCTACCCATGGTGCAAGACTTGATTGATGAACATCAAGCCAATTTTGTGGCGATTGATGCGATGGCAAGTTAGCCAAATCGATGAATATTGATCATTTTATTGTTACCATATTATTTCTAAAAAATCCATGTAGAATACATACCCATCAGTCATCAGGGTTGGCTTTTTTGTGTCATGAATACCCATCAGGGCGTTTGATGATCGTCACTTATTGACATGAATAATTGCCTTTATTTTTCTAATATAATCAATCAGTTAATATCAGCCGCCGCTACCACCTTCATGATTTTTCGTGACTTTTTTTAATCTAAAAACTTGTTAAATTTAATATCCATTCGCAGATTGCACTCCGTTATCAGTTCACTAATCATACAAAACTTGGCGTGAATTTTGTCATTTTTGTGTTAGTATGCCATCCATTGAATACAGCGTGAAGACACGCATTTTTTGATCAGGAGTTTTCATGAAATCATCTCAAAAAGTCATCGATTATCTAAATTTCCTGTTGGCTGGTGAGCTTGGTGCTCGCGACCAATATTTTATCCATTCACAAATGTATGCTGAATGGGAGCTTGGTAAGTTGCATGATCGCATCTATCACGAGATGGAAGATGAGACACTGCACGCACGACTCATCATCAATCGCATCATCATGCTAGGTGGCACGCCAAACATGCAAGTTGCTGAAATCAACATCGGATCAGATGTCCCATCAATGCTTAAAAGTGATCTTGACTTAGAATATGCAGTACAAGAACACTTAAAGAAAGGGATTGCCCTGTGTGAGAGTGAGCAAGACTATGTGACTCGTGATATGTTGGTCAGCCAATTAGAAGATACCGAAAAAGACCACACACACTGGCTAGAAAAACAGCTACGCTTAATTGACTTGATGGGTTTACCAAACTACCTACAAACTCAGACGGCAGAGCCAACGATGGTCGCCAGCATTCACTGATCATTCATAACACATAGGAAAAATCATCATGAAAGGGGATAAAGAAGTCATTCGTGCATTAAACGCCGTATTGGGTCAGTCTTTGATTGCCATCAACCAGTATTTTTTACATGCGCGCATCGTGAAAAATTGGGGCTTAGGCGAACTCAATGAGGCTTTTTATAAACAGTCCATTCAGGAAATGAAATGGTCTGATGTACTGATTGAACGCATCTTGTTTTTAGAGGGTCTGCCAAACCTACAAGAGCTGGGCAAGCTTTTGATTGGCGAGACTGTTGAAGAGATTTTGGCTTGTGATACAAGACTGGAATGTAAAAAGCACGAAGTGTTGGTCAATGCGATTGCCCTGTGCGAACAAAAACAAGACTTTGTTTCTCGTGAGATACTCACCAAGCTCAAAGATGGCAACGAAGAGCACCATGATTGGCTAGAAACTCAGTTAGAAAAAATCGACAGCATGGGGTCTCAAAACTACATCCAATCACAAACTGGTGATGAATGATTGTCCATTTGACTGCCACAACCGATGAGCAATGATGCTTGTCGGTTTTTTTATTAAAAAAAATGAGTAAATAAGGATAATTCTTATTTACTCACAAAAAATGTGCTATAATATACTGATTTGAAATGATTATTTTATTAGAAAATAGTGAGAATTTTAGTATTTTCTAAAAGCAATAAACATTTTGCAAAAAAGTCTTTATAATACCCATTGGTATTTAAAGTTTGTGATTTGTCATTTTTTGTCATGAGGCATGGCCACATTTTGGCATAATTTTTCATAAAAAAATGGCATCACGCTTATTTTCTTCGCTAACTTAGGCAAATTTCAACCAGGATAACTTTATGACAACCTATTATAAAGATCCCGACCATATTGAAACCCAAGAATGGTTGGATGCGTTTGAATCGGTCATTAAGAATGCCGATAAAGACCGTGCACAATTCCTATTAAAATCATTATACAACATGGCTGTACAAGAGGGGTTGCCTTTCAACCGCTTGGATACCGCCTACATCAACACAATCCCTGTAGAGGACGAACCTACTTATCCAGGCGATTTATTCATGGAACGCAAATTGCGTGCGTTGATTCGTTATAATGCACTTGCGATGGTGATGCGTGCTAACAAAAACAATGATGATTTGGGTGGGCATTTGGCAACTTTTGCATCCAGTGCCACACTTTATGAAACAGGATTCAACCATTTTTGGCGTGCACCGAGCGAAAATCACGGTGGCGATATGATTTATTATCAAGGTCATGGCGCACCAGGCATGTATGCTCGTTCATTCTTAGAAGGTCGATTGAGCGAAGAACAACTAGAGAATTTCCGCCGTGAGGTCGATGGTAAAGGTCTATCAAGCTACCCACATCCATACTTGATGCCTGATTATTGGCAATTTCCGACCGTATCCATGGGTCTGGGCCCATTGATGTCAATCTATCAAGCACGCAATCAAAAATATCTGACAAATCGTGGCTTGATTAAAGATGAAGATCGCAAAGTTTGGGCATTCTTGGGCGATGGGGAGACAGACGAACCTGAAAGCTTAGGTGCCATCTCAATGGCAGGTCGTGAAAAGTTAGATAATCTTATTTGGGTCATTAATTGTAATTTACAACGACTTGACGGCCCTGTGCGTGGCAACGGTAAAATCATTCAAGAGCTTGAATCGGTATTCCGTGGTGCTGGTTGGCGTGTGATCAAAGTTATTTGGGGCGACCATTGGGATTCGCTGCTTGCCAAAGACAGTTCAGGAGCTCTTAAAAAGCGTATGGAAGAAGTGGTTGATGGCGAATATCAACTATACACCGCTCGTGATGGGGCGTTTGTTCGCAAAGAGTTCTTTGGCAAATACCCAGAACTTGAAGAAATGGTTAAAGATTGGTCAGATGAAGATCTTATGTACCTAAATCGTGGCGGTCATGATCCAAAGAAAGTCTATGCGGCATATGCTGAGGCCATGAAGACCAAAGATCAGCCAACCGTCATCTTAGTAAAAACAGTCAAGGGATATGGTCTGTCCAATCAGATTCAATCGGTCAATAAAGCACACCAAATCAAAAAAATTGACGAAAGCGGACTCAAATATTTCCGTGATCGT
The DNA here is from genome assembly GCF_023336735.1 of Moraxella oculi. Lineage (GTDB taxonomy): Bacteria > Pseudomonadota > Gammaproteobacteria > Pseudomonadales > Moraxellaceae > Moraxella > Moraxella oculi. The sequence goes on along the minus strand of NZ_JAMBAQ010000001.1, from coordinate 180,167 downwards.
TTTGATTTGCCATTGACTGACGAACAACTAAAAGAACTGCCGTTTTATCGTCCAAGTGAAGACAGTCCAGAATATAAGTATCTGATGGGTCGTCGTGAGTCATTAGGCGGGCATTTGCCAGCGCGTCGCAGTGGCCACATTCCACTACAAATTCCTGAATTGTCCATTTTTGACCAAGTGTTACAAGGTTCAAAAGGCAAAGAGCAATCTACCACGATGGTCTTTGTTCGCCTACTGTCTGCATTACTTAAAGACAAAGCACTTAACAAATATGTCGTGCCAATCGTTCCAGATGAAGCTCGCACTTTTGGTTTAGAAGGCATGTTCCGTCAATTGGGCATTTACTCATCATCTGGTCAAAACTATGTTGCTGAAGACGCCGAAGCCTTGATGGGTTATCGTGAAGCCAAAGACGGCCACATGCTAGAAGAAGGCATTAACGAAGCGGGTGCCATGAGTGCGTGGATTGCGTTAGCAACCAGCTATTCTGTGAATGCCTTGCCAATGATTCCAATGTATATTTATTATTCTATGTTTGGATTCCAGCGTATCGGTGATTTGGCTTGGGCGGCTGGCGATTGTCAAGCACAGGGTTTCTTATTTGGTGCTACAGCAGGTCGTACCACCCTAAACGGTGAGGGCTTACAACACCAAGATGGTCATAGCCACATCTTGTTTGGTACAGTACCAAACTGCGTAACCTATGATCCATGTTATGGTTATGAGCTTGCCGTAGTGATGCACGATGGTTTGCGTCGCATGTATGGCGAAGGTGAGCGTGTTTACTACTACATCACTTTGATGAATGAAAACTATGAACATGCAGCCATGCCAGAAGGTGTCGAAGAAGGCATTAAGCGCGGTATGTACCTATTAGAGGACAACGGTTCAGCTCAGGTACAGTTATTGGGGTCTGGCGTCATCTTGCGTGAAGTACAAAAAGCCGCTCGCATCTTAAAAGACGACTTTGGCATCACGGCAAATGTATGGAGTGTTACCAGCTTTAATGAGCTGACTCGTGACGGCATGGCATGTGATGATTACAATCGCCTGCACCCAACCGAAGAACCTAAGACTCCATGGGTTACCAAACAACTTGCACCACATAAAGGCGTCGTGGTGGCAGCAACGGATTACATGCGTAACTATTCAGAACAGATTCGTGGTTGGTTGCCAGACGCTCGTCCTTATGTTACCTTGGGTACAGATGGTTTTGGTCGTTCGGATTCTCGTGCCAAACTTCGCAGCTTTTTCAATGTGAATGCGGAGCACATTGTGGTGGCGACATTGAAAAAGCTGGCAGATGAAGGTGAGATTGATGTTCGCTTGGTGCAAGATGCCATCAACAGCTTTGATATTGATGCTGATCAACGGCCAGCATGGCAACCACAGCCACAGTATGACTTTTTCCCAGACGCACCAGCACCAAAGGTCGTCAGAGAGCCAAATCCTGTGCCAGAGCTGATTGAAGAAAATGATGATGCCATTGATCAAGAGGGTCGTAGCGAAGATAAAGCAGATGCGGCACTACTGAACGATACAGGCATTCAAGAATCAACCAAACAACCCAAATAATAGGAGAATGTGATGGAAATCAAAGCCCCCGATTTGGGTGTGGAATCAGCAGAGGTTGCTGAAATTATGGTTAAGGTTGGTGATGTCATTCATGAGAATGACAACATCATCTTAGTTGAGTCAGATAAGGCGTCGGTTGAGATACCATCGCCCATCTCAGGCAAGGTGGTTGCTATTAGCATCAGTGTGGGTGATAATGTCAGTGAGGGTAGTGTGCTGATGAGTGTTGAATCATCAGACGCACCATCAGCTGACAGCCCCGTTTCTGTATTAGAAGAGGCACCAGTCGAAACCGCACAAAACGCCAATTCTAATGCGACTGATGATTCGGTGGCCGTCGCCGTTACTGGCAGCCAGACTTATCAATTGCCAGATTTGGGCGTGGAGTCGGCAGAGATTGCTGAGATCATGGTGGTCGTCGGTGATGATGTTACAGAAGGTCAGCCATTACTGTTGGTGGAATCTGATAAAGCTTCTGTGGAAGTGCCAGCACCTGCCAGCGGTCAGGTTGAGAAAATTTTGGTGGCAGTGGGTGACAGTGTGTCTCACGGTCAAGACTTCATTGCCATCAAGTCGGCAGGGGTATCAAGTGCAACTGATGTGGCAACTGCGCCCTCTAAGAATGTGGAGGTGTCATCTCAGCAAACTCAAGCAACGCTTGAAAAGCCAAGCAGTAAGCCCACTCAATCTCAAAGCACCCAAAAGTTGCCTGAAGATCAAGTCAATGAAAAAGCACGCAATGTTCACGCTGGTCCTGCGGTACGCAAATTGGCGCGTGAACTGGGTGTGGATATCAGCACTGTCAAAGGCACGGCCATTCACGGTCGCATCTTAAAAGAAGATTTATTCAATCATGTCAAGTCAGTCATGACAGGTGCCAGCACACCAAAAGCGGCAGCAAGTGCCAATGCTGGTTCAGCAGTGAGCTTGCCACCATTGCCAGACATGAGCAATAAAGAGATTTGGGGTGAAATTGAAGTTCAGGATTTGACACGCCTACAAAAGGTATCAATCCCGCAACTTAATCTTAATACGCTATTGCCACAAGTAACGCAGTTTGATTTGGCGGACATCACAGACACTGAAGCCATGCGTAATGAACTGAAAGCTGAATTTAAGGCTCAAGGCGTGGGTCTCACCATTTTGGCATTCATTGTCAAAGCGGTAGCATATGCATTAACACAACACCCTAAATTCAATAGTCATGTGTCTGATGACAATACCCAAATGATCATTCGCAAATCTGTACATATGGGCATTGCTGTGGCTACTGATGATGGTCTGATTGTCCCTGTGATTCGTGATGCACAAAGCAAGGGTATTCGTCAACTTGCCATTGAAATTGGTGAGCTTGCCAAAAAAGCACGAGATAAAAAACTGACCGCCAAAGAACTGCAAGGTGCTTCATTCACCATCTCATCGCAAGGTAATATGGGCGGCACATATTTTACACCACTGGTCAACCATCCGCAGGTGGCCATCTTGGGCATTTCTGAATCAACTTATCAGCCACGCTGGAATGGTAAGGAGTTTGAGCCAAGATTGATGTTGCCACTATCCTTGTCATATGACCATCGCACAATTAACGGTGCCGATGCGGCAGTGTTTACAAGATATGTTGCCAAATTACTTGCTGATCCACGCAAAATATTATTGTAAACCTACTCATATAAAAAGACGGTCATTACCGTCTTTTTTTATATATTTAGATTTTATCACATCAACCATTTGGCACATGCCATTGATCTTAAAATTTACGGTTGATGCCAAGTCGTGTGATGCCGACAATCTCATCATCTACCATAGGGCTGTCTTTAATGGCTTTTGGCAACCATTCGATACGCTGACTGGCAAACAGGGTGGTTTTGTCATTTAGGTCATAATTCACCAATACCGAAGCAAAAGGAATGACGCCATCATTAGGATCATATGCCACCACCCCCGTGCGCTGACTTTCATCGTTCGATATTCCATAATAATAAGCATTGTATTTTTTATCTTGCCAAACCATGCCAAATGATGGGTAAACAGTCATTTTATCTTTGTTAAAACGACTGATGTGAGAAAGGGTGATTGTCATGCCTTCATGTCGAGACAGTGCATCCTTGGCTATTTTTGCTCTAAATCCACCAATGGGGCTGACATACATATAGCTGGCGATTGCCATGACAGATGCTTGGCGTTTGGTGAGATTTTGCAGTGCTGGTTCTGCCTGTTTTGGCTCAAACATTGTGCCATCATAAGACATGCCAATGCGTGCGTGATGATGCTTGTCTTTATAGGGATAAAATCCCGCTTCACCACCTTCAATGTACCAGCGATGATTGTCATAAAAACCATGAGGAGCGATGACAAATGTGCTGTTTGCTTTATAAGCATTTGCCGAGTGTTTACTGACATTCAATCCAATGCTTAGGCGTGCATTGGTATCCACGGGCAGTCGTTCAGCATGTGCTTGCGAATAAAAAGAGACGATGACGATTGCTGTCATGAACGGATGGAGATTTTTCATAAAATAACTTCACAAGGTTTTTACAATATGTTTGCAATTTCATGCTCATTATACCCATACAGCACAAAAAATCCTAGACCAAATAACCAACTGACACATTTTTTTTAGTTGGTAGTCATTTGGTATTCAATATTTGCTATGCAATCAAGTGTCATCGGCTTTACCATTTATCAAAACTTACTGATCAATTGCGATGAATTTGGTTTGGATAATTTCAACAGCCAAGACATTCATGAGTTGACTGATTGATGAATCTGTTCGGTCAAATTATTAATACTTCGCATAATATATATTATGTTAAATATGATATTCGACTTGTAGATTTTTATTTTTGTAAAGTTTTGGGCATTTCAATATTTGGTATATTTAAGTATCTACCTGATCCAAACTCACCAGTTTGGCGGTAAAATTCATATTCATTATTTTCACTATGTTTAGCAAAACAACCCTATCGAATGATAAAGTCTAATGCGAATTTTTGTTCTGTCGGAAAATAGACGGCTTGGCGTTTACTCATCACTCCTTGAACTATAATAACTGATCACCAATTTTTTTGCTGTGTTGGTTGGTATACAGACCGCCACGCTCTTTTAAATGAAGTAGACTTTGTTCACATCGTAAGATATCAGGAAACTGCTGCTTAGTGAGTAAGAGTCATTTTAAGCTTGTGCTTAGGCTTTTTATTTAAACGCTGCTTATTATTTCATTCTGGATAAAATAACCAAGATTAACAAACAATATAAAAATAAAAAAACCCTCGAAAAATCAAGGGTTTTATTTGGTACCAGTGGTCGGACTCGAACCGACACGCTTTTAAGGGCAACGGATTTTGAATCCGTCGTGTCTACCAATTTCACCACACTGGCATGAGTGGTTAAGCTAACTGCTTATGGGTGCGTATTATAGCTGATTTTTTAATTATGTCAATAGTTTTTTTAAAAAAATCATATTTTTTCAATTTTTTGTGCAAGTGATGGAAGTCATCATGATTTGTTATTTTTATTTGGGCGAATGTTTACTTCTAGGACATAATTCATCACATTCGGTTTACGCTCCAAACTGTCATACTCTAAGCGAATCACATGTCGACCACTCGTTACCACCACATAATCACCATTGGCAAAATCATGATAATAAGGAATGTCCAAGTAAGGCTTCATGCGATCATCTGATACAGTCACTCCCACAGTCTCGCCCACATTTGGATAAATAAAATAATCACAAGAATTACCCAAAATTCGCTCTTGGCGTAGAATGGAAGTTCTATCAATGCGTTTTTGTACCAATTTTGGACATTCGTTTTGAATGTTAATTCGACCCTTTGATAAGATGACAGGTTGGTCCTTTGTTACCAAAATGGGCGTTTTGATAACTTCTTGAGTAGGAGGTGTCGCATCATCACAACCAGCAACCCACCCAACAACGCCAGACAATAAAACGCATCTTAGCCATTGCAATCTAAACGCATTGACCTTATTGCACATATGACTACTTTTATCCTGATACACCAATCATCAACCACCATCAAATACTTTTTAATAGTTCATTGGCACAAGCTTTAAAAGTCTGCTTGACCGCCCTATTCACCAATTTTTTACGAGCATCTGGATCAATTGTTGCTTGCCCGATTTCAGTCAGTGTCATGTTTTGTGCCGCTTTGTCTGACACACAGCCACAAGTTTTATTTTCCAACACGCTTTTTTGCTCACTACTCATCAACACCGATACAGCTTCATACACAGGATTGGCGTTCAATTCGCTACGGCATCGTGTATCGATTGCTGATTTGATGATTGTGGTGCGAATGCTGCTCATTGAACCATTGGTTTGATTGGTCTGAGTAGCACAGCTTGATAAACCAACTGCAAGCAATATGGCAAAAAATGGCAATTTTTTCATAACATTTCCAATTCCTATGTTCAGATGATTTCTGTAATCGGTGTGAAAGGCTTGATGACATCACTGTTTTGACCACGATGACGCAACAGATGATCCATCAGTACGATTGCCAGCATGCTTTCAGCAATTGGTACAGCTCGCACACCAACACAAGGATCATGCCTTCCTTTGGTAATGATGTCGGTTGGGTTTCCTTGAATATCGATGGTTTTTCCAGCGGTGGTGATGCTGGCAGTTGGTTTTAGTGCGATGGTAACTTTAATGGTCTGACCGCTTGAAATTCCGCCCAAAATCCCACCTGCATGATTGGCAGTAAAGCCATCAGGGGTTAACTCATCTCGCACCTGATGCCCAAACTGCCCTGCAACCGCCATGCCATCGCCAATCTCCACGCCTTTAACTGCATTAATTGACATCATTGCATGGGCGATATCAGCATCAAGACGGTCAAACACAGGCTCGCCCAGACCCACAGGGACATTATGGGCATATAACTCAATCTTAGCACCACAGCTTGTTCCTTGTTCTCGCAATGACATGATGAGTTTTTCAAATCTTACGATTGCATCATCATCACCACAAAAAAATGGATTTGAATCTACAATATCCCAGTCCAATTTCTCCGTTTTTTCACTGCCGATTTGTGTAACACAGCCACGAATGATCATGCCACACTGCTGTTTGAGATATTTTTTAGCAATCGCTCCTGCTGCTACACGCATCGCAGTTTCACGAGCAGATGAACGCCCACCACCTCGATAATCCCTAAAACCATATTTCATCGTATAAGTGTAATCAGCATGGTTAGGGCGAAAAGTGGTTGCAATGTTACCATAATCTTTGGATTTTTGGTCGGTGTTGCGAATGAGTAATCCGATAGAAGTACCAGTGGTCTTACCTTCAAAAACCCCTGAGATGATTTCTACCCTGTCAGCTTCTTTACGCTGTGTGGCAAATTTGCTTGTGCCGGGCTTGCGACGATCTAATTCAATTTGTAAATCTTCTTCACACAGTGATAAATTGGGTGGTACACCATCAATAATCGCCATCAACCCCACGCCGTGCGACTCACCACAAGTGGTTACAGTAAAAAGCCGCCCTATGGTATTTCCTGACATGAACACTCTCCAAAGTCAAATATTCTCAATAAAATCTTGATATTCACCAAACGGTACTTCATATCATGCCATGCTCATCAACAGTTAGCATATTGTCCAAAAAGCTCACGATATTCCACCAGCTCCTCTCTGCTGATGGCAAAAATACCATGCCCGCCTTTCTCAAATTTAAGCCAATTAAACTGAATCGATGGATAAGCCTGTCTTAAATGCCATTCACTGTTACCAACTTCACAGACCAGCAAACCATCACGAGTCAAATAATCTGGTGCTTGATATAATATTTTATGCACCAAATCCAAGCCATCTTGCCCTGCCGCGAGCGCCATCTCTGGTTCGTGTAAAAATTCTGGTGGCAAATCCGCCATGTCTTCAGCATCAACATAAGGTGGATTGGTAACAATGAGTTCGTACTGATTCTCCATCGGCAATTTATCAAAAAGATCGCTTTCGAATAAATTGACTTGATGCTGTATTTCGTGATATTCCAAATTCGTCCAAGCCACTTCTAGGGCGTCTTTTGAAATGTCTGTTGCATCCACATTGGCGTCAGCAAACACCTTGGCAAGTGCGATGGCAATGCAGCCAGAGCCTGTGCATAAGTCCAGCACTCTTTCTGGTTGGGCAAGCTCTCGTTCTTCAAGTCCATGCTCAAAAAATTCAGCCTTGTTGGCATCATCGACATCAAAATAAGGAAAAAATCTCTTTTGAATCAATTCTGCCATCGGCGAACGAGGAATCAGCACACGCTCATCAACATAAAATGGCAAGTTACAAAAATATGCCAAATTGATCAAATAAGACAGCGGTTTACGCAATGTGATGCGGTTGCCAAGCAATTCTAACACTGCCGCCTTTTCAAATTCGGTCAATCGACAGTCTAAAATTTCAGGACCGGCCGACCAGTCCAAATTCAAAGTGTGTAATACGATTGCCGATGCTTCTGCAAACTCATCGGTCGTACCTTGTGCCACAACAACCTCATACTCACGCAGACGACTGACACAAAAACGGATGAAATCACGAATGGTACTTAGATTTTTCGCCGCTTCATCAAGTTGGGATTGCAGATGGGCAATTTGTGCTTCATTTAATTTACCCTCATCAAAAAAATCGCCTAAGTTTTGGTAATCGTCATAAAAATGTGTGATGTCGGACATGATCGGCTCTAAAAAATTAAAATATCATGCCCATTATAAAGAAAATTTTACTTTTTTTAAACTCATTTTATGGAGTTTTTGTCGTCATGATTCAACCAAGCTTTTAAAATGGTTTTTTGACAGAAAAGTTGTTAAAATAAGCCAAATTTTATAGCCACCATAGAGTAATGTCATGACTGATCAACTGCCCTTTTGTTTGCCTAACGACATCACGCCAGAAATTTTTTTACAAGAGTATTGGCAAAAAAAACCCTTACTGATTAAAAAAGGTCTGCCCGCCCTTGCTGGCATGTTTGAACCAGATGATGTGTTGGACTTAGCGATTCAAGAAGGCGTGTCAGCCCGTCTCATTACCCAACAAGACGACGACCCCAGCCAGTGGACACTCAAAAACTCGCCACTCACCGACCAAGATTTACAAAACACCCCAAATCTTTGGACAGTCTTGGTGCAGAATCTAGAACAATGGTCGCCAGAACTTGGTGAGCTGTGGCAAGCTTTTGATTTCATTCCCAGATGGCAACAAGATGACATCATGGTTTCGGTGGCTCAAGCTGGCGGTTCGGTGGGTGAGCATTATGATGAATACGATGTCTTTTTAGCACAAGGATACGGATCCCGTCGCTGGAAATTGGGCAGGATGTGTGATGCCAAGACACCCTTCATCGAAGGTCAGCCGATTCGACTGCTTGATGACATGGGTGAGATTATTTTTGATGAGGTTTTGGAAGCTGGTGATGTCTTGTATGTACCACCACGCCTAAGCCATCATGGGGTAGCGATTGATGACTGCTTGACATTCAGCTTTGGTTTTCGTCGCCCAAACATGGTACAACTCATTGATGAAATCGCCGATGTCGCCACTGGGGAACATGAATTATTTTCACCTCTAATACTGCCACAAGCCCCACAAGACAATCCTTATGAACTTTCTGATGACAGTATCCTTGCCATCAAAAATCAACTGATTGACCTACTACAATCCGATCAAGGCGATGCCATCATTCATCAAGCACTGGGTGAGCTGGTCAGCAAACGCCAATACGATCTGATCGCCTTTGATGATGAGATGACACCTGATGGTTTGATCGAACGCTTACACCATGGCGAATGCCTAATGATCAATCCGGCTTGTCGTTTTGTGCTTAATGATCAACAATGGTACATCAATGGTGAATGTATTTGCTTTGATGATGATGAATTGATGATGATAACAAGATTGACCAATCAAGAGTTACTGACCGCTGATGACATACCAAGCCATCTGTCAAAAAGCATCACCGATTGGCTAAACGATCAGTGGCTGATTCTCATATGACATGAACAGCAAAACCACAGGTTGCTGGCATACTCATCGTATACACAAAAAGAGATAAGCTGGCTTATCTCTTTTTATTGTTCATTGCCTAGGTTGTCTGCTTGGCGATTTGTTGTGATTTTTTTATTTTTTTAATGGTCATGGCAAGCAGGCTGATTGCCGCTGGCGTAACACCACTGATACGGCTTGCTTGCCCCAATGTGGCAGGTCGCACCTGAGAAAGCTTCTGAATGATTTCATTAGAAAGCCCTGACACACAAGCATAATCAAAGTCAATCGGTAAGGCGGTGTTTTCAAGGCGTTTCATCTGTTCAATCTCATCTGATTGACGCTCAATATAACCTGCATATTTAACAGAGATTTCTATCTGCTCACCCACTTCGTTTGACACACGACTGTCTGAAACATATGCAATGTCCTCAAAGCGTATGTTTGGGCGTTTTAAAAGATCAAGCAAGTTGTTTTCTTTGGTTAATGTCTCACCAGTATTCTCCATAAATGCCTTGCCTATGGCATTGTTGGGCGTTGCCCAAATGTCTTTTAAGCGAGCACTTTCTGCAGCAATGGCTTCCATTTTTTCACTAAATTTTTCCCATCTTTCATCATCCACCAATCCCAATTGACGACCAATGGCGGTCAGTCTCTCATCGGCATTATCCTCACGCAAAATCAATCGATGTTCGGCACGGCTGGTAAACATTCGATACGGTTCTTTTGTGCCATGCGTAATCAAATCATCTACCAACACGCCAAGATATGTCTCATGCCTTTGTGGCGTCCATGAAGGTTGGTTCTGGGCACGACGAGCAGCGTTAAGACCTGCTAAAAGCCCTTGTGCCGCCGCCTCCTCATAGCCTGTTGTGCCATTGATTTGCCCAGCAAAATACAAGCTATCAACAGATTTGGTTTCGAGGGTGGGCTTTAGATTTTGAGGGTCAAAATAATCATATTCAATGGCATAACCAGGGCGTGTGATGTGTGCCTTTTCAAGCCCTTTCATGCTATGAATGAATTCAAGCTGCACATCAAAAGGCAAACTGGTAGAGATGCCGTTTGGATAAAGTTCATGCGTGGTCAGTCCCTCGGGCTCTATGAATATCTGATGACTTTCTTTATCAGCAAATCGATGGATCTTATCTTCAATGCTTGGGCAATATCTTGGACCTACGCCTTCAATTTTGCCATTAAACATCGGACTGCGATCCAGATTGGCTCTGATGATGTCGTGTGTACGCTCATTGGTATGAGTGATATAACAATGAATTTGTGCAGGGTGCATTGACACATCACCCATGTAGCTCATCACTGGTAATGGCGTATCGCCAGGCTGTGGAGTCATCACATTAAAATCTACCGTACGAGCATCGATGCGGGCGGGCGTGCCTGTTTTAAGTCGTCCAACAGGTAATTTTAGCTCACGCAAGCGGTCTGCCAAGCGAATGGAAGGCATATCCCCTGCTCGTCCGCCTTTTTGGTGCTGCAGACCAATGTGAATTACCCCGCCCAAAAAAGTACCGGAGGTCAGCACCACCGCTTGTGCATTAATTCTTACACCACTTGCGGTAACGACCGCCACCGCTTTGCCATTTTCGATGATGATGTCATCAACAGGCTGTTGAAATAGATCAAGATTGACCTGATTTTCAAGGCCATGACGGATAAATGCTTTATATAATAAGCGGTCGGCTTGGGCACGCGTGGCTCGCACTGCTGCCCCTTTACGACTGTTAAGCACTCGAAATTGAATGCCTGCATGATCGGTTGCAAGTGCCATCATGCCGCCCATGGCATCTACCTCACGCACAAGATGCGATTTGCCAATGCCTCCGATGGCAGGATTACAGCTCATCTGACCCAAAGTTTCAATATTATGCGTAATAAGCAAAGTTGGTACACCCATGCGAGCTGATGCCGACGCCGCTTCTGTGCCTGCATGCCCACCACCGATAACAATGACGCCATAGGATTTTGGATAGGTAGTTGTCATCATAGCCGAATTCTTTAAAATTGAAAAAATGCTTTTATTGTAGCATAATTGGCGTAAATTTAGGGGAAAATTGGTCAAAATAACGCCTTATTCACAAATAAATCGGTTATTCTAAGTAGCCTAAATGATCGCCCTGCTTGTTAATCATCATACTGCATTGGAATTGACAGGTTTTCATCAGAAACAAATTTACCCTTGTTCATTGATTGATGAAAACTTCTATCATGTTATGCCATGATTTCATGAAATGATTTTTAAAATCATCAGTTGAATTTTGCTAAAATTATGATGACAAAATCAGCCTTGCACATCATCAGCCAGCAACGCATCAAGCGCTGCCTTAGATTCGGCAGGCATTTTATCCAATAATGCCTGTTTCATCAATTCATCATCGCACATCATCACAAGACGCACTAACGGCAACGCATCAAATGGCAAATCATCAATCTTTTGGGCAAAGCTTGCCAAGTAATACGCCCCATCAACATCATTGTCCGCCATCACACGATGATAAACTGTTTGCCAAGCAAGTTCGCCCGCCCCACCATGCTGAATGATGAGATGGATCGCTTGTAAAGCGGTGTTTGGCTGTTCGCAGATGGTTAGAATGTCTTTAGAAATTTGTTTGATTTTTTGCATCATATTACCGTTTTATTGGCTTGTTTTGATAAAACTATAGCACAAAAAAAGGGTTTTTACGATGAGTAAAAACCCTTTTTCTTTATGTGAGATGAAGTTAAACTTCTGGGCTAAATTCTTCAATCAAAGGCTTTAACTCGCCTGATTGATACATTTGCAAGATGATATCACTACCACCAATCAACTCGCCATTAACCCAAAGTTGTGGAAAAGTTGGCCAGTTTGCTACCAATGGCAAGGTTGTGCGAATTTCTGGATTTTCTAAGATGTTCACAAAAGCGAATGGGCGACCAATTTGCGTCAAAACCTCCACCGCTCTGGCAGAAAATCCACACTGTGGAAACTGTGGCGTGCCTTTCATGTACAGTAGTACGCTGTGGTCTTTGATTTGATTTTCAATCAATGTTTTGATTTCTGGATTGATGTCGGTCATCATGGTTCCTTAATTTAGACAACTGAATGAATTTAAAAATTCTACCCTATTATAAGGTCTATCAGTGCTTTTTTAAAGCCGTATTACAAAAAAACAAAGCCCTTCCCTTTCATTTCTGATGAAAGATCGGCGGTATGATCATTTCTACCCTCTAATGTCCTTTTCTAAATCACCACCGTAGCCATCAGTATATTGTAAAAAGATGCCGTTTTTAGTTGTGAATGAATTGGAGTGCTTGGTTTTGTTGTTATGATGACTTTACTATTTTGAATTTTGCGTTTTATTGAAGTTAAAGCTAGGATTATGTTAAATAAATATTCAAAAAACAATCATCGCCCAGCAGATTTTGTCATCATGTTGTCAATACCATGCCAGCATCAAAGTACATTTTTTTCGCTAAATACAACCTAAAAATTATGAAAGCACGCCTGCAATCTTGCTTAATGCACTCACTCTAGGCTATTTAAAGAATAAAAAAGGCATCGATGGCGATCTTAACATGCCTTTTGCATTTGATCATGTTTTGTGCCTTGGAGGATTGATTAAAAACAGATTGATTAAGGTGGTAAAAGAGATTCGTAGTTAAAATACCCCTACTGTTTTGCCAACAACACCACAGCACTGGCAAACACCCCTTCCCCACGCCCAAGATATCCCATCTTTTCATTGGTGGTGGCTTTGATGCTCACACAATCCATCTCAACATCCAAGATGCCAGCAATACATTCACGCATGGCGGCATTATGTGGAGCAAGTTTTGGAGCTTCGCAAATCACGGTCATGTCTGCATTGATAAGCCGATACCCTTTTTTTTGTATCTTTTCATGAACGATTTTTAGTAGCATCTTACTATCTGCCCCACAAAATCGCTCGTCCGTATCAGGAAAATGCATGCCGATATCCCCCAAGGCTAAGGCCCCAAGCATCGCATCCATCAAGGCATGTAACAGCACATCGCCATCTGAATGGGCTTTAATACCATGAGTGTGGGGAATTTGTACCCCCCCAAGTGTCACAAACTCGCCTGCCGTAAAAGCATGAACATCAAGACCTTGACCAATCTTAAACATAAACATCTCAAAAAACTTTCAAATAAACCTAATTGTAACACACATTTGATCAGATTATGCTAAAATTACCCTTACCCTTTTCGCATCATGATGGTTGGATTTAAATCAATAAAAAGCCTGTCAGTCATCAAAGTGCCGATGCCAAAAAAATGGTATGGCTTATCATGTCATGCTTACGCCACCAAGCATCTGATTAACCCCCTATATTTTTTGAGAATATTATGACAAACAATTCAAATTCAACCAAAAAAGTCATTGTCGGCATGTCTGGCGGTGTGGACAGCTCGGTATCGGTCGCATTATTGCTTGAACAAGGATATCAAGTAGAAGGCTTGTTCATGAAAAACTGGGAAGAAGATGACGGCACAGAATACTGTACAGCCATGGCAGACTTGGCAGACGCACAAGTAGTGGCAGACAAACTGGGCGTCCACTTGCATACCGCCAACTTTGCAGCAGAATACTGGGATCGAGTGTTTGAGCATTTTTTGGCAGAATACAAGGCAGGACGCACCCCAAACCCTGATATTCTGTGCAATAAGGAAGTTAAGTTTCGTGCATTTTTAGATCATGCCTTGACCCTTGGAGCGGATTTTATTGCCACAGGGCATTATGCACGGCGTGGACCTACCATTGCAGGTAGGGCAACTTTGCTTCGTGGTATTGATATCAATAAAGATCAAAGCTATTTTTTACATGCCGTATCAGGGGATAAGATTGCCAAAACCTTATTCCCTGTTGGCGAACTTGAAAAAACACAAGTACGCGCTATTGCTGAAAAGTACTGCCTTGCTACCGCCAATAAAAAAGACTCCACAGGCATTTGTTTTATTGGCGAACGCAAATTTAAAGACTTTTTGCAAAACTATTTGCCCGCCCAAAAAGGCGATATTTATAGCGATGATGGCATAAAACTTGGCACGCACGATGGGTTGATGTACTACACCATTGGGCAACGGGGTGGCATTGGCATTGGCGGGGTCAAAAATCGTCCTGACAAGCCGTGGTTTGTGCTACAAAAAGACCTAAAAAACAATCGCTTGATTGTCGGTCAAGGGCACGACCACCCCTATTTATTATCCAAAGAATTGACCGCCACCCACCTAGATTGGGTGGTAGATGCCCCTAAACATGGCGACAAACTCACCGCCAAAACTCGCTATCGCCAGCCTGATCAAGCCTGCACGGTATATGTACAAGATGACCAGTTGCGTGTCGTGTTTGACGAACCACAAAGAGCGGTAACTTTGGGGCAGTCGGTGGTACTCTATGACGGCGAGATTTGTTTGGGCGGTGGCGTGATTGATTGGTGTGATGCACCGTGCTTGGTTTAGATTTAATTTTTTAGTTTAAATAAAACCAAAATAAAGTAGACACCCAAACCAATAGCCATTACAAAAAATATAATGGCTATTTTTAGCATCTTTTTAATGGTATGTTAATAACAACTATTTGCCTGACTTAGTGCGATTGCATTTTTGGCAGAGCATTTGACAATTCTCAAAAGTGGTTTTACCCCCTTTTGCCCAAGGGATAATATGGTCGGCTTCCATTTTATCAATCGTAAAATAGTCATTGCAAATTTTACAAATCCCTTTTTGGGCTTGATAGGCTTTTTGACGGTCTTTGTCGCCAAATGTCCGTAAATTTAGATATTTTGGGTCATTTTTTAATAAATAGGCATAAATGCCTTTTTTATTCTCCACCTCATCGTCATCAATAAGCTCACAAATACGCTGTTCTAATAACTCTGCATCCAATTACATCGTCTTTGTGAGCGTTATAAAATTCGCCCCATTCTAGCCCTTTCATTATTGTGCGGTAATGGGGGAATTTAAATTATCTAACCCATCATGACCAACTTAAAATCGTGATTGCCAATCGTGAAGATTATCTTTGGGCGGTGGCAAAACTTTGGCAACATCAGTTACACCAAAAGGTTAGCACCGTGTGGTTTTCACCAATGTTTAATGTATATGCCAACCGCAGCCCTGATGTGCCAAGCCTTGCAACTGATTTAGCAGAGTGGATTTTGCAGGATAATTTGCCTGTGCGGTTTCAGTTGCAACTGCATAAAATCATTTGGGCGGATGCAAAAGGGAAATAATATTATTTCCCCTAATTACACAAATTTAAACGATATTTTTATTTAGAAAAGTGCTTTTTAATATCAGATGCTTTACTATCAAGTTCTTTTAAACAGGCTTGTATATTTTCTTTAATCGCATTATCTACCGCTTGATAATGATTGGCTTGCCAAGTTTCTAAGGTTTTGGCTTCGGATTTCATATCACAAAAATGACTATAAGCAGTACGATTATCCCAATTATTTTTGAAGCGTACCAATAATTGTGTGTTTAATTGATAACTTTCTTTGCCAATCAATTTTGGATAAATCAGTGAAAAACGCCCTGCTGTTACTGCCACTTCAGTGATTGGCTTGTCTTTTGGTGCAATGCTGTCGTGATTAGTCATTAGCCAGTTGGCAAATGCAGGTTTAGCGTGATCTAAAACTGTGCTTTTTAGTTTTGGCTCAAGAACTCTTCCCTTTAATTGCTCTTTACTAAAGGTATTGCCAGCATACATACCCCCTGTTGCCAAGATAGCCATAGTCATCACCGTGCTGACTGTGGCGGTTTTGCCACGAGTAACGATAGTCAAATAATCTTCGGGCTTGTTGGCAAATTGACGCAAAATCAGCTCGCTATTACCCACCTTGTCTTGATGGACAACACGATAAGTGGCTTGCTCTTGGTTTTGTTGATTTGTACGCACGATGTCGGGATTTTTTGAAGTTGTCGCACAGCCAGTCAAAATAAGCGAGCCGATGGCGATAATAGCGATGGATTTTTGCAACATAGCAACTTCCTTATATGGTTAAAAATTCAAGCCATTCTAGCACCAAAGGGCAGTAAATTCAATAAAATAAAAGGCTGATAAAAACGCCAAAATTTGCTATAATTCCCCCACGCTTTTTTTTATTTAAGGGAAATTCCATGCTTAATCAACTTACCGCCCTATCTCCTCTTGACGGTCGCTATGCGTCTAAATGCGATGCTCTGCGTCCTTTTTTGTCTGAATTTGGTTTAATACACGCTCGTGTTACTGTTGAAATTCGCTGGCTACAAGCCCTAGCCAATCACCCAGAAATCACAGAAATCGCTCCATTTTCAAATGATACCAATGCCAAACTAACTGCAATCATTGATGATTTTTCATTAGAAAACGCCGAACGCATCAAAGAGATTGAACGCACCACCAATCACGATGTCAAAGCGGTGGAATATTTTTTAAAAGAACAAATTGCCGATATTGATGAATTAAAAATGTCAGGCGAATTCATTCATTTTGCCTGCACCTCAGAGGATATTAATAATCTATCGCACGCTTTAATGCTCAAAAATAGCCGTGAGATATTGGCAAAATCAATGCAAGCCATCATTGACGCTATTGCTAATTTGGCGGATAATTATGCCGATGTGCCAATGCTGTCTCGCACACACGGACAAACCGCAAGCCCTACCACAATGGGCAAGGAAATGGCAAATGTCGCCTATCGTCTGCACCGCCAAATCAAGCAATTTCAATCGGTAGAATTATTAGGCAAAATCAACGGTGCGGTAGGTAATTATAACGCCCATTTATCCGCTTATCCTGATATTGATTGGAGCAGTCATTCACAAAAATTTGTGCAAAGTTTAGGGCTGACTTTTAACCCTTATACCACACAAATTGAACCGCACGATTATATGGCAGAATTGTTTGACGCACTGCGCCGATTTAATACCATTTTGATTGATTTTAATCGTGATGTTTGGGGTTATATTTCTTTGGGTTATTTCAAACAAAAACTCAAAGACGGCGAAGTGGGTAGCTCCACAATGCCGCACAAAGTCAATCCCATTGATTTTGAAAATAGTGAGGGCAATTTGGGCTTGGCAAATGCGGTGTTGGCACATTTGGGCGAAAAATTGCCAATCAGTCGCTGGCAACGAGATTTGACCGATAGCACCGTTTTGCGTAATATGGGCGTAGGCTTGGCACAAAGCTTGATTGCTTTTGAAGCGTGCCTAAAAGGCATTGGCAAGCTTGAACTCAATGCAGACCGCCTTGCCGAAGATTTGGATAACGCCCAAGAAGTGCTTGCCGAACCCATTCAAACCGTGATGCGTCGCTACAATGTTGAAAAGCCTTATGAAAAATTAAAGGCACTCACTCGTGGGCAGGCGATGACTCGTGAAATGATGGTGGATTTTGTCAATGGCGATGAGCTTACCCAAGTCCCCAACAGCGACCGTCAGCGTTTGGCACAACTCACGCCAGCGACTTATATTGGTAATGCCGATAAGCAAGCCAAAGCATTAAAAACCTACCTAAAATGATCCAAAATGACTTAGCACAGCCTAAGTGTTGGGCTTAAATCATGAATACCATTAAAAATCACCGTCAAAGTTGGCGGTGATTTTTTAAAACAAATCCAAAAAAAGTGGCATCATTGAGTCAAAAAGCACAACTTGCTTAATCACGCTTTTGACGATGGGTTGTCATCACTTGTCAACGCACTGGCCTTCTTAGTAACAATCATCGCCACTGGCAAGCTGATCAACGCACCAACAACCACCGCACCAACAATATGCACCGCCTTATCAAAGCCAGTAACAAAAGCAACAATCATTAAGATGCCAATGGTTACTGTAAAAGCGATTGAAAAAATTGCACTAAATAATGGTAAGTTCATCTTAATACCCCATTGATTGTGTGGAATGATATATTTATACAACTTTTTTGCCAAAATGTTAAGTGTTTTTACAAAAAATCCCTTAAATATTTTAGGGTTTTTACAAATGATCAAAAAATTGCGTAATTTTCTATGGATATCCTGATATTTAATGATTTTTATGCTAAAATTAAACATTTTCATTCATTGTTTTAATCATGCAATGCAACCCATTTATTGACATGTTAACATTGCCCACAATCAAGCAATCTGATTGAGATTTGCCAATATCAGCATAGGATTTTTTATGAAAACAATGCAACTTAATGAAGTGCGTCAAGCGTTTATTGATTTTTTTACCTCAAAAGGACACACGCCTGTACCCTCAAGCTCGCTTGTCCCGCACAATGATCCAACCTTACTATTCACCAATGCAGGTATGAATCAATTCAAAGATACCTTTTTAGGCTTGGAAAAAAGAGACTACACTCGTGCGGTAACCTCACAAAAATGCGTGCGTGCAGGAGGCAAGCACAACGACCTTGACAATGTCGGCTACACCGCTCGCCATCATACTTTTTTTGAGATGTTGGGCAATTTTAGCTTTGGCGATTATTTCAAAAAAGACGCCATCATTTTTGCTTGGGAGTTTTTAACCTCAGAACAATGGCTTGCCCTGCCCAAAGACCGCCTATATGTTACCGTCTATCATACCGACGATGAAGCCTTTGACATTTGGCATAAAGAGGTGGGCTTATCCACCGATCGCATCATTCGCATTGGCGACAACAAAGGCGGTGCTTATCAATCAGATAACTTTTGGGCAATGGGCGACACAGGTCCTTGCGGTCCTTGTACGGAAGTGTTTTATGATCACGGCGAACACATCTGGGGTGGACTGCCTGGCACGCCTGAAGAAGATGGCGACCGATTTGTAGAGATTTGGAATAATGTGTTTATGCAGTTTAACCGCCAAAAAGACGGTACGATGGAGCGACTACCCGCCCCAAGCGTAGACACAGGAATGGGGCTAGAACGCATATCTGCCATCATGCAAGGCGTGCATAGCAATTACGAAACGGGTACTTTTGTGCATTTGATGAATCATGCCAAAGACATCATCAACTTACCACAAGACACCAATGTGCAAGATGAGCCATCCCTAAAAGTGCTTGCTGACCACATCCGCTCGGTGGCATTTTTGATTGCTGATGGTGTTCGTCCAAGCAATGAAGGGCGTGGATATGTGTTGCGTCGCATCATTCGCCGAGCGGTTCGCCACGGCAATAAGCTTGGAGCAACCGACAGCTTTCTCTACCAAATCGTCCCTGCATTGGTAGAGCAGATGGGCGGTGCTTATCCACAGCTGGTTGAACAACAAGCAGAAATCCAAGCTGTCATTCAAAAAGAAGAAGAGCAATTTGCCAAAACCCTAGCACAAGGCTTGCGTTTGTTGTCAGGTGAGTTAAACAAACTTGAAAATGGATCAACACTTGATGGCAAGACCGTCTTTAAACTCTACGACACCTATGGATTTCCAGTTGACTTGACTGCCGACATTGCTCGTGAACGCAAAATCGATATCGATGAAGACGGCTTTGAAAAAGAAATGGAAATCCAGCGTGAGCGTGCCCGTGAAGCAGGCAAATTTGGCATTGATTATACCAACTTGATTAAAGTGGAGACGCCAAGCAAATTTGTGGGCTATGAACAACTACACGCCGATGGGCAAATTTTACAACTGTTTGCAGACGGCAAAGCGGTGGATACGCTGATTGAAGGTGATGAAGGCGTGGTGGTGCTTGACCAAACGCCCTTTTATGCCGAAAGTGGTGGTCAAGTGGGTGAGATTGGGCAGATGACCACCGCCACAGGCGTGTTTGTGGTAGAAGACACACAAAAATCAGGTGCAGGCATCATCCATTATGGGCGTGTGGCAATGGGCAAAATTAACACAAATCAAAACGCACTGTCAGAAGTGCGTGGCGATGTTCGTCTTGACAGTGCCAAAAACCACTCTGCCACTCATCTGCTGCACGCCAGTTTACAACAAGTCTTAGGCAATGGCGTGGCACAAAAAGGCTCGTTGGTATCCAGCCAGTTGCTGCGTTTTGATTTTTCTTATGACAAGCCAATCAGCGATGAAGAACTCATTCAAATTGAGACGATTGTTAATGAAAAAATCGCCCAAAACGACACTGTGTTGATTGAATATATGAACATCAATGACGCTAAGACAAAAGGAGCGATGGCGTTGTTTGGTGAAAAATATGGCGATGTGGTACGAGTACTTACAATGGGCAAAAATGCCGACCAAAGTGCTTTTTCTATTGAATTGTGTGGCGGTATTCACATCAAACAAACAGGCGATATTGGGTTATTTAAAATCGTCTCTGAAAGCGGTATTTCATCAGGCGTTCGCCGTATTGAAGCTTTGACAGGACTTGGGGCGTTGCGATACATTCAAGCAGGCGAAAAAGTACTAAACACCCTTACCCAAGAATTTAAAGCCAAACGAGAAGAAGTTTTGGAGCGTGTGCTTGTTTTGACTGAAAAAGTGAAAGATTCAGACAAACACATTGAAAAACTCACCCAAAAACTTGCCAGTTTTGAAGCCAAATCCTTAATGGACAAGACCGTTGATATTGCAGGCGTGCCTGTACTCATCGCCAAAGTGGATAACATGGACGCCAAAAGCCTAAGAAGCTTGGCAGACGACCTCAAATCCAAGCTGCATAACGGCGTGGTGGTCTTGGCAAGTGTGTCAGATGGCAAAATCGCACTCACCACAAGCGTGGGCAAAGAGTTGACCGCCAAGGTAAAAGCAGGCGACATCATCAAAAACTTATGTCAAAGCCTTGATGGC
Source organism: Moraxella oculi (assembly GCF_023336735.1). Lineage (GTDB taxonomy): Bacteria > Pseudomonadota > Gammaproteobacteria > Pseudomonadales > Moraxellaceae > Moraxella > Moraxella oculi. The sequence continues at coordinate 158,873 of NZ_JAMBAQ010000001.1, read as the reverse complement.
AAAGGTGGGGGTAAACCAGATTTCGCCCAAGGCGGTGCTAATGATGTGGCAAATTTGGATAAAGTATTGACAAATCTACAAGATGATTTATTCAATGCTTTGTCGTAATAGGCCGCATGAATATTTCAACCTTGACCAGGCTTTTGTCATGCCAAATGATGATTGCCTGGTCGTTTAGCAACTTTATGACCCAATCTGTCGTTTATTTTAACAACCAATTGGGTTATAATCTGCCAATTCTTATTCACAACCTTTGGGTTTTCTACCATTTTTTAACAAAAGGTAAACACAAATGGCGTTAATCGTACAAAAATACGGCGGAACTTCTATGGGTAATACCAGCCGTATCAAAAATGTTGCGGCTCGTGTCAAGCGTTGGCACGATCACGGTCATCAAGTGGTGGTGGTCGTCTCTGCCATGAGCGGCGAGACGAACCGACTGATTGCTCTGGCTCGTGAAATCAGCAATGATCCAGATGTGCGCGAATATGATCAAATGGTTGCTACTGGAGAACAGGTTTCTATCGCCCTACTTGCCATGGCCCTAAAAGATCTTGGCGTAAATGCCAAATCAATGACCGGTCGCCAAGTCGCCATCAAAACAGACGAAACTCATACCAAAGCACGCATTGAACACATTGACGCAGACAATCTAAAACAAGAGCTTGGTGAAGGCAAAGTACTGATCATCGCAGGCTTTCAAGGTGTGAATAAACACAATGATCTAACCACTCTTGGTCGTGGTGGCTCGGACACAACAGGTGTTGCGATTGCCGCTGCCATTGGTGCTGATGAATGCCAAATATACACCGATGTGGACGGTGTTTACACCACCGATCCACGAGTTACCTCAAAAGCCAAAAAACTCTCAAAAATCACTTTTGAAGAAATGCTAGAAATGGCATCTCTTGGTTCAAAAGTATTGCAAATTCGTTCGGTAGAGTTTGCAGGCAAATACAAAGTGCCTTTACGAGTGCTGTCAAGTTTTGATGAAGGTACTGATGGTGCTTTTGATGAAGATTTTAAACAAAATGTCGGTACTTTAATTACCGTTGACGAAGGAGATGACATGGAACGCGCTGTAATCTCAGGCATTGCCTTTAACCGTGATGAAGCCAAAATTTCTTTATTGGGCGTGCCTGATCGCCCAGGCATTGCCTCTGCCATTTTAAGCCCTATCGGCGCTGCCAATATTGAAGTGGATATGATCATACAAAATATCGCAGAAAACGGCGTTACTGATTTTAGCTTTACCGTGCCTCGTGGTGATTATGATAAAGCACTAAAAATCCTCACCGAAAAGGTCAAAGATGACATCAACGCCACCCAAATCATCGGTGATGACAAAGTCGTAAAAGTATCCATCGTAGGTGTCGGCATGCGTTCACATGCAGGCGTGGCAAGCAAAATGTTTGACACATTAGCATCTGAAAACATCAATTTACAAATGATTTCAACTTCAGAAATTAAAGTGTCCGTCCTGATTCAAGAGCAGCATCTTGAAAAAGCGGTTAAGTCCCTACACACTGCTTTTGGTTTGGATCGCAAAGACGGTGAGAGTAAAGTCGCTGGTCTATAACTTTATCGACTTGCATTCTTGTAAATTTTTAATACAAAAAATCTACACAACTCATTCCAAAACTTGCTGACAAAATACCCAAGGCGTTTTATAATATCAACTTGGGTATTTATTTTTTTGGGTTTTTATTTTACTGCAGATTCATGCAAGGAGCGATTATGCTAATCCTAACTCGTCGTGTCGGTGAGACTTTAATGATTGGTGATGAAGTCAGTGTGACTGTACTTGGTGTCAAAGGCAATCAAGTAAGACTTGGTGTCAATGCCCCAAAAGACATTGCGGTACACCGTGAAGAAATTTATCAACGCATTCAGCACGAACGCACAATGCAAGCACACATGAGCCACCTTGAACAAGGAAATTTTGCACCACCATCATTTGATGATGACGACTATTTCAACAGATAAGCCATTTTAATCTTAGATACAATCATGACAATAAGCATCTCAGCATTACTTCACGGCATTGAATCAGGAAAATTGCAGTTCTCTGATGTTATTGCTTTTATTGATAATAACCATATCTACACGAGAACCAAATTTCAAAATGGCGAATTGGTGAACGAGGCTGGTGTTAATGAAAACTCTGCTAAGGTATTTAGTCTGGCCAAACAACATGGTCTTAACCAGTCAGATACCTTAAAGCTGTTTGCTGAACATTACCAGTCCGTACTGAATAATCCTGATGGCACAGATCATGCCAACATTCGCAATTTCATGCATTACGGCTGGCAAGGCTTTCATATGTCAACGAATGCTATTTTAGCACGATGATTGTTTTTAACAATAATCGCCCATTTTATGAAAATTTGCTTGAAATATTGGCGGATTTCATCTATAATTTGAGCTTTAATTTTTCTGCCATTTCTTGCTTGTTGTCGCCTTTAACAACAAAAAAGAATGGTGCAACTTGATAGTTTGGTCAAATCTGTGTCATGTCCATACCATTTTTAAGACACCTTGCCCAAACGGCACAACCGATACCGCTCAATATCCGTGCCATGTTTTATTAGGAGTTCACCATGTCTCGCGTATGTCAAGTGACTGGAAAACGCCCGTTAGTGGGTAACAATGTATCACACGCCAATAACAAAACTCGTCGTCGTTTTTTGCCAAATCTACACAACCATCGTTTTTGGGTAGAGTCAGAAAATCGTTTCGTACGCCTTCGTGTATCATCTAAAGGTATGCGCATCATTGATAAACACGGCATTGATAAAGTTCTTGCTGATTTGCGTGCACAAGGTCAAAAAATCTGATCTAGATTTTCACGAAGACTATTTTTAAGGATACGACAATGAGAGATAAAATTAAGCTAGTTTCTACCGCTGGTACTGGTTATTTCTATACTACTACCAAAAATAAGCGTACCATGCCTGGCAAAATGGAAATCAAAAAATTTGATCCAAAAATTCGCCAACATGTTCTATTCAAAGAAGCTAAAATCAAATAAGCCCTCTTTTGAATAAAAAACAAGACCTCTACATCAGCGGTCTTGTTTTTTTATTTCTATCATGAAATCATATGGCAATGACGCTGATTTTGGCATAGGTATATTGATCACCATCAATTTTATCAGCACTCACCATGACCACAAGGCAGGAACTTCATAACCCTTGACAATATTTAACTATTTTATTAAAAAAATATCTTAGTATTTGCATAAAAGTCCATTCCAACACTTGCATTTTATGACAAACACCACCATAAATCATAAACACAAAAAATAACTTAAAAAAAGGAGCGCTTCATGACTGATGAAGTCCTAAATACCGCCCAAAATTTTCTGCCATTATTGGCAGTAAGAGATGTGGTTGTCTATCCACACATGCAGATTGCATTATTCGTAGGCAGAGAACAGTCCATCAAAGCCATAAAAAATGCCCAAGATGACTTTCATGAGCAAATCTTGGTTGTCTCACAAAAAGACTCGCTATCAGAAGACATTGACACTGACAATTTGTATGAATACGGCACGGTATGTCGCATCATCAGTACCATGCCTCATGAAAATGATGATTGCCTAAAAGTACTGATAGAAGGTTTGTATCGGGTCAAAATTGATGACATTGATGAATCATTGATGGCAACCTTTCATCAATCTCCCATCATCAACCCTTTATCAGATGATGAAAATGAAGCACACCGCGCCATCTTGCTTGAATTTTTTAATGAATATGCTGAAACAACGCTACGCAACGGCAGAGAAATCTTCCGTGTCGCTAAGCGAATTGACTCTCTGTTAGAACTCATCTATTTCATTGCAACTCGTGTTTCTATGAAGCTGGAGAACAAACAAAACCTCCTTGAAAATGATGACATCATGGCTCATTACCAAGCGTTGACGGAGTTTTTTACCAATAATAAGGCCGAGCGTAGCTTAGAACACGAATTACAGGACACTGTTCGTAAGCAAATGGAAAACAATCAGCGTGAGTACTTCCTAAATGAAAAAATGAAAGCCATCAAATCTGAACTGTCTGATTTGAATGACGGTGCTGATGATGAAGATGGCGAATTGGAAAAACGCCTAAAAGAGGCCGACTTGCCTGATGATGTGCGTAAAAAAGCAACCAATGAGTTTAAAAAACTCAAACAAATGCCATCAAACTCATCAGAAGCGTCTGTCGTGCGTGGTTATGTGGAGTGGATTTTAGACACGCCGTGGAATAAAAAAAGTAAATCTTCCATCAATTTAAAGAAAGCCAAAGGCATTTTAGATCAAGATCACTATGGTCTGAACGATGTTAAAGACCGCATTTTAGAATATTTGGCCGTGCAATCTCGAGTCAAAAAAATGCGTGGCCCAATCTTATGCTTAGTTGGCCCTCCAGGTGTTGGAAAAACATCATTGGGTGAATCCATTGCCAAGGCCACAGGGCGTAAGTTTGTTCGTATGGCACTGGGCGGAGTGCGTGATGAAGCAGAAATTCGAGGGCATCGTCGCACCTACATCGGAGCCATGCCTGGCAAGATTGTACAAAGCCTTGCCAAGGTCGAAGTTAAAAACCCGCTATTTTTGCTTGATGAAATTGATAAGATGGCACAGGATTTCCGCGGGGATCCAGCATCCGCCTTGCTTGAAGTACTTGATCCTTCTCAAAATAACAGTTTTAACGATCATTATCTTGACTTGGATTTAGACTTGTCTGAGGTGATGTTTATTTGCACCGCCAACAGCATGGACATTCCGCCAGCACTACTTGATCGCATGGAAGTCATCAGACTGCCAGGATATACTGAAGACGAAAAACTTTCAATCGCAAAAAAATATCTGACTCCAAAAGCACTTGAACAAAATGGCATTGGTGCAAAAGAGCTAAATATCAGTGATGAAGCCATCACAACCATCATTCGCCATTACACGCGCGAGGCAGGCGTGCGTAATTTGGAGCGTGAGATTAACAAAATCAGTCGCAAGGCTGTACGCTCGCAAGTCGAAACTTATGGCGTTAAACCAAAACAAGGCACCGTCATCAAAAAAATCACCTTGACAAATGACAACATCGCTGATTATTTAGGTGTCAAACCATTTGACTACGGTCTTGCTGAAAAAGAACCAGAGATCGGCCGCATCACAGGTTTGGCGTGGACTTCGGTAGGTGGGGAATTACTCACCATTGAAACTGCGACGATGCCTGGCAAAGGAGAGTTTATATTTACAGGCTCCCTTGGTGATGTCATGAAAGAATCCATTCGTGCTGCCATGAGTGTCGCTCGTGCGAATGGCAAACGCTTTGGGATCAGTCATGACAAAATCAAACAAACCGACATTCATGTGCATATGCCAGAGGGTGCGACACCCAAAGATGGTCCTTCTGCTGGCATCGCCCTGACCACCGCTCTCATTTCGGCATTCACAGGCATTGCCATTCGCCCTGACATTGCCATGACAGGAGAGGTAACATTGCGTGGTAAGGTGCTGCGTATTGGCGGACTAAAAGAAAAGCTGCTGGCAGCACATCGAGGTGGTATTAAGCATGTTTTAATACCAAAGTCCAATGAGCGAGATTTGGCAGAAATTCCCGATAATGTCAAAGAAGGATTAAAAATTCAGTCGGTTGAGACGATTGATGAAGTGCTTCAAGCCGCACTGATCGCACCACTCATACCCTTAACGCCTGTACTCAACACACCCAGTGAGGAACATGCTTTAAGAAACTGACAATAAAAAAAATAAGACCAGTTACCATGGTCTTATTTTTTTATCATTAGTATCAGTTAAGACAATGCGAATGACCTTTTAGATAATAATCAATCAAGTGCGTAAAACACACACCAAGCCTATGTGTGTTTTTAAGGCATCATTCATTTGGTATCTGATCCATGTCAATATCAGGGTTGTTAAGCAGATGGATGAAAGATAAGATCAGCCCACCCCAAATAATGACCAATGCAACAATCATTAATGTCATTGCTGTATTATTCATGATAATCTCCTTTTAGTTCATCATGCGAAACATGACCTTTTAGTTTGGTCAGTATCATTCCTCCAATGGCAAAAAATACCACCATACCCCAACCAAAGATGACTTGCGTCATGAAATCATAATCGCCATAACCTTTTGTCAATAGTGATTTTAAGCTTAAAAAAAGCGCAGCGATGAGTGAAATTGGGGTAACAATTGTCAAAACAAATACCCAGCCTGCACCCAGCTTAAAACTAGAAATGCTGTTAATATGGCGAATCAAACGATCCAACAACCCACGATTTAACCATGTTACCCAAATGATTGATAAAATGGCACCAAATACCACGCCGATATTATTAGCAAAATGATCAATCACATCAACAAAGGTCAGTGCTGTTTTTGTGGAAAACAGCAAAATTGAAATGGCTGCAGATATGCCACCAATGACAGTCACGGCTTTTTTATGCGACCATCCAAATTTATCTTCAACTGCTGATATTGGCACCTGTATGATACTCGCCATTGAAGTCAGACCTGCCACAAACAGCGAGGTAAAAAATAGCACACCAATGATGGGGCCAGCATCTCCCATGGTTGAAATGATTTTTGGAAATGCCACGAAAGCAAGACCAATGCCTCCAGAAACCACTTCAGAGACTGGCTTGCCAGATGCCACTGCCATAAAACCAAGCACAGAGAAAATGCCCAAACCTGCTAAAATTTCAAACGATGAATTGGCAAAACCCACCACCAAGCCTGATCCAGTTAGGTTGGCATTGCGCTTTAGATAAGAGGCATATGTTACCATGGCTCCAAAGCCAATCGACATTGAAAAAAACACATGTCCATATGCAGCAAGCCAAACTTTTGGGTCTTTCATCATTGACCAATTCGGTGTGAACAACGCATTAAGACCTTCAGCAGCACCAGGCAAACGCACCGCTTGAATCACCATGACAAGAAACATCACCACCAGCAACGGAATGAAAATCTTATTGGCAATCTCAACACCCTTGCGGATGCCACCATACATGATGAATAATACGATTGCCCACACTGCACTAAGCATGATGAACAAGCTAGGAACGATGGTAAAATCCAAGCCAGATCCCCTTTGTAGATATTGATGATAAAAAAAGCTTTCAGCATCCCCACCCCATGCCTGATTAAAAGCATAGATTGTGTATTGACCCGCCCAACTCAATACTGATGCGTAATAGATGCCAATGACACTACAAACAAGCACTTGCCACCAACCCACAAACTCCGCAGATTTTTTCATACGACCATAAGCAGTTGGAGGTGCGCCACGGTATTTTTGACCGATCGTATAATCCAAAAACAATAAAGGAAAACCTGCTGTCGCTAATGCGATCAGATAAGGAATGATGAAAGCGCCACCACCATTTTCATACGACACATAAGGAAAACGCCAAATATTTCCCAAGCCCACTGCCGAACCAATAGCAGCCAAAATAAATCCAGAGCGCGTCGACCAACTTTCTCGCTGTGCAGACATAACCTCTCCTTAATGATTCTTATTGTTCATCGTCAATGACTATAGAGTCAAGCGACACCATTTACGAATATGATGAGATATTAATATTTCATCAACTTAAGCTGATAGTTTGTTTCATTCCGTCAAGAATGTCAAATAAATAAAAATAAATAAACCCATAACGCATAATTATGGGTTTATCATAACTTGGTGTTATCAACGAATAAGTCCACGCCGACTGTTTTTTAGCGAATCAATGAATAATTGAACTTTTTGTTCACTAGGCAGTAGTTTTTCAAGCTCAATTAACGCCTCTTGACGAATCAGTCCTGAACGAAAAATCACACGATAGGCATCATTGAGTACTCCAATCGTCTGAGAAGACCAACCTTTGCGTCTCATGCCTTCCTTATTAATGCCATGCGTTTTGGCAGGATTTCCTGAAACCATCGTAAATGCCGCCACATCTTTCAAGATGAGACTTGCTCCACCAATCATGCTATAATCATCAATGCGACAAAATTGGTGTATCCCTGATTGACCGCCAATAATGACATGATTACCAATATGACCATGCCCTGCCACACCAACATTATTCGCAAGCACATTATGATCACCAATGATACAATCATGTGCAATGTGCGTATTTACCATAAATAGATTATGACTACCAATCTTAGTCAAACTTCCATCTTGTGCTGTACCACGATGAAAAGTACAAGCCTCTCGAATGCGGTTGTAATCACCGATTTCAAGATGGGTCAGCTCTCCTGCATACTTTAAGTCTTGAGGATCTTCACCAATGCTGGCAAATTGATAGATTTCATTATGTTTGCCAATCTTGGTATTGTCGCCGACAACCACATGACTTTTTAGAGTGGTGTGCGCACCGATTACGCTGTTCTTACCAATGATACAATAAGGACCAACGATGGCAGTTTCATCAACGATGGCAGTTTCATCAACGATGGCAGTTGGGTGAATATTCATAATTTTCCCAAATTAAAGACGGTATGTTTGCTCTTTTGATAACACTAAAAAATTTAAGCAGATTGATGGCATCGTGTATGAATGCTCATAAGTCAGCCACTTTCTGACGAGCAATCATAATCTCAGCACTGCACGCAAGCTCACCATCAACATGAGCAGTGCATTCAAACTTATAAATCTCTCGAACATTTCGAGTGGCTTTTGAGCGGATTACTAAGGCATCCCCTGTGCTAACCAATTTTTTAAAGCGCACTTTATCTACTCCAGCAAACAGATACAAGTAACCATTTTCAGAAGTTTGACCTGCACTGACAAAGCCCAAAATACCAGATAGCTGAGCCATCGCCTCCACCATCAACACGCCAGGCATGACTGGATTATCAGGGAAATGTCCATTAAATAACTCTTCGTTGATTGTGATGTTCTTATAACCTGTGATCCACTGATTTGGTACACAAGCAGTTACACGATCGATCAGCATGAATGGATAGCGGTGTGGCAGATAGTGCTTGATCTGGTCATACTTCATTGGTAGCTTCACGCCCCGCTCACTTAACGCATCCCAGTCTTCTTGGGTCAGCAATTCTGTATCAATGGTGGTGTTCATGATGATTTATCCTCATTAAAAAATGGTGCCAAATGTTATATTGCTTGATACTGATTATTTATCGCCAGACTGACGAAATTTCACGGCCGCTCGTCGCCAATTCATTGACGGCATGGCACTCGTACCAGATGAATAACTGCCCGATTGCTTAATGTGATTGGTAACCATTGTCATGCCTGTCAAGGTTACATTATCCGCAATGGTTAAATGCCCTGCAATGCCTACCGCACCACCAATAATGCAGTTTTTACCGATACGAGTACTGCCAGCAATGCCAACTTTTGCTGCAATCGCCGTTCCATCTGATATATGCACATTATGGGCGATTTGTACCAAATTGTCTATGATGACATGATTTCCAATGACCGTATCGCCCACCGCTCCACGGTCAATGCAAGTATTACTTCCGATGCGGACATCATCACCAATGATAACCCTACCAAGCTGAGCAATGCGTTGCCATGCCACACCATCTTCAACAGAATAAGGGGCAAAGCCAAAGCCCTCCGAGCCGATACTTGCACCTGAATGAACAGTTACTCTATCACCAAGCTTGCAGTGGTGAGCAATCACAACATGATGAGCGATGCAAGCATCATCTCCAATGACGACACCATCTTCTATCATAACGCCTTGACCAATCACACAGCCAGAACCAATGCACACATTCTCACCAATGACGGCATACGCCCCAACCGACACATTCGCACCTAAAGTGGCAGTTGAGGTAATGATGGCGGTAGGATGAATGTCGCATCTGACAGGCGAGTAGGCAAATAATGTACTGACTGAAGCGTATGCCAAATACGCATCTTTCACCACAATCGCACAAGCCCCACCAGGCACTTGGCATGCAAACTGATCACTGACAATGATGACCCCTGCCAATGTGGTTGCCAAGTCTTTTGCATATTTTTTGGCAGATAAAAATGAAAGGGCGTCTTTATCAGCAGTCGACAAATCAGCCACACGACTGACCGAACGCTGTAAATCGGACGCATCGAGTGCTGACTTGTTGAGTACCGCCTGCTTTTGCTCAATGGCATTGACCAAACATGAGACGCTGATCATTAAAAGACACTGCCAATTTGGAATTGTACTTTTTCCGTTTCATCAGTTTGTTTGCTGTTGATTGGCTTAGAATAACTGATGGATAAAGGGCCGATTGGTGTGTACCATGTCGCACCAACACCAGCACTGTAACGCAACTGCTTATCTTGCTCCAAAAGCGGATAGTTGGTAGGCTGTGCCAAACCATTGGTCAGTGTTTTTAAGTCAACTTTCTGCTTATCCATACCCGTTGTATCAAAAACTTGACCGCCCTCAAAGAATACTACTGGACGCACCTGATCCACCCAATCACCCTTAAATGGCATCGGCAAAATCAGCTCTGCACCAAAAGTTGCCAACGCATTACCGCCGACATTTTCACCAAGTCTGTATCGCTTGCCAATGCTGGCGACACTATAAGACTGTGAGCGAGGGCCTAAGCTTGAAGCATTGTAGCCACGCACAGATCCGTAACCACCTGCATAGAAGTTTTCATAAAACGGCAAATTTTTTCCATAGCCCAAGCGAGTATAACCACGAATGATACTGCCTTTCCAAAACGGCACATAAACATTGCCTGAGTAGACTGCCTTTTGGTAAGTTCTGTCACCAAAACCCAATGTCAAATCCACATCATGACTCATGCCTTTGGTAGGAAAGACAGGCTTATCCAAGCTTGAATAACTCCACCCCAATGTCGCACTGTATGAAGTGTAGTTTTTGTTAAAGCCTGTATTTACTATCTCACCCCTATCGTTTCGATAAGGCGTGATACCACCACCGTCTTCGATCAATTGCTTAACATTACTGATGGCCATGCGATTACCACCTTTCACCCCAGTTTTGTCAAAATTGACACCAGCGATGATGCGTTGGTTCTCATTGATGGGGTAGCCATAACGCAGACTGGCACCATGCGAATCTAGGACATAGCCACTAATGTTTTTACTGTCGTATTTTGTTTTGCGGTAATAAGCGTTCAGGCTTTGAGACACGCCATTTTCAGTAAAATAAGGGTTGGTCATGCCAAGACTGTACACATCTCGAGTTGCAGAGCGAGAAAACGATGTATTGACACGATTGCCAGTACCCATGAAGTTAGATTGGGATAATTCCAGTTGGAAAGTCAAGCCTCCTGATTGGCTATAACCCACCGCAATGGTGGAAGACCCCGATGGCTGCTCTTCAACAGTAAAGTTAATGTCCACTTGATCGGGCGTGTTTGGTACAGGAACGACCTGTGCTTGTACATCTTTAAAGAAACCTGTACGCATCAAGCGCGCACGAGACAGTTGAATCTTACTATTCGATGCCAATGCTCCCTCAAGCTGACGCATCTCACGACGCAACACCTCATCTTTGGTCTTAACATTGCCACGAAAATTAATACGACGCACATACACAGGACGAACAGGGTCTATATAATAATCAATATCTACCGTATGTGTCGCATCATCAATACGCATGACTGGTCGAATCTGAGCATAATAATAGCCATCATCACCGAACTTTTGGGCAATGCTGGCAGTTACAGCTTCAAGCTTGCTTTGTGAGTAACCTTCACCCTCTTTGAATGCAACCAAATCATTAAGCTCATCAAGTCCATAAGTCACATCACCTAAGAACTGAACTTTACCAAAATTGTATCGTTCACCTTCGGTAAGAGCAACCTCAATGAACACTTTATTTTTATCTTCATCAATGGACAGATTTGAGTCATCAATTTTAAAACGCACAAATCCTTCGTTAAGATACAAAGCACGCAAGGACTCAAGACTTGCATTGAGTTTTTCTTGGGTATAACGATTGGCTTTGGATAATGGATTGACCACTTTATCTTTCAGTGCCATTTTATCCTTGATGTCGTCATCGCTAAAATAATGATTACCAATGATGTTAACATCAACAATTTTTGCAGGTTTACCCTCGGTAAACTCAATATCCAGCTTAACACGATTGCCATCTAGCTTGGTTTGCTTAACTTGAATGTCGCTATTATAGTAGCCTTGTGAAATGTATTGATTTTTAAGTTCATTTTCAATCGTCGTAACGGTTGATTGCTTTAAGACATTTCCAACAGCAAGACCAGTGGCTTTTAAGCCCTCTTCAAGTCCATTTTTAGGAATGAGTCGATTACCCTTGAAATTAATTTCAGCAATGATTGGTCGTTCAGTCACATAAAACACCACTCGATCGCCGTCCACCGCCGCTTGCACATTTGAGAAGTTGTCGGTGGCATACAGTGCACGAATACTATCAGCAAGCATCTCATCTGTCACGCTTTGACCCAAACGAATCGGCAGTGCCATTTGCAAGCTATCAGCCGTCACACGCTCAAGACCAGAAATGGCGATGTCATTGGCAACAAAAGTAGCCGCATGTGCAGAGTTCGCCATTGCCATGATGACCGCTGCTGTGATTGAAGTGGTTACAAAACCTGAAAATTTAGGCATACGCATAGAGTCATTCCACGATTAAAATCAGTTAAAAGTCAAAAAACACACCATCACTTCACCAAAACACCAAAGATGATGAACGAAGCGACTGTGCAGTGTTCATGGTTGTGCTAAATTAAGCGAAAAACACAATTTTAGCAACCCCCAAAAGAGAGTTATTTGCAATTTTTTGATATTTTCAGACAAATTTGCAAAATCACACTCACTTAGCCAAACAAGCGTACGATATCGTTACCAATCGCAAGTGCCATGAAACATAAAAGCAAGGTAAAACCCAAGCGAAGTCCAAGCAGTTGTGCTTTTTCGCTCATTGGTTTGCCAAAAATCAATTCATAAGTATAATACAACAAATGACCGCCATCAAGAACTGGAATGGGCAACAGATTCATCACTGCCAAACTAAGGCTGATGATTGCTGCTGTTGATAACACTTGTTGCCAGCCAATCTCAAAGCTTGTTTTAGAAATTTCAGCAATGGTGATGGGACCTGAAATGTGTTCAATGCCAATCATTCCCAAGATCATTTTTTTAATGCTGTCAATCGTCATTTTTGCCAAATCATAAGTCTTAACAAATGATTTAGTCAGTGCCTGCATGGGAGTCAAATCGACTGTCATGACATAATCGGCAGGTATGGTGCGTTTTGCATCATACGCCACTTTCACACCGATTTGCCCCACTTTTTGTCCATGCACCGACACCCTTTTAGGCATCACCTTGATGGTCATTGTCTTTGCATCACGCAAAACTTCAAAATACAGCATTTTTTCAGGGCTATTACGGATGATTGATGTGGCATCAATCCAGTTATCAATCTTAACGCCATCAATGCTTAGTATCCGATCACCAACCTTCAAACCCATTAAAGCCGCAGCACCATCTGGCACGATTTCTGACAACACAGGTTCAATCACAGGCTGATAAGGCAAGGCTCCAAAGCTTGTGATGGCGTCTTGATTCGTCTGCTTGCCTTGCATGAACTTCTTAATTGACACAGACTTTTGAGTGGATTGACCATCTTTTTGGATGGTGATGTCAATGACACCCGTCTCCCCCATACGACTTGCTAAGGCATAATTGATGTCTTCCCAAGTAGCAACTGACTGACGATCAACCGCAGTGATTTTCTCGCCTGCCAGTAAAACCTGTGCAGCAGGCGTGTTAGCAACGATCTTACCAATTCGTGTGTTCAACTGCTCAGATGGCTGTAAAAATAACACAAAAAACAGTGCAATGGTAATGATGAAATTCATCAAAGGGCCTGCAATGACAATCGCCATCTTTTTTAGCGGATGCTGATTGTTAAAGGCCAAATGACGCTCATTGTCTTTAACTTGACCTTCTGCTTCATTAAGCATCTTCACATAGCCACCCAAGGGAATGGCAGAAATGCGATAATCAATACCAGATTTTTTGCTTTTCCAACCAATCAATTTTGGCCCAAAGCCGATTGAATAAGTCAACACCTTAACGCCACACAGTCTTGCGACGATATAATGACCCCATTCATGTAGGGCGACGAGTGGTCCTAGCACACAGACGGCCGCCAAAAACATCCATATCGCTGTCATTGAATATCCTCATCATTCATGCTCACACGATCAATGATCGAGCAAGCCCTTTGACGCACTCTCTTATCCATCGATATGATCTCTTCTAAAGTTGTAAAGTCATCATCATAATACATCGCCAATGCGTCATCATCTAGGCACATTTTTACAATGGTCGCAATGTCCGTTAGGCAAATACGCTCATCTAAAAAAGCCGCCACCGCCACCTCATTGGCAGCATTTAGCGTAATGCACGCACCTGTACCACGCCTAGCTGCAAAGCGTGCCAATTTCAATGCCACAAATTTTTCCAAATCAGGTTTAATAAAATTCAGATGAGACAAAGCATACAGATCAAGCGGTTGCACACCTGTGTCAATGCGGTTTGGGTAAGCCAGTGCATGTGCAATCGGCGTTCTCATGTCAGGACTACCAAGCTGTGCTAAAAACGAACCATCAACATACTGCACCAAAGAATGCACCACACTATTGGGGTGAATGACGATCTGGATACGGTCTTCTGGCAAGTTAAACAAATGACAAGCCTCAATCAATTCAAGACCTTTATTCATCATGGTTGCACTATCAATGGAGATTTTTTGACCCATGGACCAATTAGGGTGTCTGATCGCATCCGCAATACTTGCTTTTTTCATCTCATCAATGCTTTTGTGCAAAAAACCACCGCCAGATGCTGTAAGCCAAAGCGTTTGAATGCCATGGCACTCATCATGAATGCAGCGATTATCCATTTGCACCGATTTTGGCAAACATTGAAAAATCGCATTATGCTCACTGTCAATTGGCAAAATCACCGAGCCTGATCTGCGAGCTGCCGCCATGACCAAATGACCTGCCATGACAAGCGATTCTTTATTGGCAAGCAAGATTCTTTTACCCAAGCGAGCTGCTGTCAAAGTAGATGACAGACCTGCCGCCCCAACAATTGCAGCCACAACAGTATCTACCTGAGGCAAGCTTGCGATGGCGTCCAATCCATCATCTCCTGAAAGCACAGTTGGCGATAAGCCAAGCTCTTTTAATCGTTGGCGAAACTCCGCCAATTTGTCTTTTGAAACACAGACAAACTCTGGGCGAAACTCTTGGCATAATAGCAACAGCTTATCAATACGAGAATGCCCAGATAACGCCACTAACCGATATCGATCTGGATACAATCGCAATATTTCAAGAGTACTATCGCCAATAGAGCCTGTCGCCCCAAGCACAGCCAATCTTTGTGGTCGCTCATATTGCCACTCAGACATCAAAGCACCATCAACGCCCAAATCATCAGTCATCGCCATCATCATTTAAATCATCATTCACTCTTCAACTCACAACATATCAGCCAAAGTTGCCATATATGTCGTCATCCATACTTCGCCAAATACACCCAATTCAAGCAATATCCAAAAGCCCAATGCAAACACTGGCGTGGCAGATAATAAGCTGTCAATACGATCAAGTACCCCACCATGACCTGGTAGTATGTTGCCAGAATCCTTAATGTTCGCACGGCGTTTTAACATAGATTCAAACAAATCACCAAGCACGCTCACACCCACCGTCAACGCCGATAAAACCAAAAACCAAAATAGCGCCATGCCAGACAGCTGTAAATACACCCCCACAATGGTTGCCACCATACCTGCCGTCAACAGTCCGCCAAACAACCCCTCAAATGATTTATTTGGCGAGACATTTGGAGCCATCTTTCGCCGACCAAATTTACGACCAACAAAATACGCACCACTGTCAGCACACCACACCAATAGAAATACATACATCAGCCACCAAGGCGACATTTGCCAAAGCCCATACATTGCCGTGATGGCAGCAGTCAAAATCACACCGCCCATATATGCCAAGCGACGACCGTACCAGCTTTCTTTTTTCGGATATTGCTTAACCCACATCGTCGCCATGCCCCAGATGATCATTGACAACCCCCACCAAAACACCCAAGTCTGCGGTAAAAATACCGACATCATGGTTAGTATGAAGGTAATGGTCATAAAAGTGATTGGACTGCCCCACTTTGGCATGAGTTTAGTCCATTCATGAGCGGCAATCAGTACGCCTGCTGACAATAATGGAATCACAAAAATTGGTGTCTGACTGGCAAATAATGCAAAACCAACTATCAACACTAGGACAATCGCTGTTTTTATTCGTTGCCACATGACTCAACACCCTTTAAATTATCACCAGCAATCTGCTCGCTTGTTCTACCAAAACGGCGTTCACGATTGACAAATTCTTGCACCATTGCATCAAGCTCACTGACATCAAACTCTGGCCACAGCGTCGATGTAAAAAATAGCTCTGCATAAGCGGCTTGCCATAGCAAAAAATTAGAAATGCGGTAGTCGCCGCCTGTGCGTATTAACATATCAACAGGTGGACAATCTGAGAGTTGAACATGATTGGCCAGCATGTACTCGTCAATCTCATCAGCATTGATTTGCCCTGCACTCACCTTTTGAGCAAGTGTTTTGGTAGCCGTAGCAATGTCCCATTTTCCACCATAACTGATGGCGATGACCAGTGTCATCGCCTCAAAATGAGCAGTCTGCCTTTCAGCGTCTTCCATGAGTTTTACCAAATCAGATGACAACCCACTTCTATCACCAATGAACCGAAGGCGAATGCGATAGCGATTCATGCGCGGCATTTGTTCATAAATGGTTTGAGACAGCAGTCGCATGAGTAGCTCAACCTCTGATTTGGGTCTTGCCCAGTTTTCTGAGGAAAAAGCAAACACCGTCAGTACTTGTACGCCATATGCCAAACACCGTTCAACAATAGGATTAAGGGCATCTTTACCCTTGATGTGCCCCTGCCCTGTGGCAAGATTTTGGGATCTGCCATAGCGATTATTTCCATCCATGATGATGGCAATATGCTTAGGCATATTAGTAGATGAAGGCATGGTGATCGTTGACATAAGTTTTATAACACAGGGTGAATCATCAGATTGTTAATAAAAAAAGTAAAGACCTACGCCAAACCTGTTCAAAACTAACATTAATTTTGAAACCTGCGTAAGTCTTTTGTGTGTGCATCATCTTATCATATGACTCATGATTGATGTCAGCATGAATCACACTTCCATCAGCTCACTTTCTTTTTTGGCAAGGCGTGCATCGATGGTTTTGATGAAATCATCTGTCAACTTTTGAATGTCGGTTTCGGCACGACGCTCATCATCTTCACTCACTTCCTTGTCCTTAACCAGTTTTTTGATGTCTCCTAGCATATCACGGCGAATGTTACGCACAGACACGCGTGCCGACTCTGCATCTGAACGAGCCAGTTTTTGCATGTCGCGACGAGTCTCCTCTGTCAAAGCTGGCATTGGCACACGAATCACATCGGCAGTCATTGGATTCAACCCCAAATCAGCTTCACGGATTGCCTTATCCACCGCCTGCACCATAGAACGATCAAACGGCTGCACCAATAGCGTACGATTGTCCTCAACATTGACACTGGCAACTTGATTAAGTGGCATATCAGAGCCATAATAACTCACCATCACACCAGACAAAATGCCTGGATGTGCACGCCCTGTTCGCAGCTTACTAAAAGCAGCTTCCAAGGCATCTAGTGATTTTTGCATGCGACTTTCGCCGTCTTTTTTAATATCGTGAATCATGAATCACTCCTTCCATTTTAAATAAGTATTAACTGTAAATGACTGGCAGCTTGATTTAAATCAACATCAATATTTTTAGCCATGTATGACACCATCATACAAAGACATCACACTTGCCTAGTGATACACTCGAGTGCCTTCTGCCTCGCCCATCACAACATTCAATAAAGCATTAGGCTTATTCATATCAAATACCTGCAATGGCACATTGTGCTCACGACAAAGTGCAATGGCGGTCAAATCCATCACACCCAATTTCTTCTCAAGCACTTCATCAAAAGACAAGCTGTCATATTTTACCGCATCCTCATGAATGCTTGGATCTTTATCGTACACACCATCAACCTTGGTGGCTTTTAAAATCAAACCAGCCTCAATCTCAATGCCACGCAAGCAAGCTGCCGTATCGGTGGTAAAAAAAGGATTGCCCGTACCTGCCACGAAAATACATACCTCACCATTATTAAGATGACGAATGGCATCACGGCTAGAATACGGTTCACCAATCGTTGAGATGGCGATCGCTGACATCAGACGCGTGGTAATGTTGCGACGCACCAGGGCATCACGCATGGCAAGACCGTTCATCACCGTGGCAAGCATGCCCATTTGATCACCCGTCACACGACCAACCAAACCTTCTTTTTGCAGTGTTGAGCCACGGTATAGATTGCCACCACCAACAACAATGCCCACCTGCACACCCAAACCACGCAAATGAGCGATTGACAAACTCATTTGGTCCAAAATGGACGCATCAATGCCCATATCACGACCACCTGCCAGTGCTTCACCAGAAAGCTTCAATAAAATACGCGAAAATTTTGGATTTTTATCAGACATAGCTACCCCACTTGAATGAATTGAACAAACCTGTCCAAAACTCACAGATAAATTTTGATGATTTTATCACACTTTGAAGGGTTTTGATAATTTTCTTTTTAATCTAAGAAGTATCGAGATGCCAAATGAGTATTTAGACGGTCAATATATGAGATCAGGCGATACCCATACGCATCTCTTGAATGATTTTTAAGTCGTCATAGGTGAGTTTCACGACATATTGCATGCCATTTTTTGTGGCATGAATAATGAAAGTGGGCATATTTTGATGGGATTTTAGCTCAATGCTTCGCACTTGATAACCTTGCTCTTGAAGCTTGCGAATGGCATTAGCACGATTTTTGATGAACCCCTCATCAAAAGCCGTGCCATCATCAGCATCAACGGTATGAATGAGCAAAGGTTCGCTTTTTGCCATCGCAGGCAGTATTGGTAATGCCAGCAGAACAACTGGTACAACCAACTTTAATAGCATCCTTAATAGCATTGTGAAACTCGCTAAATAAGATCAAAATCCAAAAAAATCCTCAATACCATATCATCTTTGACAATGTTTTTGTTTTATTATCACATATTAACACTAATAAATTACATTAAGTTACAATAAGATAAATTTTAATAAAAAACCCCAACATGACATTGGGGTTTGTATATTTTTACTTTTCTTAGTCTTAAAAACTCACATCCAAATCAAATATGCCATTGTCGTAAGAATCACAACAGCAATCAAGTTCAACACAAATCCAACTTTCATCATATCCGCCTGTCTGACATACCCCGTACCCATGACGATGGCATTTGGCGGTGTTGCCACTGGCATCATAAAGGCACATGAAGCACCAATGCCAATAACCATGACCAACACCTGTTCTGGCAATCCAAGTGCCACACCAATCGGAGCAAATAAAGGCACAAGCAATGCAGCCGATGCGGTGTTGCTGGTAAATTCAGTTAAAAATATAATGAAAGTAGCCACCACAAGAATCACCATGAGTGCTGACGCACCTGCCAGGCTGCCAGAAATTTGCTCAGCCAGTACGGCAGAAGCACCCGTCATTCTCATGATGTCAGACAGGGCAATGCCACCGCCAAAAAGCATCAACACGCCCCAGTCGGTATGATCAGAGACCTGCTTCCAACTCACCAGCCCTAATAGCAGTACCGCCACTGTCGCAGATAACGCAATCACTGTATCTGGCGAACTAAAACCAAAGGTATTACCTAATTTTTTGCTAAATATCCAGCTTAGTACCGTCGCCCCAAACACCAAAATGGTTAAAATTCGTGGCAATGTCCAAGGGATACTTTCATGAGTTGGGCTGATTTTTTGATTGAGATTTGGGCGTAAGATGAAGTACATGCCAATCAAAAGTGTGGGTAGCATCACGCACATCACAGGCAGACCAAATTTCATCCAACCCAACGAATCAAGCCCAAGCTCTCTGACAACGATGCCATTTGGTGGCGAACCAACCAACGCACCAATACCACCGATGGATGCAGAATAAGCAATGCCTAAAAGAACATAAACAAAAGTACTACGATCTTGCTCATGATTGGCATGACCTAACAGACCGATTGCCAAAGGAAGCATCATTGCCGCCGTGGCAGTATTGCTGATCCACATTGACAAAAAGGCCGTCGCACCAAATATCAGCACAACCGCCCTACCCAAATGCCCGCCTGCCATACTGATGATGCCAAAGGCAATCTTACGATCCAATTTTTGTATGTGCAACGCAGCCGCTAACACAAATCCGCCAAAAAATATGAATATGATGGGATTGGCAAAGCTGGTCAGTGCCTTTTTGGTATCAAAGTCTGGAATGCCAATAAAAACCGCCAGTATCGGCACCAAGATGGCTGTAGCTGTGATGTGAATCGCTTCAGTCAGCCATAAAATACCAATGAATGTTGCCAACGACAAACCTTTATTAACCAAAGGATCAAATGGCAATAGGCTGGTCGCCATAAAATATGACATGATGGCGGTAATCATCGTAATAACGATACCTTTGACCACATCATCCCGCACCTTTCCTGATGGGGGTGTCTGATCATCATTGTGTTGATAGTCTGTCTCTAACGAAAAATTTGTTTGCTGTGTTGACCGAACCATATGAAAGTCCCCCATTAACATGCTTAAAGATAACAATTTCACATTCACACATTCGCCAAATCAGCAACCATGACGACATGTGAGCAAATATTATTTACATTATGATAACATAAAGAATACATAACACAAAATAATTTATTGTTGCTGTGATAATTATAAGTCAGTATTGACTGCAACAGCGACCAAGAACGGCTTCATACTTTATATATACGATTGGAATTTCTTATGCAATTACAAAACCCCACTCTATTTCGTCAGCACGCTCTCATCAATAATGAATGGAAAAGTGGTAGTCTGGGCGACATCAGCGTAACCAATCCATTTAGTGGCGACAAAATTGGCAACATACCCAGCCTATCTGCCAATGAGGTCAAGCAAGCGGTAGAATTTGCCAAAACTGCACAAAAAACATGGGCTGCGATGACCAGCTTTGAGCGTGCTAAAATTTTACATCAGTGGGCAGATTTGATTGATGCGCACATTGACGATTTGGCTCATATCATGACCTGCGAACAAGGCAAGCCCATTCGAGAGTCTAAGAGCGAGATTGACTACGCCAACAGTTTTATTCGTTGGTTTGCTGAGGAAGGCAAACGCATCTATGGCGATACCATTGGTGCCAAAAACAACCAATTAAGACACATCGTGTTAAAACAGCCGATTGGCGTGTGTGCCGCCATCACCCCTTGGAATTTTCCCGCTGCAATGATGACTCGTAAAGTCGCACCAGCGTTAGCAGCAGGCTGCACCATGATTGTCCGCCCAGACAGCCAGACACCCTTTTGTGCATTAGCTTTGGGCGAACTTGCCTTACAGGCAGGCATGCCTCCAGCCGTACTGCAAATCGTTACAGGAGATGCCAAAACCATCGGCAGCGTATTCACTAAGAATACATGCATTAAAAAACTGTCTTTTACAGGCTCAACCAAAGTCGGTAAATTACTCATGGAACAGTCCGCCAGCAGCCTAAAAAAATTATCTCTTGAACTTGGTGGTAACGCACCTTTTATCATTTTTGAAGATGCCAATATTGATAAAGCGATTGAAGGCGTGCTTGCTTCAAAATATCGCAACGCAGGACAAACCTGCGTCTGTGCGAATCGCATCTATGTTCAAAAAGGCATTTATCATGAGTTTATGGAGAAACTAAAACAAAAAGTCAACCTAATGTCTGTGGGTAATGGACTGGACAATCCAGACATTGGTTGCCTCATCAATCATCAAGCAATGCAAAAAACACAAGAACTGCTACAAGACGCACTCAATCAAGGAGCAACACTCATCACAGGTGGCACGCCTCACCATCATCACAACAACTGCTTTTTACCAACCATCATCACAGACATCACAAAGCAAATGCGAATCGCTCATGAAGAAATTTTTGCACCGATTGCCGCCATTTATCCTTTTGATGATGAAGACGAAGTCATCAGATGGGCTAATGATACGCCGTACGGTTTGGCGGCGTATTTTTATACGAATAATCACGCACGAGCTTGGCGTGTAACTGAGCAACTTGAATATGGCATGGTTGCTCAAAATACTGGCATGCTTTCTACCGAGGTGGCACCTTTTGGCGGCATTAAAGAATCTGGATTTGGTCGTGAAGGCTCAAAATATGGCATAGAAGAATATGTGGTAACAAAATACTGGTGTCTTGATATTACAGACTGAACGAACCACTTAACAAAATCATCATGATGCATTACAATACCCTGTCATTTTTCAACCACAAAGGTAACCCATCATGCACGCACAGCCTACCACTTTTAAAGATGCCTACCAGATTCTTAAATCCAATGCCGAGCAACTTGAACAAGCTGCCGAATTGGATATTGACAATTTGGTCAAAACCATTGAAGAATCCATCGCCGCCTATAAAGTCTGCCAAGAACGCATTGTGGCAGTAGAGCAGGCATTGACACAGGTTTTTGATGACGCAGAGACATCAGGCGATTAATAACTAGGATGGGTGTCTGATGTCATCACACCGAAGATTTTAAAGTTGTTAAAAGTTGTCTTTAAGAATCCTTAATGCAGTAAAGATTGCGATGCCAGAGGTATTTGTTAAGGGGTATTGTTGTTTAATATGCTCAATCATCTGCTGATGATCCTGCAAAAATACATTGATTTTACGCTCATGGGCAAGCGTGGTTGGTAATGATGCCTGCCCAGAACTAAGCTTAGTTTGCACCTCTGTGATGGCATTTTGTATGTCATTTTTCACTTCATCAGCACAAATCGACAGTCCAAATTTCAGATTGTTCAGTGTGTATTCATGAGCAGGATAAAACAATGTCTCATCTGAAAGTTGATTAAATCTCATCATACTGGCGAAAAGCTCTTCAATCGTTCCAGTAAACACACGCCCACAGCCACCACTAAATAGCGTATCACCACAAAAGACACGCACGCACTCATCAATTTGACACAAAAAAGACAGATGCGTATCCGTATGCCCAGCCGTCCGCCATACTTTAAAATCAAGACCCATTAGTTTGAATTCTCCACCCTCATCAACATAAGCATCTGCTTGCACGCCATGATGTTGATGAGCGATGACTTGCATGTCTGGATAGACCGATTTGATACCTCCCACACCACCAGTATGATCATCATGATGATGGGTAATGAGCATGGCAATGGGGATAAGCTGATGGATTGCCAAATAATCAAGCACAGGCTTATCATCACCTGCATCAATGATGATTGCTTGCTGATCTTGGCAAATCAACCAAATATAATTATCGTTAAAAGCTTTGACCGCATGAATGGTTGGCATGGCATTCTCACAAAATTTTAGTCATAAAATGATCTCAAAGTCATCCGTATTTTTTTTCAAAAAACTGCATAAACTCAATCAATTCTTGCACCTGCTTTGGTGTGATGGCATTATAGATGCTGGCACGCATGCCACCAACCATGCGATGACCTTTGAGATTAAGTAATCCTGCTTTTTGACTTTCCATCAAAAAAGTTGCCTCCAAATTGGCATCTGCCAAATAAAACGGAACATTCATGATGGAACGATGTTTTGGATTGACCTTATTATCATAAAAATCACTTTCATCAATCGCACGATACAAAGCTTCTGCTTTCGCACGGTTTGTCTTAGCAATTGACTCCACACCGCCGTTATCCAATAGCCATTCAAACACCAAGCCTGACAAATACCAAGCATAAGTTGAAGGTGTATTGAGCATGCTGTCATGATCGTATTGATTTTTATAGTTGATGATACTTGGGCACCATGCACATGCCTGCTCCAATAAATCCTTGCGAATGATGACCAAAGTCAGACCTGCTGGACCGATGTTTTTTTGAGCACCTGCATAAATCACCCCAAAATCATTCACATTGATTGGTTCAGATAAAATGCAAGAAGAAAAATCCGCCACAATCGGCACGGACACCTTGGGCGTCTCAAAAATCTGTACGCCATGAATGGTCTCATTTGGACAATAATGAAAGTAGCTTGCGTTTTTGGTTAATTGCCAGTCGCTCATGTCAGGCACATCAGCACCATCGCCAGATGCCACCAAATTCACCCTGCCTAGCCCCAATGTTTCATAGCGTTTTGCTTCTTGATACGCTTTTTTCGACCATGCTCCTGTGAGCAAATAATCCGCCACCCCACCATTTAGCAAATTCAGCACCACGGCAGAAAACTGCAAAGTTGCCCCACCTTGCAAAAACAGCACCGCATGGTCATCACTGATGTTCATCAATTGACGCAAATCATGTTCAGCTTTACTGGCAATCTCAACATAATCAGCACTTCGATGACTGATTTCCATGATGGACACACCCTTGCCACGCCAATCTAGTAGCTCATTTTGAGCTTTTTCCAAGACAGCAGTCGGCATGGAAGCAGGACCTGCACAAAAATTAGCAAGACGATTCATATTCAATTCCCCTTAACTTAATCATGAGAGTAAATCAATGCTCTTTATCAGCAACCAGCATGGATGTTGATGTGATGAATGATGATAAAAGTACCCAGCAACGCTATTGATCCAAAAAAGTCAGCACGCCATCAGCAACCACTCGCCCCATCGCCAAGCATGCCGTCAATAGATAACCACCCGTCGGAGCATCCCAATCTAGCATCTCACCTGCAATGAATACATGCTGGTTGCTTTTAGATTGTAGCTGTTGACTGACCGCTGAAAACTTAACACCACCACCTGTGCTGATTGCCTCATCAATTGGCCGAAAACCATCAAAAGCAACTGGAAGATTTTTGACAAAACTTGCCATCTTATGAAAATCCGACCAGTCGGTTTTATCTGTACACTCTCTCAACAGAGCGATTTTCACTGCGTCCAATCCGATTTTTCTAAGTGCGTTATTTAACGATGATTTCTTAGCATGGCGAATGCTTTTGGTCAATTCATCAAGTGATTTGGCGGGCAGCAAATCCAGCCAAAGACATGCTTTACCACGGTGTATTATTTGCTTTCGCATGACATGGTTGAGTTTGTAAATCAATCCGCTCTCCATGCCATAATGACTGATGATGATGTCGCCATGTGCATGCACATCACCAACTTTTGCCGTAACACGCTTTAATGGCTGACCCAGCACACCCTGCATGAATGGAGACCAACTACGCACGATGCCCACATTACTGGCATACAATGGTGCCAACTCATCGTCATCAAACCAGTTTTGCCAAGCTCCATCAGATCCCAGCCGGGCATAAGAACCGCCACCACACGCCAAAATGATGGCATCGAATTTGCAAAAAAACCGCCGAATGCAGTTACCCTGCTTATCCAGCTCAACCAGTTCTATTTCATTACCCACCACATTCATACAGCGATGACGATAATGAAATGACACACCTTGTTTTTGTAGACGCTCCAACCACGCCCGCAATAGACCAGAAGCTTTCATCTGCACAGGAAAAATCCGCCCAGATGATCCGACATAGCTATCAATGCCCAGTCCTTGCATCCATTCACGAATGTCATTGGCAGAAAATTGCTCAACACAATACGCCAACCTCTTTTTAGGCATGTAGCGAGACATGAAAGTCGGCAATGGTTCATCATGTGAAATGTTCAACCCCGTCTTGCCAGCCATCAATATCTTGCGTCCAGCAGTCGGCATCTGCTCATAGACATGGACACGCAGACCACGATCAGATAAAACCTCCGCAGCCATCAATCCTGCCGCACCAGCACCAATAATAGCAATGGATTGACTTTGATCAGTCATGCGTATCGAAACGAGTCTGGTAGTAATTCGGCTTTAAAATCACCAATTCTTGGCAGATTTCACCACGAGCCAAATATTTGATCTCAAAGTGTGTGCGTGCCGAATCGTCATTGATTTGTAGCCTTTCATAAGGCAGTAACCAAACCTCATCCAGTTGTTTTTGGGCTTCGTCAATATATTCCGCAACATTCGTAGCAATCGTCATGGTTGCCCCTGCCTTCATGCGAGAAATTAAAAATTCAAAAAACGGCATGTTAAGCCAGCGTTGGTTTTTATTGGCAGGCTCTGGATTTGGATAAAGAATGAACACCCCATCTAGTGAATTTGGAGCGATGTGATGCGTCGTATAAGCGATGGCATCAGCATGTATGGCGGTTAAATTATCCAACTGTTCATTTTTTAAAAGTCGGTCAAAGGCTTCAAATTTTTCTTTAGTGCGCTCAATCGCAATTAAATGCCTATCCGCATGCTCTTTTGCAAACAGCACAGCATGCTTACCCTTGCCAGCCCCAATCTCCAAAAATAACGGACGATTTGTATTGACAACTGGCACATCTTTGGGGGCGAAAACCGATTGACTACGGAAAGTTCGTTCAAAACGATGAGATAAGTCCTGATCGGTGAAAGGTTGAGACAAGTCAGTCATGATGGCTCTTTATGAATTGATGAATGGTAAATGACAGTAATGATTGGCTTATTATAGCAAAATAATGATGATCACTTGACAAAATTTTTGATAAAATTTGCGACATTTGTCGTTTAAAAATGACAAAAACCATTTGATGATTTATAATGAATCAACCATTCATATTTTTTATCATTCAATCATCATCTGATTATTATGACTGATTTTATCATCGCTTATACCGATGGCGCATGCAAAGGTAATGGCAAACAAGGTGCCTCTGCTGGCGGCTTTGGTGTACACATCATTTACCCAAATGGCAACATACTAAACATCTGGGGCGGCGAACATGATACCACCAACAATCGCATGGAGCTGATGGGTGCCATCACCGCTCTAAAACGCACGCCTGCTGACACACCCATTCAAATTTGGACAGATTCTGGCTATGTAAAAAATGGCATCACCAAATGGATACATGGTTGGAAAAAAAACAGCTGGCGTAAAGCGGACAAAAAACCCGTTCTTAATGTTGAGCTTTGGCAAGAGTTGGACACATTGACACAAGGGCGCATGATTGATTGGCAATGGATAAAAGGTCATGCAGGTCATGCAGGTAACGAGATGGCGGATAAGCTTGCCAACCAAGGCGTGATTGACGCTGGTGAAGAGTACCTCACACAGCACCAAGATTTGAAAAGTCTGAACAATCAAGATGACGAAGATCGTTCAGCCCACCCTCCAATTAAGAAAGATGAAACCATGACAAACCCCCAATTCATCATCAGTCATGATGACAATCAAAATCCGAATTATGACGGCAACACACGACGAGTCAATCCTGATTTTTGGGCGATACTACCAAAAGCCGTCAATCGAGGGGTTAAAAACCGCCAACTCATCATGGATACAGAAACCACAGGCTTTGACGATCAAGGTGGAGATCGCATTGTGGAGGTGGGTATTGTGGAGATGATTGGCAGACGCTTCACAGGTAACAAGCTGCATGTTTACATCAATCCTGAAAAAACCATGGATGATGAAGTCATTCGAGTGCATGGCATCAGCAATGAATTTTTGACCGACAAACCAAAATTTGCTGATGTGGCACAGGCAATCTATGATTTTATGATTGACAGTGAAATCATTGCTCACAATGCGTCGTTTGACATGCGTTTTTTGAACATGGAGTTTAGTAAGGTTGGCTTGGGCGACTTTGCAGAACGCGTACAAGTTACCGATTCGCTTACCATCGCCAAAGAACTTTATCCTGGACAAAAAAACTCACTAGATGCACTAGTTCGTCGTCTTAATGTCGGCAAAAAAGACCGTACTTTCCACGGTGCTTTGCTTGACTCAGAAATCCTAGCAGAAGTGTACCTTGCCATGACAGGCGGTCAAATTGCCATGAGTATGGACACTGCAAATGATGACGCACAAAGCAACTTCAATACAGACAGTTTTACCGATTTGACTGATTTGGCAAACTTATTAAAAGTCTCAGCCAATAACTTAGATGCAGATCAAGCGTGGCGTCAGCAGGTATTGTCATGAGTAAGTACCTTTTTGTGCTTGATAAGGACCGTGTCTTATGCGATGAAAACGGCATGCCAGTTAGCATCGCAGCAGAATGCAACGAACATGCAATTCCCCTAAATGTTGGTGCGATGCACGACAAGGCACCAACCAAATCTGAAAGTCAATGGTTTGCCATGACCAAATCCCACGCCATTGAACTAGGATTACTCAATGCCTATGGCGACAGATTTGACAGTATGCAATTTAAATCATTGTCATTCATGCCATATCGTCAAATGATTGATCGGATTGACATTGGTCTTGCACACACCATCAGTCGTGCCATTCAGCTTCTGTTATGGCGTGACGATCATCAATTTTGCTCTCGATGTGGCCTATCCACCACCCCACATAAACATGAAAATGCCATGATTTGTACAAGCTGCGGTCATCGTAGTTATCCAAGAATACAGCCTTGCGTGATTGTTGCCATCACTCGCATCAATCCTAGTAGTCAAAAACGCCAAATACTACTTGCCTTACATCAAAGACACAAAGACAGCGGCATGTACGGTTTGATCGCAGGGTTTGTTGAAGCAGGCGAATCCTTGGAAAATGCCGTTCACCGTGAAGTGGCAGAGGAAGTCAATCTAAAAATCAGCAATTTGCATTACATCAATTCGCAGCCATGGCCATATTCAACCAACCTCATGCTTGGTTTTATTGCTGACTATAACAGTGGCAGTATCATCGTACAAGAAAGCGAATTGGTAGAAGCCAAATTTTTTGATGTGGATGCGTTACCAAACATACCAAAAGCTGGTACCATCGCCCATGCACTCATTCAACAAGTCGTTGGTCTTGCTTGATGCCATTTTCATCAATCATTTCATGACAATAATGATCACCAAAAACCAATGAGTACTAATAAATCCCAACACTCAAACCCTGAAAATATCACGCACAGACTAGAAGACCTACCTGTGCTATTTGATCCATTAAAGCTAAACGAGCTAGATGACGACATGCGTATTCGCATTGCTCAAATTGATCAAACCTTACCTCAGACCCAATGCGGTCTGTGCGGACATCACGATGGTTGCCTACCTTATGCACATGGCATCATCGTCAATGATGAATCTCCAAATTTATGCGTTCCTGGGGGTCAGGCGGTTACCAACAAAATCGCTGATATCTTAAACATTCCCACAAAACCTGCCGCACCAAGTAAATGGCGTATCGATAAGCACACTTCACGCCCCATCGAAGTGCGTGCCATCATTCGTGAAAGCGATTGTATCGGTTGCACCAAATGTATTCCTGCCTGCCCTGTTGATGCCATCATCGGTACAGCCAAACACATGCACAGCATCATCACCGACCTATGTACAGGTTGTGAACTTTGTCTCGCTCCCTGCCCCGTGGATTGTATTGATTTGGTAGAGCACCCACGCCTGCTGAGTGAAGAGATGCGCCAGTTTGAACAAACACATCTAAAAAAGCGATATCATCACCACCTAAATCGGATTGAAAACGGCATCAAACAAGGCATCAAACCTGTCGTCAGTACCGTAGAATCCGCCATGGCAAATGTCATCAGCACCAACAAGACCGCCACCAGCATTGATGAATATGCCGCTAAAAATACGATTGCCGCTGCCAAGCTTCGCACTCAAATCAAAAAGATTACCAAACAACTCTCGGTACGCAACGATGAAAACCTACAAAAAAAATTATCACAACTGACTCTTGAATTACAAAACCTGAATGACTAGTCGATCAACAATCCACAACCAACTCATTTGGGTCAACTTGGGTCATGTTCACAAAATCTTTGGAGGCAAATGAGTTAAAAGTCATCAGTAATCATTACTCTTATATTTTTTATGCCTACTCACGAGATTTTATCAATGCTGCTGCTTGTTGATGAATAGATTTGCATTCTCCAGCCCAGCTGATTCATTAAGACCACCCCAAGCAGTCATGCCCTCTTTATTTCTACTTTGCTGACTTGGGGCATTTTTAATGTGATTTATCAATAAAATAAGCCCTGTGATTCACAAGGCTTATTTCATCATGTCAATATTCATTCATTCACAAAAGCAATTTTAGATAGGCCTGCTGTACTGGCTGTTGCTAATACCTGAGCAACCATATCATATTTGCCTTCACGGTCGGCACGCAGATGAACCTGTGGATCTTTACCTTGTGCAACCTCTTTAGCAAAGCGTTGTTGCAATTCATCAATGCCAATCTTTTCATTGTCCCAATAAATATCCCCTTGACTATCAATACTGACTTGGAGAACTTCTGGCGGCTGCTCATTCACGCTAGCAGTGGTTTTTGGCAAATCTAGCGGTACTGTCGGATTGAGCACCGTCGCCGTTACCAAGAATATGATCATGAGCACCAGCATGATATCAATCAGCGGAATGAGATTCATCTCATTCATGCCATTATCGTCATTATTGCCCAATTCAAAAGCCATTAGTCAGCTCCTTAGCGTGCGGTTTCTGCGAGAATTTGATGTGCTGCATCGTTAGCAACATGGTTGGCACGCTTATTCATTCGAGTAGCGATGTTATAAAACACCACAGCAGGAATTGCGACCGCTAAGCCCAAGCCAGTCATGATCAGTGCTTCACCAACAGGGCCTGCGACTTGGGCAAGACCAGCTTGACCACTTTTAGCCACGCTATGCAACGCATGGAAAATGCCCCACACCGTACCAAACAACCCAATAAAAGGAGCGATTGATGCCGTCGTACCTAAGATGGGCAAACCTTTTTCCATTTCATAACGGTAGCGAGCGATATTTTGGAGTAAATTTTGTTCAACCACCATCTTTTTTTGGTCAAATCCCAAGTTGCCAATCTCAGCAGTCAATCCCGAAACGGACTGTCTAAGTGCATCACCGATATTACCAGCCAATTTGCAAGATTGTGCCACACGAATGATGCCCACTACCCATGAAATGATAGATAGGGCAAATAAGATGAAAAATAAGGTTTTACTGACAGCATCAGTATGACCCCAATAAAATGCAAAATCCATAGAAATTCCTCACACAATATGGTTTTTTAATCAATCATACACTGACCAAGCACTCAATGAATGTCGGTTATTAGTTTACTGAAAAGCTCATCGGCAGGGTTGCTTTGCCCCGCACAGGATTGCCATTCTCGTCTTTAAAAGGATGGAAAGATGCCGATTTAATCGCTCTCTCAATTTGCCGATCCACATTTCTACCCAGGCCTGTAGAAACACCCGTAGCACTCACGATACGACCCTTTTCATCAATCACCAAGTTGACGGTAAATTTGACCGCACTGGTTTGTCTGTCACCTGCATCAACATTAGAAAAGTTGGGTTTCTTTTTCCAACTGGCAGCCACCTTACTGGCACTAAGAGTCATCTCTCCGACAGTATTACCCGTACCTCTGCCCTCATTGCTTGTCGCTTGACTTTTTTTGGCAGCGGCTTCAGCTTCAGCTCTGGCTTTTTCTGCAGCTGCTTGCCTGGCTTTTTCTGCTGCCAGCCGTGCCTCTGCTTCTGCTTTTTCACGATTTCGTCTGTCAGCTTCTGCCCGTTGTTCAGCCTCCCATTTTGCTTGGGCTGCCGCACGCTCAGCTGCTAAAATTTCTGCCTGGCGAACATCTGGTTTGATTTCAGGTGGCGGCTCAACCTTAGGCTCAACTTTCTTAATGTCTGGTTTTGGCTCTACTTTTGGTTCGGTCTTCTTAATTTCAGGTTTGGGTTCAGGCTTGACCTTTGGTTCAGGTTTCGGCTCTACTTTTTTTGGCTTAGTAGGGGCTGGACGAGGATCAGGTTTCTTTTCAACTTTTGGCGCAGCGACTGGCTTAGGCGGTTCTGGCGATTCTAGGTTGTTAACAACCACTTCTTCAATTTTTGGTTTGATGATCCGCACTTCAATCGGCGGTGTGATTTTCAATGGCTTCAACTCTGGCATCTGCATACTTGCCAACCCATACCCCACCAATCCATGCAGAACCGCTGTCACACCCAGTGCCAGCACCTTTATCTGATTAGAATTAGATTTCACATCATTCATGATTCATCGCCTATTATTCACACAACCATCAGTCACCCAACCAATGATGATATTTTTTTAAATGCAAATGGTTTTTAGCTGCTTAAAATGAATATTTATTATAGCATAATGATAATAGTTTTCAATAAAAATTTTAAACCAAAAGAGACATTCTTGTATGATTTTTAGGTTTGGTGTTCACAATCACTTACAATATGGCAATATTATTTGTTCCATATCTAATAAGAAGGTGAGCTTGAAGGCATTAGGCAATATTTTTTAAGCCTTTTATAAAAAAGCAATGCCATATTTAACCCATCAATGGTCAGATCGCACTACATTTTACAAGCCCATCTTTACAAACAGCACAGCCATTTTAAAAACAACTCATCACAAATGGTTTTTCGGATTTTATTTGGTAGTTTTTTAACAAATGGTCAAGAAAATCAGAACAAAACCTTGTATGGTGATTGCATCAATGAGCAAAAAAGTCTACTTAAAACAAGAAAACCGACACTTCAAATGATTAAAGTGTCGGTTTTATCTCCCAAAAATTTACCAATGATAATAGGCCGTCAAACTTGCCGTTGCCAACACCTTGCCATTTAAATTAAAGCCCAATACCGCAGGACTGATGTCATTTGGTAAATCCAGCATTTCATTAAGAGCATACAAAGTAAAGATATAACGGTGTGGCTTATCGCCTTGCGGAGGAAACGCCCCAATAAAACCGTCAAGCCCAGCATCATTTTTAAGCTCCATCACATCATCACCAAAGTCATTGGACTTGCCTTTGGGCAGACCACGCCAGTCAGCAGGAATATTAAACACATTCCAATGCCAAAAGCCCGAGCCTGTTGGTGCATCTGGGTCGTACATCGTCAAGACAAAACTTTTGGTCTGTTTTGGGGCATTTTCCCATCGTAATTCTGGACTGATATTATTACCCACATAGCCCCAAATGTTTGCTACATAATCATTGGATAATGTGGCATCTGCGACAATGTCAGCACAAGACAGCACCATTTCACCTTGTGGTTGTGCAGGTTGACGCACTTTTAAATAAGGATTTTGGATCAAGTCATTCATAAAACTCTCCTTTGGTATAAAAAACACATGTCATGACAGGTTGGTTTAAAAGCAATCCAATTTTGCCATTTTATCAATTCTAGGATGCTCAATTCATATTGGGTTTAAATTTAGATTTGTCGCAAACTGGGGTTTCATGAAAATTTATCATTCATCCAAAAAAATCAACGCCAATCCAATCACCATCAGCCATCTATTGGTATTCGGTGCATTCTATCTCATCTTTTTGACAAAACATCTCATGCACATCAGCGGCACATTGTTTGAGTACATCGAGTTTGGCCTTACCACGATTGGTACTTTCGCTTTGATAAGTCTTAGTAAATGGTTTTATTTTACAAACATGAATCGGCAAATGATGATCTTTAAGGCGACCATCTATCAAAACCGCATTGGGGCTTGATGCCTGAATCACAATCGGTACAGGCTTGCCAGTCGTATCTGTCACCGCACAACCGCCCAGTAGTCCAAACACAGATACGGCGAATAATAATTTTTTCATACATTCTCCACAATTAAACAAACATCATATAACATCATCAATACAGTGTTTTATCCACCACTCATTGATTATCAACACACATCATCATGTCATGAATCAGCGGGCTGTCGCATTTATCAGTAACTCAAAAAAAACACCCACCATTATCAAAATAAATTCACAAAAAAAATATTTTTATCTTGATCAATCAATGATCATCAGCATTTAGAGCTTCCAAAAACTGTGCGTTTTCATTTGACAGGCACTTCTGTGATTATAACATAATAAAATGACAAATATGGATTGATTATGTAGTTTCAATCTTCAAGCCAGTCATTGAATGATCATATTAACAGTCAGTATAAATATTGGTCAGTAACCAATCTTTTAAGCGCATCCTCAATGATGAACAAAAAAAATATTCTTAATTTATCTATTTACTTATAACTGTTATTTTTATAAAATATTTTTATATATTATGGAAACCAATTATGAATACCGTCAATCTGACTACTTTTGCCATGGTCATGCAAACAGGAAGTATCTCTGGTGCTGCCGAAAAGCTTTTCATCACACAGCCTGCTGTTAGCAAAC
This sequence comes from Moraxella oculi, assembly GCF_023336735.1. GTDB lineage: Bacteria > Pseudomonadota > Gammaproteobacteria > Pseudomonadales > Moraxellaceae > Moraxella > Moraxella oculi. The sequence continues at coordinate 124,528 of NZ_JAMBAQ010000001.1, read as the reverse complement.
GCATTAAGAATTTAGAGAGTGAATTTGGAGTCACGCTCTTTGACACAGTAGGTCGAGGCATCATTGCCACCCCAGCAGCACATGAGCTACTGCCATATGCCAAAAAATGGCTTGATGACTATGAATCTTGTCGTACTAGCTTACAGTACTCTAAAGAAATTGCCAGTGGCAAACTGGTCATCGGCACAAGCCATCACATTGGTTTGCATCACTTAGCTCCTGTATTAAAGCGTTTTATCCAAGCCTATCCCGCCGTCCAACTAGAAGTACAGTTCATGGATTCAGAAGAAGCACACAAAGCCGTGCTTGATGGCGATGTCAGTTTGGCATTTTTAACTCTGCCGCCCACTTATGATTTACGCTTAGAATATCATACGCTATGGTCAGATCCGCTTTACTTCATGACAGGCACACTCAGCTCATTGGCACAAAAGTCTGATGTTACACTCTTACAATTAGCACATCACCCTGCCATCTTACCTGCTGCCAACACTTTTACCAGCCAAATCACTCTTGCTGAATTCAATCGCCACAATCTGCGTCCTTATGCCACCATGACCACCAACCCCCTAGAGTCCATCAGAATGCTAGTATCGATTGGACTTGGCTGGTCGGTACTGCCAGAGACGCTCATCAACCAAGATTTGGTAAAAATTGACATGGCAGAAGACTACGAACTACAAAGACATTTGGGCGTGGTCATCAATCCAAGCTTGACTCTCTCGGCCAGCACACAAGCTTTGATGGACATGCTATCAATTGCTAAATGAGTGCTTTTAATCATCAATACATGCTTTTTTAATACAATCATTAAAATCCTGACAAGTGTCTTAATGACGCTTTTAATAGTTGAGATGTGCTAACATTCTCCATGCCAGCTTGTGCTTTTTTAATGGCATTTTGAGCCTCTTTCTCCTTATAACCAAGTCCAATCAAGGCACTTTCTACTTCAGCAAAGGCGTGCATTTGACCAAAAGAGACCTCAGTATCAAAAAACTCACCCTCACCACCAAATTCTAGCACGCTTCCAAATTCGTTAAGTTTGCCTTTGAGTTCGATGATTAGGCGTTGAGCGGTTTTTTTTCCAACGCCTGGAATCCGTATCAACCTTGAATCATCATTTTGCTCTACTGCTCGTTTAAGTTCATCAACAGATAAAGCAGAAAGCATGGCAAGTGCCATTTTAGCACCCACGCCATTAATTTTTATGAGCTTTCTAAATACATCACGATCTTGTTTTTTTATGAAACCATATAAAAGATGTGCATCCTCTCTGACATGCAAATGCGTGTAAATCAATACTTCTGTATTCAAAGTAAGTTGGCAAAATACAGAAACTGGCAACTCAATATCATAGCCAATACCGCTTGAAGTCATCACACACACCGTCGGTGCATCCAACTCAGATACCAAACCTTTAATTAATCCTATCATATCCAATCTCTTAAAAATCAAATCATTCAATCATAAAATAAGGGCGTAAGATTTACGCCCTTAATGCCTTTCGTTGATTATTTATAATATTCGACCATTCTTTCAAGTGAAATGGGGCGAATCTTACTGGCGTTACCCGCCGCACCAAAAGCTTCATAACGAGCAATACAAATGTCTTGCATGGCTTTCATGGACGCTGTCAAATATTTTCTTGGATCGAATTCTGCTGGGTGCTCATTCAAAAACTGACGAATCGCCCCAGTACTTGCCAGACGCAAATCAGTATCAATGTTAATCTTACGCACGCCATGCTTGATAGCATCAACGAGTTGCTCTACTGGCACGCCATAGGTCTCACCAATATCACCACCATTATCATTGATGATTTTGAGCCATTCTTGAGGAACGCTGGATGAACCATGCATCACCAAATGCGTGTTTGGCAGAGCTTCATGAATTTGTTTGATGCGATCAATGGCTAAGATATCCCCTGTTGGTGGGCGAGTAAATTTGTAAGCACCATGTGAAGTACCGACTGCAATAGCAAGTGCATCAACATTAGTATCTGCCACAAACTGGCGTGCTTCTTCAACCGAGGTTAAAAGTTGGCTATGGTCAAGCACACCCTCTGCACCCACGCCATCTTCTTCACCAGCCATGCCAGTTTCAAGACTTCCTAAACAGCCAATTTCCCCTTCAACAGACACGCCACATGCGTGAGCCATTTTAACAACTTCACGAGTAACTGACACATTATAATCATAATCTGCTGGTGTTTTACCATCTTCTCTTAAAGAGCCATCCATCATCACCGAACTGAATCCAAGTTGAATCGATCGTTGGCAAACAGCTGGGCTGGTACCATGATCTTGATGCATGACCACAGGAATGTGTGGCCATTCTTCAACTGCTGATAAAATCAGATGGCGCAAAAATGACGCACCTGCATACTTTCTAGCACCTGCCGAAGCCTGTACAATCACAGGAGAGTCAGTTTTGTCCGCTGCCATCATGATTGCACGCATTTGCTCTAAATTATTAACATTAAATGCTGGCAAGCCATACGCATGCTCGCCTGCATGGTCCAATAGCTGACGCAGTGATACTAATGCCATGAAAAATCTCCTAATAGCATTTTTATAAGTGAATTGGATTCATCCATTATAGCAAAACTCTAAGGATTTATCAGCAATTCACCCGATAATTTTATTAAAAAAGCCCACCATGTCGTGGGCCATTATGTCTGTTGCAAAAATCAGTATTTTTGTTCTTCTGCCACTTGAGATTCAGCACTGGCTGGTTTGGTGGCTGCGTCTGCTTTGGCACCGACTTCTTTAGCAACTTCAGAAGTTTTTTCAGCGGCTGCTTGAACGGCGTTTTTGGTGGTTTCAGCAACATTTTGGGCAGCTGATTCAGCTTCCTTGGCAACTTGGGCTGTATTGGTCGCAATGTCAGCTTTGGTAGATTCTACCGCTTCATTAGCCTTATCTTTAGTCTGCTGACTGCAAGCAGATAAAACAGCAAGAATACCAATGGCAGTTGCGGCGATGAGTAATTTTTTCATAGTACAGCTCTCTAATTATCATTAATTTTTTCGTCATGTTCATCATAAGATGGCACACATCATCATGATGATATGGGCTTGTCCATAGTTTATCTTTGTCAATAAGAATTTACAAGACCTAAGCTAAAAAATGCAACAAAATTTAACAAAATAACCACCAGCCTAGACCGCCGTTGCTTCCTCCAAAGCTTGAATGGCAGGCAGTGCCTTACCCTCAACAAATTCCAAGAATGCCCCACCACCTGTTGACAGGTAACTGACTTCATCGGCAATCTCATATTTATCAATGGCAGCCAAAGTATCACCACCACCAGCAATGCTAAATCCTACACTGTCCTTGACGGCTAATGACAAAATTTTTGTACCCTCACCGAATTGATCAACCTCAAACACGCCAACAGGGCCATTCCATAAAATGGTCTTGGCATCTTTAATGGCATCGGCTATTTTATTAGCACTACTTGGTGCAATGTCTAAGATCATCTCATCTTCAGCAATCTCACGAACTGGCTTGGTAATTGGCAAAGCTGATTGCAACGACCCTAAAAAGTCATCAAAGTCAATTTGTGATTTTGTGGCAACCACAACTTCATCTGGCAATAAGATGTTGGTTTTTGTCATGATGGTCTTAGCCGTATCAATCAAATCAGGCTCATACAAGGACGCACCCACACCCACGCCAGTTGCCGCAAGGAAAGTATTGGCAATGCCACCACCCACAACGATGCTATCGCAAACCTCCGACAGGCTTAATAACACATCAAGCTTCGTTGATACCTTAGAACCACCAACAATCGCTAACATAGGTGATTTTGGATTATCCAATGCACGAGACAAAGCAGAAAGCTCATTCACCAACAGATTGCCAGCACAAACACTCTTTCTTTCGGCGGCGGCGGCACGAATCACCCCTTCTGTTGATGCTTGTGCACGATGTGCCGTACCAAAGGCATCCATCACAAAGACATCACACAAATCGGCATATTTTTTTGACAGTGCTTGGTCATTACTTTTTTCACCAACATTAAAACGCACATTTTCCAGTACGGTGATTTCACCAATCTGGGCATCAACGCCATTTTCTAGATAATCTTTCGAAAAACGAACTGGGCAATCAACCGCTTGAGCCAAGTAATCAGCCACTGGTGCCAACGAATACTTATCCTCTGCCACACCTTCACTTGGACGACCTAAATGTGAACAAATAATGACAGCAGCCCCTTGATTTAAAGCGTCTTTGATGGTTGGTAAAGCTGCTTGCAAACGCACATCGCTGGTGATGACTCCATCTTTAATGGGAACATTCAAATCCTCACGAATCAAGACTCGCTTACCTGATAAATCCACATTTTTCATTGCTAAAATTGTCATTGTTCATCCACCTTCGTTAATCATTTTAAATTCATCGTAACATGTATTATAAACCAAAGACAATGAGTTAGGCAACCTTAGTTAACACATAGCCGCAACCATCAACGATGAATGGCTGTGATGTGATGGATTTTTGTCATCATTTTGTAATGATGCCGTGTCGTCGCATGGAAATTTTTTGTCAAATCCATTATAATTTAATCAAATTGTCATCAAAATAGGTATTTAATGCGAAATTATATCAGTGCTTTTTTACTAATAACGGCTGCGTCTCATGTCGCCCATGCCAATACCACCACCGCCTCTTATTATGCTGATAAATTCAATGGTCGTAAGACAGCAAATGGTGAAATTTTTAGTAATCAAGGCATGACTTGTGCCTCTAATAATTATGCGTTAGGCACGAAAGTTGAAGTAACGAACATCAAGACGGGGCAATCCATCATCTGCAAAGTCAATGATCGCATAGGCAAATCAGGTCGTATTGATTTGAGTAAAAAAGCATTCTCTCAGCTTGCACCACTAAGGCAGGGTTTGGCCAAAGTCAGTGTTCGACCCATTACTCATGAAAACCAAGACAACAGCATCAGATTGGCTTATAACGATTAACTGCCAAGCTTCTTTTTTGATTTTCATACAAAAAGCCCTTGATGGTCCTCAAGGGTTTTTTGTTTGGTGATATCTTAGGTGGCACAGTTAATCTATCTTTAAAAAAATACTCAATAAAATCAATGTGTTAAATACTATACGCTCATCTTCCAATCAAAAGGCATCTCATGATGTCCACGCAATGCCATCATTAAAGTCTGCTGCATATGTTGTAAAACTTCCGCAGTATAGGGAATGGCTGGCGTACCCCAAACAGGATTTGGCCATCGTGAATCATTGTGGTAGCGGACGATGTGATGAAAGTGCAGCTGTGAGACTTGGTTGCCAAGTGCTGCAACATTCATTTTATCTGCACCAAATATTTTTGCCATTTGGCTAGATAACCAGCTTGACTCCCTTAAAAACTGAACTTGATCAGCAGGATTGAGTTCATAGATTTCTTTGATTCCTGATACTCTCGGAATGAGAATTAACCAAGGAAATTGGCAATCATTCATCAATCGGACGGTAGATAATGGAAAATCCCCCACCAAAAAAGTGTCTTTTGCCAAGGTTGGATGTAATTGAAACATTATTCTTCTCGTTGATAGTTATTAATGCACCATTATAAATATGATTATTGTAGCATAAAATTGACTAAGTGCACCACAGTTATCATGTCATCATGTGGATTTTTTATCAACAACACTCTCATTTAAATGATTTTGGAAATATGTCAGCAAATCAAATACTGCATTAACCCTTGCTGACAATTCTTTTTCACTTTTAAAAGTGTATTTAAGTCCAGTCGCACCATTCATGCGGTAACCCTCATCACTTTGAATGAGTTTGATGACAGCAAGCCCGTCAATCGGCGTGTCAGGCTTAAATTCCAAACTTAAAGATTTGGCAGTTGCATCAATTTTTGTGATGCCAATTGCCATGCTTTGTATTCTAATCTTATGCACAATGAATAAATTTGCCAAGGCCTCAGGTATGGCACCAAAACGATCGACCATCTCCGACCTTATGTCGTGAAGCTCATCAATGGCATGCGTGTTGGCAATGCGTTTATAAAAAAGCAATCGTTCATGCACATCAGCCAAATAGTCACTTGGAATTAAAGCAGATGCGTGAATATTGACATCGCTCACCAAATCTAAGGGGGTGGCAAGACTGGGCTTATTGCCAGATTTGATCGCCTTGGTGGCTCGTTCAAGCATGTCCATATACAATCCAAAACCAATGGTCTGCATGTTACCAGACTGCTCTTTACCCAATATTTCACCTGCACCACGAATCTCTAAATCTTCAGAGGCAAGCATAAATCCTGATCCCAGCGTATTGGCTCGACTGATGGCATCAAGGCGTTTTTTGGCATCAACACCAAGCCCTTTGAGTGATGGCACAAATAAATAACAGTATGCCTGATGATGACTTCTTCCCACACGACCACGCAACTGATGAAGCTGTGCCAAGCCAAATTTATCAGCACGGTTGATGATGATGGTGTTTGCATTTGGCACATCAATGCCAGTCTCAATGATTGTGCTTGCAACCAAAACATTGGTCTTTTTGTGATAAAAATCACTCATCACCGCATACAGCTCTTTTTCATTCATTTGCCCATGTGCCACACCTACTCGCACCTCAGGTATGAGTTCGCAGAGTTTTTCGGCAGCCAAATCAATGCTGGCCACATCATTATGCAAATAATACACTTGACCACCACGCAAAATCTCACGCAAAACCGCATCTTTGGTTGTGTGATCGCTTTTTTCAGCCACGAAAGTCTTAATCGCCAGTCGTCTTGCAGGTGGTGTGGCAATGACAGAGATGTCTTGCATGCCAGATAATGCCATATTGAGCGTGCGCGGAATGGGAGTGGCGGTCATGGTCAATGTGTCAACATCTGCCTGCATGGCTTTGATTTTTTCTTTATGACGCACCCCAAAACGATGCTCTTCATCAATAATCATTAAGCCTAAGTTGTTAAACTTCACATCATCTTGCAGCAGTCGATGCGTGCCAATGATGATATCCACCTTACCATCTGCCAAGTCTGCCAAAACCTTAGATTGAGATTTTTTAGTAACAAATCTGGACAAACTGTCAATTCTGATCGGCCAATCAGCAAACCTGTCTTTAAAGCTGTCTTCATGCTGACCTGCCAAAAGCGTGGTTGGCACAAGGACTGCTACTTGATACCCCGCCTGCACCGCAATGAAAGCCGCTCGCATGGCAACTTCAGTCTTACCAAAACCCACATCACCACAGATCAGTCTGTCCATTGGTTTAGATTGCTTCATATCAAACATGACTGCATCAATGGCAGCATGCTGATCAAGTGTCTCTTCATAACCAAAACTGCTGGCAAACAGCTCATAAGACACCATATCAATATCAAAACTGATGCCCTCCTTGGCTTGACGCCTTGCTTGCACATTCAGCAATTCAGCCGCCACATCATAAATTTCCATCAAGGTTTTTTCTCGGGCTTTATCCCATTTACCCGAACCAATTTTTGATAATGGCACAGCTTCTGAATCAGTACCGCCATAACGACCTATCAATGCCAAGTTGGTGATTGGCACATAGACATTGGCATCATCAGCGTACTTAAGATGAATGAATTCTTGTTCACCATCTCCCACATCAAGCAACACAAGACCCACATAGCGTCCAATGCCATAAGTCAGATGAACAACCAAAGAACCTTCGGTCATCTCACTCACAGACTTAATTAAAAACGCTTGCGAAAATGCGTTTTGATGTCTTTTTCGACCACGGGCAACCTGCCTACCAAAAAGCTGCGTTTCACTCACCACGCAAAATCCACCATCACCCAATACCCACAGACCACGCTCTATTGGTGCGACAGTAATGGCAATTTGATTGCCAGCCAAGTTAGTTAATGACGATCGTTTTTCCAAAAATTCATCAAAATCACCAACAATTTGACAAGACAATTTACCCTTTAATAACTCTAAAATGATCTCACGACGACCAGCACTCTCACAGACAAGCAGTACAGGCTCCTGACACTCTGCAACGAATGCCAAAAAATCACTTAACGGCTCTTGTTTTTGGTGATTGATTGGTAAAGTTGGCACAGGATTGAGTTTAAAATCAACAAACATTGGCAATGCTTTATCAGCATCACTGGTCATGACGCCTTAGGGTATTTCTTTAATTTGCCAAAAAATTCGTTACTAGGCAGATACAACAACTGTGGAGGTAAAATTGGCAATTCTTTATTAAAAGCACGAGAATGATGTCGTGCGTTTATCTGCCCCCAAAATTCTTCATGATGATTCATCAAGCACTCATCATAAACGATGAGTGTATTGGCAGGCAAATATTCAAACAGTGAGCCAGACGCACGCCATTCATCAAGGTCGAAAAATAATGGAATGTAATATTCCACGCCAGCTGGACTGATGCCAGCCATCACCTCATTATATAACTCAAATCTTCGAGCTGAGACATCAGGAAATACGCTGGCAAAATTTTGGCGAAAAGCCTGCAAATCATCTAAGTCAAATTCACGCGCAGGCAATAAGCGAAAATGATTGACCTTCGGCGAGTTGGGTAAAGACTTGGAATCGATAGCCTCACCTTGTTTGAGATGAAGCAACTCCTCATCACTGACTGTACGCTGAGTTTCTGGATTGAAAAACCTGATGGACTCTATTTCATCATCAAACAGTTCCAATCGAAATGGCAATACTTGACCCACCGCAAAAATATCCACAATACTGCCACGCACCGCAAATTCGCCAGCAGCATAGACAGTTTCAACCATCTCATATCCTGCTTTGATGAGTCTTTGTCTTTGCTGATTAATGTCAAAAACATCACCAACAGTCAACTCAAAAAACCGCCCCAAAAGATAGCTTGGCGGTGCAATGCGTTGCATCAATGTTTGTACTGCCACAAGCAACACGCCTGTTTGTGGCATATGCGTCAGCAAATCAATACGCTCAGAGATGATGTCTTGCTGTACTGACAGATTGTCATACACCAAGGTTTCATAATCACTAAAAGTATGCGTTTTGATATTAAAAAAATCCAGCTCACTTTCTAGATTGTGCAGTTGGGCTTGATTGCAACATACCACCACAGTTAAGCAAGGCTGGGTTTTGGCATAGGTCGCCAGCCATAATGCAAAACTGGCATCATCCACACTTTGAAAATGCGTCACATGATTGGGCTTTGGCGTGGGGTGGTTGATATTCATGCAAGTCATAAAAAATTAATATGGTAAAATCAATAGAATAAAGCGTTTTAACATCACCAGTTTTGCAGTTTTAATTGCCAAGCTCGACATTTTGCCGCAATGGTCTGACTGCTATGCGACATGATATCAGCAGTTACAGCCACATAATCCAATGGCGTATCCTCCAAGCCGTCTCGTAATTGATAAACATTATCAAGCGTGATGCCCCCAATCAAGCACAAAGGCAAATCAACATTGCTCGTCTTATGTAAGGTTGGCATTGGCACAATACCAGCTTTAGGCTTGGTTAGGGAATTGAATGCCGTACCCATTGCTCCATAGCTTGCACCTTCTTTTTTTGCCTGCTTAAATAAAGCGATGTCAGCATGGCAGGTTCTGCCAATCACCACATCATCACCCAGTAGTTGCCTTGCCATCGCCACGCTACCGTCTCGCTGCCCCAAATGCACACCAGTACCAAAATGCGACGCAAGCTGCAAATCATCATTCATCACAACTTCAATGCCATATTTATCCGTCAAACTCACCAAAAACTCCGCCTCTCGGTAAACCGTAGCAAGGTCGTATTGTTTTAAAGTAGCTTTGCGGCGAATTTGCAACAATGAAATCGCACCTGTGTCTAAGGCACGCTCAAGCTTATCCATCAATGTGGAGATCTCATCGTCATTGGTAAGTAAATAAAGTCTTGGGCTAGAATGTGTCATGGAAAGGCAAGCATGTAGAAAGCAAATAAAAATGATTCATTATAACTGATCACACCACCTAAAACAACGCACAACAGCACCCAACGAACCAATATTCACTCAATCAAAGCCAAGTCCTGCATACACAAAACCTGGCTTTGGGTAGAATTAAATGACCGATGGTACATTTGTCCGAATCACCATAAAGTCATCACACTTGGCTTTTTAGTGAGGACACACCACCCAATCAAACATTAGCGACGATAAGCAAGTTCTGTGAGAATATTTCTGGCATCATTCCAGCGGCTTTGTGAAGCACCAGCCCCAAGTAGCACGATGACCGCAGGCTTATTATTAACATGCGTCTCCATGACAACGCAATAACCCGCCTCACGAATAAAACCAGTCTTAGAAACACCAATCTGATGCTCACCAGAACGCACCAAGGTGCTGGTATTTTTGGCTTTATAAGTACGATTGCCCGTATTAAAATTGGTGATATAAAAATCATAACTCGGTGCTGTTGAGAAAGTACGAATCAGCTGATAACGCGGCTCAATACTGACAGCTTTCATCATCTTAACCAAGTCATTGGCAGAAGCGACATTTCTTGGATCAAGTCCTGATGAGTCAGAAAAATGTGTTTGACGCATACCCAAGCTTAACGCCTTAGCATTCATCGCAGCGATGAAAGCGTCATATCCACCTGGGTAAGTACGCGCCAAAGCTTTGGCTGCAGGATTTTCCGATTTCATGAGCATCATCAGTGTGAATTCGGAACGACTCAAACGATCTCCTGCACGCAGATTGGTACTGGCTTGCTTAGCACCCACCAAATCAGATGGAATGATGGTAATCTCTTCACGCATGTCAAGATCTGCATCCAAAACCACCATCGCTGTCATCACCTTACTAATAGAAGCAATCGAACGAGTGGCATCGATGTTTTTTGAATAGATTAAATTGCCCGTCTGCAAATCCATGACTGCCACCGCCGATGAATTGGTAGATATTGCCAATTGGTCGAAAATCGGAGCTTGATGATGATCAGTAAAGCCATGATGTTGGTTTGTGTTCATCGTGCTTTGAGTGAGAGTGTTGGCGGTAACTGGTGTGATGGTGGTAGTGCTAGGTACGGAAGGCGATTGAGTGATGGTTGTGGTTATTGCAGGAGTGCTATGAGTGATGGTAATCGTACGCTGATTGGTTTGGTCAACGGTGAACGCCAATGCCGACTTACTCAGCATAAACATGGTCAAGGAAACCAAAGAAGTGGCGACACATTGAGTTAATTTGGCATGATTCATGTAACATAACATCCTTAAAATACGCAATCATGATGATTGCTGACTCATCATTTGTGCCCCTCTTTGAACAGCCATTCAAAATACCAGCACAACACCATTAATCTTCATTGACAGATTCATTAGATTGATTTAATGAAATAAAATTCACTTTCAATAAAAAATATTTTAGCACATTCAAGAAGATGATACACAGCCAACCAAAATATTTTTACGAAAACTTGCCATTTTAGTTACAAAGAAACCCATATTTTTGTAAACAATTATGACAAGTGAGAATAGGGAAACAATGGCAGACTCTCTCGCCATGCACTCAAATGATAAAATTTTAAAATATTTTTGAGCATGCTCGTTGTATTTACCTAAAATTGTGCTAAACTTTTTTAAGTGATTTTTTGAACAATTGATGCCAAGGGTGTACATGACAATTAAGATTTTAGTGGTTGACGACCACAATTTGGTAAGGATGGGCATCACACATATGCTTGATGGTATCGCTGACATTGAGGTTGTTGCAGAAGCAGATGATGGGGATATTGCCATCAAGCTTGCCAGACAGCACCACCCCCATGTCGTCCTACTTGATGTGAATATGCCAAATGTTGGTGGCATTGAAGCAACTCGGCGAATTAAACAAATCAATGATTCCATTAAGATTTTAGCTGTGTCTGGATTATCAGCACAGCCCTACCCTTCCATGCTCTTAAAAGCAGGTGTTGATGGCTACATCACCAAAGGTACGCCATTAGATGAGATGGTGCGTGCCATCAAAAAAATTCATGGTGGTGGCAAATATTTTAGCCATGATGTTGCAGATGTACTGGCAGAGTCAGTACTTGGTGAACAAAATGACTCACCTTTTGATGTACTTTCTGAGCGTGAAAAACAGGTCGCCATGATGGTGGCGAATTGTCAAAGTGCCCAAGAAATCGCTGAGCGACTGTTCGTCAGCGTCAAAACTGTCAATACTTATCGCTATCGTATTTTTGAAAAGCTGGGCGTAAACAGCGATGTCAAGCTCACACATCTTGCCATTAGGCACGGACTTGTAGAAACCAATTAAAAGAGCATGCCAAGCATGCTCTTTTTCATCAACTAACTGTAATGCTTTGGCACTTCATCATAAACATGAGCATGCCAAGCATTCAGTTGGCGTTGCATGACAGCAGCGATGGCAGCATGAATCATGCTTTGCCCTATCATTTGAATGTTATTTTTACCAACCATTTCCTTGACCTGTTCAGAAAATACAATCGTTACCATAGGATCATCTTCACTTCCTACTTCTTGTAGGCTAAGCACACCGTCTTCACGCTCAACAAACTCCAAGACGGCCTCTTTAACCATCATGTTGCTGGATTTTTGCTGATTTACTTTTTTTTGACTGGTCGGCTCTTTTCGATCAGAGCTGGTCTGTTTTTGACTGTTGACATCTTGTGATCTTGACTGACAACCCTTCCCAAGGTCCGATTCTGTTTGTGCAAACATGTGGTCAATTGAATTTTCACACTCTTCGACATCATTTTGTTGAGTTTTGAGTTGATCCTGAAGCTCTTCAATAATCGTTTCAGTCTCCTCTATCAACTGTTGAATCAAATCATCATCTGCTTTATCAAACATTCAACACTCCACGATTTTCGTCTGTCTTAGATTTTTATTAAGTTGATTGTTTTTATGAGGTTTTTTATTTTAATTTCAAGGCAGTGATTGGTTTAACGCCAATAGCGAAGCTTTGCCACCATGAATAAAAACGACACAAACATGCCCAAATAATACGCCATTTTTATGTCAAACTGAGCATCTCGATATTTAATTGGTAGGGCAACCAATGCTGTGCAAGCAGGAATAAACACCAAGCTTACCAACCAATTTTCAAGAACATGCAAAAACCCCTGCCATCTATCACCACCACCCAAACGAAAACCAGACAATCCAATGAGTAAAACCAAAACAATGAGTAGTAAAATCAGAGTCTTTGGAATGTCTTTTGGGACAATGGCATCAGGAAGTAATCGTGTCAGCATTAACTATACACTCCCATGATGGATAAGATGGCAACAGTAGACAATAGCCACCCCAACGCCCAAGCATTGCGAGCATGAATATCAGCCTTACCAAGTTTGTTTAATATCAAGCTTCCTAGCCAAATTAAAGCAGGTAGGACAAACACAAAAAACGGCACAACCTTAGCAGCATGACGCACCACCTCGCCCATGTCATCACCACCCAATAAACGAAAACCATATCCAGCCAAACTTAGCACCAATGATGCCATGAACAAACCAATGGTCAACCCAAGTGGCACAACACTTTTAGAGGGTTTGTCTTGTGTGATGGACTGCCTAATCATGTATGAATCACTTTTGAATCCGCCAAGGAAAGCTCTGAGCGCATTTGTTCAATGACAAGGCGATAATCAGGCTTACCAAAAATCGCACTTCCAGCGACAAACATGTCTGCACCAGCTTGAGCAATCGCACGGATGTTATCAGGCGTAACCCCACCATCAACCTCCAATCGAATGTCTCGCCCACTGGCATCAATCATCGCACGAGCCTGTTTGAGCTTATCCAAAGTCTTATCGATGAATTTTTGACCACCAAAACCAGGATTGACACTCATCAAAAGCAACTGATCAATGGTATCAATGGTATGATCCAAGTAAGATAAAGGCGTGGCAGGATTCAACACCAGTCCACACTTGATGCCCGCACTCTTAATAAGTTGTAGGCTGCGATCAATGTGATGCGTGGCTTCTGGGTGAAAAGTGATGATGTCCGCCCCTGCATCAATGAATTGCTCAATGACACTGTCTACTGGCGATACCATCAAATGCACATCAATTGGTGCAGTGATTCCATAGTTTTTTAAGGCCTTGCACACGCTTGCCCCAAAAGTTAGGTTTGGCACATAATGATTGTCCATCACATCAAAATGCACGACATCAGCACCAGCATCAAGAACAGCCTGCACATCTTCTCCCAAGCGAGCAAAATCAGCAGACAAGATTGATGGAGCGATAAGATATGGTTTCATGAAATTACAATTAATGACAAAATCTCATTATAATGCTTTTTGATGTTTTTCACAACCCAATCTGACACACACATCTTTTAAGCATAAAAAACAAGCTCCCAACTGGAAGCTTGTTCGTGTCGCATGCCATTGCGGTGATTGTTTACGGTGATTATTTGGCATGATAAGCGACTTTCAGGCCTGCAATGAAGCCATCATTGTCCTTAAAGCGACCCACAATTGCATTGGTTGGTAATTGAGCTTGAGCATCGCCAAATTTCAGATATTTACCACCCAAAGACACCGACCATTCTGGCGTAACGCTATATTTAGCACCCAGACCCACACTGTAATAACCCTTGATAGGTCCTAAAGAAGTGGCAGGATTGCCAGCACCGCTATCATAGCCGATATTACCCGCAACAGACAATTTATCAGACAATTTTTTGCCAAATCCAATCTCTGCTGACCATTGGTCTTTATCATAGCTGACGATTGGTAGCTTTTTAACTGCACTGATTAAGGTTGCATCGCCATAAGTTGGTGGGCGAATATCAAAACCACTCCAAGGTACATAGCGAACTTTGGCGGTTAATAATGTGGTTGGGTTCACGCCAGTTTGGAAGTCCAAATTATATGACTCTGGCAAAGTAACACTAAAATCACGAGAAGTTGTGCCAGTCGCACCCAGTGCTGGGAAAACCTCAGAGATTACTGAGTCGTGCTTGATCTTAGAGCGATAAGTTAAGGCCGCTTTTAGGGCAATTTCAGGCTTAGAATATGACACGCCTGCCACCCAACCAACCGCAGTATCTGTGCTGATTTTAGCATCGTAGCCTTGTGCACCTTGATACGCCACCCCACGCAAATGAACCTCACCTGTCAGACGCTGTGCAGCAGGGCCGCCGTAAATCTGGAAGTTTCTGTTAGCACCGAGCTTAGCCCCTATCAATGCAGTGGCGTTGTTGGTGCGGATCTCAACATTCGTACCTTCACCGATTTGGTTTTCGGCGGTGGCAGCCACATTGGTTGCAGCTGTCAGAGTTTTTGCTTTTTTAAGTACCACATCAAGTCGCTGCCTTTTGGTGGCGATGTCCACTTGAGAATCTTGCAAGTCTTTTGTTAATTGAGCAACCTTGGCTGTATCGCCTGCCGCCTGAGCAGCTGCCAATTCAGCTCCCAGTTCTTGCATTGAGATTGCATTTTCTTTTAAGTTATCAGCCAATATTCCTGCAGTGCCTCTTAGGTTGTTGGCTGTATCCTGAGTGGTCGCAAAATCAAGTAACTGACCCCCAGTCAGTGCAGCAACGGTAGCATTTGCACCTGAAGAAACAAAATCATTCCCACCTTCGTACTTAACCGCCGCCCCAAAAGGTTCATCATACATCACGCCCACGCTAAAACGATCATTAATGTCAGCTTTGACGCCATAGCGGAAAAAATCATAAGGCTCAGCGATGTCTTTGATTGCTTGTCCTGATGTGTCCACACCTGCGATATCAGCATCGACATAGGTATACACTGCTTCAGCATAAGTCCCATCTTGCAAAAAAGCAGTCACATCTTGTCCAGAGCGATCAAGACCTGCGGCATTTGCCACACCAACAGTACCAAAAGAAGCAATGGCAACAACCAAAGCCTTGTGATTAAAACGACGCATATTTCATTCTCCAATTCATGCTTAAAAGCCCCTGTACTAAAATGCCAAAGGCAATCTTTCGCAAGACTCATCATACAGCAACTATTTATTTGACCAAATGATTAAGTCAATGTACAAATGTACTTTCACTTGCGTCTGCCTATATTAAAACAATTTCATCAGTAACTCAAGTGATAAATTATGAAAAAATTAAGTAATTTTTTTCACGAAATTCCCCATCCATTCACACATCACAACGACAAACATCATCAATGAACACTCAATAACAATCAATAATGTGGCGGTCTGTCTGCCAATAAATCAAAAGGTGCAATGTTTTCTTGCTGATGACTGTTTTGTAGATAACGATACATGAGTCTTAACTGATCTTTCATGTCATTCAACTCACGATCTTGAGTGGCAATCATTTCGCTTAAAGTCTCAACCGTGCTTTCTAGATAGGCGATTTTAATCTGCAAATCAATGAGTTGGGTATGCGTATCAACCATTTGTTGTTCCAAAATTTAAAAATGAATGAAAAATTTGCTATAATCATGTTATTTTATCATTGAAATAATCATCATGGCACTCATTCACCTTAAAAATCTTTCCCTTGCTTTTGGCCTGGCTCCCATTTTAGATCGTGTTAATTTTAGCCTAGAAGTGGGCGAAAGAGTATGTCTGATTGGGCGTAATGGTGAGGGCAAATCTACTTTGTTTAAGCTCATCAATGGCACACAAGCACCTGATGATGGTGAAGTCATCATTCAAGACGGTCTGAAAATCGCCATGCTTGCTCAAGATGTTCCTAACGATGATGGCAATCTGCTTGATATTGTGATGGGCGGTAATGACAAAGTAGCCAAGTTGTTAACAAGTTATCATGAACTGTCTGAACGATGTGGTATGGGCGACATGACGGCTTGTGAACAAATGACCAAAATACAGCATGACATTGACGCATTGCACGGCTGGGATTTAGAGCGACATGCTCGCACCCTACTTGATAACATGGGTCTGGATCCGAATGCTCGATTGACCGATTTATCAGGTGGGCGAAAACGCCGTGTCCTACTGGCTCGTGCCTTAGTCATTCATCCTGATGTGCTACTGCTAGATGAACCCACCAACCATCTTGATGTTGAAAGCATTGACTGGCTAGAAAACCATTTGCTAGGGCAGAATTTAACCGTGCTTTTCATCACTCATGATCGTCAGTTTGTTGATCACTTATCAACTCGCATCGTTGAGCTTGATCGAGGCAGATTATCCAGTTACGATGTTACGCAAGGGGTTAAAGGTTACGCTCGTTACCAAGAGTTAAAAGAGCTTGAACTGGCAAGTGAAGCCAAATCTTTTGAAGAGTTTGACAAAAAACTTGCAGCAGAAGAGGTCTGGATTCGTCAGGGTATTAAAGCAAGACGCACCAGAAATGAAGGGAGAGTAAGGGCATTAAAGGCATTACGAGAAGAAAGAAAGCAACGCCGTGATGTCGTGGGTAATGTCTCATTAAGCCAAAATGCCGCTGAAAAATCAGGCAAAATCGTTTGTGAAGTGAAGGGATTGACACTCGAACATGGCGATAAGGTACTGGTCAAAGAATTTTCCACCCTGCTGATGCGTGGCGATAAGGTTGGTATCATCGGTCAAAATGGCGTGGGCAAAACCACTCTCATTCGTACAATTTTAGGGCTTGATGACTCTGCCAAAACCAATGGCACCATCAAGCTTGGCAGCAATCTTGCCGTGTCTTTTTTTGACCAACTAAAAGATCAGTTAGATCCTGAGCAGTCTGTTGCCCAAAATGTTTCTGGGGGCAGTGATCATGTCGAGATTGGTGGGAGAAAGATGCATGTTTTGGGTTATTTGCAAGATTTTTTATTCACGCCGAATCGAGCCAGAACTCCCATCAAAGCCTTATCAGGAGGCGAAAAAGCAAGGGTGTTGCTTGCCAAAAATTTATTAAAGCCAGCAAATGTGTTGGTACTGGACGAACCCACCAATGACTTAGATATGGCAACTCTAGAACTGCTAGAAGAGTATGTGGCAGGATTTGATGGTACGATATTGCTCATCAGTCATGACCGTGCTTTTATGGACAATGTGGTCACCCAAACTTGGGTATTTGACACAAACAAACATGGCGATGGCATCATCACAGAATATGTCGGTGGCTATACTGACTATGTGATTCAAAAAGAACGAGCCGAAAAAGCCACCATCAAAGCCAAAAAGGCGGAAAAAACCAAAAACCAGAATACCGCCCAAAATCCAACAACCCATCTTCCCGACAATCCGATCAGCCTTCAAAAACGCAAACTCTCCTATAAAGAACAGCGAGAATTAGAAGCCCTACCCAATGAGATTACCGCCCTTGAACAAGAGCATGGTGAATTGAGTGCTTGCCTATCAGACGGATCCTTATTCGTCTCTGACTTGCAGCTGGCCACGCAATACAGTGAAAGATTGGGAGAGATTGATGACTTGCTGCTTGAAAAGCTGGAACGATGGGAAGAATTGGAAAACTTGGGGAAATGAATGACTGACAAACATTGTTGCGGCGGCTGTCAAAACGGTGAGCATACCCGCACAAAAAACTTATTACCCAATCTTAGCAAGATGCCAAACTTGACGGACACGCACAAACAGACACAGCTGATGGACAAGGCTCCTTTTCGATGGGAATTTTTACATCCCAAATACTGGGGCA
Organism: Moraxella oculi; assembly: GCF_023336735.1. Classification (GTDB taxonomy): domain Bacteria; phylum Pseudomonadota; class Gammaproteobacteria; order Pseudomonadales; family Moraxellaceae; genus Moraxella; species Moraxella oculi. Next base: position 105,980 of record NZ_JAMBAQ010000001.1, on the reverse strand, counting down.
TTTGGCTGGCTTTGGCACTTTTTTTACCCTTGATTTACCTACCTTTACGCATTCAATTCATGATTGGTAAAAAAATTGGCGAACTGGCATTTTTACTCATCAAAAGACGAGTAAAAGACACATTGACCAATCTGACTCTGGCCTTTCCTAATAGATCAACGGACGAAAAAACAGCCATCGCCAAACAAGTTTTTATCAATCAAGGCATTGGCATTTTTGAGACATTAAACGCATGGTTTCGCCCCAATGTCTTTAAACGCACTTTTAGTATCAGCGGGTTGCACCATTTAATCCAAGCTCAACAAAATAATCAAACAGTGATTTTGCTTGGTGGTCATTTTACCACCTTAGACTTAGGTGGTAGGTTATGCACACAGTTTTTTGCTGCCGATTGCTTGTACCGCAAGCAAAACAATCCACTATTAGAATGGTTCATTTATAACGGTCGTCGTCATATTTTTGACGAACAAATAAACAGTCGAGAGATGAAAAAACTCATCACTCGCATCAAGGCAGGTAAAGTGATTTGGTACAGTCCCGACCAAGATTTTGGACTTGAACATGGTGTTATGGCAAAATTTTTTGGCGTGCCAGCTGCCACCATCACCGCCCAACGCCGTTTTTTACGCATGGGCGACAAAAATAATCCGCCAGTATTCATCGTTTTTGATATGATTCGCCAAACCCCCGACCACATTCCTGCAGGCAAGCGACCACACTACCATCTGAACTTATCACCTGTTTTGAATGATTATCCAAGTAATGATGAGGTTAGGGACGCACAGCGAGTGAATGATCTGTTTGAAAGCATCATCAACAAAGACCCTACTCAGTGGATGTGGTTTCATCGCCGATTTAAAACACAAGCGGACGAAAAAAACTTCTATCAATAGCAGATTGACAGGCGGTTACTTACAATAAAAAATCAGCCACTTCAAGCAACCCTACCCGCTCATATGGTTTAAAAGGTAGGCGTTTATGGCTGATTTGCCAAACATCTCCATCAAACACCGCCAAAATATCCAAATCCATTGCCACCAATGCCTCTTCTGAATTTCTTCCGCATAGCATCTCAATGTGCTTTAACCGTTCATTCAAACTCATCAAACTCATGGGTTCATGCAGCTCAATCTTTGCACATGCATTATGGTAAATCAAATCGGTTTTTCCTGTCACATCAAGACCAACCATCTTCACGGACATTGTCAATTTTCCTAATAATCGCAACTCTTTTAATGCACTCATGAATGCATGTTGCACATCATGATTACTGCCCATCGCCACCACAAAAGAAATGACAATAAAATCACTTTGTATTGACAGATTACCGACAGATTTTTTCATATGCCAGTTTTCAGTTTTTATCATCACTCATCGACTGCGTTCAATACTAACACCCACACTCTGTGCTTGCTTGATGGCATTGGGCTTATGAATGGTCAAAGCAATGCTGGTACAAGCATAGTGATCCAGCACATGCTGGCAAATGCTTTGAGCCAAAGATTCTAGCAGTTTGGCTTGCATTTGCTGGCAAATTCGCTCAATATCTTCACACACCGTCTTATAATTGACCGCATGAACGACATCATCAGTCTTTGCTGCTTCACGAATATCGCAGCCAATTTTTGCATCAATGATCAAAACCTGCTTAATGGCACGCTCCCAATCATATACACCAATCACGGTTTCAACTTTTAAACCTTGAATGAAAACATAATCACTCATGACCACTCCATATTTCATCAATCAATCTTTTTTGTTGACCAAGATCAACCGCTGCTTTTTTAGCATATCCACACTAAATACCGCCAGCCCCAACCATATTATGCCAAAAACTGTCAGTTTTCCCACATCAATCGGCTCACGATAATAACATACTGCAATGATTAGTATGGAAGTGGGAATGATGTATTGCATAAAACTCAAAATATTCAAATCAACCAGTTTTGTAGCCTGTTTATACAAAAGTAACGGTACTAAGGTAACAGGACCTGACATCATCAGTAACCAAATGTCTGCAGATACCCAAAATGAAAGTTCATTACTTGGCAACTCATGTGTTGCAAACCACATGATACAAAACGGCACCAGCATGGCAGTTTCCAAAAACAATCCTGACACACCATCTAGAGGTGTGCGTTTTTGTATCAATCCATATATCGCAAATGGCAACGCCAATGATAAAGAAAGCACTGGGAAAAAGCCCAGCATGAACACCTGAATGATGATGGCCGTGCCTGCCAATGCGATGGCGACAACCTGCAGACGACTCAATTCTTCTTTTAAAATAAAGAATGACAAAGCCACTCCCATCAAAGGACTGATAAAATAGCCCAAGCTTGCATCAATGATTTTATCATGGGTTACCGCCCATACATAAAACAACCAGTTGCTTGCGATTAGCACCCCTGAAATCAAAGTCCATATGAGAATTTTTGGATTTTTTTTGATGAGTGCGACAGCGTGCCAGTGCTTTTTAATGATTAGGAAAAACAACAAAACGATGCAGGTCCAAATCACTCGATGACCAATAACCTCGATGGCATCATAATGACTTAAGCTCTTAAAATAAAAAGGAAATAAACTCCAAATAAAATACGCTGCCAATCCTATCAGCAAGCCTGTTTGCTGGTTTGGTTTCATTGAATCATTCCACTTTAATACAATCACTAAGGCGATCACCAATGGTATTGCATTCACTCATCAAATTCAAAATTTCGTGTTTTTTTCATAGAATATGACAATGACCATTCAGTGATTAAATGGCGAGTGATGCTACTCAATTTTTCATGCCAAAGCCAATTTTAGGATAAGTCCGTATCCACGATTTCCAAATGAAGCCCTGCTTCTTTTGCCAATGTCGCAAAATTGGGAAAGCTCGTCGCTACCGTCTGTGTGCCATTGATCACGATTTCATCAGATGCCCTAAGGCTTGCCACCGCAAAGCTCATTGCAATGCGATGGTCGTGATGACATTCAATCTCACCACCACCAAACACAAACTCACTCTGACCACGCCCTATGATCTCAATGCCGTCATCAAGCACCGTGCAATCAATACCAAGCGTTGTCAAACCGTCCGCCATTACCTGTATGCGGTCGGATTCTTTTACTCTTAGCTCTTCTGCTCCACGCAAAACGGTCTTGCCTGTGGCACAGCTGCTTGCGATAAAAATCACAGGAAATTCATCAATGGCAAGCGGAACAAGATGTAAGGGAATCTCAATGCCGTGCAATGGGCTTGATTTAACACAAATGTCAGCCACAGGTTCGCCACCGACAAGCGTTTGGTTTTGCAAAGTAATATCCGCCCCCATTAGGCGTAAAATATCAATCACGCCTGTGCGAGTGGGGTTGATACCCACCTTTGGTAGCACCACATCGCCAGTTTTGGCAATCAGACCTGCCACCATAAAAAATGCAGCCGCCGAAATGTCCGCAGGCACTTCAATGTCGCACGCTGTCAGCTGTCCACCGCCTGTTAGGCGGATTTCGTTGCCGTTCTGCAAAGGCGTAACTTTGACATCATAACCAAAGGCATTCAGCATTCGCTCGGTGTGGTCTCGGGTAATTTCAGGCTCAATCACCACCGTTTCGCCTTTTACCCACAGCCCCGCCAAAAGTAGGCAGGATTTGACTTGGGCGGACGCCATTGGCATATTATAATGGATAGCGGACAGCGTTTGACCGCCTGTAATCGTGATTGGTGGCGTGCCTTTTTCGCCTGTTGTAGCAATGACTGCCCCCATTTGGCGTAAGGGTTTAGCGACTCGCTCCATTGGGCGTTTTGATAGGCTTTCATCGCCAATCATTGTGCTATCAAAGTCTTGGGCGGATAAAATCCCTGACAAAAGTCGCATACTCGTGCCAGAGTTGCCCATATCTAGGGGCTTTTTTGGGGCTTTTAACCCACCCATTCCCACGCCATAAATCGTTACCTTGTCGCCGTCTCGGTCAATCTGCACACCCATATCACGAAAGGCTTGCAAGGTAGAAAGAGCGTCTTCGCCTTCTAAGAAATTGGTAACACGAGTTACGCCATTCGCCAAAGAACCAAACATAATCGAGCGGTGCGAAATGGATTTGTCAGGGGCGACTTTGTGCATGCCTGTAAAGGTGGTGCTTGGGGTGATGTGGTATTTCATAGGGTTTTCCTAAAAAAGGCTTGTTAATTTGTTAGAGAGTAAGGTGCTTGCTTTTAAATAAAAAGTACGCACCAATATTAAATCAAGGGTCAATTTTAATATTGTTATTTACAACATTATCATATAATTCATCAATTTCTTCCATAATATCATTAGCCAAACTACCATCGTTGATTTTTTCCCAAATATCAGCATTTTTTTGCCAACGCTCACGGTTTTCTAGGCTATAATAAGCCAACCATTCTATGCCTTTGACGATATTTTTATGAGATAATGACTGCACCAATTGTTCTGATATTTTGTTGTGAATGCAATGCCCCTTTATGATATTTTTGTCAATTGCTGAATAGCCCATTATAAAACCATTATAATTTGTATTTTCAAACCTAAAACAAATATACAAATTACGCTCTTTTACTTCCAAATAAAAACCGTTTTTATCATATGACTTTTCATTCAGTTCATTGAGTCTATTTTTAGATAATTGATACTCAGTTTTTTGCTTGATTTTTTCAGTTAATTGTTTGTTTAATTTTTCAATTAAATTTTTTTGTAATGTTGGAATTTGATTGGCAATTTTAATCGCTGAAATAATACTTTCATTACTTTCTAGCATTGCATTGATAATGGCATTTTGTTCACTCATATCACTTATTCCCATAAATTGTTTTTGAATAAACTTGATAAATTGGTTAATAAATTCTAAAACACTAACATTTTGACAATCCGACTTACAAGCATTTAACCAATCCACCAAATCATTATAGCTAATATGGCTAAATTCATTGTTAATTTGCCATTGTTCTAAATCTTCTGATTTTACACTATCATCACTTGGTAAAGTTTGGGACAAATAAACCAAATGTTGATAAGAATGTTTTCTATTTTTTAATTCTTTATAATAATCACTTAACTGGTCTTGTTGGTCTTTGGCATAAGGTTTATTTTCAATACAAATACCGTATTTAACACCATCGGTTAAGTAAATATCCATTTTCCGATTAGATTGGCTCGCGTATGTAATTTCTTCTGTTTTAACACGGATATTGGCTAAATTATCCAAAAACCCATTCCACTCTTGGCATTGCAGATTTGGCAAACAGATTTTAATAAAGTTTTTTAAAAATAAATCATCTTGCTGATGAGAGCCTTTTGGATTTAATAAATCCGCCAAAATATGGCTTAAATTAGTTTCATTAGTGGCAATATATTTAAAAATACTAAAATTTGGGGCAAGCTGTTTGGCGTACAGTCTTTTTGAAGTGTTGATAAGTTGTATTTCAGTACTGACGGTTTTTAGTAAGTTTTTAATTTCTTGCATTATTTAAACCCTTTTTACATATTCTAAGAACCATTCTTTAACTTCTCTTTCTCCACCAATAACCGCCCAAAATATTCTCGTGCGTTTTTGGCAATTTCAAAAGTTTGTAATAATTTTTCAGAGTTATCATTTTCAATATCAGTTTTTAATTGATTTAATATCACCTGATAATTTTCTAGCCCCTGTAATACTGCCTGTTTATTTGCCAAAAAAATATCGTGCCACATAATCGGAGAGCTTGCCGAAATGCGACTAAAATCCCGAAATCCACCGCCTGCATAACGAAAAATATTTAAACTTTCCTCATCTTTGGCAAGCTGAAAAGTCAACGCATAGGACAATAAATGCGGCAGGTGGCTTGTCAGTGCCAAAACTTCATCGTGTTTATCTGCTGGCATAAAATCCACACTCGCCCCAAATGCCTGCCAAAGGGTAGTGATTTTATCCACCGCTTGCTTGTCATTAAAATCGTGTGGACAAATAATGAGTCTTGAGGCTTTAAACAAATTGCCATCTCTTGCCATAAAGCCTGACTTTTCAGCCCCTGCAATGGGGTGAGCCAGCACCAAATTGGGCGGTAATCTGCCAAAAATATCAAAAGCGTCTTTTAAAATATTACCTTTGGTGCTGGCGGTATCGCTGATGATAATGTCGTTTGGCAATAGTTTATCATCCATGGCGGTTTTGATTTTGGCGAAAATTGCTTTTAGGGCAAAAGCAGGCACAGCAATGATGATGCAGTTGCAATCTTTTAAAACGCCTGTCTTTGCCAATGCCAATAAATCATCATCACCACTTGTGATTAATTTTTCAGATATGGCATTTTGAATGACGAATTTATCAAAATCCACGGCATATAGATGATTGACAAGGCGATGATCAATGATTGATTGCAAAATGCTGCCACCAATTAAACCAAGTCCGATGATTAGGGTTTTGTTAAACATTTTATTTTATGCTTATTTAAGGTTAAACATCTTTGCAAATTTACCCCAAGTTTTTAAAAAAACCACGCAGGAAAAGTTGCTTATCCGTGTTCATTAATGGTTAAAGTTTCGGTTTTCATTTTTTTAACACCAAAACTTTAAATTCAAATATCAAATCACCGCTTTTGGATATGACCCCAATACTCGCACATGTTTGGCGATATTGCTAATGTCGTCAATGGCTTTTTTGACATTCTCATCAGTGATATGCCCCACCATATCAATAAAAAATACATACGCCCATTTAGTTTGACGCTCGGGGCGTGTCTCAATGCTGGTCATAGATACATTGTGTTTGGCAAGGGGCTGTAAAATATCAATCAATGCCCCTGCTTTGTCTTTGGCAGATACTAAGATTGATGTTTTGTCTTGACCGCTTGGGGCGACGCTTTCACGACCAATAATTAAAAATCGTGTGGTATTACTTGGGTCGTCTTCAATGTTTTCGTGTAGCTTATGCAAATCATATTCAGCGGCTGCCACATCGCCTGCAATGGCGGCACTATGCCATTCGCTCTTGATACGCCGTGCCGCTTCGCCGTTACTAGATACCGCCACTCGCTCTATATTGGCATAATGGGTATCTAGCCATTGACGGCATTGAGCTAGGGCTTGTTGATGGGCGTAAATTTTGGAGATTGCTCCGACTTTGGTGTGTTTATCCACCAAGAATTGATGATGAATGGGCAATTCCACTTCGCCAATGATTTTTAAATCAGAAGACAAAAATCCGTCTAAGGTGTGATTGACCACGCCTTCGCTTGAATTTTCCACAGGCACAACGCCATACATCACCGCACCACTCTCCACTTCACGAAACACATCGGCAATCGTTACCAAAGGTGCCACGGTCGCCGCCTTACCAAAATGTTTCAGAGCGGCAGCGTGGGTAAAAGTGCCAGCAGGTCCAAGATAAGCAACCCTTTGGGGGGCTTCCAATTCCAAACAGACTGACATGATTTCACGAAACAGACGAGCCATCTTCTCCCCACTTAATGGACCACTATTTCGCTCCATCACAGCCTGCAATACTTGAGCTTCTCGTTCTGGGCGATAAAAAATGGGGTGTGTCTCATGGTGTTTTTTGGTAATGGCAACTTTTTGGGCGATGCTTGCTCGCTGATTGATCAAGTGTTGAATCTGCTCATCAATGTGGTCAATCTTGCTACGCAAGTCGGTGATTTTTAAAGTATCCAACTGCTGGGGGTCATACTCATTCATACAGTACTCTCATGTGCCTTATCAATCATCAAGAAGGTTGCTAATGATAGCATGATTTTTATCAAAATATGGCAAATCACCTAAAAATATGGCGGCTTTTACACTCGCCAACACACATGGGGCAAACAAACATTGATGATTTTTATCAAACACATCAAGACTAAAACGCACCATCCAACATTAGTCATTGCCATTCATCATTTTTAATCGCTCGCCCTCAAACAGCTCCATCTGAGGTGCAAGGGTTACCATGAATCGATCAAAATACAACAGTTGTTTTAACAACAGTGCAAAATCTCTTGGGAAATGAATGCCATGCCGTTTGCCCACATCGGCCAATTCAAGCATCATTGCATTGAGATTTTCAGGCTGATTGCCCTTGTCCATCTCACCAAACATGCGACCCAAATCCTCGCCAAGTCGCTCAACATTCACTTGGTCATGCGTCATACCAATCAACACCATTGCCCTTGCCATGCCTTGATGATCATTCATCTGCAAGCTTTGTACCAAAGAAAAGCACGCCTGCAGGCTGTCGGTGTCAATACGCCCAACCAATCCAAAATCTAAAAATGCAATTCGTCCATCATCAAGCATCATCAGATTGCCTGCATGTAAATCAGCGTGAAATTCCCCCATCATCATGAGTGATAAAAACCAAGTGTCCAACACATCGGTCATTGCTTGGCGTGCTTTATCATCATCACTGGCAAGATCCAAAGTCTCATCAACCAAAGATTTGCCAATCAAAAGATCCATCGTTAATACTCGTTTGGTTGTCAAGTCGTGATGAACCACAGGGGCGAGAATTTGGGTATTGCCTGTCTGTTTTAGGAAGTTGGAGAATCGTTCAATATGGCGACTTTCCGCCACAAAATCCGTCTCCATCAGCATTCTAGAACGAATCTCATCTAAAATCGGTGCAAGATTGGCAGCTTTCATAGAAGGCATGAGTTTTTCAATCAACCAAAATCCACCATGCAAAACACTCAAATCAGTATGAATGACAGTACCCACATTGGGCTTTTGTACTTTTAATGCCACTTGACAACCGCCGACAAGCGTTGCTCGATGCACCTGAGCGATGCTTGCCGATGCCAAAGGCTTTGGGTCAATGTGTTCAAAAATATCCCCAAGACCTCGATCATCACCAAGCTTTGTGGCGAATTCTTCACGCAAAACCGTCAAGATTTCATTAAAAGGTATGGGCGTGGTGGCATCAAGACAATCTTGAAAAGCCAAAACATAGTCTTTGGGAAAAATGGACGGCGTGCTGGCAATGAACTGCCCCAACTTGATATAAGTAACCCCCATTTGTTCAAACGACTCTTTTAATAAATGAGCATTCATCTGCTCGCCTGTGGCAACTCTCAATGCAGACAGTCCTGCAACACTGGCAGTCCTTTGAAGGCGTCCTAATACATTCAACCCTGTACTGATGGATTTTTTTGCAACAGATAATGGAGATTTTTTAAACATACTGATCACTTTTAATCATATTTTAGAGTGAGAAATGATTGGTCTTTGGCAGACTGGACAATCTGGGTTTTGACTGAATTTGACTTTCCTTAAACTCATCGTCCGACCTTGCCATAACAATAATTCATTGGCAATCGAATGATGATGGCGACCCAGAAAATCCAATGCCACTTGTGCAGTCATTGAGCCGATGATTGATACCGTACTGGCAAGCACCCCAGAGCTGGCACAGGTCATCTCATCGCCTGCTTCTGCACCAAACAAGCAATGATAACACCCTGTTTCGGTCGTGAATAAAGCAATCTGCCCCACTTCGCCAATCGCAGAATTGGACAGCAGCGGCTTGCTTGCGGCACGACATGTTTGATTCAGCAGATCACGAATTGCAAAATTGTCTGTACAGTCAATCACAAGATCTGGTGAGAGTTGTGTGATGATGGCTGCCACATTATCCTGCGTCAATTTCACCTCTGTGTGCTGGATTTGAGTGAATGGATTATGTTGACGCAATCTTTGACAAGCAACTTTTGCCTTTGATTGTCCAACATCATCAGCCGTAAAAAGCGTTTGGCGTTGCAAATTACTTTCATCAACCACATCAAAATCCACCAAATGAAGAATGCCTATGCCTGCACGCACCAAAACCTGCGAAACAGGACAACCAAGCCCTCCCATGCCAACGATGAGCACGCTGCTTTTTTTTAGATTCAACTGAGCATCAATGTCCCAATCATCAAGCAAAATCTGCCGAGAGTACCGCAAAACTTCAGCATCGCTTAGCAAGTCAGTCATCACACACCCCCATCGTCAAGCGGTCATTACCGCCATAATCTTGCATGGTCATGATGGCTTGGTAGCCACATTGTTCAAATATTGCCTGCACACTTTGACGCTGATCATGCCCGTGTTCAATGATTAGCAGACCTTGTTTATTAAGGTATTTTTTCGCCCCATGAATGATGCGACGAATGTCTGCCAGTCCACCATCATCTGCAACCAATGCCATGATTGGCTCTGCCGTTAATCCTGCCAAATGTTCATCATCATCAGCGATATAAGGCGGGTTTGAAACGATGATGTCAAAAGTATGATGGATGTTTTGGTACCAGTCAGATTGCACAAATGCACAATTATCTGCAGTTAATTTTTTGGCATTATTCATGGCAACGCTCAGTGCATCTGCAGAAAAATCCACCGCCAGCACCGACCATTTGGGCAGCTCTTTAGCAAGCGTGATGGCGACACACCCTGAGCCTGTGCCTAAGTCCAGTATCTTGCCTGATACCATTGACCCCTCTCTCACCCAGTCAAGTACCACCTCAACCAATCTTTCTGTATCTGGCCTTGGAATGAGCGTGTGTTCATTGACTGTAAATACTCGACCAAAAAACTCCTGCTCGCTTGTCAGATAAGCAAGTGGCACGCCATCTTTCATCTTGTCAATACCTGCATTAAAACGCATCAGCTCCACTGGCGTTAGCACATAATCCTCATGCGTCATCAAAAAGCTGACAGATTGATCCAGCACAAAACACAGCCAGCCTTGCCACCAGTGGCGTGGTAAATCACTTTGTCGATGTGCTTTTTTGATATCAACAATGGTCATACTGCCACCCAAGCTGTTAGTTTTTGACAACAAATCTGCCATCACCCAAGTCAATATGCTTACCTACCAAATACACCAAGAACAGCACAGGTAGCCCTAACAAAAAAGTAATGATAAAGAATGTCGGATAATTTGTCGCTTCAACAATACTGCCTGAATACCCTCCTAAAATTTTAGGAGATAGCGTCATCAGTGATGAGAACAATGCGTACTGCACCGCCGTAAAACGAATGGAAGTCAGCACTGATAAAAATGCCACAAATACCGCACTTGCCATGCCGCTTGCCAAATTGTCAGCGATGACCGCCATGTATAGCATGCCTGTCGTTGGATGATTAAATAATAAGACAAACAGTAAGTTCGTCGCAGCTGCCAGGACCGCACCAACCATCATCGCAACGATGATGCGCATTTTTTGAGCAATAAAACCGCCCAAAAACCCACCCAAAATACTCATCGTCAAACCGACCAGCTTACTAGCGTCAGCGATTTGCACCTTGGTAAAGCCCAAATCTTGATAAAAGATATTGGCAATATTACCTGCCACAATGTCAGAGATGCGATAGACACCGATCAACATCAAGATGAGCACTGCTTTTTTACCATAAGTCTTAAAAAAATCTAAGATGGGCTCAACCCAATTTCGCATGGCCACTTGCTTTTTTATCAGACCCAGCCGAACCAACAGAGCAGCCACCAATGTCGCCACCAATGCACTGCCAATAAAACGCCCGCTTTCAAGCAAGAATCCTACCAGATTGGTATGCTTAGCATCACCAATCAATACACCACCAATGAAACGAAACGCAAAAATAAAAGCAAGCACAGATAACAAAAATACCAGCATCAGACGCAGATTGTCTCTGCCCTCTTGGCGTATTGCTTGCAAATCTTCATGTTTCATGACGACATTCTGCTTAATTTTTGGCTGATTAACCAATAAAAAAATCAAGAATAAAGGTGCAGGTACGAGCATCACCATGCCATAAGTCATGGCGATATTTGCCACTGTTTGAGTGATGACAAATGGGCTGTCTTGCATCTGCAAAATGCGTTCTGATATTTGATGAAGCAAATACCAAATGCCGTATGCCGCCATCGGAATGAGTGCCAATGCCGCATAAATACCCATGATTTTATCATTAAAAGATTGTTTTTTTGGTGTGAGTATCTCACTATTTGGCTCAGTCGCAACCAAGGTTGTCAATACCCCCACACCCATCACCAACGCCATGACCAAATAGGTATTTTTCCATGCACCGTACTGATAAAGCGTCTCTGACGAACCAAAATAAGTCGCCAAATATAACGCACCAGCTCCAGAGATAATCAGTCCCAATCGATAGCCAAACACATACAGTGCCGAGAAAGTCGTCTGCATTGACTTCGGCACAATCTCAATGCGATAGGCATCTATCACAATATCCTGAGATGCCGATGAAAACGCCAACAACACCGTGAATAACGCCATCATTTCTAGCGAGCTGATTTGACTTGCATTAGGACTGGTAAAAGCCATTAGCACAATCGCCAAAATGATGCAACACTGCATGAACAAAAGCCAACTGCGTCTTTTACCAAGATATTCTTTGAAGAAAGGAATGGATAAGCTGTCTACTAAAGGCGCCCAAAGAAATTTAAACGAGTATGCAAGACCTGCCCATGTGAACATCGTTATCGTGCTTTTGTCAATCTGAGCTTCTCTAAGCCAAATACTCAGCGTTGAGAATACCAAAAAATACGGCAAGCCTGCCGAAAAGCCAAGCATGAGCATGACAAGAGTGTTTTTACTAAAATAAGTGTCTTTTGACCAAGACGATGGGTGAGTTATATTCGCCATAACAATCCAAAATGACAAAAATCCAAATAAACACACAATATTAGAACAAAATCGCTTTTTTTGCAAAAATATTCGCACATCATGGTGAAATTTTTATCCCATTTGGTCATAAGCGTCATGAAAGTTCTGCTACAATATGCAAATATGGCATATACTTTTGCTGTTTTTGCTGGTTATTTTTTCCACACTCACTCTGTATAATGACCCAGTAACCACGCAAATGGCATGGTCATCTTATTAGTTGACACATTATCAATCACTAGGGATATTACCCAAGAACCATTTGGACTTTTTATGGCAATAGACATCGTCATCAATCAAAGACACCTACAAATTCAGCTCAAACAACTTGAAACCGTATGGCACACCATTGTTAATGGCTACAACCTTAGCCAAGCAGCGACTTTATTACACACCAGCCAATCAAGTCTATCCAAACAAATTCACGCCCTTGAAAGTCAACTTAAAGCTGATGTGTTTACTCGTCAAGGTAAACGCCTGACAGGACTTACTCCCATTGGTAAAGCATTGTTGCCACACATTGAAGCGATTTTTGCAGAAATCCGTAGCATTGAAAATTTGAGCTTAGATTTTAATAACGCCTCAGAAGGTACGCTGACAGTCGCCACCACGCACACCCAAGCACGATATGTCTTGCCCAGCATCGTCAAAGCATTTCGAGAAAAATTCTGCAAGGTGAATCTGGTACTACAACAAGCCGACCCAGAAACCATCGCACAAATGGTGATTCGTGGTCAAGCAAATATCGGCATTGCCACCGAATCCCTACTTAACAATGATGTGTTACGCTGTCATCGCTACTACGACTGGTCGCATGTCGTCATCGTTCCAAAAAATCATGAATTGGCGATTTTTGCTGGCGTGCTGGACGGTGTTGATTTGCCAACCTTGGCAAGCTATCCTCTCATCACATATCATGGAGGTTTCACAGGACGGGGCATGATAGATCAAGTATTCGCCAAAGAAGGTCTCACCCCAGAAATCGTGCTGGCCGCACTTGATGCTGATGTGATCAGTACTTATGTCTCATCAGGATTGGGTGTTGGCATCATCGCCGAAATGGCATACGAACCTAAGCACTATACAGATTTGGTCGCCATTCCCATCACCTATTTTGGACGATTTACAAGCTGGATTGCAGTGCGTGATGATAGTGAAGTTCGTAAATTTGGGCATGAATTCATCAAACTGTGTCAAGAGCAATTTGCCAACTAAAACCATCAAAAAATCCGCCAAAAAAAGCGGATTTTTTAGATATTATTTTTAGATATTAAATACACCAAAGGCTGGTTTTATCATTCTTCATTGGCGGATTTTAAACGCTTAGCTTCTTTTTGGACAGTTCTCGCCTCACCATCAACAGTCGCACCACCAAAACCACCATACCCAAAAGGACCGCCTTGACCGAATGGACTGTTAGGATTGATGCCACCACCCATGCCGAACGGACTTTTTCCACCCATCTGTTGCGACATCATTTGCAGGACTTTATCTTGATTTTTTAGGGCATAATTTTTAGCAGTAGTAGTAAGCTTTCTTTGTACAAATGGCAATAACAAGATCAACCCACCAACATCGGACAGCAAACCCGGTAATAAAAATAAAATGCCTGCAACGCCCATCGCTACCGACCGCGCAACCGTTGCTTCTGCGGGATGATTGGCAGGATTTGGAATGACACCATTTTGCATCTGTTTGAGTTGCTGTGCCATTGGGTTTAGTGTGTTTGCAGCTTTTTTGATGAGCATCAGACCAATAAAAGCGGCGATGATGAACCAGAAAAACACCCACCAACCACTCACAAACTGCGCCACCAAATACCAAAGAAGCATTTCAATGACGAACCAAACCAAAGCAATGCCAACGACCACACCCATAAATTTTCCTTATCAATCAATAAAATCAGCAGATTGTTAAAACACCCAAAATTAGGCTATACTATCAAATAATTTGGGCATTTGACAAGTTTTTCAAGCATAAAACTCACTTTTTTTGGGCAGTATTTTAAGACATGACACTCATCATAGGCATTGACCCTGGTTCACGCATGACAGGCTACGGCATCATCATCACGCATGCGGATAAACTTAGCTTTCTAGATGCAGGAACCATACGCACCGACAGCACGGACATGCCAACACGCATCGCACAGATTTTTTCTGGTGTCTCACGCATTGTTCAGCACTACCAAAAATACACCGAAGCTCCCATGCACGCAGCAATTGAGCAGGTGTTCATGGCAAACAATCCAGACTCTGCACTCAAATTAGGTCAAGCTCGTGGTGCTGCAATTGCCGCCTTGACAGCACTCAATCTTAGCGTCTCTGAATACACCGCACGCCAGATCAAGCAAGCCGTCTGTGGTTATGGTGCTGCCGACAAAGAACAGGTATCTGCGATGGTCTGTCGGATTTTATCGCTTGATGTCGTCCCACAAGCGGATGCGGCAGATGGCTTGGCATGTGCAATTTGCCATGCACATTCTAGCCATTCAATGTATAAATTGCTTGGCAATACCCATCTATCCAGTCGCAGCAGCTCTAAGAAAAAAGGTCGATGGCGGCTGTCAGAAGAAGACTTATTAAAACTACATTAATCCAAGCAGTCTGTCATCAAATGCACAATCACAAAAAGCAACCCATATGATGAGCGATGGGCTTAATCATGCGGTTTTGTTTTTTGTCGTAACGGATTGTACAGGTTGTATGAAGTGTTGATGAAATGGGTGTATTATCAGGATTTTTTGATGAAAATTTGCTACAATGACAAAAATTTTTTAGGAAAATCATCATGGACCAATCCGTAACAGACCAGCCACTAAAAACTTTTTTTGAACCAAAAACCCTAAGAGAGCTTGGTATCTCAGGTCACATTCTCACACCTGCGATACGATATGACCACACCGCCTTGCCAAAACAAGGACTGGCAAAATGGCTGTCCAAACTACCAAAAATGAGCAAAAAGCCCATCGTCATGGACATTGATGTTGGTTGCGTCTTGATGAATCAGACGGGTAAAATCCTAGATGCTGTCCATTATGGCAATATTCGAACCAATGATGACAGCGTCCGTCATGGTGGTGATGGTCTGTCTGGAGCGATTGACCTTGAAAGCAGATTCATCAACCAAGAACAAATCCACCTACACCTGGGCAAACTTGGGCGTGATGTGCATCATCTTTTCATCATCATTGCCAACCGACACAAGCAACCCCTAGCTCTCGCCAATAAAGGCGTGGGCTTACTTAAAGACAATGAAGGTGCATTAGTGCATGATTTTGAGATGGCTTCTTTAAATGAAGACACCAACGCACTCATTGCCTGGCATCTAAAAAAAGACGGTGGCGACTGGATGGTTCATGCCCCACTCAAACCCATCAAACATGGCGACATGATTGATCTTATTACAAGATCTGACGACCTCTTATCTGCCAGCAATGCTCGATGGTAAATTAAGATCAGTTGGCTGTTGTGGCATGTTTTGACACAACAGTCCGCTTAGCCAGCTCACATTTCATCATCAACATCACCAACACTCACCATGCTTGGGATAAGGCTGACAAGGCGGATTTTAGCATGGCGGATAAGGTACTGTTACACACACCAACTCCTGAATATATCTCCCCTTCGACATTAAGCTGCACATAGGCGGCGGCGGTTGAGTTGGTCTGATTCTCTCCAAAATCCTGAAGCATGCTGGGTGTCATTTGGGTATTGATGGCGTGTTCTGAATAGTTGGTTACATGAATATTTTTATTGGTGGCGGTAACCAAGCCATCAATGAAAGCGGACAACGCACCATTACCTCGACCATTGATGTGTAGTACGGTATTAAGAACGCTGACTTGACCATCAAAAAACACTTCACTGCCTTTATTGTTGATTTGATAATCGCTCAATTTAAAGATTTCTTGGCTTAAAAAAGTCTGAGTAAACATATTTAGCAACTCTTCATTTTTTAGCTCCCTTGCCAACGATTCAGCTTGTCTTTGTACCACTTTAGCAAAGTCAATTTGCGTCCATCTGGGCAAATCAAAACCATAATGTTGTTGCAAAACATACGCCACCCCACCTTTTCCAGACTGGCTATTGATGCGCACCAACTCTTGATAACCTCGTCCAATATCAGCAGGATCAATGGGTAAGTATGGTACTTCCCAATAAATCTTAGATTTTGGGTGCTGATCATCATGATTGAGCGACTTTTTAATGGCATCTTGATGTGAGCCACTAAATGCCGTAAACACCAAATCACCCACATAAGCATGGCGTGGATGTACAGGCAGATTGGTGCATTCGGTCGCCACTTGCACAATCGCACTCATCTGCGACAAATCAAGCTCTGGGTCTATGCCTTGAGTATATAGATTCATCGCCATCGTCAAGATGTCCATGTTTCCAGTACGCTCTCCATTGCCCAATAGCGTTCCTTCCACACGGTCGGCCCCCGCCATGACACCAAGCTCACTCGCCGCCACGCCACAGCCACGATCATTATGGGTGTGCAAACTGATGATCACATCTTGCCTACTGGGCAAATGCCGACAAAAATACTCAATCTGATCGGCATATAGGTTTGGCGTGCTGGCTTCCACGGTGGCAGGCAGATTTAAAATCACTTGTTGCCCAATGGCAGGTTGCCAGACATCGCACACCGCTTGGCAGACTTCTATGGCAAAGTCAGTCTCTGTTTGGCTAAAGCTCTCTGGACTGTATTCAAAGATCCATAGAGTGTCAGGATAGTGCTGGGCAATCTCTTTAACCCAAGTCGCACCAGCCACTGCGATTGACTTAATACCTTGCTTATCAAGCTGATATACTTTATCTCTTTGAACTTTGGAGGTAGAATTATAAACATGAATGATGGCTTTTTTTGCGCCTTGCAGACTTTCAAAAGTACGCTCAATCAAATGCTTGCGAGATTGAACCAAAACTTGTATCGTAACATCATCAGGCACATGACCGCCCTCAATGAGTAGACGAGTAAAATCAAACTCAATCTGAGAAGCCGATGGAAAGCCGATTTCTATCTGCTTAAACCCAACCGCCACCAAAAGCTTGAAGAATTTTAATTTTTGCTCAATGGTCATCGGATCAATCAAAGCCTGATTACCATCTCTTAAATCAACGCTTGCCCAAATGGGTGCTTTATCAATGCGTTTATCGCACCAAGTACGATCAGGCAGATGCGGTGCAAAATCAAAAGGGCGGTATTTGTTATGATTAAATGCTGGATTTTTTGGGATAATTTTTGATACTGACATGATCACCATTCTTACATTTTTCAATAAGCCATCAATCAAGATGATGGTCGACATCTTAATAAAAATATCTTAACAAAATTCACGACATTTTTTTACCAATTTCATGAATTTTTTTCCCAATATTCATATAAAATCACCATAAAATAAGCACCTTGTCATCAAATCCACCAAAAAAAATACATGACTTTTAAAAAAAATTATGGCATTCACAATGACACACAGGTCATGAACTTTGACAAGCATTTCATCGCAGGGCGTATGAGATTTTGGACACCATCCAATCTTCAACTTCAAAAATTATCATCTGATACTTAAATTTTTGGCTAATAATGAGTATAATGAAGCAAATTTTATTGATGATCCACCATGAAAAACCCCTCTTTATCTGTCGTCATGATTGTCAAGGACGAAGCACACAATCTCGCCATCTCTTTGCCCGCTCTAGGTGGCTTGGCAGATGAAATCATCATTCTAGATAGTGGCAGCAGTGATGGCAGTCGGCAGATTGCTGAACAGTACCATGCTAAATGGTTTGTCAATAATGACTGGCAAGGCTTTGGCAGACAACGCCAAATCGCCCAAAGTCATGCAACCGGCGATTGGATTTTGGCATTGGATGCTGATGAAGAAATCACTTCCCAATTAAAACAAAGCATTTTACAAATCATTCACACCAAACCTGACAATACGGTTTATGGTCTTAGACGATTGGATTTCATTGCTGGTCATCAAATTGACAATCCATACTGGGGCGTAAAATCTTACTGGCGATTGTTTCCAAGCTCTTTTGGCTTTAACGATTTGCGTGTGCATGAATCCTTGGACATCACAGGAGCAAAAACAGCAAGTTTGGCAGGATTTTTAAATCATCACACCGCCCCAACCCTCTCATTTTTATTAGAAAAACGCTTACAGTATGCTCAAATTTGGGCAGATGAACAGCACCAAAAAGGCAAAAGAACGACTTTCTTGGCCATACTCATCAATCCTTTGTGGCAGTTTTTGCGTCAATATGTTTTTGATGGGCGATTTTTACAGGGCAAATATGGGCTTGCTTATTCCCTAATATTTTGCCAATATACTTTCAATAAATATCTGTTGCTTTGGCAAAAAAATCATTTAAGATGACTTCATCATGAACATTTATATCATCAATTTAGAACAATCCACCGACAGACTGGCGTTACAGAAGCGTCAATTCGCCAAGCTTGGCTTGAAGTTTGAGCGATTGGCTGCCGTATCAGTGGAAGATGTTTCAGCCGATTTTTATCAGCGTCATATTCGACACGGGCAACGGCTGATGAAACAAACTGAAATGGCATGCTTTTTAAGTCATAAAAAAGCGTGGGAAAAGGTCGTCATGACGAATCAAGCAGCCGTCATTTTAGAAGATGATGCGGTACTGGTACATGATTTTGCTAAACTGTTATCGCAGATTGAAGGCTGCCAATTGGCAGCTAATATCGATCTTATCAATCTTGAAGTACAACCTAGAAATAAAATTGTCAGCAAAACCCCTTTTCAGGCATTATTAAATGACGAGTATCATCTGTATCATCTTTACCTAGAAAAAAGCGGCACAGGTGGCTATCTCATCTACCCAAACGGAGCGAAAAAACTGCTCCACAAAGCTGAAAAAACACTTGGTCTTGCCGATGCGTTCATCTATGGACACACAGGTTTAAAAGTTGCCCAAATCGAACCTGCCGCCTTACTCCAAGAGGTGATTTGCCCTGATTATGGCATTCCAGTGGAAATGCCACCAAAATCACTCATTGGAGCGATTCAAAACACCGTTGCCATCTCTCCTAACTTTTGGCATCGATGTTTATTTAAAAAAAACCGCATCATTGAACAACTCAAACTGGGCATCAGAACCATCAAGGCCGTACGCATGGGCGTCAAAAGACAAATCAATGTCAATCATGATAAATTTTTAAGCAAAAAAGCTAGGCGTGAAAGTTAATCCAGCTCTTTAACCACCAAATCAGCATACTCATATATTGACACGGAATTTAAAACATGAATAATCATGTCATCAGCCTGACGACCGCCAGCCAAAGACGAGAACACATCAATCATGAGTTTGGCAAACATTGCATTGATTTTGAGTTTTTTGATGCGGTTACGCCCAGCAGTCTGAAAGATACCGCCCAACGGTTGGACATTGATTTGAACAGCAAGCATCAGTTGAGTGAATACGAACTGAGCTGCCTGTGCAGTCATGTCTGCTTATGGAAAAAAGCGATTGATGACGACATGCCACACATCGCCATTTTTGAAGATGATGTCTATTTAAGCCGAGATGCTCATTCATTCTTAACCGATACCACTTGGATACCCAAAGATTCAGGCTTGATTAAGATTGAAAAAACCGCAAAAAAAGCATTATTAAAAAACCCCATCACTTTAAAGCATGGTCATCAACTGTCCACATTGCAGTCTATACACATTGGTGCTGGTGGCTATATTTTATCAAAAGATGCCGCCAAAAAATTGTACGATCATATCTTAACCCTAGACCATCTCGACCACATCGATCAGTACTTATTTAATACCGTGCTTAACAAGCATCTCATTCCCATTCATCAGCTCAACCCTGTATTATGTATTCAAGACTGCATTTTATACCCCGATCATCAAAAATTCTCCACACATTTACAGTGGCGAGAGCATGTAACAACCAAAAATCTGACCCTCATGCAAAAACTGGTACGAGAACTCAAACGACCTTTCATACAGCTAAAAGACCAGTTGCAACAAACCAAATTGGAATTTAGACCATGAAACTAAATAACCATGTCATCAGTCTGACGACCGCCAGCCAAAGACGAGAACACATCAGTCATGAGTTTGGCAAACATTGCATTGATTTTGAGTTTTTTGATGCAGTTACACCCAATCAATTATCCAGCTTGGCAGAAAAATTTCAAATCAACATTTCGCATGACACCCTAACCAAAGGCGAGTATGCTTGTTTATTTAGCCATCTGTGCTTATGGCAAAAAATGATCGATAATAACGACAGTCATATTGGCATCTTTGAAGATGATGTGCATTTGGGCGAACATGCTGATCAATTTTTAAGCAATAGCGACTGGATTATTGATGAGTGCAGGCTGATTAAGCTGGAGCATTTTTTTGACAAGTTGATGCTGGCAAAAGCCATTCATCATCATCAACACCGCTCAATCAGACAGCTTAAACAAGCCAACTTAGGGACTGCTGGATACATCATTCATCAAGACATGGCGAAAGCTTTGATAAACTATGTGCAAGAATCATTCAAACATCAAGCCAAGCCGATAGATCACCTCATGTTTGAGTGTTTTTTAAGCCGAGAGCCAAGCTTAAAAGTGTACCAACTGACTCCCGCTTTATGTATCCAAAGCGACCGACTGCCCAATCATCAAGCGATTAATAGCGATCTAGAAAAGGAACGCCAACAAAACCGCCTAGTCCTTAAAGGCGATAAGGCAAAATTGTCATTCGCTCAAAAAGTCAAAAGGGAGGGCAAACGACTGATGATGCAAGCTCATCATTTGGTTTTTTCTAGTAACATTGAATTCAAGTGAGTGGTTCTTAATATACAAAGCCAATCTACCACAACTCACCAAAAAGATGATTGTTAATGAGACTGCCAAGTAATCAAGCCAGCACCCTACCCAAAGACCGACTGCCACACTTGACATACGAACGCCCTACTGTCCTGCCAAGCCTCATCATCAACAATCGCTTTTTTGTCGGACAAAGCCAGTTCATGCGTTGCCTTGCGAAGCAGTAGATAGGTGTCTGTGAGCTTCTCACACCACACATCGCTTAACAAATCTGTTTTTGCCACCTCTTCAAAAATACGCACATTATCCGACCAAATGGCAAGATTGGGGTATTGGTGTGCATAAGCCAATACCAAAAACTGTGCCAAAAATTCAATATCCACCAAGCCGCCAAAGTCTTGTTTAAGATGAAACTGATGTGACTGATCACCTTGTGTGCCTAGATGGCTTTGCATCTTTTGACGCATTTGCTGAACATCGGTACGCACCTGCTCAATGTCTCGCCACTTAATCAGAACATCTTGGCGAATGTCATCAAAAGCAGACAGCACTGACGCATCGCCCGCAACCCCTCTTGCACGCACCAATGCTTGATGCTCCCATGCCCATGCTTTTTGAGTCTGATATCGTTCAAACGCTTGAACCGAGCCAATCATCACGCCAGCATTGCCCGATGGTCGCAGACGCATATCAAGCTCATACACCCTGCCATCTCTGGTTTGCGTGGTCAGATAGCTTAGAATCTTTTGCACCAAACGAGAAGCAAACTTCATGCCACTGACTGGCTTAGCACCATCTGTATCAGCTTGCTCATTGATGCTGTGTAAAAACACCACATCCAAATCGGACGCATAACTCATCTCAATGCCCCCAAGCTTACCATAGCCAATGATGGCAAAACCCATGTGTACATGACTGGCTCGCTCACCGTTTTGTCGTAATGGGTAACCATGCTTAGCAGCCAACTCATCAAAAGCACGATACAATGCCGATTCAAGCACCATTTCGGCAATGAAAGTCAAGCTGTCAGACACTTTCATGATATGGCGAAGCCCAAGTACATCTGCCGATGCCACTGCCAGAACTTGCGTTTTTTTAAATAACCGAATGGCGGCCAAATATCCTTCATCATCAAACCTCTCCACTCGAAGCAAACTTTGGCGTAAAATGTCAGCAAGCTCATCTTTATTTGGCAAATGCAGATAGCGCTTTTGTAGAAAATTATCAAGCAACATTGGATACAGTGCCAACTCTTGGGCAATCCAGCGACTGGCTGAGAGCATCGGCACCAAGGCGATGGTGGCGTTGGGATTTTCGGCAAGCATCACCAAATAAATGGATCTGCGACAGATTGATTCAAGCAGTGCAATCAATCTTGGTACAGCCAGATCTGCTTGTGCCACACCATCTTGTTTGGCATGTTCTAGTAAGGCATGCATGATGATGGGGTAAGCTGCATCCAAGCGAGATTTTGGCTCAGCTTCCAGACTTTTTACCAGCTTAGATCCATAAAATTCTTTTAGCAGCCGCACACTGTCATCATTTAGGCATTCTTGCAGTTCTTGCCAAGCACTTGTCATCTCTTTCATGTTTTGAGCAGGGCTTTGGCGGTCGGTAATCATTCTATCAAAAGGCACCGATACTCTTTGGCGATGCCCATCTAGTACTTGACGAAACTCTTCCAAACTCTCAAAATTCAGCACACTTGCGATTGCCAAAAGCTCCTGTTCGTCCTGTGGCAGTTTTTGAGTTTGCTCATCATGGCGTGCTTGAATGGCATGTTCAAGCCTTCGCAAGAACCGATAGGCATTTGCCAAGTCCATCGCCTCATCAGCATCCAAATACCCAAATCTCATCAAGGCAGTAATGCCATCCAAACAAGATAAGTTTTCACCCAATGCTGCTTGATGCCCACCATAAATCAGCATGAACGACTGCACGATGAATTCAATATCTCGAATCCCTCCCACGCCCAATTTAATATTATCCAAATCTTGACGCTGCGTCTGCTGTGCTACGATGAGTGATTTCATCTCTCGTAAAGCACCAAATGCACTATAATCAATGTAATATCGATACACGAAACTCTTACGCAAATCTGACAGCGTATCTAAAAATTCCTCACTAAGATCGTTCACCACACGCGCTTTAAGCCAGGCAAACCGCTCCCAAGTCCGTCCATGTTGGTTAAAATATTTTTCCAGGGCGGTCGCTGTCATCACCAATGGCGAACCATCACCCCAAGGACGCAAACGCATGTCCGCCCGAAAAACGAAGCCATCTGCCAGCACTTCATCAAGCAGGCGAATGATACCACGAGCCAAATGCGTCATGAATTTTTGATTTTCAATGCTTTTTTTGCCAAATTGACCAACATCTGTCTCACCCGCTCCTTTATGCACAAAAATCAAGTCAATATCACTTGACAAATTCAGCTCCATTGCCCCAAGCTTACCCATGGCAATTACCGCAAATTCATCTACCCGCTTTCTTCCATTGACCATCGTCATGGGCACACCGTAACGCTGTGTTAATCCATGATAAACATGATTTTTGACAAAACGAATGCACGCATTGGCAAAATCAGACAACTCTTGCATGAGCGTTTCAAGCGTTATCATGCCCAGTGCATCTTGCCATATCCAACGCACCATGAGTCGCTGACGCAGCTGCCGAAGTGTTGCCATGATTCTTTCATCATTCACTTGATCAACAAAGTCATCAATCAAGCGATCAAATCCTTGAGTAGTAAGACCACAGCCCAATGGATGATTTGTGATGAATGCTTGAATCTCTGCTGTTTTTTTCAGATAAATTGAATGCGCAAAGGGACTGGCAAGCTTTAATGTGTCAATTTGTATTTGAGTTGGAATAAACATGGTCATGGTAAGTCATTAAACCCATTTGGCATCATAAAATATTTTCTCATTTTACACCAAAATTTAGGCTATAATACGCATCATCAGATAATTTTTTATGTGATTTTTACCCATCATTGTGAGCAAAATCGCCATGCCTACCCTATTACTCATTACCAAAAATCCACACAGTCGCACAGCCAAAGACGCTGTGAATGTCGCAAGGCAGCTGCTTGATAATAAAGAGCAAGTGCGTGTATTTTTTTATGGTGATGGTGCTCATACCGCCAACCGTCTGATGTGGCAGACTGCAGATGTGATGAGTGTGAGTGATGCCTGGGTCATGCTTGCTGATGAATATTCACTTGACTTACCTGTCTGTGTCAGCACTGCTTTGGCTCGAGGAATAACAGACGCTGACAACGCCAAAAGACATGGCTTGGACGGCGAAAATCTGCGTAAGCCATTTCGTTTGGTAGGGCTTTCAGAACTTGCCTTGCAAATCAAAGATGACACCAAAGTCATGCAGTTTTGACAAAAAGCATCATTTTCAAGCGTTTTCACATTCTAGTTTTTACCATGAAATTTTTAATCACAATCCACTCAGACAGCGAATTGATTGCTTATGAAGCCATCGCACTGGGGCTGACCTTAGCAAGCTTTGATCATTTGGTACAATTTCATTTTACCAGTCAAAGCCATCTTGTATTAAATGATTGCCAAAGCCGTGCCCATGGCATGATTCAATCACTTGAACTGTACGACCTGCCAAAAGCATGGGCAAACTTTAAAGAGGGCGTGTCATTAGATGATGCCATTGTTAATGCCT
The DNA here is from genome assembly GCF_023336735.1 of Moraxella oculi. Taxonomy (GTDB): domain Bacteria; phylum Pseudomonadota; class Gammaproteobacteria; order Pseudomonadales; family Moraxellaceae; genus Moraxella; species Moraxella oculi. The sequence continues at coordinate 80,854 of NZ_JAMBAQ010000001.1, read as the reverse complement.
TGACGATGGTAAAGGCGGTACAAACAGCAGATTTTGATGGAGTGTTGGAGTTTTGATGATGATAGACCCAAATGATTTGACGCTTGATAAAGATGGTCATCTTGAAGACCACACACTTTGGACACCACAAGCAGCACAGATTTTGGCGAATGATTTGGGCATAACGCTTGATGAGATACATTATCGCATTTTAGATGCGGTGCGTGATTTTTTTGATAAATATCACCACAGTCCCACGACACGCCCACTCATCAAACACCTAAAACAAACTCTACCAGATGATGACATTGACAATACCAAACTCCAACAGCTGTTCCAGACAGGCTTGGTCGCACGCCATGTCAATCGCATTGCAGGTCTTCCCAAGCCTGCCAATTGCTTATAATGCCCCATTTTAGCATCACCCACAAAATTAGCACTCATAAAAAATGCGAACCCAGACAGGCTCGCATTTTAATCTAAGCTAAGGTTAACCCTTGGCATTTGTTAATGCTTCTGGATCACCTGCGATGCTTTCACGCTTAACGAACAAGAAAAAAGCAATGGTAATGATGGCGGTTAATGCCGCACCGACATACAGCGATAGCGTATAATCAAGCTCAAAACCAATTTTGTTATAAGCTAAGAAAGTCGCACAAGCTGCTGTCATCACTACGGCAGGAATGGTACAAATCCAATGAAATTTATGATAGCGATACAGATAGCCTGCCGCCGTCCATAGCATGACCACAGCAACGGTTTGGTTTGCCCAACTAAAATAACGCCATAAGATTTGGAAATCAACCTTTGAAACAATAAAACCAATCACAAATAGCGGTATGGCAATCCATAGACGCTTTATTAAAGTACGCTGCTCAACATTCAAAAACTCTGCCACAATCAAGCGTGCTGCACGAAAAGCCGTATCACCTGATGTGATTGGCAACACCACAACACCAAGCACAGCAAAAACTCCCCCAATTGCCCCCAAATAGGCAATCGAGCTGTCATACACAACTTTTGATGGCGAACCTGCCACAATGGCTTCTTGTAGCGATACCAAATCTGGATAAAATGACAGACCAACAGTACACCAAATCAAGGCAATGATGCCTTCAGCAATCATCGCACCATAAAAAATGAAGCGACCTTCTGATTCATTCATGGCACATCTTGCCATCAATGGTGTTTGAGTGGCGTGAAAGCCTGATAACGCACCGCAAGTGATGGTTAATAAGAGCAATGGCCAAATCGGCAAATCGCCTTTTGGTTGTAAATTTTGAAAGAATGACTCAACAGATAAACCGCCCATACTGCCATAAAAATAACTTTGAGCACTGCCCAGCTCATTCATGACCAAACCATAAGTCATGCCCAATGACATGAATAACAACAACCCACCAAAAATTGGATAAATACGCCCAATAATCTTGTCAATCGGCAACAAGGTGGCGATGATATAGTACGCAAAAATGATGGTCGTCCATATGATAATGACGCCCTCTTTAGTCATACCAAAGACAGTACCACTGGCAACATTTGTTGTCTTTGTACCAAAGGCATCCATGGTAATTGAGCTAAGTAGTTGAGCTGGACTGGCGACGAATACCACCCCCACCAGCACAAGCAGAACCACCGCCAAGATGTTAATAAAATGCTTTGGCAACACACCCAAATACTTACCCGTCAGATAAGGCATGCTGGCACCGCTATTACGCACAGACAGCATGCCGCACATATAGTCATGCACCGCACCAGCAAAAATACAACCAACGACAATCCACAACATGGCAACAGGACCGTATAACGCACCTAAAATTGGACCAAAAATCGGTCCTGTGCCTGCGATATTAAGCAGTTGAATGAGCCAAATCTTGCCTTTTGACATCGGCACATAGTCCACACCATCACTCATCGTGTATGCAGGCGTGTCTCGATTTGGATTGATGACGAAAATTTTTTCAACAACCTTGCCATACACAAAGTAGCCGACAAGCAAAACGACAACACAGAAAAAGAACCATAACATGAGCAGTCTTCCTACAACCTATAATAAGAACATCACCTACACATCACTCATAAACACACATTGATGATGCGATGATTTGATAACATACCGAAAAAATGTACAAATGTAAAGCAAAAAATTAACAAAATACATACAATATTACTAGGAAGTATCATTCTTAGTATATTATCTTGAATGCACTGACACATTCATTAAAATCCGACCAAAATGCTCCTTTTTGATGTGCTTGTCAGTCATCGGTGTGTGGCCAGATATGGCAATGATCAGCCAATATTTTTTATGTAAAGGACAGGCAAATACTTTTCTCATCATTACCATATTAGCAGCCATTAACGATTAACGCTCCAAAATACAAGTAACACCCTGACCACCTGCCGCACAAATCGAAATGAGAGCACGCCCTGAACCTTTTTGTGCCAAAAGTTTGGCAGCAGTAGCAAGAATGCGGCCACCAGTAGCGGCAAATGGATGACCTGCAGCAAGACTTGAACCATTGACATTAAGTTTTGACAAATCTATTGACCCCAACGGTGCGTCCAGCCCTAGGCGAGTTTGGCAGAATTTTTCATCTTCCCAAGCAGCCAAAGTGGATAAAACTTGCGATGCAAAAGCCTCATGAATTTCATAAAAATCAAAATCTTGCAATGTCAGCCCTGCTCTTTTTAGCATCTTTGGTACTGCATAGGCAGGTGCCATGAGTAAGCCCTCAGTAATCCCCTGCTTACCAATAAAATCCACTGCAGCAGTTTGCTGATGGGTCAAATACGCCAACGGTTCATAGCCATGTTGCTCTGCCCACTCCTCACTCGATAGTAGCACGCATGACGCACCATCAGTCAATGGTGTTGAGTTGGCAGCGGTCATCGTAGGGTTGGCGTTTTTTTTGCCAAATACTGGCTTTAAAGTAGCAAGTTTTTCAAGCGTGGCATCAGTACGTAAAGTATTATCACGATCAAGTCCTTTGTAAGGAGTAATCAAATCATCAAAAAAACCCTCCTCATAAGCACGAGCCAAGTTTTGATGGCTGGCATAAGCAAGCGCGTCTTGGTCGGCACGAGTGATGCCCCACTCTAAGGCAGTGATGGCTTGATGCTCACCCATGGATAGGCGTGTGCGAGGCTCACTGTTTTTAGGCAACGACAACAATTTTTTTGGATTGATGGTACTCAAAGCAGTCAGTTTTGCTTTGATATCCCTGGCGTTATTAAGTCGCAACAATGGCTTTCTAATACCCTCCCCCAAAGCAATCGGAGCATCCGAAGTGGTGTCTGTACCACCTGCAATGCCGCTATCGATAACTCCCAAAGCAATTTTGTTCGCTACCGCCAAAGCTGCTTGTAGTCCTGTGCCGCACGCCTGCGAGATGTCATAGGCTGGCGTCGTCGCACTAAGCTGTGTGTTTAGCACAGCTTCACGAGTCAAATTAAGATCACGGCTGTGCTTGAGTACCGTGCCTGCCACCACCTCGCCAATTTCTTTATCAGCAAGCTGGTAACGCATTACCAAGCCATCAAGTGCAGCACTAAGCATGTCGCCATTACTGGCATCTGCATACACACCATTAGAGCGAGCAAAAGGAATGCGATTACCGCCCAAAATGGCAACTTTTTTAATACTCATGAATTCTCCTTGGGTATTAGCTACCGGTAGTTTTTTGATTGATTGGTCGTTAGCTTAGCATTATTTGACGAAAAACACCAAAAATGATGTCTTTTGTAACAAAAATGTGGAGGAAATACACAATTTAATCCACCATCTGCCCATAAAAACTACGACAAACGCATGGTAACACGGATTTTTTATGTTAGAATGTCATTATTATCCAATCATTCAAATTTTTCAATTAAAAACACCAAAAAAGGATACAATCATGAGTGACCGTTACGGTGAATTGGTACAATCTACAATCGGTAAAAAAGTCGCTAAAAACCTAGGCTTGCCAATGCCCATCAATCTTGATCGTTATGAATTGGGTCAGCCAGTGATTCGTGGCGAAGTGGCTTTAGGCTGGGCAGCTGACGATGATGGCACGGTGCTCAATGCGGTGCAAGGATTACTGAATGATCTGGATGCAAAAATCACCACCGTTGAGCATTTGAAAACAAGATTGGCAGATGATCACGCCAAATTTAAAGTTGCGATTTTTGACGCCACCAACATCAAAGATGTCGACGGTCTTAAAGCGGTGTATGAATTTTTCCACAAACTTGCTCGTCGCATGAAGTCATCTGGTCGCATTCTCATCATCGCACGCCCTGAATGCTGCACAGGTGATGACATTGGCTTTGCATTGGCACAGCGTGCTTTATTAGGCTTCATCAAATCTGTGGCCAAGGAATTTAAAAGAGGCATCACTGCCAACATACTATACACACAAGTTGGTGCCGAGTCCCATCTTGAGCATGCGTTAAGATTCTTCTTATCTGCCAAATCTGCTTATATTTCAGGTCAACCCATCACCATTAAAAAAGCCAAAGAACTTGAATCAACGGACTTTGACTACGCCAAACCGCTACAAGGACGAAAAATTTTGGTTACTGGTGCTGCTCGTGGCATCGGTGCTGCAGTCGCAAAAGTCTTGGCTCGTGATGGTGCCATTTTATATTGCTTAGATGTGCCACAAAATTTGGCAGAACTACAAAAAGTCGCTGGTGATTTGGGTGGACATGCCCTACCCTTAGACATCACTCAAAATGATGCCGCCGAGCAAATCATCAACGCCTGTGGCACACTTGATGGCATCGTGCATAATGCTGGGATTACTCGTGATAAGACGCTGGCAAACATGACTGAGGACAAGTGGAATGCGGTGATGAGCATTAACTTAAAAGCCATTCACACCATTAACGACCATTTAATCAAGCACGACGGATTAAGCGACACAGCACGCATTGTATGCGTTTCATCAATCTCTGGCATTGCAGGCAATTTAGGTCAGACCAATTATGCCATGAGTAAAGCGGGCGTGATTGGGTTGGTAGAAGCCACTGCCAAATCTTTTTTGGACACTCATCGAACCATTAATGCAGTCGCACCAGGTTTTATCGAAACCAAAATGACAGATCAAATTCCATTTGCCGTCAGAGAAGCTGGAAGACGCATGAACTCAATGAGCCAAGGTGGTAGACCCATTGATGTGGCAGAGACCATCTCTTGGTTATTATCCATTAAAGCTGGTGGTCTTAATGGGAATGTTGTGCGAGTCTGCGGTCAAAGCTTACTCGGCGCATAGCAATCAGCATCACATTTCATTAACAAATCATATAGGTATCGTATGGCAGAACAACATTTTAAAGAATTGCCAAAAATGCACACCACTTATGCCAATGTCATCAAAAGCCTCATTCCTATTGGAGACAATAAGGCGAATGAGTTGCCAAATTCTGTGTATCAAGTGGATCATCTTGCGATTGATGAGCACAATCTAAGAGAGTATCGCAAAATATGTGGCTTCATTAATGATGGTCGCATACCCCCTACTTATTATGCCGTACTGTCTCAAACCTTACAGATGAACATGATGGCAAAACCCGACTTTCCTTTTGCAATGCTAGGTCTTGTACATCTTGAAAACAGCGTAACACAGCATCGCATCATCTATGACAGTGAGTCGGTAACGCTTTCAGTACGCCTATCAAATCTGCGATCTCATGATAAAGGTCAACAGTTTGATTTCATCACCACCGCCAGCATTGATGGAGAATTGGTTTGGGAAGGCGTCTCCACCTATCTGTCTCGTCAAAAAAAGAAAGTCAGCGAACCTAAAGTAAGGAAGGCTGAAGATCCCGTCCCACGCCTTGAACCAGATGATAATGGCTGGGCCGAATTGATTAACATTCCAGAGGATATCGGTCGCCGATATGCGTTCATCTCTGGGGATTTTAATCTGATTCACCTACACCCCTTATCCGCTCGTGCTTTTGGCTTTCCTAGGGCGATTGCACATGGCATGTGGTCAAAAGCAGCAAGCATTGCTCAATTTCACGATTTGCCCAAATCTTATCGAGTAGATGTCTCATTTAAGACACCGATTTTTTTGCCATCAAAGATTGATTTTGTGGCACGCCAAGAAGAAGGTGGTCGCAGTTTTGCACTGTATGCTGCTGGCACAAACAAGCCACATCTACAAGGTCGCATTACCTTCATGTGATCTGATCGCATGAACCATAAAAAAACCGAATTGATTTTCAGCATTTATGACACACTGTTTAATAACAAAAAAGGCAACGCAATGGCTTGGCAAGATTTTCACACAGTGCTAGAACAGCTACAATTTGACGACTCTGTTGCAGGCGGTGCCTTGGTCATCTATAAAGATGGAAAACAGACAGTTAATACCGCCATTGGCAATGCCACCTCCGACTTAGCTTGGTCTGGTAGGACACTGTCAGTCAATTTTTCTATTGGCAAGGGGGTGATGGCCACTTTGGTGGCAATACTGGTGTCAAAAGGCATCTTAGATTATGATAAACCGATTGGTCATTATTGGAAAGCTTTCGCCAATAACGGCAAACACAACATCACCCTAAGGCATGTCCTAACTCACACATCAGGATTGTTTAACATCACAACTTTAACGCAATCGATTGATGATTTGACCGATTGGCAAATCATGGGGGATTTGGTGGCGAACATGACCACAGATACCCCAAAAGGTCAAGAAATTCATGGCTATGCCAGTGCATACAGTGCGCTCGTCTCTGGTTGGATCATCGGTCATGTGATAGAGAGAGTAACAGATGAAAGCTTGCAGATGGTGCTTGATTGTCATCTTGCCAAACCCTTAGGTCTGATGGGTCAGATGTTTTATGAATTGCCTAGCGAAAAATGCCATCAAGTCGCAAGACCTGTTCGATATTTTAATGGCATGCCCAACAACAAACGCAAGCCCACTTTAAAGCCTGACACGCCCGAAATACTCAAGACATTAGCCAATTTACCCACCACCGCCCTATGGAAAAATGCACTCAAAGATACCGATATCACCACCGCAAATATCAATCGCCTATATTTTGATACCTCTAAGATGAACCTGACAAACTACAAAAACGCTTTGATGCCCAATGGTCGTGATGGCGTGGAGTATTATAGCCAAGCAGTCATGACTGCTAAGATTCCTGCGGCCAATGGCGTGTCGACCGCACAAGCATTGGCTTGTATGTATGCCATGCATGCCAATGGTGGCGTATGGCAAGAGCAAGTGCTGATCAATCCCAATGTGATGAATGACTTGCGTCGCATTCAAGTTGATGGTTTTGATGCCGTCATGCCTGCCAACATGCGTTGGCGAACAGGGTTTCATCGCCTATTTAGCCTGCAAAACACCCCAAACGCTTATGGTCATATGGGCTATAATGGCTCAGTGGCGTTTTGCGATCCAGACCGTCATCTGTCATTTGCATTCATTCACAACTTTGACACCACCATGCTTAATGATGTTCGTCAGTTTGCTTTGTCCGAGATGGTGCTGTCAGGTGCTTTTGAATAAAACTTGCCAATCTCATCGCAATACATTACAATAGCCATTTTTTTAAATAAGACGCATCATGAGCACACAGTCCACCTTAAATGTTATGATCTCAGCCGATGAAATTACTGATAAAGTGAAAGAGCTGGGAGATGCCATCAACAATCATTACGCCGCCAGCGATAAAGACTTGATTTTGGTTGGACTGCTTCGTGGATCGGTGCTTTTTATGGCAGATTTGTGCCGCACCATCGACAAGCCGCACGAATTGGATTTCATGACCGTATCAAGCTACATCAACAAAACAACCATATCTAGCGGCGATGTCAAGATTTTAAAGGATTTGGACAGTGAAATCGCAGGTAAAGATGTTTTGATTGTTGAAGACATCATTGATTCTGGTCGCACTCTATCAAAAGTAGTCGAAATTCTACAAACTCGCAATCCTAATTCCATAGAAATTTGCACATTAGTCAGCAAGCCATCTCGTCGTGAAATTGACATGGAAGTGAGATTTTTAGGGTTTGAGGTTGAAGATCGTTTCATCGTTGGCTATGGCTTGGACTATGACCAAAAATACCGCCATCTACCATTCATCGGAGAGATTGGTTTGTGATGGTCTGATGGCATCATGCAGGCGTCTTTTAAAGTCATCAACAAAAGATGCCTATTTTTATGGCAAAAATTACCCATTAACATGATGATAAAATTCCCATGGCTGCCAATCACCCTCGTAGGCAATCGTCATCACATGCCCATCAATCATCACGCATTCAAAACGATAGCACCCAATGAGTTGATGATAAAGCTCTCCTTGGTGATCGTTAATGAACACAGCGTTCAGTTCATTTAAGGGAAGTCGAATGCCCAACCCATTTGCTTTTAGCACCGCCTCTTTAATCGTCCAAATTTTAAGCCACCATTGTTGATTTTTATGAGTCTGTTGCCATAAAGCCTGTTCATCTGCATGAAAAAACCGCTTTGCCAAACTCTCAAAGTTTGCCCGTCGATTCAAGTTTTCAATATCCACACCAAGATTACGCACCGATGTTGAAAATGCCAGAGCATATCCATCATCGGTATGTGATTGATTAAAAGCAAGCCGACTGTTAGTAATGATTGGCTTACCATTTTTCTGCTTGCCATACATGGGGATTGACATGCCCTTTTGTTGGCAAAATGCACTTAATATCTCATGGCGATGTTCGTGAATCATGGGTCTTGCAAGCAGCCTATTCAGACGCCCAGCATTCGACAGCCTCTTAAAAAAAATATGAATCATGCGTCAATTTTTAGAACAATTTAAAGCACCAAGCTAATTTAAAAAACCTCTCATTATACCCAAAGATTTTAAGAATTCCAGCCCATGCCAATGCGGTTCTTGGTATTGATGCTTTTTTGACATTTTCACCAACTCTCTTCTTATCAACTCTCTTTTGGTTTCATTTTTTTTGTACTAAGCCATGCTATAATAAGCGTCATTCTATCTAGCCATGTCCAGCCATTTTGCCATGACCAAAAAAACAGCTTCCAACAAAACAAAACCAAAAGTCAGTAAAACTGCTGACACGCCAGCCTCTCGTGCGATGAATGAGGATAAGCGTTTGGCGTTTTTTGAAAAATTGTCTAAGCACATCACCAATCCTGTTACCGAACTTAATTATTCTAGCGACTTTGAACTGCTCATCGCAGTCATGCTATCAGCCCAAGCTACTGATAAAAGTGTCAATATCGCCACGCAAAAACTATTTTCCGTTGCCAATACGCCGCAGGACATGTTGGATTTAGGTATTGACAAACTTAAACAATACATCAGTAGCATCGGACTGTACAATTCCAAAGCCATCAATATAATAAAAACCTGCGAAAGCCTACTCAAAGACCATGATGGAAAAGTACCCAGAACCAGAGATGCGTTGGAAAAACTCGCTGGCGTGGGCAGAAAGACTGCCAATGTTGTACTCAACACCGCATTTGGCGAACCTGTCATGGCGGTGGACACACACATTTTTCGCGTGAGCAATCGCACTGGGCTTGCCACAGGCAAGACTGTTTTGGCTGTTGAGAAAGCATTGATGAGACGCATTCCAAAAGAATTTTTGGTTGATGCCCATCATTATCTCATTTTACACGGTCGCTATACCTGCATGGCAAGGAATCCTAAGTGTGGGTCGTGTGTGGTTTTTGATGAATGTATGTTTAAAGACAAATATGATTGGGCGGATTTGGCATGACAAATCCCTTACCCAGATGTTTCCTCGAATCGTTTTTTTGAAAGGCTATAAAAAGGTCAGATGACAATCCGACCTTTAGCTCATCAAACAAGTTTGTGCCTATGGCTTATCCGCATCTGTTGGCGGCGGTCCTGGTAGCAGATGTTCATCCACCATCTCATTGGCACTATTATGCTCGGCCGACTCTTCTGTGATGTACCATTGGGTATTACGATACAATGTCAAACGATCTCGTCCCAAAGCACGAATCAAGCAATACATCATCACAAAAATCACGAAAGCAAAAGGCAGTCCAGCGACAATCGCTGCTGCTTGTAGAGCAGACAATCCTCCAGCTGCCATCAAGATGGCGGCAATCACACCTTCGGAAGTTACCCAAAAAAATCTTTGTACCTTTGGCGGATTGGTATTACCACCAGCAGTGAGCATGTCCACAACCAAACTTGCCGAATCCGCCGATGTAACAAACCACAGCACAATCATCAACAAGATCACCACCACCAAACCTTGCGTGAATGGGTAGTATTCAATGAATTTAAAAATGGCACTGCCTGTATCATTCAACACCGCCATTGACAGACCATAATCACCCATCAGCTCCATATGTATGGCAACACCCCCAAAGGTCGTAAACCATAAAAACAATAACAACATCGGTACAAAAAGCACCCCAAAAATGAACTCACGAATCGTACGACCACGAGAAATGCGGGCAATAAAAATACCAACAAATGGCGACCAACTCACCCACCATGCCCAGTAAAATATTGTCCAAGAAGCCTGCCAGTCGCTATTCATATAGGCTTCATTCCAAAGACCCAGTGTGATGAGATCACCTGCATAATTACCCACATTTTCCACAAAGCTGTCTAAAATGAACTGGGTAGGGCCTGCAATGATCATGAACGCCAACAACACCAGCGTACCAACGATGGTAATGTCGCTTAGTCTCTTAACCCCTTTATCCAGCCCTGCCATGACAGAAAACGCTGCACATGCCGTAATACCTGCAATCAAAGCCACTTTAAAAACCAAGCTTGGTTCAATGCCAAACAATTGACCAAGACCAGTTTCAAGCTGCATGACGCCTAAGCCCAGACTGGTTACCACACCAAACATCGTGCCAAACACCGCTAAGATGTCTACTGCATGACCCCAGCGACCATAGATATTTTTACCGATGATGGGAAATAATACCGAACGAATGGATAATGGCAAGCCACGACGATAATGAAAATACGCCAATGCTAAGGCTACTAACGCATATACCGCCCAAGCATGCAAGCCCCAATGCAAGAATGATATCTGCATTGCCTGCTTGGCACTCTCTACCGTACTTGGTTCACCCATTGGTGGCCGTACAAAATGGTACAATGGTTCAGCCGTACCCCAGTACAAAAGACCGATACCAATACCCGCCGAAAACAGCATGCCAATCCATGAGCCAAAGCCATACTCAGGTGTTTCAGTCTGAGCACCCAAACGAATGTCGCCATAGCGACTAAGTGCCACATACACGCACAACACAAGTGCCACATTCATCAAAATGATGAATAAAAAGCCAAAATGTTTGGTAATCATGGCTTGCAAATCACCGAACAACTGCCCTGCCAGCTCTGCAAAAAGCGAACCAAATATCATAAAAATGACGATGAGCATCATTGAGACGATGAATACAGGGCGGCTGACTTTAGGAAATATTAAAAATGGCCTGATGGGAAGACCATCTTCCATCACTGCTTGCTCTTTTTTGAGCCGCCTTTCGTTGGCAGCAGTCTTGTCGTTTTTCATAATCACTCCATTTATTATAAAAATATCCATTTAAAATTATTCAAAAACACTCTTAAAATCACTCGTAAATTCAAACATTCAAATGCTATTTTTATAATAATACTTAAATCAAATTTAATAAATACTAACAATATTAGCAATTTCACTTTATCAAACTCACACAATTTTTGCAAATTTGCAGGGAATAATACCGATCAATTTGCCATTATTTTAAAATTAACTGATTGTATTTCATGGTTTTTTTGATTTGTTCATAATTTTGTAACAAAATATGGGGCAATCATCAAAAACTCATTCAGCTGTCCTTTTTTGGTCATTGATAAAATATGAGACCTTCCATTGTCAACGGGCAATTTTTTGTGAAATTTTACAATCAATGATGGTACAATAGCCACTTTAACAATTTACTCACACACCAAAAAAAACATCAGCAAGCCATCTTTTTTGGCGTCGCATTGATAACAACAGGATTTATTATGCCCACTTATCGCTCAAAAACATCCACTGCAGGTCGAAACATGGCAGGAGCTCGTGCTTTATGGCGTGCCACAGGCATGACAGATGATGATTTTAATAAGCCAATCATTGCCATTGCCAATTCATTCACGCAGTTTGTGCCTGGTCATGTTCATTTAAAAGATTTGGGTCAGCTGGTCGCTCGTGAAATCGAAAAGTCTGGTGGTGTAGCCAAAGAATTTAATACCATTGCTGTCGATGATGGCATCGCCATGGGTCATGGGGGCATGCTGTACAGTTTGCCAAGTCGTGATCTGATTGCTGACAGTGTGGAATATATGGTTAATGCTCATTGTGCAGATGCCTTGGTGTGCATCTCCAACTGTGATAAGATCACCCCTGGCATGCTGATGGCAGCCATGCGTCTTAACATTCCTACCATATTTGTCTCTGGTGGCCCAATGGAAGCAGGCAAAGTATTGGCAAGCACTTTGGTAGATGGTCATCACACCCACGAAAACACGGTGCATGAAGGCAGAGTCATACGCAAGCTGGATTTGGTAGATGCCATGATTGATGCAGCAGACAGCTTGATTAGTGATGAAGATGTCGCACAGGTTGAACGCTCAGCATGTCCAACTTGTGGTTCATGCTCAGGCATGTTTACCGCCAACTCGATGAATTGCCTGACTGAAGCATTAGGCTTGTCATTGCCAGGAAATGGCTCTTTGCTTGCCACGCATGCCAAGCGTAGAGAGTTGTTTTTACAAGCAGGTCGTAAGATTGTTGAGCTTGCTCGTCGCTATTATGAACAAGATGATCATGCCATTCTACCACGCAACATCGCAACCAAAGCTGCTTTTGAAAATGCCATGAGTCTTGATATTGCCATGGGTGGTTCAACCAACACCATTTTACACTTATTGGCGGCGGCACATGAAGCAGATGTGGATTTTAAAATGGCAGATATTGACCGTTTAAGTCGTCAAATCCCCTGCCTATCCAAGGTAGCCCCAGCCACTCAAAAGTATCACATGGAAGATGTGCATCGTGCTGGTGGTGTGATTGGCATTTTGGCAGAGCTTGACCGAGCAGGACTGCTAAACACCCAAGTCTCAACCGTACACGCCCCCACCTTAAAAGACGCACTTGCCAAATGGGACATCATGAATCCTGATAATTTAGATGCTCGCAATCTGTACATCGCTGCTCCTGGAGGCGTACGCACCACCAAAGCTTTTAGTCAAGATCGTCAATGGTCAAACTTAGATACCAACCGTGAATCTGGCTGTATTCGCAGCAAAGAGTTTGCCTATTCTCAAGATGGTGGCTTGGCGGTATTGTTCGGTAACATTGCTGAGCGTGGTTGCGTGGTCAAAACCGCAGGCGTTGATGAAAGCATTTTAACATTCACAGGGCGTGCCAGAGTGCTTGAAAGCCAAGATGCGGCGGTTGAGGCCATCTTAAATGATGAGATTGTCGCAGGTGATGTGGTTGTGATTCGCTATGAAGGACCAAAAGGCGGTCCTGGCATGCAAGAAATGCTTTACCCAACCAGCTATTTAAAGTCAAAAGGCTTAGGCAAGGTCTGTGCGTTGCTCACAGACGGACGATTTAGCGGTGGCACTTCTGGGTTGTCTATTGGACACGCAAGCCCAGAAGCAGCAGAAGGTGGCAACATTGCCTTAATAGAAGAATTTGACACCATCATCATCGACATTCCAAACCGATCCATTCACCTTGATGTCTCCAATGATGAGCTTGCCAAACGCCGTGAAGCAATGAATGCAAAAGGTAAGAAGGCGTGGAAGCCTGTCAATCGTGAACGCCAAATCAGCCAAGCCCTACGAGCCTATGCAGCACTGACAACAAGTGCCGATACAGGAGCAGTACGAGACATCAGCCAAGTAGAATGAAACGAAATCAATAAAACTGGGTGTTTTGCCCAGTTTTTATCATCAGCTTGACTGGTGGTTGCTTCATTGGCTGATTGTTGCCAGTTTGGACAAAGTACACAGTCGCCTTATATTTGAGGCATCACCAATCATATTAAAGTCTAAGACACTTTATCACAGTAATCACAGTATGGGATTAATGACGGGGATTTTTTTGTCTTCTTTTTTGGTGAATTTTGGATTAAAGGTTTGTACTTGGGGATTGGTTGGCAATCCAATATCTGCCAGCTTATCCGCCACGCCGACTTGGATATGATCACCTTCAAACAGACGCTCATCATCATTACGCTCAATGCTAAGGTTGTCAAAATCAAACAACTCACGATCGGCAAGCTGGCTTGGGGCGACATTTTGTAATGCCTTAAACATACTGGCCAAACGCTTTGGGTGTGCCTGATCCCACTCTCTTAGCATGTCATTAATCATGGCTCGTTGCAAATTTTCTTGACTGCCACACAAATTGCAAGGAATGATTGGGAATTTTTTGTAATTGGCATATTTAATGATGTCTTTTTCGGCAACATAAGCCAATGGGCGAATCAGCACATTTTGCTTATCATCAGACAACAGCTTTGGCGGCATGGCTTTTAAACTGCCCCCATGAAACAAATTTAAAAAGAAGGTTGCTAAAATGTCATCACGATGATGACCAAGTGCTATTTTGGTAGCACCGATTTGTTTGGCAAATCCGTACAGTGAGCCACGACGCAGACGAGAGCAGGCTGAACAGTAGGTTTTGCCCTCTGGGACGACTTGTTTGACGATACTATAAGTGTCTTTTTCTAAAATATAGTATGGAATGCCTTGTTCAGACAGATATTTTGGCAAGACTTCTTCAGGAAATCCTGGCTGTTTTTGGTCAAGATTGACTGCCACGACCTCAAAGTTGATCGGTGCAATGCGTTTTAAGAACAGTAAAATATCCAGCAAAGTAAAGCTGTCTTTACCGCCAGAGATACATACCATCACCACATCGCCATCTTCAATCATCTTAAAATCACGAATCGCCCACGATACTTCTTTACGAAGCTTTTTTTGGAGCTTTTTAAAGCGAGTGGATTTGATGCCATCATCAAAATCATGCCCCTCATCATCGATTTGCATGTACTCATCATCAAAAAAAGCCTGCATGATTTCTGACTCATCTTGATTTAACAACTGATTTTCATTAATTATCATGGTCATTTCTCTTTAAAATTCATCTCACAACCCATCATAATGCTTTGGCACATCATGAAATCTGACTAAGATTTTGATTTAATGCTGTATTTTTTGGGTTGATTGACTGTCTCATCTTCAACGATCACAGCAATAAGCTCGCCATTGACTTTATCATAGCGTACTTTTTGTGTTGGTCGCTTGGCAGCACGACTCTCAAAGTCTTTTTTGTCAAAATCATTGAGGTGGTTACCAGCTTTGGTGTCGCGGATTTTTTTTGAATCACCGCTACTTGCCCCATGTGATTTTTGAGTGCGATTCTGATTGTTTTTAGTCATCGACTGCTGGGCAAAAGGAGGGTTTTTAAGATTCTTGCGGTGCTTTTTCACACCACGCCCATCACTTGTTTCATGCACGGCATCATCAGCAAAGTCTACCACAGCTCCACCACTCAAAGCATTCTTATGGCGAATCTCATAGCTGCGATGAATTGGCTTTTTCACATCAAAGTCAAATCCAATGGTTTTATGGGTAATTTCTACCACTTGATACCGCTGCATCAGTACCTCATCAAGCTCAAAGCGGGTGTAGTTATTGCTAAAATACAAGACACCATCTGGCATCAGTCGGTTCATGGCACGATTAATGAGTGCCACATGATCTCGTTGCACATCAAAAGTCCCTTTGAATTTTTTTGAATTTGAGAAGGTCGGTGGATCAATGAAAATCACTTCATACTTCTTTGTATTCTCCTTGATCCATTCAAAAACATCAGAAGCAATGAACTGATATTTTAGCTCATCTTGGAAAATGGCCGTTAAATCCAGACCATTTAAAGCAAAATTCTGACGACCCCAGTCTAAATAATTGGCAGATAAATCCACGCTTGTTACCGTCTTTGCTCCTGCCATCGCTGCATGCACACTGGCCGTACAAGTATAAGAAAACAGATTCAGTACTCGCTTGCCACGGCTTGCTTTTGCGACGATTTGACGCATGTTTCGATGATCAATGAACAAACCTGTATCCAAGTAATCAGTGAAATTGACATAAAGATACGCCCCATGTTCACGCATGGCATACATTTTTTTGCGTCTGGCATCAGCATTTGGGTTTTTGGTGTATTGTTCGTTTCCCGACTGTCTGGCACGAGTTTTGATGAACACACTCTCACGAAACACCCCCAAAACTTCACGCACGCCATTAAGCACTAAATTAAAACGCGCCTTAGCAATATCTGCTGAAATCTTTTTTGGTGGTGCATATTCTTGCACATGCACTTTATCGCCATAGATGTCAATCGCCACATTATAATTTGGCAAATCAGCATCATAGACCCGCAGATTGGTAACCCCCTCGGCTTTGGCAAGTTTTTTTAGATGGGATAGGTTTTTTTGTAAGCGATTGATGAAATCTTGGCTTTGTTCATTGATAACCTCATGCCTTTCAAAGCACTCCAAAATACCAGTTTGACTTGACAGAGCCATCTCACCATGACGAAAATACACTGTCAATGCACCGTTATGACAACGCAAAGTCTGGGGATTGATGATTGGCAAGGTATCCACATGTTCAACATGACTGCCCAACACCGCCAAGTCCGCTCGCTGCACGCCTGCAAGCCTAAAACCATCTGCAGCAGAAAGCCCCAAGCCATGATACAAAGGTTGAATAAAATCACCGTCGCCTAAGCGTTCGCCATAAGGAGGGTTGGTAATCAACAAAGGACGCTTAGCAGTGATGGTGGCAAGCGTGTCTTTTAGATGGGATAATGGCTTTTGTTGTAGAGTGATTTTTGGAATGATGGGTGCCAGTCCAGACGCCAGCAAGTTTTGATGGCAAGCTTGGATCGCTGTCGCATCAGCATCACAGGCAATAACTGTCGGCATGATGTCAGCCAAGCCAGCCACATTCTCATGAAAACGCTCACTGGCAGCAGCAACCTTGTCTTGCCATAGCTGATCGTCATGATGTTTCCAGCGATAAAAACCAAACTCACTGGTCGTTCTGTCCAAACCAGCTGGATAATCAGCACGCATGAGCAATGCTTCAGTAATGAAAGTTCCTGAACCACACATTGGATCAATCAAAGCATCGTGGCAACCAGTATGCCAACCACACTCATACAACAATGCCGCCGCCAAATTTTCTTTTAATGGTGCGGCTGTATTCACCACACGATAACCTCGGCGATGCAAGCTACTGCCTGACAAATCTAAAAAAAGTTCGGCAAATTGCTGTGTGGCCGCTGCGAATATGTGCAAGTCTGGATTTTTTGAGACATTGGGGCGTGCACTTAATTTTTTATTAAAAACATCAGCAATCGCATCTTTGATACGCAAGGTCGCAAACTGCTGATTGACCGTCAGGCGTTTGTCGGTAGATAAGCGAATGGCAAAGCTATCATCAAGCCCAAAAATCTTAGTCCAGTCATAGCCAGCAGCGAAACGATACAGGGCCTCTGGCACATCTTCATCAATCATCTGAGTGTCTATTGTGCGAGTAACGGCTTGTCCTTGATCATTTTTAAAGATCTGATTGGTAACCGCCTGTCTTTGTTTAAAATGATAAGTGCCAATCGGCAAAAGCACACGGCTAGCCACACGGCTGTACAAACAGATGTGATAGAAATTTGCAAGATTGACCGTAACCAAAACACGGCCAGTACGCACAATCTCACCTTGCAAGCCAAAAGTATCAAGCTCAATCAATAAGGCATGCTCAAGTCCATCAGCACAAGTGATGACAAGATCAAAGGCATTAACATCAAACTGATGAAAAGGATCAATTAATACAGAGGGGATATTCATCATAAAAAAATTTTAAACTTTGGTTGAGTCTGTCTATATACAGAACCTAAACATACTATTATAACACAACTTCGCTAAAGCCAAATGATTCTTGGGTGGTCATACAGCCACCCTTACTCATCTTTTTGCTTTAGTGGTTCGCTTTTTCATCGATGGCAGAGCCAACAACAGCTTGACTGCATTGCACCTGATGGCTGTTTTGGTTTATTTTATCATCAGGCATGACCAGACGCATGTGCGGATATGGAATTTGAATGCCTGCTTCATCTAAGGCTCGCTTGATTTTTTCATTGATATTTTCTTTGATGATGGGAATGCGAGCCACCGATAAAGGTGCTACCCAAAAACGCACGATAAAAAATACCCCATACTCACCCACCTCACTCACCGTTGCCATCGGAGCAGGGTGTTTTAGCACCACTTCATCTTTAGAAAGCATTTTAACAATGATGCTTCTTGCTTGACTAATGTCAGCTTCTAGGGCAATACGAGTTTTCACATGAAAGCGAATCATCTTTTTCGATGTCAAATTAACTACCTCAGATGATGCCACGGTAAAATTTGGAATGATGGTGATGATGTTATCTCTGTCTAAAATCTGCGTGGCTCGTAAAGAAATTTTGACCACACGACCCTCTCTATCACCCAGACGAATCCAATCGCCCACTTGAAAAGACTGCTCAATCAAAATCGTGATGCCTGCAATGAAATTGGCAAGTGTACTTTGGGCTGCAAAGCCTACCGCCAAACCAACAATACCCAAACCTGCAACCAAAGAGACGATGTCAAAACCAAACTGCGCAAGCACGCTGGCCAGTGCCAACACCAACATCATCACCAAAATCATGTTTTTTAATAACTGCTCAATTGAAGCATTCAGCTCATAATGCTTTAAAACGCCACTTAACATTTTGCCAGAAGTCGCCCATAGAATATAATAAAATCCAATCCACGCTGCCGCCTTAGCTGTCGCCTTGACCGTATCTGCATGAAAGCCGATTTGCATCATTACCGCAATCAAACTGGTAACAAACCACACATAACGCAATATCGCACGAGCAATGCGTATGGTACGGTGCGATACATACACAAATTTTTGGGCATGCTTAACACAATAAACCAGTAGCCAGTAGCCAAACCCAATCAAAGACAGTACGATTAAGATTTTAATCACGATTGCCGCCAACGACAATCCACGCTCCGTCCAATTTAAGGTCTGATCATCAAGCGACCCCCCTAAAAATAAATACACACTTTGGTACAAATCGTTTAAAACTTTTTGGAAAAACTGAATGATACTTTGACTGTTCATGGGCTGGCAGTGGCGTTTGCTGGATAATGGTGTTACAATATTGATAAAAACTGTCTTATTTTCATCTTAAAAAACACAATTTCTCACCCATATGGAACTTAGGCTGTTGACAGGGATGGATTTTTTGATGAAAATATGCACTATTTTAACAAACTTATTACCAAAAAGACGCTTTTATTTTGACTTATTTAAAAAAAATATTGTCGCAATTTGAGTGATTTTATTGATGTAAGAGATTGTATTAGGACAATATAATGAACGGACTTATTACGCTGTTTTTAATCTTAACTCCCATGTTCATCGGTTTTGCCCTACCGACGCATACAGATTTGGTCAAGATGGCCGAACGCACACTGAACTATTTGATTTATTTGATTTTAATTGTCATAGGGATTGAACTTGGGCTTGTTGATGATTTGGCTGAGAAAGTTGGAGAGATTGCCCTATATCTTGGCACGCTTGCATTTTTAACCATTGGTTTTGGCTCTGTGGCTTTGTGGATATTGGACCATCGCAGTCAGGTCAAAGCCCCTGTCATGCCCAACAAAACCAAAATCAGCCTAAGTGGCAGCATCATACAGCTTAGTTGCTTGGCACTTGGATTTTTGGCGGCGACTTTTTTACCAGCCCAATTCATACCTCCAAAAAGCAGTACGACCGTCTTGTTGATGGGACTGCTTTTTTTGGTAGGCATCAGCATTAAAGGTTCTGGCATCAGTCTTAAAGAAGCCATGCTCAATAAAAAAGGCGTGCAAATCAGTATTGTTTTCACACTCTCAACACTGCTGGCTGGCGTGGTGTTCGCCCTGATTTTTCAAGATGTTTCCATCACCAAAGGCTTGGCACTGTCTTCAGGTTTTGGTTGGTATTCACTTTCTGGCCCTGTGATGACGGACGCCTATGGGGCGGTCTGGGGAAGTGTGGCATTACTTAATGACTTGATTCGAGAAATTTTTGCGTTGATATTCATTCCTTACTTCATGCGGTATTCATCATCAGCAGCGATTGGATTAGGGGGGGTTACCAGTCTCGACTTTACTCTGCCAACACTCACTGCATCAGGTGGCACAAAAATCATTCCAACCATCATCAGTTTTGGATTCATTACCAACATCATCTCACCCATCATGATGGTGTTTTTTAGCACACTGGGATAATTCAATCAATCCTTTACTTTAATCGAAAAAAGCATGGGTAAACCCACACCAAGGAGTAACGATATCAATAAAAAAAAGCGATTGGCTGATGAACTCAACCAATCGCCAAACCATCATTCTTTCATACTCATCGCTTCATGAAATACTCTGCGACCGCTTGATAGGCAGGTAACGACCATGGGTCATTATGGGCATTGCTGGCAACAGGGTTTGAGGAGAAACGCACAATCACCATCTTAGCCGCTGGGTCAATATAAATGGCCTGACCATGTACGCCACGAGCCATATAGGCACCATGATCGTTATGGGTAACCCACCACATATTGCGATAACTCCACCCTTTTAGATTTGGATAGCCACCAGTAGCAAACTTGGCACGATCACCACCACGCATGATGTCTACAACCACCGATGGAGAAACGATTTGTTTGCCGTTGAAACGACCATTATTACGCATCATCTCACCAAACATCGCCATATCACGCAAATTCATGCTCATGCCACCGCCCGCAAAAGGGCTTCCTGAACCATCTACAAGCATGTAACCATCAACATTCATACCCATAGGCTTGAAGAAACGCTCAGAGAACAGCACATTAACGCTTTTGCCAGTTGCACGAGCGATGATCCATGCCAGAACATCAGTATTGACAGTTTTGTATTCAAATCCAGTACCATGCGGATGAGTGTCTTTTTTGACTGTGGTCAAAAACTCATACATGCTCTTAGGGCCTTTATAATTTGATGGGTGTACAGGCAACATGGATTTAGAAAACGCATTGATGTCCGAATTAGGATCGGCGTAATCTTCGCTATAATCCAAAGAAGCCGTCATATCCATCACTTGACGAACCGTGGCATCTCCCCATGCAGATTTAGCAAGCTCTGGCACATAGTAGGTAACAGGCTTTGAAGCATCAATCACACCCTCATGAACAAGTTGGGCTGCCAGCGTACCTGTAAAGCTTTTGGTTACCGACATCAAAATATGCGTACCGTCAATTGGGTCATAAGCTTTGTTTGGCGTGATTTCATAAACAATCTTTCCATCGTGTAGCACGATCATTGAGTCGCCATAAACTTTACGCACAAAAGCATCTTCTACTGTGATTGGCTGAGTCTGATCAGCTGGTAGAAATTGAGGCATGAACTTGATCTTGCCAATGTTGCGATCCAATTCAACAGGAAATTTATAAAGATTTTCTCGAGCGGATGCAACGACTTTCGTTGGTGCAAGATTTGGAATATTGCTAAAAGTCCAACGAAGCTGAGGAAAGTCTCTGGCGTTGAGTATATTGACAGTCTTATCCATAGGTGGCGGAAAGCCTTGCATGATGCCAAGTCCAACAGGCTCTGATTGCACCCCATCTGGCATCGGTTCGGAATCCACCTCATTAAGCATGGACTTAGGAGAGCTTGACTGCTGACCGCCCTGCTTGGTGCTTGCATTGCTGGCCGCACATGCTGACAACAGCAATAAACACCCTGTCGCCAAAGCAAGCTTTGTATATTTTCTTTTAATCATAAAAACCCCGCTTATTTTCTTAACATTCAAAAAATCGAATGAATTACTTTAATGAATTACTTTATAGCAAAATCAATTCTTGATAAAGATGATAACAGACCCTGCTGACAATCACATACGAATCGAGTTATTTTTTGTTATACATTTGTAGAATTTATACAAAAATATTTAAATCTAAATTACAACCATCATTTTTAAGGCATTCATCACACTAAAACCCACTTGCTTTTTTATTAAAAAACTCCATCAAAGGGCGAATTTTCCCCGTCATACTCACCATTTCCGACCGAATGAATCTCATCGGTTCTCTTTGAAAAACATCGCCCACAAACACATGATTAATCAATGAAAAACTGTGCATCATTAGGGCGTTTTTCGCACGCCTTGCTCGTTCATAGCGGCGTAATAACCGAGCATTTTGATGATTGTCTGACAAATCGCAACACTCCATCAAATCAAGCAAGGCTTGCACATCAGCCAGCCCCAAATTCAACCCCTGCCCTGCCAGCGGATGCACCCCATGTGCCGCATCACCCATGAGTAAGGTGCGTGGTGCGGTATGGCTTTTTGCAACTTGTGCAGATAAGGCAAAACTGGCGACAGACTCAACAGCAACAATCTCCCCAAGTTCAAAGCTGCTCGCCAGTGCCAACTTTTGAGCCAGCTCATCTGTCGATAAAGACAAATAGGTTTTAGCAAGCTTGGTTGGCAGCGTCCAGACCACCGATTGCCAACAACCAGCATCATCTGCCGACATGTCCGCCAAAGGCAACAATGCCAGCGTTCCTGTATTTAGCATGGCTTGCCGTGCGGTGTTGCCGTGCGGTTTTGTGGTATGAATGGCACAACAAATGGCGGTTTGATGATAGTCCAGCCTGTCTGTTTGAATGCCGGACATTCTACGCACCGCTGACTCTCGACCGTCCGCCCCCACCAACAATTTGGTCTCAATCAGTATTTTTTTATCTTGTTGCCTGACAATCACAGTGACCAGACCGTCATTATTGGTCGTACGCACATCAATATCAAAACTTTCATCAAGCATTGTGTCGTTGAGTATTGTCAAAAATGGCATGATGTCCGCTGACCCAGCACGCTCATCAAGTGCTTCATCAATCACACTAGGCTCAACCATGCTCCCCAAAATTTTTGCATCATGCGACTTTTTAAATCTCAACTCACCACGACCATCACCTTGCCAAACTTGCATGTCCACATAGTCGGCATGGCGTATGAACTGATGCACGCCCACATGAGTTAATAAATTCAGACTTGCCAAATTCAGAGCATAAACTCGAGCATCACGCTTGCTCAGCCTTTGTTTTCTTGCCAATGATGTCAATTTAGGCTTCATATCAATGAGCGTTACGGATTTTTTTAGACCAGCTAGCCCAATCGCAAGTACCTTACCCACCACGCCACCACCAACAATCAACACCTCTGTTTGTAGGTGCATCATCTCATCAAATTTCATGGAAAATCTCGTCGCTCTTGTCATGTTGGGGCATTTTACCCCACCGCATTCTACCAACCTTTATGAAAAAAACATACTAAAAGCCCACGCTTTTTTTCATGCCATTGCCCTATACTCGATAATACATGTCAAATTCAATCGGGTGCACCGCCTCATTAATGCGTCTTACTTCTTGCATTTTTAGGGCAATGTAATCATCAATCATCGCTTCACTAAATACCCCACCCTTTAATAAAAATTCATGGTCATCACGCAGTGCGTTTAATGCCACTTCCAGATTCTCAGCAACCGTCGGAATCATCGCCTCTTCTTCTGGGGGCAAATCATACAAGTTTTTATCCGCCGCTTCACCAGGATCGATTTTATTTTCAATGCCGTCAATACCAGCCATCAAAATCGCCGAAAAACACAAATAAGGATTGGCACTTGGGTCAGGAAAGCGAGCTTCAATGCGTACGGCCTTAGGACTGTTCACATGTGGAATGCGAATGGATGCCGAGCGATTGGAGGCTGAATACGCCAGCTTGATTGGTGCTTCAAAGTGTGGCACCAAGCGTTTATAACTATTGGTGCTTGGGTTGGTGATGGCATTTAGTGCGCGTGCATGCTTGATGATGCCACCAACAAAATATAAGGCCAGCTTAGATAAGCCTGCATATTCATCGCCAGAAAAAACATTGACACCATTTTTTGAGATGGACATGTTCACATGCATGCCAGAACCGTTGTCGCCAACCAAAGGCTTTGGCATGAAAGTGGCGGTTTTACCAAATTGATGAGCGACATTTTGCACAATGTATTTAAACTGTTGCACCTCATCGGCTTTTTTGACCAAAGTATTAAAAGAAATGCCTATCTCAAGCTGACAACTCGCCACTTCATTATGATGCACTTCAATGCGACCTGCACCCATCACCTCCTCAATGCGATCACACATCACCGAACGCATACTTTGGTGATGATCCACAGGGGTAATCGCAGCATAGTTACCTTTGACCGCAGGGCGTTGACCCAGATTGCCCCAAGCATAGTCTTTATCGGTACTCCATGCTGCCGCTTCAGCAATCACGGTATTTCTTGCACCAGACATGTCAATGTCCCATTTGACCTCATCAAACACAAAAAACTCTGGCTCAGGTCCAACCAGTGCCGTATCACCAATGCCTGTTGATTTAAGATACATCTCAGCACGGCGAGCGATGGAGCGAGGGTCTTTATCATAGCCTTGCAGAGTATCAGGCTCAATCACATCACAAGTTACCGCCACTGTTGGCGATTCACAAAATGGATCAAGATATGCAGTCTGCACATCTGGCAACAAAATCATGTCAGACGACTCAACACCTTTCCAGCCAGCCACCGACGACCCATCAAACATCTTGCCATCTTCTAGCGTCTCTTCATCAATTGACGATGCTGGGAAAGTCAAATGCAATTCCTTACCATGCGTGTCAGTAAAACGAAAATCCACCCATTTGGCATTCGATGACGCCATCAAGTCAAACAATTTATTAGACATGCCACTCTCCATTTTTTATTAAGACCTCAAAAAACCCAAACCAAAGCATTGGCATAAAACTTGACCAAAATCAATCAGGCAAATTCATTTTGGCTGTATCAGGATTCGCCCCAAAATAATACACAGTTGTCGCCACCGCACTGTTAACCAAAACAAACAACCAATCTACAGTCTCATGATGTAATATGATACGCCCAATCAACACACTCACCACCAGCATCACAACAAAACAACTTAACAAACATCGACGCAGTACAGCATGCGATATTGGCAATTGCTCACCGTTAACTCGGCATGAATTTAGCATCTTTTGATGTGTCAAAAATCCAGCCAAATACATGAAAGCACCTAAAATCAAATAACCAAATAAACCCATGAATCCTCATCATCATTGTTGATCATCAATCACTGCAAGTCAGCTGAATCATGGCAAGGTCGTCTTAGCCAAACTCTCAATCATCGCAAGGCATTTGATAGACCGTATTTGAACCTTGTACGATATGCATCACATACGCACTGTCTAAGCGAGGGTTGGTGTTTTGGGTAGAGACCTTAACTTGCATGAGTGCCATCATACCATCTGGGCGAGCGATGATGTGCTGTGCGTCGCTTTTACCCAAATCCAGCGTATTGACTTTAAAATACCCCCACCCTT
Organism: Moraxella oculi; assembly: GCF_023336735.1. Taxonomy (GTDB): domain Bacteria; phylum Pseudomonadota; class Gammaproteobacteria; order Pseudomonadales; family Moraxellaceae; genus Moraxella; species Moraxella oculi. The sequence continues at coordinate 55,333 of NZ_JAMBAQ010000001.1, read as the reverse complement.
GATTAATGTCCAAAAGCGTTAAAGGCTCGGCATGATCCCATAAGCTTTGACTACCCTTCGGCTCTCTCATTTGCATGCTAAAACCATTGGCAGTCTGATTAATCTTAATCTGTGCAGGCTCACCTTGAATGATCCCATAGCAACCTGCCAAATCACCAACAGTTGCATCAAGATTTTTACTTTCAACTTTTCCAGCATCATCTTGACATGCCATCAAAAAAGCACACAACGCAACCATTTTCATGGCAAAAGCCAAGTCATTCATCACACGCAACCAAAAGGCTTGTTTTTTGGCTTGATGCTTGATTAAGAGTTTGCACCAAGATGGTAAAAAAATAAACATATGAACGCCAAAACCACTCATCAAATGATTAAATACTGTTTAAAAATGATTAAAGATGTGAGCATTTTACAAACATTTTGTTCATTTTGCTAGTGGCTAACAGCGTCCAAAAATGCCAACAGCACGCTTCATCACCGCATCAAACACACTCAAATCCTTGAAAAACATCACAATCATTCCCATATATCCAACGCATGTGATATAATAAGCACCATTTTTACCCCAGAATTGATCATAGGCAAGAATTCATGAGCGAACAACATTCCAATTCTCAGTTAGCAGCACTCATTCAACTGGGCAAAGAGCAAGGTTATTTAACCTATGCCGAGGTGAATGACCAGTTGCCAGACTCTGTTACCGAAAGCGATCAGATTGAAGACATTGTTCAGATGCTAACTGATGTCGGCATTCCTATTTATGAGGCCGCTCCTGATGAGGATGACATCATTTTGGGCAATTCTGGTGGCGATGATGACATGGCAGCAGATGAAGCAGCAGCCGTTTTAGCAAGTGTTGAAACCGAACCAGGTCGCACCACCGACCCTGTGCGTATGTATATGCGTGAGATGGGTACGGTAGACTTATTGTCCCATGATGGCGAAATTGCAATTGCCAAACGCATTGAGGAAGGCACTCGTGAAGTGCAGTACATCATGGCGTATTGGCCAGGTACGGTAAAATTCGTACTTGATGAATATGCTCAAGTCAAAGCAGGTGAGAAAAAAATATCCGACATTGTTTCTGGCTTTTTAAATCTTGATGATGAAGAGTTTGAACTCAAAGAAGACGCAGAGATTGAATTAGAAAGCCTCAAAGACATGGAGAACATCGAAGATCCTGATGATGACAGTCAAGAGATGGATGAAACAAGTGGTGATGATGATAATCATCTTGACCCAGAAGAGGTTCGTACTCGTTTTGAGGAAATTCAAACATTATTTGCCAATGCTCAAAAAGCCCTAGAAAAACACGGCCGTGGTAGCGATGAAGTCAAAGACGCCTATGATGAACTGGCATCACGATTCATGCTCATCAAATTCAATAACCGCCTGTCCGATCAGGTGATGGCATTGATGCGTGAAGTGTATCAAGATGTGCGAAACAACGAACGCAAAATCATGAAGATTGTTGTGCGTCGCGGTAAAATGCCCGTTGATGAATTTAAAAAAACCTTTCCAAGCAATGAAACCAATCTAGAATGGTTACGCTTGCGCATTGATGGCAAACCTGATTTTGCTGAAACACTAGAAAAAGTCTTGCCAGAAGTCGTTGCATTGCAACAAAAAATTCTAGCTCATGAAGACGAGCTACAAATGGATGTCAAAAACATGAAAGCAGTGGCTCGCCAAATGGCCATCGGCGAAGCCAAAGCACGGCGTGCCAAAAAAGACATGGTAGAAGCCAATTTGCGTTTGGTCATTTCCATTGCCAAAAAATACACCAATCGTGGCTTACAATTCCTTGATTTGATTCAGGAAGGAAACATTGGCTTGATGAAAGCCGTGGATAAATTTGAATATCGCCGTGGTTACAAATTTTCAACTTATGCAACATGGTGGATTCGTCAGGCAATCACACGCTCAATCGCCGATCAGGCACGCACGATTCGAATTCCTGTACACATGATTGAGACCATCAACAAAATCAACCGAGTCAGTCGCCAATTACTCCAAGAAATGGGTAGAGAGCCAACTCCAGAAGAATTGGGCGAACGCCTGGATATGGATGAAGCCAAAGTGCGTAAGGTCCTAAAAATCGCCAAAGAACCCATCTCCATGGAAACTCCCATCGGCGATGATGAAGACAGCCATTTGGGTGATTTTATTGAAGACAACACCATATCCAGTCCTGTGGAAAGTGCCACTGCTGAAGGATTGCGTGAAGCAACTCGTGAAGTACTGGACAATCTAACCGAACGAGAGGCAAAGGTATTAAAAATGCGATTCGGCATTGACATGGCGTCTGATCACACTTTAGAAGAAGTTGGTAAACAATTCGATGTGACTCGTGAACGCATTCGTCAGATTGAAGCCAAAGCCCTACGCAAGCTCCGCCACCCTTCTCGTTCAGAGCATCTGCGTTCATTCCTCGAAAATGATTGATTGCCAGTGGGCTTACTGATGGTAAGCCCTTTTATCATCAAATGACAATCCAAACTTTCATCGCATCAACCATTTGAATAAAAAAGCAATGGCATACCAAAAACTAGGTTTTTAAGATTGTCAGACTTTAACCACCCACATGAATCACACTCTTGAGGTTTTGATTTTTTACCTTATTTCATTCACCACTTAATAAACATTCACCAAGGAAATCATGATGAAAATCACCGATCTAAACCCGCCCATCGCACAGAGTGCAAAACGCACCGAAATTCAAAATCCACACTTGTGGAATTTTCCCATGGATTACCCCATCAGCATCATTGGTAATGAAGGTGAGCATGACAGCCTGCTTCATGAGGTTACGCTGATTTTGGCAGAAATTTTTCCGCAGTTTGATGCCGCCACCATTCAAGTCAAGTCCTCAAAAACAGGCAAATTTCACGCCTTACGCACACGCTTATACCTAACTTCCGCCGATGAAGTCAACCGCCTATACACAGCACTTGATCAAGCCAAAACCGTCAAAACCGTGGTATGACTTTCGAGCAAAACCATCACCCAAATCAACCCCAGTCAAATCCGCTTGATACAATTTTTCAGTAATAATGACAGCCACCCTAAAAAAACCCACTCACGCCCTAAGAGTGTTACACACTTCCGACTGGCATCTTGGCAAGCGACTGTATGGTCAGCAGCGATATGATGAATTTTCTGAGTTTTTAGACTGGCTGGTTGATGCCATCAATCACAATGATGTTGATGTGTTGATCGTGGCAGGAGATGTCTTTGACACCATGACTCCCAGCAATCGAGCACAGGAGTTGTATTACCGCTTTTTGGGACAAGTTGCCAAAAGTTGTTGTCGTCATGTCATCATCACCGCAGGCAATCATGACAGCCCCACCTTTCTCGATGCCCCAAAATCCATTTTAAACGCTTTAAACATTAAAGTCATTGGCATGGTCAGCCATGATATTGATGATGAATTGTTATTACTACATCACCAAAACAAACCTGAAGCCATCGTCATTGCTGTACCTTATTTGCGTGATAAAGACATCAGAGAAAGCTCCAATTTTGATGACCTTAAAAGTAAAGAGCATGACACATTCATGGGCATTGCCAAACATTATGACACACTAAGTGAACACGCCAAGAAGTTACAACAAGATATTTTTGAAAAATTTCACAAGAAAATCCCCATCATCGCCACAGGGCATCTTTTTGTCGCAGGATCACAAATCTCCTCCAAAGATGATGGCATGCGTGACTTGTATGTTGGCACACTCGGTCAGATTCCTTCTGGCATTTTTGACCCAGCGATTGACTATGTCGCTCTTGGGCATATTCATGCTTCACAAAAAGTTGCCAAGTGCGAACACATTCGCTATTGTGGTTCACCAATGGCAATGGGCTTTGGGGAGGTGGGTAAGGATAAGCAAGTTCTCATCATTGATTTTGAAGACACAAGCCCTGCGGTGCAGTCATTGTGCGTGCCAGTCTTTCAGCAACTGATCCAAATCAGCGGCGATTGGCAGCACATCAATGACGCACTTAACGAACTCCTTAAAAACAACGCAAACGCCTGGGTGGAAATCATCTATACAGGACAAGAATTACGCCCACATCTCACCGATGATATTCGCCAGCAGTTGGCGGGCTCTTGTGTATTGGCACTTAACATCCAAAATCGCACACTCTACCAAAAATCGATGGATTCACAACCCAAGTTGCTCAACCTCAAACAACTTAGTGAGACCGATGTGTTTGAACAACTGCTGAACCAAAAAAGCATCAGCGAGCAGGAACGACCCCTACTAAAGAATGCCTATCAGACACTCCTTGCCAACATTCACACCCACGACCATCTTGAAAAATAACCACCCCCTCACTCTCAAATGCACACCCATGAAACTACTCAACCTCACACTCACCAATCTCAATTCTCTTAAAGGAAGCTGGCACATTGATTTTACCGACGACGCCTATGTTCGTGATGGCATCTTTGCCATCATTGGGCAAACAGGCGCAGGAAAAACGACAATTTTAGATGCCATTTGCCTTGCCATTTATGGTCAAACCCCACGCATCAAACAAATCAGCACAACACAAAATGAACTGATGAGTCTAGGTACAAGTGAATGTATGGCTCAAGTAGAAATTAAGATGGGCGAGCAGTGCTATCGATTTGTTTGGCAACAAAGACGGGCAGGTGGCAAGGCAAGTGGCAAATTGCAAGCCATTCGTCGAGAAATCAGTCTGATTGAACATGCAAGCGACGAACATGGTCAAATCATAGAGACCAAGCCCAGCATATGTGACAAAAAAGCCATTGAGATCATGTGCATGAACTTTGAGCAGTTCACACGCTCCGTGATGCTTGCACAGGGTAATTTTGCAGCATTCTTAAAAGCAGATGCTGGTGAAAAAGGTGAGATTTTAGAACAAATCACAGGCACGGAGATTTATGCCAAAATTAGCACACAAGCTTTTGAAACCGAGAAAACCAAACGACTAGAACTCACCGCACTACAAGACAAACTCAACGACCATGTCGTCATGAGTGATGACGAATTTGCCACACTATCAGCCACCATCGACAACAACAAGAACGCATTAAAACACCGTCAGTCCGCCCTGTCTTGTTTAGAAACAGACATTAAAAAGCTTGAAAGATACGCCCAGCACCAACAAAAAATCAAAAACCTGACCATGTTATTAAGTCGTCATCAAGATGATTTTGATGCGTTTCACCCAAAAATCGCCCTACTTGAACAAGCAAATAACGCACATGACTTAGAAAGTCTGCACACCCGTTTGCAACATCTAAAAGAACATCAAGAACAACTGACTTGCGAAAAAAAGCATCTGAATGACAGCGTACATCACAGGCAATTTGAAGTCCAGCAAACCCTTACCCAAAAAAATCAAGCCGCCAATGCACTCACATTTGCCCAGCAAGATGAATTAAAATACACACAACTCTTTCGACAAGTGCGAAAACTTGATGAGCAACTGACCTCACTCCACAGTCATCACAATCAACTGACAGACACGCAACACCAGCAGGACAAAGCATTACAAGAGATCGCATCGGAGATTAAGGTTAATCTGGCACAAAAAGATCAAGTTGAGCAGAAAATAGTAGAAATACAGCATCTGACACAATATCAAAGCGAGGATATCGGTCGAGATTTGGGCTTATTAAAAGCCCATCACGCTGAATATTCACGACAGCTTGAACAAAAAAACCGCCTAGATGTTTTTATTCATGATGCCAAACGCAGCCAAACCGATCTTCAAAACCAGCTAAAACAAAAGCGTCAAAATTACAGAGACGAAAAGACCAAACTCAAGCATCAACAAGCACAATGCCTAGCCCTTGAACAACAATACCTCATGGCAGTACAACCGCCAAGCACGCTTAAAAGTCATGATTTTTCACATCATGGCATCGCCCTCACACAAGACATTCATGCCCACGACCTACTAAGCAGCATTCTTCATGACTTACAAAACACCCATCAAGAACTAAGCAACACTCAAAACAAACTCACCACCCTCACTTGTCAACTGACCACACTCAATCAAGACATCACTCACACCACCCAAGAGCTGAATGAAAAAACAAACATACTCACCAATTTACAAAACAACAAAGCACTCCAACTAGAATTGCAACTTTTGCAAAAACAACTCAGCCACCTTCAAGATGGCAGGCCCTGCCCATTGTGCGGCTCATGCGACCACCCTAATAAACTGGTGCCAACTCATCATGATGACAGCATCGACCGTGCCATTGATGACACAAACCAAGCAATCATCACACTAAATCAAGCACTAAGCGATGCCAATCAACACCAAATCATCACAAAAAATAATTTAGAAAATACAAAGGGTCAGCTGGAATATTTACAAACTCAACAAACCACTCTCAACCAAAAACTCTTTGAGTTGATCAAGCAGCGCCCCACTTTAACCAAAAATTTTTGTTTGAATGATGCACTCACTCATGAACAGCTCAAACAACTCAAGCAGCACTGCCAGAGCAGATTAACACAGCTCAATCAAGCATTTGAAAACCATCGAATGCTTGACCCAAAAATTCAAGATTTCTTAAATACAATAAAGCAACATGAAGAGCTTTGCTTAAATATTGAGCGTGAAGGTAATGCCTTAAATGAGCAGATCACCCTTGCAGAACAAAACTTAGAAAAAATGCAAGCAGAATCACAACAGCTTAACCAAAACTTAGCGACCATCGCAACAAACATGCTTGCCATCACAACTCATTATCAACAAAGCAACCATCCATCATCACAGCATGCCAACAATCCAACAAAATCACATGAACACATTCAGCAAGAATTTTTAGAGAAAATTGATAAAATCGCCAGTTTTTATCAAAACTTTCAGCATGCAAACACCACCAAACAATCACTTAATCGCCAGCTAGACCAGCTCATCATTACTTTAAATGCTCAGCAAGTACAGCAACAAACCCTGTCCAATCACAAGAATCTCACCGCCCAGCAAATTACCGAAACATCACACAAAATCAATGAGTTACATAAGAAAAGGCAAGCGTTATTTGGTCAAAAGATTGTTGACAAGGAAGAGACTGTTCTGCAACAACGCATCAAAGATACCATTGATGCACTTAGCCAACATACACAATCTCACAATGAACAGCAAAACATGCTTAATTCACTACAAGACAGGTTGTCAAGCACAGACAAACAGTTGATAAAATCCCAAAAAACCCTAGATGACGCCAAAATGGAATTTGACCAAGCCTTATTAGCAAAAAATTTCACAGATGAGCAGCATTTTTTATCAGCACGACTCAATGATGATGAAAGGCTATCATTACAACAGCAATCAGACACGCTACAATACGCCATCAAAAGCACCACCGAGAATCTCAATCAAGAAAATGAAGCATCATCAGCATTGATGCGGTCAGTTGCCAATCTACCCCCCATTGATGAGCTAATCACCAAAAAAAATGCCCTACAACAAGAAGAGCGAGAGATTTTACAAAATCTTGGTAAAAATCAACAAATTTTTGACCACGCCACCCAACAACGCAGCAAGCAAGCTCAATTACACCAATCCATCAATCAAAAGAAAAAGGACATTGAAATTTGGGCAAAATTAAATGAACTGATCGGTTCAAAAGATGGTAAAAAATATCGTAATTTTGCACAAGGTTTGACACTAGATGCAATGTTATTTTACGCCAATCAAGTCTTGGCACGCATGAGCCAAAGATATGTTCTATGTCGAGGTGATGACAGTAATAAAGCCTTAGAAATCAATATCATAGATACACAGCAGGGCAATGAAGAACGCAGTACGAAAAATTTATCTGGTGGAGAAAGTTTCATCATCAGCTTGGCATTGGCACTGGGCTTGTCCATGATGAGCAGTGAAAATATCCGCATCGATTCGTTGTTTTTAGATGAAGGTTTTGGCACTTTAGATGAGGAAGTATTAGATATTGCTCTTGCCACACTCGCCGCCTTACAAGAAGAAGGTAAGATGATTGGCATCATTTCTCATGTTGCCAGTTTAAAAGAACGCATTGGCACACAAATCATTGTCCACAAAGCCACTCAAGGCACCAGCAGACTGTCTGGCATGGGAGTGAGTTCGAAATGACGCACAACCACTGTCAATAAGCGACCACTTTTTGCCATAGCGACTTTTTTAGCATGACATCATGATTCATCTGCATCAATGTTGGTAAGATTTGCATTTCACCAAAATAATCAACACCATCAGGCAAATCATTCAAAAATGCCACTTGATGAGTAAACTCTCCAAGCATTTGTAAACGCATGATGAAGCCATCTAGGCATTTTTGTGCCAGTATGGGCAGATTTTGCAACTCCTCGTTCATTGGATAATTGATGCGATGTGCTGCAAAAAGCTGTCGATTTTTATTTGCCCATTCCGATAGGGCTGACTTTAAAGATGTCCAAATTGAACGCTCCTCTTGACTCATCTGTGTAACATCAGCCATCAGAATCCAGTTACTCACACGAACGCCTTCAAGCTCATACTTAATATCATCAGATATCAGACCGTCATCAGCTTCGTCATGAACGGTGGCATGATGAACATGCTGTTGAGGGTTTGGTAGGGCTTTGTCAATGACGCAAGAATTGATGTCATCGTTCACAGGTCTGGCCTTGTCCAGACTGATGGTCATTGGTGATGATGCCTGCGTTTCATCTTTTAACGCTTCATGATGGCTATGTATGACGGCCACATCATCATCTTGGCATGCAGGCATGACCATCAGTGTGCGATGATAGCGGTCTGTGTGATGCCAAGATGTCAAAATGCTAGGGGTGTCTTTTTCTACCCAAAGACTTATGCCAAGTTGTTGTAATATATTGGCTTTTTGGATAAAAACTCTTTCTTGAATCATCGCACATCACCCATTAGTCTTTGGCGGTGTGATGCGACAAATGGAGTCTTTTTGAGAAAACTGTGCACCCCATTTTCGATGACCTTGCGTATCTAGATGAATCGCTCCTGTGGCATAAAGACCAAGACCAAAATTCCATGCTTTACCATCATGCAGCCAGTATTCACACAGCCGATTTTGCAATTCAGACATCTCGTGACTACCCATGTCAATGCTTGGCACCCAAATATCCATCGCACCGTTTGTCATGTGCTTGCTACTGACCGCACCGCCTGCACAACGATTAAGCTTAGGATTGCGATATACCGAACGAATTTTCGTGTCAGCAGGCAACACGCCTTTTTCTTGCAAATCATTAAACAGTAAAATGGTGGGAATCATTGCCGACCAAAGCATTGGGGGTGGTACTTCATAGGGTTCATGGCCACATTCTTGCCATGATCTTGCGGTTGTCAAAAGCTCGTGCATTGGAGGCACCTTACCCTCACCGATTTGACTTATCAAATATCGCTCATAACTTGCAATTTGTGGCATATAGTATGGACGAACACTCAACCATGCTTCAAAATCCGCCTTTGTCCCTACTTCTTTTGGGATAACATGACTATGACCATCATGATGATCATGAAAATCAGGCATTGGTTGAATTTGTTGAATTATTGAGTTTTGTTGGTGCTGGCTGGTATCGGCAGTCTCAACGACATGTGCCTGTTGCATATTCTGAGTGGCTGTACATGCAGACATCATGGCAACCAATGATAAGGCAATCATCGCACCAAAGGTGGTTGAAAAGCCTTGATTTGATGAGCGTGTGGGCATGCCATTCATATTATTCCTATGACTCTTACCTCTGGCTTGTTGATGATTCATGGCAATTCTACCGAATTTAAAGGATTTTGACGATGATTATTGTAGGTCATTTTTATGATTTTGGCAATTTGATTGGCAGATGAATAAAACATCTCCATCAATCAACTCAGCACCCCTACCAAACACAGCGGTGGTCATCACACCTCCACTCATCAACACAGCCAGCATATTTTGCAATCGCCATTCTCAAAACACTATCAAATTTCATCAATATCAGTTAAACTATTAAGTTCATTACATGATGATAAACACCCCCACTTGATCAGTCAAACAACACCATGACCAAGCAACAATATCGATTTTCACGCCAAAGCCATCACCTAAGACGCGAACTTGAACCAACGATTTGGGAGCGTTTACACATTGACCCTTGGCTTACGATGCTGTTGATGGCGATTTGTTTTATTGGGCTGACTGTTCTATATAGTGCCTCAACTCAAGACATGAGCATGGTGATTCGTCAGATGGTGAGTTTTAGCATTGGTTTTGCCGTCATGATTGCCATGGCACAGATTCCACCGAACTTTTATCGCACCTTGACGCCCGTTTTTTATGCAATCGGAGTGTTCCTTTTAATTTTGGTAGAACTGATCGGTGAGGTTCGCATGGGAGCACAACGATGGATTCGAATTCCTGGTTTTGGTAGTGTACAGCCTTCTGAATTTATGAAACTTGGCATGCCAATGATGTGCGCGTGGTATCTGTCCAACAAAGAATTACCACCGAATATGAAAACGGTTGCCATGACACTTGCCATCATTCTTTTACCCGTGGGACTCATCGCCAAGGAGCCCGACCTTGGCACTTCTTTACTTGTGGCATCCAGTGGAATTTTTGTGCTGTTTTTGGCAGGTCTACCGTGGTGGATGATTGGTTCGGCAATGTTATTAAGCATGCCTTTGGTTGGATTTATGTGGCAGTTTGTCATGCACGACTACCAAAAAACTCGTGTGATGACATTACTCAACCCCGAAGCAGACATGCTAGGTTCTGGCTGGAACATCACCCAATCTAAGATTGCCATCGGTTCAGGTGGCATGACAGGCAAGGGCTATCTTGAGGGCACGCAATCTCACTTACATTTCTTACCAGAAGGTCATACCGATTTCATCATCGCCGCATTTAGTGAAGAATTTGGCCTGGCCGGGGTTGGTTTACTCATGTTGTTTTATCTTTGTTTACTGGCTCGGTCATTGTACATTGCTCTCATCAATCCAGATGCCTATTGTCGCTTACTGGCTGGCTCACTTTCCATGTCTTTTTTTGTGTACATATTTGTCAATGTTGGCATGGTTGGGGGCATTTTACCTGTGGTTGGAGTCCCCCTACCTTTCATCAGTTATGGTGGTACTGCAATCATCACACTGATGGCAGGCTTTGGTCTATTAACTTGTGTTCACACACATACGCAAAATGGTCACTAATCCAAACCCATGATTTGCCATCATTGAATTTACTTGTAATTTTATTTAATCATGTTATTATATGAATATTTGGTGCGTGCCGTTTTTGATCAATGATTCTGCTTCACGCATCATTCATGAAGAGTATTGTTAGACCAATTGATACCATGATTTGGAGTTTGGCTCATCAGTATCCACTCGTTACCAAAAAATATTGGGTTATATGCCAAACACTCACAAGAGGTTGTTATGAAATACATTGCAAGGTGCTTATTAGGTGCCAGTATTAGCATTGCTACTGCACAGTTCACACCTGCTGTGGCAGTGAACAACACGCCCAATATCGACAAGGTCTTGAATGAACTGGCACGCCAGCACAATGGTGCATCAAGCCTGATCAAATCGACACGCCAGCCAACATCATTAACGCTAAACAGCCCGCTCCTAGGGTCTTCTGACACCACCATCAAAAAAGACGATCCTGTCTTGCAAAGGCTTGCAGCACTCGCCTCTAACACAGTCAATAAATTTAAACAAACTGGTTTGGCATCTTGGTATGGTCGCCAATTTCATGGCAAAAAAACAGCCAGTGGCGAAACATTTGACATGAACGCCTTGACTGCCGCACACCGTTCCTTGCCAATGAACTGCTATATCCGAGTTACTAATAAAGACAATGGCAAATCTGTCGTTGTGCGTGTCAATGATCGTGGTCCATTTGATAATGATCGTGTGCTTGATCTATCCTACGCTGCTGCCAAAGTGATTGGTCTTGATCAGCATAGTACTGGCAATGTCATGATTGAACGCATCGATACACCATGACTCTCATCAAAGTAACCAGCAAGCTCCTTACTTAATACAAATCAAATCTATCGGCTCAAAAGCACATCAGCTCAAAAGCGTGATTTAGAGCATCATCCAATCTATCTACTGCGATGATCTGAATGGCATTAAATTGATCTCCGTCTGCCTTAGGTGCATTCGCTCTAGGAATAATGGCATGTGTAAAGCCATGTTTCATTGCCTCACGCAAACGCTCCTGACCGTTTGGCACAGGGCGTATCTCACCTGATAACCCCACCTCACCAAATACCGCAAGTCTTGGCGGTAATGCCTTTTGTCGCAAACTGGAAGCACAAGCAAGCAATACGGCCAGATCCGAGCCAGTCTCTACGACTTTAACACCACCCACCACATTCACATAGACATCTTGACCGCTGGTATGAATGCCACCATGACGGTGCATGACGGCCAACAACATAGACAGCCGCTGATAATCCAATCCCAACGCCATGCGTCTTGGCTGGGCATGTGCATCATCAACCAACGCCTGTACCTCCACAAGCAATGGGCGAGTACCTTCACGACTGACCATGACCACAGAGCCAGCGATTGGCTTTTCATAACGACTTAAAAATATCGCTGATGGATTAGCAACCTCTTTAAGACCCGCATCCGTCATGCCAAAAATACCCAATTCATTCACCGCACCAAAACGATTTTTTACCGCACGAATCATGCGAAAACGACTGTCAGACTCTCCTTCAAAATACAGCACCGTATCCACCATGTGCTCAAGCACTCTAGGACCTGCCAAAGCACCTTCTTTGGTAACATGACCAACCAAAAACAATGCCGTACCTGTCTGCTTGGCATATCTTGTCAAGATGGCTGCTGACTCACGAATCTGAGCCACACCTCCAGGTGCTGACTGTATCGCATCTGTAAACAGCGTTTGAATCGAATCAATGATGGCGACTGCTGGCTGTTCAGTGGATAACGCCAAACAAATTGCATCAACATTTGTCTCAGCCAATACTCTTAAGCGGTCCGTTCTTAGCCCCAGTCTTTTGGCTCGCATGGCAACCTGAGACAAGCTTTCTTCGCCCGTAATATAAAGTGCCGAGCCTGCCAATGAGTCGCCACTTGCCATGTTGGTGGCAGTCTGCAATAAGATGGTGGATTTACCAATGCCTGGATCACCACCAATCAACACCACAGAGCCTGCAACAAGTCCGCCGCCTAGCACACGATCAAACTCACCAATGCCAGTCGGCATGCGAGTCTCGACCGTTACTCCCACCTCATCAAGATTCATCACTCCTGAGATGGCACCTGCATAGTTGGCGGTCTTTGCTATGGTAGTTTTTTTGGTTGTCTTATGGTGTGGCATGGCAACACTAGGAGCTTCCACCAAGGAATTCCACTCACCACAATCAGCACATTGCCCAGACCATTTGCCAAAATTAGCACCGCACGACTGACAAACATAAGATGATGATTTTTTTGCCATTTTTCACTCAAAATAATCGCTAACACACCATGGTCATACAGAAAAGTCCTTGCCCAGATATACTTTTTGCACCAACTCATTAGCCAAAATGTCATTTGGTGATCCCTCTGCGATGATGGCACCCTCAGAGACGATGTAGGCTTTTTGACAAATGGATAAAGTCTCACGCACATGATGATCTGTAATTAACACGCCGATGCCACGCTGCCTTAAGGCACTGATGACATCTTTAATGTCTCCCACTGAAATCGGATCAACACCAGCAAAAGGCTCATCAAGCAAGATGAATTTCGGATTGCTTGCCAAAGCACGGGCAATCTCACAACGACGACGCTCACCTCCAGAAACACTCATGCCTAACGAATGACGCACATGCTCTAAGTGAAATTCCGCCATGAGTTTTTCAAGCTCTTGATGCTGTGCCAAACGACTCAAATCCTGACGCATTTGTAAGACGGATAAAATATTTTGTTCAACAGTCAGCTTTCTAAAAATAGATGCTTCTTGAGGGAGATAGCCAATGCCCTGCCTTGCTCTTTCATGCATTGATTTTTTAGACACATCAACATCGCCAAGCATCACCTGACCACGATCCATCGGAACAAGCCCAATCACCATATAAAAACTTGTGGTTTTGCCTGCACCATTAGGACCTAAGATGCCCACCACTTGACCCTGCAACACCTCAAATGACACATCTTTAACCACCCAGCGCTCGCCATATCGCTTGCCCAAGTGGCGCATTTTCAAGGTCACTTCTGACATAGCTTTCCTTTCATATCAATTCTCATACTCATCACGCTTAGTCAATCAACGCACGCTTTTTTGTGAACTGCCGCCATTCGGTGGAAAAACCAACTCCACACGCTGACCACCACCTGCATTCGCCTCCACATCACCAGCTTTTAAACTATAACGAATGGTGTTGCCAGAAAATTTTGAACCTGATTGAGTCAATTTGGCATTGCCTGTCAAAGTAACAATCCCTGTTATGGCATTATAATCAATGCGATTCGCCTGACCCTTAGCCAAGCCTTTTTCCTGACTAATGACTTGCTGGAAAGTGGCAGGACGACCCGTAGCAACCGCATTTTTAATTTTACGATCGTTACTAAGATTGAGCGTGATGTTATCAGAGGCGATTTTTAATGTGCCTTGCTCAATGGTAACATTGCCTGAATAAGTCGTTACGCCTGTACGCTCAACATAAGTAGCACGATCAGCAAGCAGGCGAATTGGTTGGTTGGCATCTGATGGTAACGCATTGGCATTTTTGACAACCGTCAACGCCATGACCATGATTATCGTAGATTTTATGGGTGTAAAAACTGACATAACTTTCTCAATCTCTTAACATTACAATGATTACAACAAATTTCAATACTCATCAAAATGGCATGACTCCTAAAACAATGGCTGATCCTGACGCCAAGCTGCATGGTACAGCATCTGTATTTGATCAAATTCATACTCGCCAGTATTAAGATTGGCACGCATTGCCTTGGCCTGAAAGTCATCTTGACCACTTTTTACCGACAAAGGCTCATCGCTTGATAGCTGCCTTGTCTTAGTGTTACCAAAAAGCCTACTGCCTTCAAATACCATCTTAGGTTTATCAGCGGTCGCCTCTCTCGTCAGGACAAAGCCATCAAACACCTCCAAATCGCCAGTCTCTTGATTCAGCTTGGCACGATTGGCAGTGATGACATAAGTTTCACCCATTGGTGGTTGCCAATTCAGCACGGCTTTTTCCATCTCATCTTCGCCAGCAGAGTTTTGCGTCAATGAATCAGCGGTCAAGGTGTATTCCACCTCGCCAGTTGTCTCATTGGTCTGCACCGCTTTAATTTGTGTTACTTCATAAGCCACATCGGTATTTGTAGGAATGGTAGGCTCAATCTTGGTGTCTTCTTGATAAAAAAACCAAGCCAACACCATCATTGCCATCACACCAAGAATGCTTAAAATTCTTATGTTCATGCTTTATCGCCATCAGTCAGTTACTTAATCATCGTTATGACTCATGAGGGTTATAGGTATTTTTGGATAAAGTCATTGTATTTATTCTGCGATTTCAAAATCAGTTCGCACACCTCTCTGACCGCCCCCTCACCGCCAGCTTTGGTCGTGATGAAATCGGCAGCTTGCTTGACAATATCCACACCATTTGGCACACTGATGCCCAAGCCAGCCTCACGGATTGCTCTAAGGTCTGGCAAGTCATCGCCCATGTAGGCACATTCTGTTAAAGACAATCCCAACTCATCCGCCAAAGTCATTAAAGCAGTGAACTTATCATCTCTGCCTTGTACAACATGATGAATGCCCAGTTCTTGGGCACGACGAGCGACCATCGGTGAGTTACGCCCTGTGATGATGGCAAGAATGATGCCAACCTGTTCCAGTGCCACCAGGCCCACACCATCTTGCACATGAAATGCTTTGGCTTCCACCCCTTGAGCATCATAAATGATCTGGCCATCAGACAATACGCCATCAACATCCATTGCCAGCAGTTTGATTTTCTTTGCTTTTTCAATGACAGTCAACATGAATTTCCTCCCTAGCTCACACCTGCTTGCAACACATCATGAATGCTTAGCACACCTTGTAATTTACCTTCATCAAGCACCAAAAGTTGACCAATACCATGCTCGTTCATCATGGTCAAAGCATCGGAAGCACGCACATCTGCTGTGGTATGCTTTGGCATTCGTGTCATGAAATCACCAATTCTTACAGACAAATCAGCATTAGCCGTCAGCTTGCGACGCAAATCGCCATCTGTAAAAACCCCCACAACCGTGTCATCATCATCAACAATCACCGCAAGCCCCAAGCGACCACCAGTCATCACCAGTAAGGCATCATGCAAACTTGCCGAATGATTGATCGTTGGCAGATTATTTGAGTGCATCAAGTCCTGCACACGAGTCAGCAGCTTTTTGCCTAAGGCTCCTGCTGGGTGAGATAGGGCAAAATCATCACTGGTAAACCCACGAGCGTGTAACAATGCCACTGCCAATGCATCTCCCAAAGCCAGCGTTGCTGTTGTGCTGGAAGTTGGCGCCAACCCAAGCGGACAAGCCTCATCAAAATGACCTAGGGTGAGTGCCACATCTGCAGACTTTGGCAAAAAACCACGCTTATCACGACTGATGCTAATGAGTGGAATCTCCAACTGCTTAACCACAGGCATGAGCATACGAATCTCATCAGATTCACCAGAGTTGGAAATGGCAATCAACACATCACCTTTTACCAACATGCCCAAATCTCCATGGCCCGCTTCACCTGGATGCACAAAAAACGCAGGCGTTCCTGTTGATGCTAAGGTCGCTGCAATTTTGCGACCCACATGCCCAGATTTGCCCATGCCAGTTACAACCACACGACGATGACACGCCAAAATGATACGACACGCTTCACTAAACCTCTCATCCAGCTGCTCGATGAGTAAGTCAAGTGCCTGTCGTTCGGTGCGTATGGCTTTTATGCCTTCTTTAATAAAGTCAGTTTGTAGATTTAAGCTGGTATTCATAAGTATCCGTATGGGATTTGATGGTGTTAGATCATTTTGGGTTTGGTTTTTCATGATGATAAGCATGCCATCATAGCACACTTGATCGCATGATTTGGCGAAATTTTTGTGGCGGTTTTGTGATGTTTGAACATGCCATCACATAAAGAGTGATGAATTCAAGCCATCATATCGCAGCAGACTTGCCAACATCACCACACCAAGAACAAAACGCCCCACCCAAGCATTATGCCGAAACGCTTTAAAACAATTTAAACGCTCATGAGTGGCGCACAGTCGATATTGATGGCAAATCATCCATATCAATGGCACAAGAAATAATGGTAAGAAATACACCCCAATCAATTCATACAATAAATACGCCATGATGCCAACAAATATAAACTGCAATAATGGTGCAACCAAGACATCACGCCGACCAAAGAGTTGAGCAAATAAAATTGCTGTAGATTTCACACCAACATTCACATCATCATCTTTATCACACATCGCATATTGCGTGTCATATGCCACCGTCCAACACATATAAGCAATAAAGACAAGCCAACCTGTCAGACCAACAGCCGAAACATCGCCAAAACTGCTATTAACCGCAACAAACGCCATAGGAACACTAAAACCAAAAGCTGCTGCCAACACCACCTGTGGCAAATGTGTATGGCGTTTCATAAAAGGATAGATAAACGCCAAACAAACCGCACCCAACGACCAGTAAAACACCGCAATCGGTAAAAAAAACAGCAGACAGGCTGATAGCAACGATAGCCCCAAAAAAGTCCAAACTGCCGTGGATGCGTGCAGCCGTCCATTTGCCAAAGGTCGATTTTTGGTGCGTTTGACCAGTCCATCTACCTTACGATCAGCAAAATCATTGATTGCACAGCCTGCCGCACGCATGAATATTGCCCCAAGCGTAAATATCACCATCAGTTTCGCACTAGGCAATCGACCATGGGCTGCCGACGCTAAAAATAACGCCCATAAAGTCGGATACAATAACAGCTCCGTACCGATGGGTTTGTCAAAACGAGTTAATTGCAACCATGCAATGAGTTTATTTGAAAACATGAGAGTATTTCATTTAAAGTTAATGCGTTACTTGTCCGTTTGATGGTTGATTTTCACTGCCATTTCACGATGGGCAATATTACTAACCTCTACCGCTTGGAGCAGATCAAGCTCAGGAAATTTTTGGCGTAACGCCTTGATTGCTTTTGCCTGGTCCTTACTTTGATGTAGTAGCGCTTGATAACAAGAAACATACTCACGCTTATCCATGGCTTGCCATAATTGTTTAATTTTGCGTCTGAGTGAAAAATTCTGCCATGCCATGATGACGACCACGAACAATACCAGATATTCATATCGCATAAGATTTTCCTTGAATCACTTTTTAAAAGCACCTAGTCAAGCCAATCATTCAACTCATATTTGTCAAAGCGAATGGCATCATTAGACACACTCTGATTGGGTGAATGATTGGCCAAATAAGGTGCCATGCTTGGTCGTTTTACCACCAATTTAGCACCTTGATTTAGCTTATTTTTTGCCATCGTCAAAAAATTTCTTTCATCATCCAGGCTTGGCTTTTGTGCCAATTCATGGAGCAGCTGCATGTTTTTATTGACTTTGGACGAGTAGCTTTCAGATGGGAACATCGGATCAAGATATATCAAATCCACCGATGGCAACAGTGCTAAAAATGAAGGATTTAAAAAATCTCCATGACGAATGCTGGTTCTGGCGAGTAATTTCTGCCAGTTGGCGTTCTTACTCATCATACCATGCTCGTAAAATAGCAATAATGCCATGATGGGATTTTTTTCAATCAGAGTTACCGTCGCCCCGCTACTTGCCAAAATCAGTGCATCATGCCCAAAACCTGCCGTGCCATCTAGCACTGCCATGCCAGCATTCGGTTTACACGCCTGCAAGATCAATTCAGATTTGCGGCCAGCACTGACGATGCGCCGTGTCAATGAAGACCAGTTTAAATGGGATTTTACGATGCCACTACCATCTGCTTTTAGTAAAGTTGGCATATTTTTAACAATGGCGATGGCGTTGTGATTGGCACGCTCTTTCATGCCTGCCAAGATAACTTTATCGCTTAACTTTGGTAGAGGTAAAAAGGACAGGCTCAAGCCCAAATGCTTTTGCTCATTGATGAACATCAATTCATCAAAAATCGCCTCATCACTCTCCCGCCCAAAGACCCATATCTGCATGCCATCAACCTTGGATTTGGTAACCAAACATAAAATAAGCCACAAGCACCACAAGTCCTGTGATGATACGCAACCAAGCAAATATCATAAAATCTTTTTTTGATACCCACGCCACCATGAATCTGATGCACAGCAGTGCTACCACAAAAGACACCAGCGTGCCAACACCAAGCACCTTCCAATCGTTAGATTGCAAAACATCTTTTTTGTCAAGCAAATCAAGCAAGGCAGCACCAATGATGACTGGAATGCCCAAAAAGAACGAAAATTCTGTCGCCGCCTTACGAGATGCCCCGAACCATAATCCCCCAATGATGGTAGAACCAGAACGAGAAGTGCCAGGAATGAGGGCCAAACATTGTGCCAAACCAATCTTGATTGCCATAGTCAAATCAATGTGTTCAGCTTCAACCGCCTTAATTCGCCGTGGATATTTTTCGACAAAAATAATGATTAACGCACCAAGAATCAGCATGGTTGCCACCACCAATGGGTGAAAAAGCCTCTGCGTGATGAAATCTTTAAACAAAAATCCCATCACCATCACAGGTAAAGTCGCAATGATGAGTGCCAGTCCTAATCCTCGTGGATTTGTCATGCCATCAGCTTGACCTGTTAATAGCCCTAAAAATGCCTTCCACAATCTGCCCCAATAGTCATAAATGACGGCCAAAATCGCCCCAAGTTGAATGAATACGATGAATAAATCTCGCTTATCTTTACTCCAAAAATCCATCAAATCGCCAGACAAAATCAGATAGCCTGTGCTTGAAATCGGCAGAAATTCTGTCACGCCCTCAACAATGCCCATGATGGCAGCTTTAATCAATAGAAGATTCATAGGTTATTTATGTGATTGATGATGTTATAGATTTGACCAAACTAAGCTTTGCCTTGCTCAACCAATGTTTTCCAAGCATTATGTCTTAGATAGACAGGCAGTGCCTGCTGAGCTGCCACACCACCTTGTTTTAAAAAATCAGCATGGGCAATTCTACCAATATCAAAAGCCGTTGGATAATTAACTGGGCAAATGACATTGTCTTGTGCTTGTATCAATGCGATGTGTTCGTCTTTTCCAATGATTGGCAAGCCATCTTCCATGACTGAATGATAAGGCAATAGCCCCTCATCACCCACGACATTCATGATGCCATCATCACCCAACATGAATTCACCAAAGTACAGCTCATTCATTCGTGCATCTAGTACCGAATACACTCGATTCAACCCCTCATCAACGAATGCTTTTTGTGCCAAAGCTCTTAATCCAGATACACCCACGCAAGGTAATCCACAAGCAAATGACAATGCTTGTACCACAGCCGTATTGATGCGAATGCCACTAAAAGCACCTGGCCCACGGTTGAAAGCAAGGCAGTCCATGTCATCAAGATGAAGGGCATTATCTTTCAACAACGCATCAATCATTGGCAAGATGACTTCCGTCTGCCCTCGATTACCACCAGTCGTTTGCTCAGCAATCAGCTGATCATCTTGCAAAATCGCCACCGAACATTGCTCAAAAACCGTGTCTAGGGCAAGTATCTTCATCGTACATTTTTCCATCAAAGCATAAGAACGCCCAAACTGGGAGTTGCTTATTGGGGGTTGTTTAGGCTTTATTAAGCAAGGTTAAAAACGCTTCTTAAAGTTAGGGAGTTGCCCTTCCATCGCTTTTATTTGTTTTTGCATTTCTTCCATGCTTGGCATACTATTCGGATTAAGCCCCAAATCCGCCATTGACTGTCGCATCTGTGCTTCGTTCATGCCTGACTGTCCAGCATTGTTAGCACCACCAAATAATGGGCCGCCGCCAGACATGCCTTTAGCCAAACCTTGTACCGCCTTCATCATCTTGCCGATACCATCTGGACGACTGATCATTTTCATCATTTTCGCCATCTGCTTATGCTGTTTTAACAGACGGTTCACATCTTGGATTTGCTTGCCCGAGCCTGCGGCAATGCGACGCTTGCGACTTGGTGTGATTTTATCAGGATTTTGGCGCTCAAAAGGGGTCATTGAGTGAATGAGTGCTTCCATCTCTTTGACTTTCTCCTCAGGTTTTGCCTCTTCCATCGCTTTTTGCAAATCAGCCCCACCCATGCCTGGCATTTTATCTAAAAATCCTGCCATACCCCCAAGGTTTTTCATCTGTTGAAATTGATTGAGCAAATCCTCCAAATCAAACTCACCACCCTTTTGTAGCTTTTTAGCCATGCGTTCGGCTTGCTCACGGTCAATTTTACTCTCCACTTCCTCAACCAAACTTAGCACATCACCCATGCCTAAGATACGCTGGGCAATACGCTCTGGATGGAACAGC
The DNA here is from genome assembly GCF_023336735.1 of Moraxella oculi. GTDB lineage: Bacteria > Pseudomonadota > Gammaproteobacteria > Pseudomonadales > Moraxellaceae > Moraxella > Moraxella oculi. The sequence continues at coordinate 33,779 of NZ_JAMBAQ010000001.1, read as the reverse complement.
TCTAAAGCTTCCAGCTTTTCGCCACGACCCAAAAATTTGATTGGTTTGCCTGTGATGGCACGCACAGATAACGCCGCACCACCACGAGCATCACCATCGGTTTTTGTCAAAATCACCCCAGTTAACGGCAAGGCATCATTAAATGCTTTGGCGGTATTTGCAGCATCTTGACCTGTCATCGAATCCACAACGAACAAAGTCTCGGTTGGATTGACTGCTGCCGTCAACTCTTTGATTTCATTCATCATCTCATCATCAATCGCAAGACGACCTGCGGTATCAATGATTAAAATGTCGGCATAATGTCGTTTGGCTTGCTCAATCGCTTGATGTGCAATATCAATCGGTCTTTGGGTGGTGCTAGATGGTACAAACATTGCACCCACTTGATTTGCCACAAACTCCAATTGATTGATCGCTGCTGGTCGATACACATCTGCCGACACCAGCATGACTTTCTTTTTTTGTTTTTCTTGTAAAAACTTTGCCAACTTGCCAGCCGTAGTCGTCTTACCAGCACCTTGCAATCCTGCCAGCAAATACACCACAGGTGGCTTTCCTGTCATTTCAAGTGCCTGATTGGCAGCACCCATCATCTCTGTCAGCTCGTCATAGACAATCTTGACAAAGGCCTGACCAGGTTGCAATTCTTTTAATACCTCTTGACCCAAGGCCTGTTCTTTGACCTTGGCAACAAATTCTCTTGCCACAGGCAACGCAACATCTGCCTCAAGCAAAGCCATGCGCACTTCTCTTAGCGTATCTTTGATGTTGTCTTCGGTAAGCTGTGAAGTGCCAGTGATATTACGCAAGCTACCAGAGAGTCGTTCAGTAAGAGTGTCAAACATAATTTTCCTAAGATGAATTTACCACAGATGAATGCCTCATATTGTAAGCCAAAATCGCCAATTATGCCAATGCAAATTCAACTTTATGCCAAAAATGTGTTTTGGGTGTTGTTTTGTTGTCGCTTGATATGTACATCAAACCAGCCCAATGTCCACGAATGCTTTACAGCATTGGTGAATTTTGCTATACTTTTTTAACCAAAAGACATGCTTTTTAAGCAGTCAATCAAGCAAACAATACAACTTGCCAAGCCAACATCATGATATGACATTCATGATCTTTTTTTGACGCAAATACCGCTTTTCTTACCTTAGGGGTTCGTGTGCTGATGATCTATCTTATGACTGCATTGGTTTATGGCATGGCAGGCTTGTATTTATACCAAAAACTCATCACAGAGCAGCCTGCCAGCAAAGCCATGTTCATCGGTGCTTTGACCATCGGTGCCATATCACACACCATCTTACTGTACCCAAATATCGTAACATCTAATGGTCTCAATCTTAATATTTTTAACACTTTAAGTCTCATCAGCTTATTCTTTTTGGTTTTTTTTGTGTTATTTGGTTTGTATCGACCCATTCTAAGCTTAGGTCTTTTGGCAACACCTGTTGTATTGCTTGGCCTTAGCATTGGTTACTTTGGGCGAGCGACTTATGAGCCATTAAATGATTTAGGTCCATTATTACAGACACATATTTTATTGTCTTTTGCCGCTTATTGCGTGTTATTGATGGCAGCGGTGCAGGCAGTCATATTAAGACTGCAAATCAGAGAGTTAAAGCACCAGACGATTCATAGGTTTTGGGTGAGTAAACTGCCCAGCCTACAAAGCATGGAGAGCTTGCTATTTGACATGATCTTAATGGGATTTGTGATTTTAAGCATTGCTCTTGGCTTAGGTTTTGTCGCAACTTACGACATCATGGCACAGCACATTGCTCACAAGCTTGTTTTTAGTGCATTATCATGGACGATATTTGGCTTGCTCATCACAGGGCATTATCGATTTGGTTGGCGTGGGAAGCGTGCGGCCAATTTTGCCATTTATGGTTTTATCCTACTTGCCATTGGTTTTATCGGATCAAAAACGGTGCTTGATTTGTTGGTTTAGTTTTTTTGCTGTCATGACATGGACTGGCAACATTAACAACCCAGCGTTCAATCAGACCGCCATACTCACCCATCAAGTGCTTCTAACCATCGCCAAACTCTGGGCATAAACATGTCTGATGACATCAAAAAACACCCACAAGACACAAATCTTGGAGTGTTTTTTTGATGAATGACAAATCAGCGAATTTTTGCGTCCAGTTCCGCCGCTTCTACCGTTTGACGAATCAGTGTGTTGATGGTCATCGGACCTACGCCACCAGGAACTGGCGTATAAGCTGATGCAACTTGATCAATGCCTTTTAATTCAATGTCGCCACAACCACCTTCTGGCGTTGGGTGAAAACCTGCGTCCACCACAATCGCACCTTGTTTAATCCAGTCTTTTTTAATCAGTTCTGGCACACCCACAGCACCAACTACAATGTCTGCTTGACGAATGTATTCAGCCAAGTTTTTTGTGCGAGAATGGCAGACGGTAACAGTGCAGTTGGCATTGAGCAACATGGCTGCCATCGGCTTACCCAAGATGGCACTGCGACCCACCACAACCGCATGCTTACCAGACAGCTCAACGCCATAATGGTTCAATAAGTGCATGATGCCCTGTGGCGTGCATGAACCATAAGCGGCCTCGCCCATTGCCATACGCCCATAGCCCAAACAAGTCACACCATCAACATCTTTAGTCAAACTGATGCGGTCAAAGCAGGCACGCTCATCAATCTGAGCTGGTACTGGATGTTGCAACAAAATGCCATGCACATCAGGATTGGCATTCAATTCATCAATCTTAGCCATCAGCTCATCGGTCGTGGTCTGTTGCGGCATTTCCACACGAATACTATCCATGCCAATGCGCTTACATGCATTGGCTTTCATACGCACATAAGTCGCTGATGCTGGATCATCACCGACCAAAATGGTCGCCAAAATGGGCGTACGCTCTGTTTTTTGTTTGATTGCTGACACTCTTGCTGACAACTCACCTTCAACCGAGCCTGCTAGTGCTTTACCATCTAAAATTTGTACCATAACCATTCCTTAACATAAAACCAAGTCAGCTTGCATTAATGCCCAGCCAGACCGTCAGATTTTTCTTTGATGGATTTTAACACATTAAAGCACAGTTTTGTCATCTTTTGCCCATCACATTGTGCATTTTTATCGCATTGATTCAAAGATATTTGCACCTCACCGCCATCCATCAGCTCTCCAAACAAAATCATCTCAGCCAGTGGTTTTTTAAGCTCGCTTTGAATCAGTCGTGACATTGGTCTTGCACCCATTAATCGGTCATGGCCCAACCTAGCAAGATGAGCTTTGGCGTCATCATCAACAGTTAACATGACATTTTTGTCCGCAAGCTGGGTTTGTAGTTCTGCGATGAATTTTTCCACCACCAAAATCATGACCTGCTGCTCTAGCGGCGCAAAATTAATGACAGCATCCAAGCGATTACGAAACTCTGGTGTAAAGGTTTGTTTTAGTGCTTCTGTGTTATCATCTGAATGGTCTTGATGTGTAAAGCCCATTGAGGCACGACTGATGCTTTGAGCACCCACATTCGTCGTCATGATGATGATTGCCTGCTTAAATGACACGCACCGCCCATTATTATCAGTCAATGTCCCATGGTCCATCACCTGTAACAGCAAATTAAATACATCAAAATGGGCTTTTTCAATCTCATCAAGCAACAGTACGCAATGAGGGTGTTGATGAATTTTTTCAGTCAGAAGACCACCCTGGTCAAAACCCACATAGCCTGGCGGCGAACCAATCAAGCGTGATGCGGTATGAGCTTCCATGTATTCACTCATGTCAAAACGCACAAACTGCAATCCAAGTGTTAAAGCCAGCTGTTTACACAGTTCGGTCTTCCCCACACCCGTTGGCCCTGCAAACATGAACACACCGATTGGTTTATCAGCAGGTTTCAAACCAGCTCTTGCCAACTTGATGGCAGATGACACTGCCTCAATTGCCTCGTCTTGCCCAAAGATGGTGCGTTTTAGGTCATGCTCCAGAGTCCTGAGTGCATCTTTGTCATTTTGAGAGACTGATTTTGGTGGTATGCGAGCAATTTTTGCCACCACCTCCTCAATCATTGCCACATCAATCACTGGAAATTCATCACAATGACCGTCATGATGGTCGCCCTTATCGTCAGCACTCAGACGCACTCTCGCCCCAGCTTCATCAACCACATCAATGGCCTTATCTGGTAAAAATCTGTCTTGAATGTACCGTGCAGACAGCGTTGCCGCCGCTTGCAAGGCCTCATCTGTATAGCGGACACAATGATGTGATTCGTACTGTTTCTTTAAGCCCTGTAAAATACTCACCGTATCTGCCACTGATGGCTCATGAACATCGATTTTTTGAAAACGACGAGAAAGTGCGTGATCCTTTTCAAATATCTGTCGATATTCAGTAAAAGTGGTTGAGCCAATGCAACGAATCTCTCCGCCAGATAAGGCTGGCTTTAATAAATTTGACATATCCATCGTGCTATTCATGGTGGAACCTGCACCAATCACCGTATGAATCTCATCAATGAACAAAACCGCATTCGGTTGATTTTTTAAGGCAGTCAACAGCTCTTTCATGCGATTTTCAAAATCACCACGAAATTTCGTACCAGCCACCAAAGCAGCCATATCAAGACCATAAATCACCGTCTCTTTTAGCGGTCTAGGAGCCTTATCATTGACAATAAGCCAAGCCAAACCTTCAGCGATGGCAGTTTTTCCCACGCCTGCCTCACCCACCAATAACGGATTATTTTTACGGCGGCGGCACAGTATTTGGGCGGTACGCTCAACCTCATTTTCCCTACCAATCAGTGGATCAATGCGTGATTGCCTGGCTTGTTCATTCAGATTGATGACAAACTCCGCCAAAGGGTCACTAACGCTGTCAGACTCCTTATCCGACTCATTACCCTTGGTACTTTTCTCATCTTTTCTATGGTGCGATAAATAACGCAATACACGCAATTTTCCCACATCGTGTTTTTTTAGTAAGTTTAAAGATTGGGCATCTTTTTCATCAAAAATGGCCACAAAAATGTCCATGCAGTCAATCGGACGCTCCACTTCCGCAGATTGTCGATGCCATATGGCTCGTTGTAGCACTCGCTCGCAGGATTTTGTGGGTTTGACTTTTATTTGACTATTAGAAGTTTTTGGCACATAATCACTCAAATAGATTTTAAGCTCATCACTCAAATTACCAACATTCACCTCAAACTCATTCAACATCAACCTCACCATCTCATCATCAACAAGCCCAAGCAACAAATGCTCTACCGTAAGGTATTCGTGATGATGTCTTTTGGCATACTCTTCAATTTTTAGGCGTACGGCTTCAAAGTCTGCACCAAACATATCTCTTCCCATCAAAATTCTGAATTATAAATCATTCAAGGCATTTGTCTTCACTGTTTTTCCAGCGTGGTCAGAAGTGGGTATTCCATCTTCTCGGCAAGATCCGTCACTTGAATTACTTTCATTTCACCAATATCATAAGGCATGACTGCGACGACTGCACGCCCAAATTCATGAATGGCATACATCAGCTCAACCGCCTGCTCCAATGCATGTCCAAAAACCTCCATCAATACAGCAACCACAAAATCCATCGTGGTATAGTCATCATTATGCATGACCACGGCATACATGGGTGCGTACGCTTGCTCTGCCTGCTCAAGCACTGCCAAATCAGCAGCTTCATCTGCATTTTGATCACTTTCACCGTGCTGACAAGCCAAAGAAAAGCCATCAAGCATCACTACTTGTTTATTCATACCAACTCTCATATTGTTCAATTCATCATCATGACCAAGTCTTAATCAAGCACACCTCATTAAAGTCATTGGGCGTATTTGCCAAAACACCCAAAAATTATGGGCTAAGAATTAGGGTTTAAAAGCATGAATGGAACTGCGACATCATCACAACCAACGACCACCTCATACCAAGCATCACACCTACTAAAAGTCGAGCATTCGCTCGACTTCATCTTAAGTCATCGATTGACAATGGGTCTGTCATCGGTACTGCCAGCATCCAAAAGTGATGTGGGTGCGTCCGTGATGACTCTACCGACCTGCCAATTATAAAGCTGCTGAATTTTTTGACCGCCAGCGCTTAACTCAACTTTCATTTGCTTTGGCACAAATCCTTCTGGCATGACAAAACGCCCACGGATGTTGGCGACGCCATCAATCTCATAACTGGAAGGCTCAAGAGGTATGGAAACCATGCTGGTGGCGTTAAGCAGTGTCAAGCGTGGTACCATACGCACCGCCACACCAGAGACATCAATCATCGCCACATCAAAGCGGTATTCAAAAGTATTCTCAGGCAAAGAAGCAATCTCAGCACCGATGATTTTGAGTGCCACCCCTCCTTGTTCTGCTACCGATGATTTTAATAAGTCATTGACTTGTTGTAGCTGTAAATTTTTAGTTTTAAGCAATTGCTGTTCAGCGTTCAGACGCTCCAAATTACCCAAGGTAATATCTCGCTCTTTGGTAATGGCATCCATTTGTGATTGCAGTTGGGTATTTTGCTCAACAAGCATGCTTGAATCAGCACTGACATTGTGATCTGTCATTAATTTTTGAGCAGAATTCATGCCTTGGCGATGACCGAATTGGTAGCCAATAAATACCGCCACGAGTGCCGTAAAAATGAGTGCCACCAAGAACAATACTAAAATCTGTGCTGTCGTGCCTTTTTGACGATTGAGTGACGATGGGCTTGATGAGTGAAATTGTGTGATGATTTTTGACATAAACTTAAAAACAAAGTTAACGAAATTTGTGTATTATATCAAATATCAACTCAATATTTATGCCGTTTTTATAAAAAAATCATCAAATAAATGCTTTATTTTACCACCATCATCTCATCGTTGAAGCCCACCCACTCTCAATCTTTATGCTTGATGCACATCTTTTAGATCCAGTCGCTTTAATCGTAAAGCATTGCTCAACACGCAAATGGAGCTAAGTGCCATGGCCGCTGCCGCAATGATTGGATTTAACAATCCAAATGCCGCCAAACCGATACCAAAAATGTTATAAATGAACGCAAAGAATAAGTTTTGCTTGATGGTTCTCAAGGTCGCTTTGGCGATTTTTTGAGCATGATAAGCACCTATCAAAGAGTCCCCCATCAGCTCAGCAGAGGCAGCATACTTAGCGACACTTGACGCATCATGCACTGAAAAACTCGCCTGTGCCGCTGCCATTGCAGGGGCATCATTTACCCCATCACCAATCATAGCAACCGTTCTGCCCTTATCTTTCAACTCGTTAATTTTTGTCGCCTTATCTTTTGGGGACATTTCACCATAAGCAAGCGACACATCCAATGCCTTCGCCACAGAATCGGTCACACTTTGGCGATCCCCACTAAGAATCATCACATCAACATGTTGCAATCTTAGCCGATCAAGTAATGCTTTAGCATCTGGTTTTGGAACATCAGCAAGTGCATATACAGCGATCAATTGATCATTAACTGACACAGCGACAACGCTACATATCTGCCACAGATTCCACCCAAGACTCTGATCGACATCATCGGTATAAAAGCTGGTAAATTCAGAGGGAGTGTTCTTGATGAATTGATTAAAATCACTCATGCCAATAAAGTCAGGTGTGCCGACCTTGACGAGCCCAATACCATCAATATCCCCCGAAATTCCTCGACCGACGAAAGTCTGCGGCTCTTTTAAAGAACTTAAAGCAAGCCCCTTATCCAGAGCACTTTTTACAATGCTGTTAGCCAATGGATGCATGGCATACTGCTCTATACTTGCTGTGATGGCAAGTGCTTCATCATAGGTCAGCTTATTTGTCACTAACGCCACACGAATCTCAGGTCTTCCCATCGTCAAAGTACCAGTCTTATCAAAAATCATGGTATCAATATGTCCTGCCATTTCAAGGCTAGGTGCATCTTTAAACCGCACGCCATGTCTGGCAGCCACTCCCATGCCTGCTGTGATGGCGGCTGGCGTAGCCAAACCAAGTGCACATGGACAGGCGATCACCAAAACCGCTACGGCACGCATGAGTGCCACCTCAAACGAACCTAACAAAAACCAGTTAATCGCAAGAACCCCAAAAGCAATCGACACAACCACGGGTACGAACACGCCCGTAATGCGGTCTGCTAAGCGTGCGATATTTGCCTTAGATCCCTGTGCTTCATGAAGGGCAGTAATCATGTCTGCCAATGCTGTCTGATCGCCCATTGCCACCGCTCGATACTCAAAGCTGCCATGAGTAACGATACTGCCTGCCATGACTGAATCACCCACACTTTTTGGCGGACTTTCGCTTTCACCTGTCAAATGCGCTTCATCTAACACACCCGTACCCACAGTCATGATGCCATCTACCGCGATACGATCACCCACCCTTGCCAACAGCACATCATCATGCTTGATTTTATCCACATCAACGATCTGCCAATCGTCGCCATATCGACGCATTGCGGTTTTTGGCACCAAATTCATCAGCGAAGACAAGCTATTTAAACTGTCTTTTTTCGTACGCATTTCTAAGTATTTACCCAAACTGACGAATGCAATGATCATGACTGATGCTTCAAAGTACACCACCCCATGACTGCCACGCTCCCCATAAGTCGCCCATATGTAAGTCGAATACGCCCATATCGCTGTCGTACCAAGTGCCACCAAAACATCCATATTGGCCAGACCGCCACGCAAAGATGCCCAAGCTCCTCGATAAAATCGCCAGCCAAAAGCAAACTGTACCACGCTTGCCAATACAAATTGCAGCCACACAGGTGGCATGAGTGCATGGCTCCCTACCATCATGCCTACCATGCCGAACCAAAAGGGTGCACTTAGCAACCATAATAATAGCAGCTCATAAGGAAAATCAGGCTTTTGAGACACATCTTTCATCTCCTCTAAGGGCTTTCCTGTAAAACCTGCTTTTTTAATCCATGAAACAACATCTTGTGTATCAGCATCATGATAGGAAATGCTGAGCGTCTCAGTAGCAAAATTAACTTGTGCAGAATCAACCGCAGGATTTTTATTCAGTACTTTTTCCAAACGATTGGCACATGCTTGGCAGTTCATGTCTGTGATGACAAACTGCTGTGTGTTCGATTGAGTCGTTTTCATAGCAACATCACTTTTCATTGATGATTATTTGTTATATAAATATGGCATAAGCACCATCAATTCAATAAAAAAGACAAAAAGCCAAAGCAATCGGCTTTTTGTCTCATAAAGCTTAGCAAAACAAGCATTCCAACTCGTTTAAGTTGTGCTAAATCCAGCATCTTCAACAGCATTGATGATTTGCACCTTATCCAGCAACTCATCATCATAAGTGACTACTGCCTGTTCAAGTAGACGGTTTACTTCCACATCCTGTACGCCGCTCAACTCTTTTAATGCGTTATGTACGCTAGATTCACAGCCTTGGCAAGTCATGCCATAGACCTTGAGGGTCAAAGTTTCAATACTCATGATTCTCTCCTATCATTACCATTTTGTTAAAAAAGGCACATTACCTAGGTGCTTGACATGGGTTAATTTAGCACAGCCCAAAACCAATCACAAGCCCATTTACAAAAATACCCAAATGATTAATACAAGGTCAAGCTAATAACCGACCAGCAACTTGACAAAAAAAACTTAACATTTCATCATCTGATTTTATGTTCATTAATTAACTTCAACAAATTTCACGGCAACTTGTAAAAATTTTGCGGATTTTTGATATTTTTGACTTGATAAAATCTAAAATTAAGTTAAGCTATATTGTTTATATTTTCTTTTATGTTAGCATTCATCATGTCAAATTCAGATCACATCAATTTTACCCCAGATTATGAAAATCTTGCCAATCATTATGCCAGTGTCATTGAAAGTAGTGGCGAGGATTTGAATCGTGAAGGGTTGCTAGACACACCAATGCGTGCCGCCAAAGCTTTTGGATATCTGACTCGTGGCTACCATCAATCTCTTGATGTGGTGGCAAACGATGCCATCTTTCCATCTGACAATCCTGAATTGGTCCTAGTGCAAAACATTGAATTTTACTCTCTGTGTGAGCATCATTTACTGCCCTTTTATGGCGTGGCACATGTCGGCTACTTACCTAATGGCAAGGTTTTGGGACTGTCTAAGGTTGCACGCATCGTTGATATGTACGCCCGCCGTCTGCAAATCCAAGAAAACCTCACGAAGCAGGTTGCAAATGCCATCGAAAGATTGACAGGTTGTCGTGGTGTGGCTGTAGTCATGGATGCCAGTCACATGTGCATGATGATGCGTGGCGTGAGTAAGCAGCAGTCCACCACGCGTACGATGAGCATGCTTGGCGACTTTACCACAGACATTCAAGCCAGAAATGAGTTCCTGGGTGCCATTCCAACACGATCGCCTGCGTTTGGTTAATTTTAATTCCATCAAATTCTAACAAACATATGATGTGTGGATGACAAGCAACGCAGCTTGATTGAGTTAAACATTCATTACCAAAACCACACATCAACCCTTGCAACCTGTCCCAAAAATGCTATAATAACCGCCACTGAAGTGTCCGCCAGCAAAGCGTATGCCTGAGCCGATAATTTTATCCTAGGGGTGCATTTCTATCATTTTGTTGTGCATGCCTGCATCTTTAGATGTATCAGGAAGCCGTAATAAATGGTGGTGCAACTCCGCCTTGAACCCGACGGTTCATGGTTACCCCTTTGTAGCGGCACTTTGGTTTTTTTATTCATACAAATATTTTTTCATTTTTTTTAAAAAAATGTTTGACAAATAAAAAATATTTGATATAATATGCCCCATATTAAGCGAGCTACTTAATATATTCCCCAATAGCTCAGTCGGTAGAGCATCGGACTGTTAATCCGTGTGTCCCTGGTTCGAGCCCAGGTTGGGGAGCCAAATTCGCTTTATAAGCATAAAAAAAGACCTTTATTGAAAAGGTCTTTTTTTATGCTTATTGTTTTTTTATTCATCAAACTTACTTGAAAAAAGCCCCTCAAATCCCCATTATCATCTCATTCTCATTTTTCTTCATTCATTTGACCAACACTCATTAAATTATTTTTTTCATCATAAAAGGAAAATTTCTTGACCATCACTCGCACGCTTACTTTGGACATTCATGCCACCAATCTAAGAAATTTGGCAGGCGAATATAACAAACACCTAAAATACCTTCAAGAACGCCTTGGTGTTCAAATCATCCAACGCCAAAACGCTTTCATTCTCACAGGCGAACTGAATGCCATAGAAAGCACCGAACTCATTTTATCCAAACTTGCTGACATTGCTGACAAGGATATTGATGCTCAAGAATTACACCTAATCGTCCAATCAAGCCTTACTCGCCATCATGATATGGTTGATGTTCATCAGCATGGAAACACATCAACACAGAAAACAAACTCTCTTTATGCCGACATCAGCTTACGCACCCGAAAAGGTAAGATTACCCCAAGGGGGCGTAATCAACAGGAATATGTCAAAAAAATACTCATCAGCGATGTGTCATTTGGCGTGGGTCCTGCCGGCACAGGTAAGACTTATTTGGCGGTGGCGTGTGCGGTAGACATGTTAGAACGCGGTGAAATAGAGCGGATTTTACTCGTGCGTCCTGCTGTAGAAGCTGGTGAAAAATTAGGCTTTTTGCCAGGTGACCTTACCCAAAAGATTGATCCTTACCTACGCCCATTATACGATGCACTTTATGAAATGCTTGGCTTTGAAAAAGTAGGAAAGCTGCTTGAAAGACAAATCATTGAAGTTGCTCCACTTGCTTACATGCGTGGGCGTACTTTAAATAACAGCTTTGTGATTTTAGATGAAGCCCAAAACACCACGCCAGAACAAATGAAGATGTTCTTAACTCGCTTAGGCTTTGGCTCTCGTGCTGTCATTACTGGCGATATGACACAGGTGGACTTGCCTCGTGGTCATAAATCAGGATTATCGCAAGCTTTGCAAATCCTCTCCAAGATTGAAGAAATCCACATCACTCGATTTGACAGTCGTGATGTGGTTAGGCATCATTTGGTACAAAAAATCGTCCAAGCTTACGATGCTTTTGATGATGAACAAGAAAAGCTGACCAACGAACGCAAAGCCGCCCGCCTAGCTGAAAAACTAAAACAAGATGTCGAACAACAAGCTGATCAACCCATCAACAGCCCAAAAACGAATGTGAGAGCCAATGATGACTGATCTTAAACATGATGTGATGGCTGATGAGTTGTGTTTGTCATTTTCTGATGCACTGCCAGCCAACAGACAAAGTGAATACAATGAGCAAATGATACACCATGTCTTTACTCAGACACTGGATTTTATGAGCCAAAAACATTCACAAGGCTTGGTGTTTGCTTATTTTAATGATGCAGACAAACATTGGCATAAGCCAAAATCACTAGACATCTACATCACAGACACTGCCGAAGCTAGAGAGTTAAATTTTGATGCACGAGGCAAGGATTATGCCACCAATGTGCTGTCATATCCCACCGATCTGCCAGGCGAAATGTTAGATTTTTTACCAAAAATCAGCTTGGGTGAGCTGATTTTGTGCGATGCTGTGGTTGCAAAAGAAGCTGCCGAGCAAGGAAAATCGTTTGAGCATCATCTGATGCATCTAATCATACATGGCATTTTGCACTTGCTTGGATTTGACCACGAAATTAGCGATACTGATGCTGACGAGATGGAAGGTTTTGAAATTGAGATTTTGGCAAAATTAGGCATTAACAATCCTTATCAAACATGAATCAACCATCAGCACATCCAAACAACAATTGGCTTAAATCACCTTAGCCCAATTCAAAACCATCAATATTTGCAATCATAACCCGCCAATTGCTTTTTCATACGCTTGCAGCTCTCGCTTGGTATAAAGCACCAAATCTTTGATCACCAACTTTTGAATGGCTTTGATAAAGGTCGTCATATAATCAAAATCTATTTGGTTGTGTTTGGTTGGCAATTGAATAGAAGTATTATTCATTTCGTTTCTATTAAACTTAGCACCATAACTATATTTTTTATCAGTTACAACTCTTACTGATGAAATAATAAAGTGAGCAATAAACCTATTAAAGTTATTAAATTTTGGCACTAAATGTTGAATATGTGAGTAACCGATAAAATTCTTTTCTTGGTAAAACATGGTATCTGCTCCAATTGTTGTATCAGAACAAGTTATTGAGTTGCCATGATTATTTGCCAAAAGATTAGAACAACCCATAACACCATTATCAATAGACGAATTGGAAACAACAGGCACGCTACCATTACGAGATAAAATCTCGTCATTTCTTAATTTATACCATTTTGTCGGAGAAACATTAAACAAATCCCCAATCCGATAACTGCCCCAAACAATATCACCCCCCCAGAGCTTTTAATTCGTCATCTGTCAATTCATAGCTTGAAAAACCTGTAATATCAAGGTACAATTGTAGCTCCCGCAGCCTTTCTTTTTGTAGCTCCCGCAGCCTTTCTTTTTGTAGCTCCCGCAGCCTTTCTTTTTGTAGCTCCCGCAGCCTTTCTTTTTGTAGCTCCCGCAGCCTTTCTTTTTGTAGCTCCCGCAGCCTTTCTTTTTGTAGCTCCCGCAGCCTTTCTTTTTGTAGCTCCCGCATATAGTTTTCCATATAGTCAAAAGCCAGTTCACTATTTATTATTGGTAATTGAATTTTTGATTGTTTTAAACTCCCTTCACTAAAACTACTACTTCCCCAACTAAATAAACCAAAAGATTTTTTCATTGCGGATATTAAAAATTGGCTATTTAGTTTATTCAATTTGCCGTTTTTAAGTGAAAACACTTTTATTTTATCGCCTGTAAAATACGCATTTTCTTGATAAAACATTGTTGCGGTATCTTGACCAAAACTAATCGTACTGCCATTGTTTAAATATTTAGTATCTTCGTTTGTATAACCACGAATGCCGTTATTTTTATCGCCACGAGCAACATAAGGATAATCGCCACCAAAAGTAATTTTGTTGGCATCAAATTTCTTTTTTGGCGTATTAATGTTAAAAATATCTCCAATCAAGAACTCTTTCCACTCTCCCCCACTTTTCAAAAATTCATTTTCCAATTTTTGTAAAGCAGGGGTTAGACCTTTCCCAAATCATCGTCTTTTTGATTTTGCAATATTTGCGACACTTCCCAACTCAAATAATCTGCCACCGTCTTTTTAAAATCGGCAAGCGTGGGTTTGGTGTCTATCTTTTTGTGTTGGTCAAAATTCCAGTCATTGCCATTTCAAGTAATACAGCTTTCTATATAAATATCGTCCAAATCCCAAAGTTTATCATCAACCTTGGCGTTTTTGCCTGCTTTATAGATTTTAATAATATCTTGATAACGCTGTGTCGGATTGTCAATTTCTTGCAAGCTTCTTTCGGTGCGTTTGTAGCCGTCATTTCTAAAATCAATAAACTTAACAGGCACATCACTATCGTGCGGTGTATGGGCTTTAAAGATATAAATAGAAGTTTGCACGCCTGCCATTGGTTGAAATAAATCAGTAGGCATTTTGATACTGGCAATTAAGGTGTGTTTGGATAAAATATCGGTATTGGATTTAATCGCCTTACCACTACCTGCACTGTCTTGAATAATAATCGCCCCCAGTCCGCCTTTTTGCATTTTATCAAGCCCATAAGCGATAAAGGGCATACCGTTTTCATCATAACTAAATGGCGGATTTAATAAAACACGGTCGGCATTAAACGCACTAAACAGCTCTGGTGGACGATTAAATGCACTGCCTTTTTCTATCTTGCTAGAACCGTCGCCACGCAATATCATATTGGTGGTAGCAAGCGTGTACATCTCAGCGTTTAACTCTATGCCCAATAATTGCTCTGTCTTGATTTTTGCAATCAGTTCATTGGCGTTGGTGGTATTTTTGCCGTATTTGGTTTCGGCTTGTTCTATCATAAGCTCCATTGCCGAGATTAAAAATCCTGCCGAACCTGTGGCTAAATCCATTACTTTATTATCAATACCGATATTTAGTATTTGTGCCATCATTTTGGTAACATAAGGCGGTGTTAGCACAATGCCAATTTCTTTACCGTCTCCCAAGGCATATTTTAAAAATTCTGAATACATCTCGCCCATAATATCAATATGCCCTGCAAGTCCGTCAATGGATTTATAGATATATTCATAAATAAAGCTAAATATTTGTTTGGTGGGGCTTGCTTCTTCTTGCAAAAGATTGCTAACTGCCTTGTCGTTTTTGATAGGTTCGTCCCTTTGACTGTCTTTGGCAATTTCATTAAAACTTGCTAACATCAATGATTTTTTGTTTTCATTGATTTGTTTATAAGTCAAAAATTCATTGATTTGATTAAAAATCAATATGCCATCTCTTTTATTGGCGGTTTGAAATCCTTTTAAATCATTAGGCGTTAATCCGTCAATGATATTGCGATTGCTGTCTTTGGTGTCCTGCATGGCAAGGAGCATTCCAGAAACATACAGCACACGCTGTGGGGCGGTAATATTGTGATTGTGCATGAGTTTATTTAAAGCTTTGGCATAAGATTTTAATACCACTTGGCTATTGATTAAAATGCGGTGCTTGTCATCTTCTGTCAAAACCGCATTTTTATAAAACTCACCAAAGGCTTTTTGATTTTCCAAAAAGTCAAATGCAGTGCAAGTTTCTATTAACTTAAACGCATTTTCGCCACTACCAAAGACATAATACACTTGTATTTTGACATTATTATAATTATCGCCAGCACAACCAATGGGAATCACTTCATCGTATTTATGGCTGGCAATGATGTTACGAGCATAATACAACGCCCCATTGACCGCAAAATTGGCAATGGATTTGTCATCAAATTTTACGCCGTCTTTGTTTTCGCTAACGAGCTTTTATGGATAATTTATTTTCAATAATAACAGGGATAATTTTATCTTTTGGTTTGTATTTTTCAAGATGAAAATCAGGCTTGCCAAAATTGGTTTTATTGGCAGTTTTGGCTGAGCCTTTTAGGGCTTCTTTTAGACAGTCCGACATACTGCTTTCAACATTATAATCGGTGAGTTTTTTTAGTCCTAATTTTTCTAATTGGCTTTTGACATAGTCATTGACATCATCTTCTAATTTCCACGCTAAAGTTTGCATATTTTTACCCTAATAATTCATCTTTAATAAAATAATTTATGACTCATATATTGGCTCTTTTATATTGTACAACGCACAATCCATCATATCTAAAAATGGCACCAACCCAACCATCTCATAACAATCAAGCAATAGAAACTATTTTTAACTTATATGAATAAAACCCCGCAAGTCATCTTGCAAGGTTTCTTAAAATCATCAAACAAGCCTATCTCTGTGCCAAAATCAGCTGCAACTTTTCTTTCGGATCAGTAGCGGTCGTGATGGGGCGACCAATCACCAAATAATCTGAACCATTCGACAGTGCTTCTTTTGGTGTGCAAACCCTCTGTTGATCATCCGCACCATCGTCCACTAAGCGAATACCTGGAGTAATTAATTTAAAATCCGCACCCAGTGCTACTTTTAGCTCTTTGGCTTCTTGAGCGGAACACACCACGCCATCAAGTCCTGCCTGCTTGGTCAAATTTGCCAAGTGCAAGACTTGCTCTTTTGCTGTACGCATGATACCAAGCTCACGCAAATTAGCATCTTTCATTGAGGTCAGTACCGTAACAGCAATCAATAGCGTGTCATACCCTGCGTCCAAGAGTCTTTGCTTACACAAACGCATTGTATCAGAGCCAACGCTGGCATGTATGTTTGTCATCCACACACCCATATCAGCAGCCGATAACACCGCTTGGGCAGTGGTATTAGGTATGTCATGGAATTTTAAATCCAAAAACACCTCAAATCCACGGTCATGAAATGCTTTAATGACCTGATTTCCACAGGCAGTAAATAACTCTTTACCAACCTTCAAACGGCATAAGCTAGGATCTAACAAATCCGCCAATGCCAATGCTGATGATAAATCATGCCTGTCTACCGCAACAATGATTGGAGAATTCATCATCAATCTCTTAATGTGTTTTGTAGATGATTTGGAGTAACAGTCTCTACCACCACAGTTTGTGCTGCAAGGGATTCTGCTTGCTGAGCAAGTTTAATATTAGCTTCCGTCAATTGGGATTGAGTCAGCTTCAACTCTTTACTCAAACGACTGATTTCCCATTTATTTTGAAAAACTCTGAATACCAAAAGTGCCAGCAACATACCCAATACCAATCCTAAAGCAATGGTAATGATAAGCAACAAACCCAAGTTCATTGCTGGTACATCAGAAAATATCAGATTCACCGCCACTTCTCGGTTGTTAATCAACACCAAGCCAATGGCATAGGCACAGACAGCGGCCAGTAAAACAATTAAAACAATGTGCATGACTTTCTCTAATTGACTTAAATTTACAATAATACTCTATGCGAATGAATGCTCAATCATTGATGGCATTGACAGCCTCTCTTAAAGCTTTGCCTGGCTTAAAGTGTGGCACCGCCTTCGCCTTGACAACAACAGACTCTCCCGTACGCGGATTGCGAGCACTTCTGGCATTACGATGATGTAGGCAAAAACTACCAAATCCACGCACCTCCACACGCCCATCATATGTCAAGCAATCGACCATCAGCCCAATAATTTCACGCACCGCCCGATCGACAACAGTCTCTTCAATGCCATCACATGCTGACGCCAAGTTTGAAATCAAATCGGATTTATTAATCGCTTGATGCATATGTCTCACCTTAAGCTGATAAAGATACCATATCTTTCATAAAAAGCATACAATGTATTTTTCGCTTTGTATTAATAATGATGATGGTAAAAAAATTCGGTATGAATAAATGAGCTTTTACCAACTTTCATCAATTCATCGCATATTTTACCATAGTTTATAAAATTTTTTATAACAGATGTGAAAAACTTATACAGTAGCGATACAGCATTCTGTATAAACATGAAAAAGAGCGGAAATATACCGCCCTTTTTTCATGTCTCAATGAAAGATTAGCCTTTTAGCTGATCTGCAAAGATATCACCTAAAGTCTTAGGTTGATTTTCAGCCGCAGCGTTTGACAGTTCTTTGATTGCTTGACGCTCATCAGCTTCATCTTTTGCCTTCACTGACAAAGTGATGCTACGAGATTTACGGTCAACACGAACAATTTTAGCTTCCACTTCATCGCCAATGTTCAGTACTTTAGAAGCATCTTCAGTACGCTCACGAGCAATGTCAGCAGCAGCCAAATAACCTTCTACTTTATCAGCCAAAGTAATGACAGCACCTTTAGCGTCCACTTCTTTTACTGTGCCTTTAACGATGGCACCACGGTCGTTTGCCAATAAATATTCGTTAAATGGATCAGAATTCAACTGCTTGATACCTAAGCTGATGCGATTGGCTTCTGCATCTACTTGCAATACCACAGCTTCTACAGTATCGCCTTTGGTGTAGTTACGGATGGCCTCTTCCCCAGACTCTGTCCAAGAGATGTCAGAAAGATGTACCAAGCCATCAATGCCACCTTCTAAACCGATGAATAGACCAAAGTCAGTGATTGACTTAATGGTACCAGAGATTTTATCACCTTTGGCATGGTTTTTATCAAACTCTTCCCATGGGTTTGGCATGGTTTGCTTAATACCCAAGCTGATGCGACGACGCTCACAGTCAATCTCAAGAACCATCACATCTACTTCATCGCCTACCTGAACAACTTTCGATGGGTGAATGTTCTTATTGGTGTGATCCATCTCAGACACATGCACCAAACCTTCGATACCTTCTGCGATTTCAGCAAAGCAGCCATAATCTGTTAGGTTGGTCACACGAGCTTTGGTGATTGTACCCACTGGATAAGTCTTCTCAACCTCGCCCCATGGGTCAGAACCAAGCTGTTTTAAACCCAGAGAAACACGGTTGCGTTCACGGTCAAACTTCAATACTTTAACTTTCAGATCTTGACCAACTTCCACCGCTTCTGACGGATGCTTGATACGCTTCCATGCCATGTCAGTGATATGTAATAGGCCGTCAATACCGCCCAAATCAACGAATGCACCATAGTCAGTTAGGTTCTTAACGATACCATTAACTTCCATGCCTTCTTCTAGCTTAGCAAGCAACTCATCACGCTCAGCTGAGTTTTCAGCTTCCATCACAGCACGACGAGACACAACGATGTTATTGCGTTGTTTATCAATCTTAATGACTTTAAACTCAAGCTCTTTACCTTCTAGGTGAGTCGTCTCGCGTACTGGACGCACATCTACTAATGAACCTGGTAGGAATGCACGCACAGAACCAATCTCAACAGTAAAGCCACCTTTAACTTTAGAAGAGATAAGACCAGTAACGATTTCGTCATTTTCATGAAGCTGTTCAAGCGCACGCCAGCTTTCTTCACGCTTCGCTTTTTCACGAGAAAGAACGGTTTCGCCCATGCCGTTGTCAACTTTCTCAACAACAACATCAACTGTATCGCCAATAGCAACTTCCAGCTCACCAGCTTCGTTCAAGAATTCAGAACGAGCGATAAAACCTTCTGATTTAAGGCCAGTATCAACAGTGATGCGCTCATTGTCGATGGCAACAACAGTGCCAGAAATGACAGCACCAATCTCAACCTTAATTTCATTGGCGTTGCTTTGTTCAAACAGTTCAGCAAATGATAAATTCATTAGTAATACCTTAAAATTAGCCGTAGTCTGCCAGCTCAGTACGGTTCAAGTGATGTGCATCATTAAGAAATGCTGGTTTTTAAGCTTAATAACAACACAGTAGATAAAATTTTACCAATTATATCACACTATTGATAAGATGGATAGTGTTTTATACCACCCCTTTAAATGGGACTGAGGTGAGTGTTGCCACACATACAGCATGCCAAGATTAACCACCCAATCATCGCTGAGAGTTAACAAAATCCAACACCGTGGCAAACACTTCATCTGCCGATTTGTCCGAACTGTCAATCACTAAGGCATCATCAGCAGGACGACTTGGAGCAGCCAAGCGATTTTCATCTCTTTCATCACGAGCGATAATCTCTGCCAAAATGACATCGTAATCAGCATGCTTGCCAGCATTGTGCAGTTGCAATACCCTTCTATCGGCCCGAGCTTTAGCACTTGCCGTCAAAAACACTTTGGCATTTGCCTTAGGAAAAATCACTGTTCCCATGTCTCGACCATCTGCAACAAGTCCCGTTTTGCCCTTTGCCATATCTTTTTGTAAAGATAATAAGGCTGTACGCACTTTTGGCAAGACCGCCACTTTAGAGGCATATCCACCCACAGTTTCATTACGAATGTCATCAATCAAATACCGATCATTGATGAGAATTTCCACCGTTTTTGTGTCATGATTTAGACAAAAAGACAAGCTCAAAGAGTCGATCAACTCCGCCACTGCGTTCTCATCAATTTTTTCATGATCCAATAAACCATTTTGGTAAGCAACCAACCCAACGATGCGATACAACGCACCACTGTCTAATAGCTCAAAACCAAAATGCTCAGCCAATCGATATGCCACCGTCCCCTTGCCTGCACCAGATGGACCATCAATCGTAATAATAAAAGCTGTCATACACCATCTCTTTTAATCGCTATTATTTAATGAGTATTTTTTGATTGTTTAGCACGGCGTCTTTGTTTAAAAAAATCCTGCAATAATTGCCCAGACTGCTTCGCCATCAACCCGCCTTCTATCGTCAGATAATGATTAAAATAAGCTTTATTTGCAAAATTTTCCTGACTAATCACCGAACCTGATTTTGGTTCCATAGCAGCAAACACCACCCTATCAAGACGACTGTGTACGATTGCCCCTAAGCACATGGTGCAGGGCTCCAGGCTAACATATAGCGTACAGTCTTTTGGTAAGCGATAGTTATCAAAATAGACACACGCTTGCTGTATGGCATTCATCTCAGCATGAGCGATCGGATTTTTTGTACTAATGGGGCGGTTAAAGGCCTGTGAGATGAGTTGGTCATTTTGTACAATCACCGCCCCAACAGGAACTTCACCAAGTTTGGCACCTTGCCTTGCCATATCTAGAGCAATGCTCATAAAATGACCATCACGCTCATCGAACTCTTCATCAGACTTGATGAATACTTGGTTTACGCGTTTTAAAAAATTATTTTTAGCACAAAACAAATCGTTCGATGGGTGTTTTAAGAAATCTTCATCGGTCTGAATCTTTTGCTGGTCGAAATGATCATAATACTCACACATGATTAAATTAACATCTTAAATCAACATCATTTTGGCAATGCCCAATCAATCGGCGATTTACCAAATTTTATCAAGTATTCATTAGTCTGAGAAAATGGTCGACTGCCAAAAAAACCACCACGATTTGCCGAGAGTGGAGATGGGTGATTGGCATTTAAAATCAAATGGCGAGAAGCATCAATGAATCGCCCTTTTTTCTTAGCATAACTGCCCCATAGGATAAAAACCGTCCGTTCGGTTTTTTTATTGATGACATCAATCACCGCATCTGTAAACTCTTCCCAGCCACAATTTTGATGGCTGCCTGCACGCCCATTTTCCACCGTCAAAGTTGCATTGAGCAACAAAACGCCTTGATTTGCCCAGTGTGTCAAATCACCATGTGGCGATATGGGAATGTTTAAATCATTCGCCAGTTCTTTTAAGATATTTTGAAGACTTGGCGGTTTGGGAATGATTCTTGGCACACTAAACGACAAACCCATTGCCTGCCCTGCTCCATGATAAGGGTCTTGCCCAAGTATGACGACTTTTACCGATGATAATGGGGTGGTGTTCAAAGCATTAAAAATCAATGACTTGGGTGGATAAATGGTCTTACCCTGTGCATATTCATTCCGCAAAAACGCACGCAAATTATCCATTATGGGGGACAGCAGAACATCAGATAGTGCCATTTTCCAGTCATCAGGCAACTGCACTTTATCCAATACGGCAAGCTGCTGCGGCGTGAATGCTGCCATCAAATCCATCTGTATCATTCCCACTTTCACTGTTTTTTATTAAGTTGATCTGGAGATGCTTTGACAACCACCGTCTTAGCGATTCTATCGTGCCACCCTTGCTTTTTATGATCAGATGCTGCCATGAAATAATGAACACCCAGCAATAAAAAAGCAATATTAAACGGCAAAACAGACGCCAGCCAATAAATCACCACCAGCAACATCGTACGCATGCCCAGTAAAGAACCCAAAGAAGGTAACTGACCAGTTTTTGCATCAAGCACACGAATGCCAGTAACCAGCTTGCCAAATGACTGCCCACGCATGACGATTAACATCAACTGCACAATAAAAAACCCACCCAACAGTAACAGCGTCATCGTCGTTACCTGGCTTGGAAGCTGCTCAGCCAACTTTTTAGCATAAGCCATGCGAGCTTCAAAGCTTCCCGTGGTCATCAGCTGACGATCAGGATTCAACTTCATCAATCCTGAAATAAACGGCATGAATGCAACAAGAAATAAAGTCATGTTAATTGCCAATGCCAAAAAACGACTGCCGATAGATGCGTACACAGTTTCAGAGGGATGATGAACCTTACCATTCAATGAATTTGATGGGTTTGGTTTGGCTGGGTTGATTGGCTGACGACCATACAACTCATCAACACTCACACGCTTATCTGCGTGTGTTTTGAACTCAACATTATCGCCAAAACCACGCTGAATTGATGGCTGGGCTGACTGATTGGCTGACTGCAAATTGGTGGTGTTTGGCTGGTAACTTAGTTGACCACCAGTAACATCGCCAATTTTTTGCCAACCATTCATTCCCGAATGCCACATCAAATCATCAAGAACCACCGCTCCTGATGAAAGCATGATATTGACCTCTTCGAGTGTGTATGGACCTGCTTGAACTTTATTTCTAGCTAAAAAAATTTTCATTTTACTGTCGTCATGATGAAATTTTTTTATTTTAAACGAAAATGTGGCAAGTTACAATCATTGAATGTGAATTTTCTCAATGAACAAATTTCGTCTGATGCTGATTTGTTTTCTTAGTTTTTCATTTAATGCCATGAGTGCAGGATTGATGAAACATAACAAGTTAAATTGATTGCTGATATGACTTGAATGATGTATTGCACCCCTACCCATCATGACATATTTAAACAACATTGATTTGGTGATGACAATCCAAAAAAAACAGTTGAAATGACCTTCCGTCATGACGGTGCATCACACCTTACACCAATACTATCTTTTTATCAATAACTTTAACAAAAAAATAATCGCCATATGAACAGCTGCCAATACTGCACAATATAAACAAATCTGGGCATAATCTGCTATATTTTTTGGTACAATCCATAAACTTGTAACCAATGAACCAACAGCATCTCCTGCCAAAAAAGCAGTTTGGGTAAAACCCAAAGCCATCGCCAAAGTTGCTTTATCAAGAAATTCATATTCTAATACTTCTTCAAAAGATGAAGATAATCCAGTAAATGCACTTCTCGCCAAAGTTGCTAACACCAGCACCCAAAGAGCCAAACCATAATACAAGCCAAAAGACATTAGCAAAAAAGACAAAATATAGCCTATCATTGCAACAAAAAATCCAATAAAAGG
The DNA here is from genome assembly GCF_023336735.1 of Moraxella oculi. Lineage (GTDB taxonomy): Bacteria > Pseudomonadota > Gammaproteobacteria > Pseudomonadales > Moraxellaceae > Moraxella > Moraxella oculi. The sequence continues at coordinate 10,124 of NZ_JAMBAQ010000001.1, read as the reverse complement.
CATATTTTTAAATTTGTTATTATATTTCAATAATAGCATATTTACCAAAATAGACATAACGGTCGTCATCAGATAAATAAATACCGACTTAGATTCGGAAACACCATACTCCACAAACATCAAAATCAAGTAAGGCTTAAATAAACCAACATAAAAACCAACAACAAAATTAGATAAAATAAACAAAATAGTAGATAAGGTTAAAATATTTTTTATGGATATTTTTTCTTTGGGCTTAATTGCTACCTTTTTCAATTTATCGAACTTAATATTCTGATAGGCAAACACACTTGACATAAAAACAAAACCGCCTGCCATTAACAATAACCAAAAATAAATAGAACCAAATACATACACCGCCAACGATACAAGACCCGTCCCAACCAACATAGCAATATTGACAATCATAGAACGCATTGCGGTTAATTTGGTGGTATTCTGGGTACTGTCTTCAGAAATTTGTAGAACCCAAGAGCGATTGGCGAGAATGGCAGTAGATGCACCAACACCTGCGATTATTGCCGTCATAACCGCAATGACTGGGTGCGTAAATACCCGCATAGATAAAGCAAGGGCGTATAATAATAAAGCAAATAACAAGGCTTTGGCAAAACCAATTTTATCTACAAACATTCCATAAACAAAAGAAAACACCCCTGTTACCGCCATAACCGAATATGCCATTCCGTAGGCGGAGATGGCGTTTTCATTTTTAAAATAAATTGGCATAGAAGCCAGTGATATTGCCATACCCATCTGAAAAAAGAGCATAAAAAAAGCATACCGCTTTACATTTGGGTTAGCAAAAAAAATTTCTTTAATCATAAAAAACTCTTGTTTAAAACAAATGAGATGCTGTTACTAGAAAGTTCAACCAATACTAATGAGAGATCATCATTCATCAGATGAGATCAAATTAAAATTATGCTTACCCAAGCCCAATTTTTAACAAAGTCCCTGATAAAATAAAAAAGCAATAAGAATTTTGACATCATGATTAATGACAAATTCCAGTTTTTTAATTTTTATCGTCAAATTGATTAGTTATTGCATAAAAAAATCCTGCAAATCCTATTGAGTTAGTAGAAAATAGGATTTGCAGGAAGTTAGTAAAGCCTGAACTATTTATTCTGCCCTAAAAACAACCAAGTATCCAGCACTGTATCTGGATTTAGTGATACTGAGCTGATGCCCTGCTCCATCAACCAGCGAGCAAGATCTGGGTGATCTGAAGGCCCTTGACCACAGATGCCCACATACTTACCCTGCTTACGACAAGCATCAATCGCCATGCTAAGCAATTTTTTGACCGCCGCATCTCGCTCATCAAACAAGTGTGAGATGATGCCACTATCACGATCAAGCCCCAAGGTCAGCTGCGTCAAATCATTTGAACCAATGGAAAAACCATCAAAATAGGCTAAAAAGTCATCAGCAAGCAAGGCATTGGTTGGCAACTCACACATCATGATGATTTCAAGACCATTTTGACCACGCTTCAAGCCATTTTTTTCAAGAAGTTCAATGACTTGTGCAGCTTCTGTGGTGGTGCGTACGAATGGAATCATGATTTTGACATTTGTCAAGCCCATCTCTTCACGCACATATTTCAATGCACAGCATTCAAGCTCAAAGCAATCACGGAAATTTTCTGAAATATAGCGGCTGGCTCCACGGAAACCAAGCATTGGGTTTTCCTCATGTGGTTCATAAAGCTTACCACCGATGAGATTGGCGTATTCATTAGATTTAAAATCACTCATACGCACAATGACAGGCTTATCGTCAAATGCCACAGCAAGGGTTGAAATGCCTTCAATGAGTTTATTGACATAAAATTCCACAGGAGAATTATAACCTGCCATACGCTCAAATATTTGTAGGCGAGTCTCTTGTGGCAGACTGTCGATATTTAGCAACGCCTTAGGGTGCACACCAATCATGCGATTGATGATGAACTCCAGTCGAGCCAGACCCACTCCTTCATTTGGGATTTGTGCAAAGTCAAAAGCACGATCAGGATTGCCAACATTCATCATCACTTTAAAGGCAAGCTCTGGCATGCTGGCGATTGAATTTTTTTGTACTTCAAAGTTTAGTAAGCCTTCATAAATAAAGCCCGTATCACCCTCAGCACATGACACCGTTACCGCTTGACCATCTGTCAGCACTTCTGTGGCATTACCACAACCGACAATGGCTGGCACACCAAGCTCTCGTGCGATGATTGCTGCATGGCAAGTACGACCGCCACGATTGGTAATGATGGCAGAAGCACGCTTCATCACAGGTTCCCAGTCAGGATCTGTCATGTCAGAGACAAGCACATCGCCATCTTGCACCTTACTCATTTCATTGAGACTGTTGACAATCCGCACCTTGCCTGTACCGATACGACGACCAATCGATCGACCTTCGCAGAGTACTTTTTCGCCTTTTGAAGGAATGACATAACGCTCAACACTGGTCTTATCCTGACGAGATTTGACAGTCTCTGGACGAGCTTGCACGATGAACAGCTCTCCTGTATCGCCATCTTTCGCCCATTCAATATCCATTGGGCATCCATAGTGCTTTTCAATGATGACGGCTTGCTTAGCTAAGCGAGTAAGCTCATCTGTAGTAAGTGCAAATTGTTGGCGGTCAGCCTTGTCCACATCCACAATCTTAGTAGAACGCTTGGTTGTACCTTCATCACCATAGATCATTTTAATCTGCTTAGCACCAAGATTGCGACGAATCACCGCAGGGCGATCTGCTGCCAGGAGTTTTTTTGATAAATAAAACTCATCAGGATTCACCGCTCCTTGCACCACCATCTCACCTAAGCCATAGCTTGCCGTGATGAACACCACCTCATCAAAGCCGCTTTCGGTATCTAAGGTGAACATCACGCCACTTGTGCCAGTCTCTGAACGCACCATGCGTTGCACACCAGCAGACAATGCCACGCCAGCATGCTCAAAGCCTTTATGGACACGATAAGCAATCGCACGATCATTATAAAGACTGGCAAAAACCTCCTTGATGGCAATCAGCACATTATCAATACCACGAATGTTCAAAAAAGTTTCTTGTTGCCCTGCAAAAGAAGCATCAGGCAAGTCCTCTGCCGTCGCACTTGAACGCACCGCCACCGCAACATCCTGTCCATCTGTTAGCTCGTGATAGGCATTGCGAATTTCTGCTTCTAAGTCTTGTGGCAACTGTTGAGCGATGACCCAACCACGCACCTTAGCACCGACTTCGGCAAGTTTTTCAACATCGTTCACATCCAAATCTTTAAGTTCGGCATTAATTTGCTCAAGCAAGCCAGTTTCGCTCAAAAAACGATTAAAAGCGTCAGCAGTGGTGGCAAAGCCATTTGGCACAGACACGCCCACACCAGCTAAGTTACTGATCATCTCGCCCAGTGATGAGTTTTTACCACCGACGATTTCCACATCGTTTTTACCAAGTTGACTAAATGCAATGACTTGGGACATAGGTCCACCCCTTACAATTTGATGAAATTATTGACAAATTATAGCGATAAATGAACTTATACTCAATGTTATTTTTTATAAAAATACTTAATATTTTATTGATGAATGAATTTAAATGCGACGACCATCAACCAAAGCCTAGTAAATGCTGTTATTTTTAAATGAACTGCTGACACAAACGACTGCCAATGATGTGTCAAGATGGCTAATTTGCAAATATCGCTTAAAAATGGGCATTTTTATGCTATACTGATGCATGCTCATCGTTTCGTTAATGCATCAGCAAGGACAAGGAGAAAGCTCATGTATGTCCATACTCCGACACCGAGCCAAAAAATATCAGACAAATCAGATTCGCTCACAGCACCATTGCGTAGTGCGTTTTTTATCTCTGATGGCACAGCGATTACCGCCGAAACCCTAGGGCGTTCATTACTTAGTCAATTTGGCAATGTCAAATTTGACATCAAGGTCATTCCTTATGTAGATACCATTGAGCTTGCACACCAAGCAGTCATGCGTATCAATGACGCACACCGCTTATCAGGATTAAAACCACTGGTTTTTGACACCATCGTCAGCGATGAGATTCGCACCATCATCAATGCGGCAACAGCAACCAACCTAGATATCTATGAAGGTCTTATCAACCGCATTGCCACAGAAATCAATGAAATCCCCAACCCGCACACAGGCATGGCACATGGTGATGTGGACTCAGAAGATTACAAGGCACGCATTGATGCGGTGCATTACGCCTTGGATAATGATGATGGAGCACGCACCAATCATTATGACGGTGCAGACATCATCTTGGTTGGACTGTCTCGCTCAGGAAAGACACCAACCTCACTATATCTGGCACTGCAATTTGGTATTCGTGCTGCAAACTACCCCTTAACCGAAGATGACCTTAATACCAGCAACCTTCCCAAGGTGTTGCAGCCCTATCATCACAAATTATTCGGTCTGACGATTGACACCGAGCGTTTGGTACGCATTCGCCAGGAGCGTAAAGCTGGCAGTCGCTACGCCTCACTTGCTCAATGTCAAGAAGAACAACGCGCCATTCAAGCGATTTACACCACTCAAAAAATCCCCAATTTAAATGTGTCAGAGATGAGTGTTGAGGAGATTGCTACTCGTATTTTGCAGATGACAGGCATGACCAGACGCATCATTTGACCAAGCTTAGACATCTTAACTACTTGATGATTAAGGCACATCACTTCTTTTCATGCCAATCTATTCATAATTAAGAAATAAGGCCAATCCATGACCAAAAAAATCACGACGAATACAGCAGATGCCATCAATTCAGATGGGCAGCCAAACACGCCATCAACAGAAATTCCCACACAGCTTTATGAGCAAGCTGATACCGATCTCATCCATCAAGCATTAATCAGCCCATTAGATGGGCAACGCATCGCTCTACACACAGAAGCACACAATCAACCGACAAAAAAGCACAGTTATGAATATGATGCCATTGTATTAGGTGCTGGTCCAGCAGGCGAAGCGGCGGCGATGAAGCTTGCCAAATCAGGTCAAAAAGTCGCCGTCATCGATCCTAGAGATCAAGTCGGTGGTAACTGTGCTCATGTTGGCACCATCCCAAGTAAGGCATTACGCCAATCCGTATTTAATATCATTGGCATGCGTCGAGATCCGCTATTTAGCTCTTTTACTGACAACCTACAAGTACCACTCAATAAAGTACTCAGTAAAGCTCGTAATGTCATTTTAAACCAAGTCAATACCCATCGCTTATTTTATGAACGCAATCGCATTGAAATCATTCAAGGCTGGGGCAGTTTTTTAGATGCACATACTCTTCAAGTAGAATCGTCAGAAGATGGCACCAAAAAAACTTTAACTTTTAATCAAGCAGTCATCGCTGTCGGCTCTCGCCCCTATCGTCCCGATCTGTTGGATTTTGACCATCCTAGAGTATTTGATTCAGATAAAATCTTACAGATGGATTATGTTGCTCGTAAAATCATCATCTATGGTGCAGGTGTGATTGGTTGTGAATATGCCTCAATTTTTACAGGCCTTGGTTATGTTGTTGATTTGATTAATAATAAAGATCAGCTGCTAAGCTATTTGGATGATGAAATCTCCGATGCACTGTCACACGATTTTCGTCAATTTGGCGTACGCATTCGTAACAATGAAGAAATTGATCGCCTAGAAACACATGATGACTGCGTGGTATTGCATTTAAAAAGTGGCAAAAAAATCAGATCAGATGCCATACTTTGGTGTAATGGTCGTTCAGGAAACACCGACAGCCTTAACCTGGAAGCCATTGGTTTAAAAGCCAACAGCCGTGGTCAGCTTGAAGTAGACAAGACCTATCGAACCAGCCTGCCGAACATCTATGCTGCTGGTGATGTGATCGGCTGGCCATCTTTGGCTTCCGCCGCTTACGATCAGGGTCGTAATGCCGCTGGCTTTATGGTTGGTGATGAACAGGCTGAATTCATCGACAGCGTACCGACAGGCATTTATACCATCCCAGAAATTTCTAGCATTGGTGCAACTGAGGAGGATTTGACACGAGAGCAAATCCCTTATGAAGTTGGTCAAGCATTTTTCAAACACTTGGCGCGTGCACAAATCATCGGTGAGCGTTCTGGATTTCTTAAAATTCTTTTCCACCGAGAGACTTTGGAAATTCTTGGCATCCACTGCTATGGCAATCACTCCTCTGAAATCATTCATATTGGTCAGGCAGTGATGAAATGTGGTCATACATTAGAGTATTTCATCGCCACCACTTTCAATTACCCTACGATGGCAGAAGCGTATCGTGTGGCGGCATTAAACGGTCTAAACCGCATCTTTTAGATGACAAAAAAGCCTCAATGATTGAGGCTTTTTAATTATTTAACAATATTTCTGCGCTCTTTTAGTAATTCACTCAATTCATCAAGACCCTCTAGATGCAGCGTGCGATTGGGGAAAGGAATGTCTACCCCATGATCATCAAACGCATATTTGATGCGTTCCAACAAATCGCACTGCACGCCAAACCAATCCTCATTCTGCGCCCAGACATACAAAGTCATGTCCACCGAGCTGTCGGACAAAGCTGTCACACGCACCAAAGGCTTGGGTTCTTTTAAAATAAGATCATGTGCATCAGCAATCATCAGCATCACTTCGCGTGCTTTTTTGATATCACTATGGTAACCAATACCCACCACGACATCAACACGACGAGTAGGCAGAGATGAAAAGTTCGTACTAGAACTGGTCATGATGTCGCCATTAGGAATGATGACTTCATGATTGGCTGGCGTTTTAATGCGCGTATTGACCAATGTGATGTCAAGCACCGTACCTACATGCCCACCCACCTCAACATAATCACCTCGTCCAAAAGGACGGAAAATCACAATCATCACGCCAGCAGCCAAATTGGATAATTGGTCTTTTAATGCCATACCAATGGCAACTGCCACCGCACCAAGCACCGCTACGAATGAGTTCGTATTCACACCCAGCTTATTGAGTGCTGCTAAGGTTACTGTTACAAGCATTAACCCATACAGCAGATTGTTTAGGAAATTAAGTACCGTTTGGTCAAGATGTGTTTTTTGTAACGCATGATTCACCAGCTCCAAAATACGCTTGCCAACCCACTTTCCCACAAAAAAGATGAGTAATGCCAAAATCAAGTTAATGGTAATTGCCACACTGTTATGGAGCAAATCAGTAATGTCAATCGGCACGCCCAAAAACTGCAAAGCTTGATTGGTACCATCTTCCAATCCGTCAACAGTAGCATTTGCTATATCTTTGGCAACTTCCTTGCCTGATTGGGCAACTTGCTTTAACTCTTGGGCAGTATTCACCACCATTTCACCGCCCACTGACTGCAACACTCTATCTACCATACTCACACTCATCAACGAAAATTGCCATTGTATCTTATTTTCATTAAAAATTCATCTTATCGCATCATGAAGCACGCAAATGCTGACGGAATGACCATTCGATCGCATCACTCACATAAAAAGCATGAAAAATTACGGTGGTGTACAACGCCCAAAACAATCATCATAGGATCAATGCTGATTGGTAAGCACGAATGCCCAAAAGCCCCAATCATACAGTACCAAATTTTTTACGCTGATTGGCAAAAAATCTGTCCAGCCGATCCATCGCATCTTCCAAATCAACAAGGTTTGGCAAAAACACAAGGCGAAAATGGTCAGGTTTATCCCAGTTAAAGCCTGTGCCTTGAACCATCAGCACTTTTTCTTGAATGAGCAGGTCCATCATGAACTGCATGTCATCATCGATTGGGTAAATATCACGATCAATCTTAGCAAAGCAATAAAACGCCCCTTGTGGCACAGTACAACTAATGCCCTTGATGGCATTTAAGCGAGACACTGCCAAATCTCGTTGTTTACACAATCTGCCTTGCGGTGCGGTCAGTGCTTGCATGGATTGATAGCCGCCCATTGCAGTTTGAATGGCGTATTGAGCTGGCACATTCGCACAAAGACGCATGCTTGCCAACATGCCTAATCCTTCTATAAAATCACTGGCATGGTCTTTTTTGCCAGAAATCATCAGCCAACCAGAACGATAGCCTGTAATACGATGCGATTTGGAAAGACCACTAAAAGTCAAAATCAGCGATCTGTCAGTGATGGTGCACATTGGCGTGTGGCTTGCCCCATCATACAAGATGCGATCATAAATCTCATCAGCCATGATGACAAGCCCATAAGCATCCGCCAAATCAGCAATGCGTTTTAAGACAGCATCCGAATACAATGCTCCTGTTGGATTATTTGGATTGATGACAACAATACCTTTGGTTCGTGCAGTGATTTTACTTTCAATGTCTGCCAAATCAGGCTGCCAGTCCATTTCTTCCACACAGCGATAATGTACAGCTCTGCCACCTGCCAAATTCGCCGCAGCTGTCCAAAGTGGATAATCAGGCATGGGAATCAGCACTTCATCTCCTTCATCCAGCAGTGCTTGCATGACCATGACAATAAGCTCACTGACACCATTGCCAATGAACACATCGCTCACATCAGTAGCTGATAACAAGCCCTTAGACTGATAGTATTGTAAAATTGACTTACGAGCGGCAAAAATACCCCGAGAGTCAGAATAGCCAGAAGCATTGCACAGATTCATCGCCACATCTTTAACAATTTCATCAGGCGGCAGCAGGCCAAATGGTTCAGGATTGCCGATATTCAGCTTGATGATGCGTTGCCCTTCTGCCTCCATGCGATTGGCGGTCTGCAGCAGACTGCCACGGATGTCGTAGCACACTTTATCAAGCTTGGTAGATTTTTTTAAAATTTTAGCAGTTTGTTTGTCTAAATGATTCATTTGCTTTACCCATAGGTCTATCACGCATCAATTTTTTGTTGATTTTAATTGATTTACTGGCTTTTGGCACTTAATTTATTCAAGCATTGCCCAGTCGCATTCTTAACAGTTGGTATTTTACGACTTGTTCACACAAACCCTCTGTTAAGATTTTTAGTGAGTTGATGAACAAAAGCTTAATCACTGATGCAACTACCGATGTATCAACCACAATGGTAAAGCACCGCATAACAACAGCCAGCAGTCATTAAAAAAATGGGCAAATTTTAGGCAAATCACATAAAATTTGCAAGCCATTTCCAATCAAATCAAAACACAAAAGCATGGCAACAGTCAAAAGATATGCATTGACATCATAAAAAAACCGCCATTTTTCAAAACCCCTTGTATTTAGCATTCATCATGACCATTTAGTTATTTACTCCTCTTATTCATCAAATCCATCAAGGATCATCATGCCAACACCAAAACCAACACTAAGCAAAGAAGCCATCTGCCAAATGAGCGAGGCGGACTGGCAGGCTCGATTAAGCCCAGAGGTGTACCATGTGCTGCGTCAAAAGGGTACCGAACCCCCTTTCACTGGGATTCACACCGACAGCGATGCCGATGGCATCTACCGTTGTCAAGGCTGTCATGCCGTATTGTTTGATAGCATGCACAAATTTCACTCAGGTTGTGGTTGGCCAAGCTTTGATCGTGCCAAGACTCCCACCGCCCTAAGCAGGTCGCTGGATTTATCACATGGCATGCGACGCATTGAGGTAACTTGTAGTAATTGCGGCGGGCATTTAGGTCATGTATTTGATGACAATCACATCACGGACACAGGTCTTAGATACTGCATCAATTCAATCGCCCTTGATTTTCAAGCACGATGAATTGAGGACACTCACATGGCCACACCAAAGAACACACACTTCACCATCTTAACAAAGTGAGTGTGATAAAATCATACACACAGCTTAAAAACATCATTAAAAAATGATCATGAAATAATTATGAAAATCAATGAGTTATAAAATATTTCATATTTTTTTAAAAAAAATGTTTGACATGAGATAAAAACTCTATATAATACGCACCACAACGAACGAACACAGCAACTAAATTAGAATTTAATTTAGCTGGTTTGAAAGTTAAAAGAACATGGGCGGTTAGCTCAGTTGGTAGAGCGTCTGCCTTACAAGCAGAGGGTCAGCGGTTCGAATCCGTTACCGCCCACCATGTTCGCAGCGGTAGTTCAGTTGGTCAGAATACCGG